>CAZSBB010000051.1:0-41132 GCA_964605235.1 uncultured Phycisphaeraceae bacterium
ACCAGGCGATTCCGCGGCACAACTTAACCCGCCCCCGGAAGTTTGGGCAGACCCCCGCCGTGCAAAATCTGGAATTGAATTGCCCTGCTGCGCGATCCTCGGGTAAACTCCCCGGCTCCAATGGGATACGGTTGGCGTCAGAGCGCAGCGGAACGGAGGCCGCCGGTCGGCAAAAGGCGCACGGTGGTGTGCCGACACGACCTGCAGGCAGCTCATTCCGCTGCGCCCGCGACGTTCAACCCCCGCTAAGTTCAAAACGAATTTCTTGTGCTGACGATTGCGGAGCGTTCCGCCATTCGGGTGAAGTCGCTTTGGTGACGCAGCCCGCAGATGGTTTTGCCAGAGGAGATGGTGCTCATGTTGCAGATGGGGTGGCCTCAGTTGCGTCGGATGGTGCGGCAGGCGAAGCGGCGGGTGCGGCGGGCACGCGCGCGGCAGGGACAACAAACCCGCGCGACGGCAGCGCAGCCCCTGCGCCCCACGCTCGAAGCGCTTGAACCCCGCGTCCTGCTGACCGGCACGCCCATGGGGCTGGAATGGGCGGTCCCCCTGCAGAGCGATGGCGCGGTGTATGTCGAATCACTGGATGTCGACAGCACCGGTCAGGTGTTTGCCGGCGGCTCCTTTGAGCAACTGGTGGACTTCGACCCCGGCCCATCCTTCAATGGCGCGAATTCTTCGCTGGGCAAGAGCAGCGCCTATCTCGCCAGCTACACCGACGCCGGTCAGCTCAACTGGTTCGGCGCGCTCACCGGCAACGGCGGCGACTCGTCCTACATCGCCGAGGTCGCCATCCACAATGACACCGACTACTACGTGCTGGGCACCTTCTCCGGCACCGTCGATTTTGACGTGACCGGCCAAGTCGACAACCGCACCGCCGCCGGCAGCGGCACCGACATCTTCGTCGCCCTGTATGACCAGAGCGGCAACCTGCAATGGGTGCAGACCTTCGGCAATATCCAGTCCGAAGCCGCCCTGGGCATGGATGTTGACAGCAACGGCAATGTCACCGTCGTGGGCACCTTCCGCGGCACCGTGGACTTCGCCCCCGGGGAAGGCATCGAAAATCGCACCAGCGGCAACAGCGGCAGCGCCACTGATGGCTTTGCCGTGACCTTTGACAGTGCCGGCGACTTCGTCGGCGTCGGCGCGCTCAGCTCCGATTCGTCCAGCGCGTTCAATGATGTCGCCTATGACGCCAACGACAACCTGGTGTTCGTCGGCGTCTTTCAGGGCTCCGCCGATCTGGATCCCACCCTGGCGACGGTCAACAACAATGCGTCCGCCGGCTTCAATGACGTCTTCCTGCTGCGCACCGACACCAGCTTCAGCCCCACGCAGCTGATCACGCTGGGCGGCACCGGCAACGAGTCCTTCAGCGCCGTGGCGGTCGATGCGACGGGCAATGTCTACGTCACCGGCACGTACAGTTCCGCGTTCGATCTTGATCCCGGAGCGGGCTCCTCCTCCACGGGCGGTTTTGGCTTTACCTCCAAGCCGCTGGTCGCCAGCTATGACAGCACGGGCAACTTCCGCTGGGGCGCGGGGCTGGGCTCCTCCGGCGGTGAGGGCCGGGCGATTGTGCTTGATCCTCTGAGCAGCGCGCCCAACACGGTGCTGGTGGGCGGCTACTTCACGGGCACGATGGACCTCGACCCCAGCGCCGCCACCAGCAACGCCACCTCGGCGGGCGGCGGCGACGGCTTCGTGCTGCGGCTGAACACCAGCACCGGCGCGCTCAACGACGGCTTTACGGTAGGTGGCGCGGGACAGGACGACCTGCGCACGCTGGCGGGCGATCCCACCGGCGGCGACCGGGTGCATACGGGCGTGCAGTTCGGCGGCACGGTGGACTTCGACCCCGGAACGCCGGTCTTTGCGCTGGACCCGCAGGGCGGCACCCAGGATTCGGCGCTGGCAGTGTTCGGCGCGCCGACCACCGGCTACATCGAAGGCACGGTGTTCGCCGACGTCAACGGCAACGCCACGTTCGACGGCATCGACCGCGGCTGGGAAGGCTTCTTCGTCTACCTTGACACCAACGCCAACGATCAGCGCGACAGCGAGGAACCGTTTGCCGTCACGGATCACAACGGGCATTACCTGTTCGCGTTCGTCGCCGCCGGCGTCTACACCGTGCGCGTCGAGGATCAAACCAACTGGACCCGCACCGCGCCGCTCTCGGGCGAACAGCCGGTGACGGTCGACGCCGGCGACGTCACCGCCGGCCACGACTTCGGCTTCCAACCTGACCTGGGCACCGTCAGCGGGCGCGTATTCATCGACAGCAACGACAACGGCGCTCAGGACACCGGCGAAGCGGGGCAGGCCGGCATCACCGTGTTCCTCGACAGCAACTACAACGGCCAGCTGGATCCCAGCGAAATTTTCGCTGTCACCGACGCCAACGGCGATTATGAACTCACCGGCGTGCCGCCGTTCGATTTCGACCTGCGCCAGCAAGTGCCCGACGGCTTCGTGCAGGCGGCGCCCGACCGCATCCCCGCCGCCGCCGGCTACACGCTCATCAATCATCAGAGCAACGGCGATCAGACCGATGGCTTCACCAGCAACCCGATGGCGAGCATGGACGGCCGCTTCGTCATCTATGAATCCACCGCCACCAATCTGGTCCCCGGCGACACCAACGGGGAACAGGACATCTTCGTGTACGACGTGCTGCTGGACACCACCACGCGCGTCAGCGTGCACACCAATGGCGCAGAGAGTGATGCCTTCAGTCAGATGGCGGACATCAGCGACGACGGCCGGTATGCCGTGTTCGCCACCACCGCCACCACGCTGACCGACGACACCGTCACCGCCAGCACCTACAACATTTTCCTCCATGACCTGCAGACCGGCGAAACCCGCCTGATCTCCCGCAACAGCAATGGCGAGGGCGGCAACGGCGACAGCCTGCGCCCCTCCATCAGCGGCGACGGCATGTTCGTGGTCTTCGACTCGCTCGCTGACGATCTGGTCGCCAGCGACACCAACACCGCCCGCGACGTGTTCCTCTACGACGTCGCCAACGACACCCTCACCCTCATCAGCAAATCGGCGGGCAACGTCCAGAGCAGCAATGACAGCTCCGAAGCGGTCATCTCCGGCGACGGGATGACCATCGCCTTCGCCTCCGGCTCCGGTTCGCTGGCGGGCACTTTCGCCAACGGCACGCATATTTACGTGTACGACCGCCAGGGCAACACCCTGGAGATCGTCGATCGCGCCAGCGGCTTCAACGGCACGCTGGGCGACTCCCTCGCCGCGCTGCCTTCAATCAGCTACGACGGCAGCCGCGTCGGTTTCCTCTCCCACGCCACCAACCTGGTCACCGGCGACACCAACAACGTCCGCGACTTCTTCGTCCGCGACCGCAACAGCCATACCACCTTCCGCGCCACCATCGGCGATGACGGCCGGCAGGTCCAGTCCCACATCAACAACGCCAAACTCAATGACTCGGGCGAGGTCGTCGGCTTCCTGAGCAACACCAATCAACTGGATTTTGCGGGCCAGGACAACAACAATCGCACCGACCTGTTCTTCCGCTTCCTGGAGGATGAGGAAACCGATCTGGTCAACCGCCAGCCCGATTTCTCGCTCTCCAATGGCGCGCCCTATGCCTTCGCCATGACCGGCTTTGGCGAAGGCGGCTTCTTCAGCACCGACGCCACCGACCTGATCGACAACGACACCAACAGCGCGCCGGACCTGTTTCTGCTCAACCTCACCGGCGCCTATGTCGTCGAGTTCCTCACCCCCGGCGAAACCCTCACCCATCAGAACTTCGCCAACATACTGCCCCCCGGCGACAGCCCGCTGGACCTGGTCACCTCCAACACCGACAGTCCCACCCACATCGCCTACACCCACAACCATGGCAATGGCACGTTTGGCGCCGTTGATCTCGTCAATGAAGCCAATGCCACGATTATTCTGGGGCCCTTGGCGCACGGCGACTTCGACGGCGACGGCGATCAGGACGTCATCGCCGGCAACCTCAACGGCAGCGGCATCCACCTCTACCGCAACGACGCGGGCGCCCTCAGCGGCGGCATCTCCATGCTCACCGGCAACGCCCCGGTCGCCGCCGGCGGCAACAAGCCGGTCGACATCGCCGTGGGCGATTTCAACGGCGACGGGCTCGACGACGCCGCCGTGCTCAACCAGAACGACGGCTCGGTCAGCATTTTCCTGGGCCGGGGCGTGGACACCGGCGCTTTCTTCCTTGGCGCGGACTCCACCTTCGATGTGGGCGCCGGTCCCAGCAGCATTTTCGTCGGCGATTACGACGGCGATGACCTCCTCGACCTGGGCGTGCTCAATGCCGACGACTTCACCCTGAGCCTGTTCACCGGCGACGGCGCGGCCGGCTTCAGCTTTGATCAGTACCTCGACACCGGCGAAGGGGCACGCGACGGCTTCTTCATCGACCTCGACGGCGACACCTTCCTCGACATCATTTACCTCAACCAGACCGACCAGCTTTTCACCTGGCACTATGGCGACGGCAACGGCGGCTTCGGTCTGCCCAACAGCGCGGTGCATGGCCTGGACATGACCCGCATGACCGTCGGCGATGTCAACGGCGACGACCTGCCCGATGTGGTCACCACCTTGCAGAACACCAATCAGGTGGCGGTCTTCATCGCCAACGGCGGCGGCGATTTCAACTCTCCCGCCCTGTACGGCGCCGGCACCAAACCCACGGCCGTGCAGATCGGCGACCTCAACGGCGACCACCTGCCCGACATCGCCGTCACCAATCGCAACGTCCCCGATCCCGATGGCGTGAGCATCCTCTTCAACCAGGGCGGCGGGCTGTTCGGCGCGCCGCAGCTCACCGAAATGGGCAGCGATCCTGAGGACCTCATCCTCGTGGACCTCGATGCCGTGGGCGATCCCGTCCCCGTGAACTTCTTCGGCTCCGTCTTCAGCGATCTCAACAGCAGCGGCGGCCACCCGGAAGAAGGCGAAAACGGCCTCGCCGGCTACACCGTCTACTTCGACGCCAACACCAACGGCATTCTCGATGAGTACGAGCCCACCTTCATCACCGATTCCGAAGGCAGCTTCTCGGCGATCATCGCGTTCACCACGGTCGGCAATGTCCAGTTCCGCGTGGACCTCTCCAACAACCCCGGCGAGTCCTTCCCCCCGGGTTTCCTCAGCTTCGACGTCGAACGCGGCCAAACCATCGAGAACATCGACTTCGGCATCCAGGCCGAACCCCTCGGCTCCATCAGCGGCGTCAAGTTCAACGATGTCGACGGCGATGGCGAACAGGATGAAGGCGAAGACGGCCTGCAAGGCTGGACCATCTTCCTGGACCTCAACCTCGACGGCGATCTCGATCCCGAAGACCCCCAGACCACCACGGGCTCCGACGGCAGCTACACCTTTGCCAATCTCACGCCCGGCGATTACCACGTGTATGAAGTGAACCAGCTCGGCTGGGTGCAGACCACGCCGCTGGCGGGGTTCCACGACGTCACCGTGGCCGACTTTCAGGATGTCACCGATGTCGACTTCGGCAACCAGGCGCAGCTCGAAATCACCATCGATCAGCTCAACCTGCTGAGCAATGAAACGCTGCCCACCTTCTCGGGCACGCTGGTGGACAGCTCGGGCAATCTCGACCTGGAAACCGCTCAGGTGTTCGTCACGCTGATCAACACCGACACCAGCAATGTCGTCGCCGGCCCGCTGGCGGCGTTTGTCAACATCGAATCCGCCACGCCCACCTGGTCCGTCACCCTCACCAACCCGCTGCCCGAAGGCAACTACTCGGTGCAGCTCAATGTCGATCTCGACAGCGGCGCCCACGCCAGTGCCGCCACCACCTACGAACTCGACACCACCGGCCCGGTTGTATACGAAGTCATCCCCGGCGATGGTCAGACCGTCCAGCCGCCCACCGAAATCATCATCACCTTCCTTGACGCCAATGCCATGGACGCCGCCTCCGTGCAGGACCCGTCCAACTACCAGCTTCAGTTTGCCGGCGCCGACAACACCTTCGACCAGGGCGATGATGATGTGCAGCTGGTCAGCTTCATCACCAGCATCGACCTGGCCGGCTCGCAGGCCACGCTGCATCTGAACCCTTCCGCCATCAACACCGGCGACGGGCATTACCGTCTGACGCTGCTGGGCAACGCCACCATCACCGACGCGGCGGGCAACGCGCTCGACGGCGATTTCGACAATGAGCCGGGCGGCAACTTCTCCGGCACGCTCATCATCGACAGCACGGCGCCCACCGCCGACGCCGACGATCTGACCACCACCGACAGCAACCCCACCCTCACCGGCAGCCTCAGCGATTACGCCGGCCAGGTGCAGGTCACGCTGGTCAATGTCGACACCGGCGCGGCGGTGAACGACGGCGGCAATCCGTTCGACGCCCTGGTCATTGCCGGCACGTGGTCGCTGGACCTGAGCCTGTTCCCCTTCGTGCTGCCCGATGGCCGATATCACATCAACCTCAGCGCCACCGACGTGGTGGGCAACAGCGCCGACTACGATCACGCGGGCCTGCTGACCATCAACGACAGCTTCGATGGCAGCACCGGCGGCGACGACAATCTCGCCATCTTCGCCAGCCCCATCAGCACCGACGGCACGCCGCAGCACCACTCGCTGCATGCGCCTGCCGACGAGGACTGGGCAACCTTCACGCTGGCTGCCGGCGAGTTCTTCACCATCCAGGCCGCTTCCGACGGCGGCGAGGACTTAACCGTCACGCTCTACGGCCCCAACAGCCTGGGGACGCAGGTCGACACCCAAACCGGCGCGGGACTCGCCCAGATCACCGGCAACCTTCCCGCCGGCCAGTACTGGGTGCAGGTCATCGGCAACGGCACCGATGTCGTGCCCGCCTATGAGCTGACCGTCGCCTCGCTGCCGGACCTGCAGGTGCAGATCGTCGGCGACACCTTCGCGGCCGACCCGCTGCTGGGCGATGCCGCGACGGTGGACGTCGAAATTCACAACACCCAGGGCGCCGACGCCACCGGCAACGTGCTGGTGGAAATCTTCCTCTCCAGCGATGGCGCGCTCGATGGCAACGATACGCTCATCGGCTCCCAGCTCGTGTCGCTCGCCAGCCTCAGTGCCGGCAACCATGTCAGCGCTGCCATCGACGTCACCCCGCCCACCACGCTGACGACCGGCTCCTACCAGCTCATCGCCCGCGTCGATCAGCCCGATGCCGTCGCCGAGCAGGATGAAAACAACAACACCGACGTCGACGAGCAGTCGCTGCTCTTCCGCAAACTGCTCGGCAACGTCGGAGCGGGGCAGGACACCGTCATCACCCTCACCGATGCCGACGGCACGCAGTTCCGCGCGGTCTGGACCCGCCCTGGCGTGGCGCGCTTCATCGAAGACGGCGAAGGCGGCATCGACCTGCTCATCGACGACACCACCAGCAGCTCCGGCCTGACCCTCACCGCGCTCTCCGGCGGCAATGGGCGCATCGATCTCGATGACATCGTTTTCACCGGCCCGGCATTCGGCAGGCTCAATGCCGCCACCACCGACCTCGGCGGCGACGTGCTGGCGGGCGACACCGTCATCACCGAACTGCGTCTGGGCGATGTTGCCGACGATCACCTGATCGAACTGGGCGGCTCCGCGGCCGATCTGCTGACCGTCGTGCTGGGCCATGTCGTGGACACCACGCTGACCACCGGCGCCACGCTCAAGCTGCTGCAGGCGAGCAGTTGGACCCGCGGCATCGAGAGCGAGGCCGACAACCTCATCCAGGCCGCCCGTATCGACACGCTGACTATCAACGGCGATTTCGGCGCGCAACTGCTGCTGACCACCGCCGGCGGCACGTCGATCAACAAGGGCACCATCGCCGGCGCTGTGTTCGACAGCATGATGACCCTCGCCGGCGGCATCAACACGCTGACCATCCAGGGCGACACCGACGGCTTCCAGCTCAATGCCGCCGCCGGCGTCACCACGCTGACCTTCGCCTCCATCACCGAAGCCGAGCTCAACATCGTCGGCTCCGTCACCACGCTGACCGTCAAGGGCAATGTGCTCGATTTCCTGGCGAACATCACCGGCTCGGTCGGCACGCTCAACCTCGCCCCGATCAAACGCGCCGACATCTTCATCGCCGGCGACCTCAATCGCGCCAATTTCTACGGCTGGGCGCAAGGCGTTCTCGTTGCCCGCTCCCTCAACGCCCTCATCTCCCGCGGCCCGCTGAGCATGGACCTGACGCTCACCGGCTTCGAGTCCAACGCCACCGTGCTCAAGAGCGCCCGGCTGCTCAATGGCGCGGTCGCCGGCAACTGGAACATCGCTGGCGCGGTGGGCAGCATCATCACCCGGGCCGCCCGCAACTGGTTCCTGTTCACCGCTGGCGATATCTCCACCCTCAACCTGGGCCTGACCCACGAAACCTATGTCGAAACCAATGGCAAGGTCGGCAGCGTCAATGTGCGGGGGTGGGACGGCGGACACATCAATGCCAGTCGTCTGACCTCCTTCTACTCCCGCGGTGATGTATGGATGGATCTGGGACTGGGTGGCGAGGATGAAAGCACATTCAACCTGGGTACGGCAACCATCGGCGGCTCGCTGTCGGGTGGATGGTTCATCACCGGCAGTGTGAATCGCATCTCCCAGCGCTTTGGCGACGTGCAAAACTTCATCCTCGAAGTGGTTGCGACAACCGCCGCACAGGTCGCGTCTCTCTCGCTCGACGACATCATCGAAGCCAATATCAGCGTCGATGGCCTGATCAAACGACTGTACACCGGCAACTGGCTGGCGGGCAGTCTGATCGCCAATCAGATCGAGCAATTGGCGGTGTTCGGCGACATGGCGGCCGATGTGCTGCTCGTGGGCGCGGAACTGGCGGCCAATGCGCAGGTGCTCCAGCGCGCAGCCATCCGCAATCAACTGGGCGGCGAACTGGGCGACGAGTCGCTCTGGACCCTCAACGGTAAGGTCGGCTCCCTCACCGCCGCGACGCTGGCGAATGTCGTCATCGAAGACACCGATCAGTCGCTCAACCTGGACAAGCTCACCATCGCCGGCGGGATCGCGAACACCATCATCCGCGCCGGGCAACGCCTCGGCACGGTGCGCGCCGCTTCGCTGGAAGACAGCGCCCTGTACGCCGGCATGGCCGCCAATCACATGGGCGTGAACCCCGATGCCGACGACTTCATCAACCCGCACGCCAGCATTGATTCGCTGACCCTCACCCGGGTGGGTGTGCAGCCCAATCTGGTGAACTCGGCGATCGCGGCGTACAACATCGGCAGCGCCACGCTGCGCCTGGTCGAGACGCTCAACGATGGCAATCCGTTCGGCCTGGCGGCGCGGCAGATCGGCAGCCTCAGCCGCCTGGTGGAAGGCAGCATCATGAAGCTCCTGAATCTGGACACGGCCGAGGAATCCTTTGCCGTCAACGATTTCCAGGTCAACGTCGGCGAGCCGGACGTTGGCTCGATCTGATCCCGGAAGATGGACTTTGGCGCAGGCGGCTGATGGGGTTGGTTGAACCGCTCCGCCGTTGCCGCGCCATAAAAAAATCCCCCAGCCGGCGGGGTATCCGGCTGGGGGGCCTTGGAGGAAATCAGGTTTCATGCCGACCGTCGGTCGTTCGGTCCGCCGTCGGCTGGAGGGTCACATGTCGATCTGGCCGCTGTTTTCCTGATCGGCGCCGGGCTTGGGACCCTTGTGCTTGCCTTCGGGGCGCGGGCCTTTGCCGTCCTTGCCTTCGGGACGCGGACCTTTGCCCGCCCGATGTTCTTCCATCCGTTTCTTCGCCTCGGCGAGGTTGGCGTCGAACTGCTTGGCCTGCTCTTCCGTCAGCACCGCGCGGATGTCCTGGGCCGCCTGCAACGGACGCGGGGCGTCGGCGAAGAGCTTCTCGCGCTGTTCGCGCAGCTGTTGCATCTTCTCGCGATCCTTGGCTTCCATCGCCGCCTTGGTTTCATCCCGCAGCTTCTCGATCTCGGCCTTGTGGGCTTCGTGGAACTTCTTCATCTCCGCCATGGCGCTCTGGCGAATGGCTTCGATCTTGGTCTTCTGCTCCGCCGTCAGCTCGATGCCCTTGAGCAACTGCTGCAGCGGCTCGGGACGGTCCCCGCGCGGGCCATGGCCTTTGCCGTCCATGCCCTTGCTCGGCTGCGTGGTCGGAGCGCCGGCTTCGGGGCCCGCCAACGGGGAATCTTCCGCCATTGCCATCGTGCCGCCAAGGGTGAGCACCGCGGCCGTCAGGGCTGTCGTGCAGGTGTGTTGCCAGAGCTTGAAGTTCATGTTCCGTCTCCAGTTCAGGATGATGGGTTTGCTTGCTTTCGGGGATTCGTGACCTTCACGAATCATGCCGGCTCAACGGGGCGTCGGCCCCCGCTATTGCACGTCGGTCGCTAAACTGCAAACTTTGCGCTCCCGCCGCTGGACCTTTGTCGAACGGTGCTTACCATACAGCACCATTCTGGTACGAATTGCATGGAAGGGCAATCTCATGGCTGTCACGATTGATCAGGTCCGCGACCAGTTGCGTCAGGTCAACGACCCGGAACTGCACAAAGACCTGGTCACGCTCAACATGATCAAGGACATCACCGTGGATCGCGCCACGGTTTCCGTGGGGGTGGAGCTGACCACACCCGCCTGTCCGCTCAAGAGTCAGATCGAGCAGGATGTCCGCGCCGCGGTGCTCAAGCTCAGCGGCGTCGAACAGGTGGAAGTCACCTTCACCGCCAGGGTGCCGGTGTCGCCCCAGCAGCGCGCCGCCGAGAACAACCCGCTGCCGGACGTGAAGCACATCATCGCCATCGGGGCGGGCAAAGGCGGCGTGGGCAAGAGCACCGTGGCGGTGAACGTCGCGGTCGGCCTGGCGCGGGCGGGTGCAACCGTCGGCCTGCTCGACGGCGACATCTACGGGCCCTCGCTGCCGACCCTGCTGGGACTCGATGACCTCGAAGTCCGCACCGCCGGCGGCAATATGATCGTCCCCTTTGCTGTCCACGGCATCCGCGCCATGACCATCGGCAAGCTCGTCGAGGAAGACAAGCCGTTGATCTGGCGCGGCCCGATGGCGCACGGCGCGTTCCGCCAACTCACCACGCAAACCGAATGGGGTCCGCTGGATTACCTGATCATCGACCTGCCCCCGGGCACCGGCGACGTGCCGCTGACCATGAGCCAGATTCTCCCGCTGACCGGCGCGGTGGTGGTCTGCACGCCCCAGAAGGTCGCCCAGGATGATGCCCGCCGGGCGGTGCGCATGTTCCAGCAACTGAACATCGAAGTGCTGGGCATCGTCGAGAACATGAGCTACTTCATCGGCGACGACGGCAAGGAATACGACATCTTCGGGCGCGGCGGGGCGGAGTCCATGGCGCACCAGATGGGCGTGCCGTTCCTGGGCGCGGTGCCGATCAACATGCGCCTGCGCGCCAACAGCGACGCCGGCAACCCCAGCGCCAACTTCAACGACGACAGCCAGCTCGCCAGCGAACTGACCCGCGTGGTCAACAACCTGGCGGGCCAGATCAGCGTCAAGGCGATGAGCGGCGCGTACATTCAACCGACCATCAGCATCAGCTAACGGCACGCCAACCATTTAGCCCCCGGCGACTCGCCGGGGGCAATGTGAACTTGCGTTGGCCCGCGGTTCAGACCTCGCCATGCCCATGAATCCTGACGATCCGCTGCGGCTCAATCGCACCTGCGAACTGCATGTCCATACCGGCGGCTGTCTGGGCTGGCGTGAGCTGCTGGAACTGGTGCGCGACTGCGTGGAGGACGTGGATTTCACGTCGTTTGCGGAGGGTTTCCAGCGCGCGTTTGGTCAGACGCTCGACCCGCGCCCGTTGCTCCGCCGCGCCCTGGCGGGGGAGCAGTCCGCCCTTGATGAGTTGGCGGAGCTGGCGACCGTGGGCGCCGCCGACGCGGGCGACTTCGGCAAGTTCCAGGCCAAGTTCGATCTGCTCATCTGCGTGCTGCGGCATCGCCGGGAGAAGCGGGGCGACAATCAGTGGTTCATGGAGCTGATGCTGACGCGCGACGCCGGCCTGGCGCTGGTGGAGTACCGCTGCATGCTCGGGCGCGATGAGCCGGCAGCCAGCTTCCGCGCTGCGCATGGGGCGTATGCCCGCGCGATCCGCAGCGCCAGCACGCCGGGGCAGCCGCGCCGGTACATCATCAGCCTCGCCCGCGACCGCGCCCGGCAGCAGATGGGTTGGGTGGTCGATCTGCTCGATGAACAACCCGAACTGATGGACACCATCGTCGGGCTGGACTTCTGCCATGTGGAGGAAGGTCATCCGCCCGCCCAGCTCGCCGGCTTTTTTGCCGACCTCGCCAGTTACAACGCCCAGCATCCCGTCCGCGCGCTGGAGGTGGTGTACCACGTGGGCGAGTCGTTTTTCGACAAATCGCTGGAGAGCGCCATCCGCTGGTGCCATGAAGCGGCGCTGCTGGGCGCCAAGCGGCTGGGCCACGCCATTGCCCTGGGGATGGACCCGGCCGTCGCGCTTGCCCGCCGGCCGGGGGCGCACGAGCAGGAAACCGTCGCTGAACGCCGCGCCCAACTGGCGTACGACCGCCGCTGGCAGCCGGAGCTGCGCGCCGCGGGCGTGCGACCGCAACCTGAAACGCTGGCGAGGGAACTGCGGGAGTTGGCGTCGCGCGCTGCTGATGAAATCATCACCCGCCCGTATGACGACCAGCGCTGTGAGCAACTGCGCCACCGGCAGCGCTTCGTGCTCGATCAGCTCACTAGGCTGAGCGTCGCCATCGAGAGCTGTCCCACCAGCAACCTGCGCATCGGCGGCGTGCCGCGCCCCGCGGATCATCCCGTCTGGCGCTTCCTGGACCACGACGTGCCGCTGACCATCAGCGCCGACGATCCGGGCATCTTCGGCGTCACCCTCAGCGATGAAATCGACTGGCTGCTGCAACACGGCCAGCGCGATGCCGCGACGCTGGCGTCTCGGCTGGGCGATCCCCGCCGGCTGCGCCTGGGGCAGCAACGCGCCACGCTGCATGACGAGCCGGAAGCGTAAGCGACGGGCGCAGCGCACTGCCACCAGAGGTTCCACGACAACACCCTGGCGCCGGGGCGACCAAGCGCCTTGCCCCCCAACGAGCCGGAAGCGTAAGCGACGGGCGCAGCGCACTGCCGCCAGAGGTTCCACGGCAACACCCTGGCGTCGGGGCGACCAAGCGCCTTGCCCCCCAACGAGCCGGAAGCGTAAGCGACGGGCGCAGCGCACTGCCGCCAGAGGTTCCACGGCAACACCCTGGCGCCGGGGCGACCATGCGCCCTGCCCCCAACGAGCCGGAAGCGTAAGCGACGGGCGCAGCGCACTGCCACCAGAGGTTCCACGGCAACACCCTGGCGTCGGGGCGACCATGCGCCTTGCCCCCCAACGAGCCGGAAGCGTAAGCGACGGGCAGGGCGTCTGGTCGCCCAGGCGTGCTGGTTTTGCCGCAGAATATTGGGTGGCAGTGCGCTGCGCCCGTCGCTGACGCTTCCGGCTCGTTAAGAAAAAACAGCGCGCCGCCACACGCACGCCCGACGACGACGCCGCTACTCCTGCAGATCCAGCGGCGCGCCGTCCGGCCCCAGGTGATCGCGGCGGTATGCCCCGGGCGTCATGCCGTGCTGGGCGCGAAAGCTGCTGCAGAACTGCGCCGCCGAGCGGAAGCCCGCCCATGCCGCCACTTCATGCACGCGAAAATCCGGATTACGCAGCAGACGACACGCGGTGCGCAGCCGCTGCTGAATGATGAACTGCTTGACGCTGGTGCCGAAGTACGCCCGGAACTGCCGTGTGAGCGTGGGCACGCTGACGTCCACATGCCGGGCGATTTCCGCCAGCCGCAGGTCCGGGCGTTTGCTGTGCTCGTAGATGTACACCGCCGCCGTCTGCATGAGCGGGCGCTGCGTCGGCTCCAGCCGGCGGAGCTTGATGAAGAAGAACCGCAGCAGATGCACCAGTCGCCACACCCCCAGCGCCAGCTCCAGCAGCACCGTGTCGTGGTCGGCGTAACGCCGGGGGGCGCGCACCAGCCGCTCGGCGGCGGCGAGGGTGTCCGTCTCGGCGAACAGGCACAAGCCCGGCACGCTGGGCAGCTCCAGAGTCAGCTCCGTCGGGTTGACGTAGCGCGCGGCATGCAGGATCGGCTTGCCGAAGACCAGCAGGTCGAACTCCACCCGCACTGCTTCCCACGGTTTGCGTTCGTCCGACACCAGCCGCGCCGGCACGCCCGCCGGCAGCAGCAAAGTCTGCCCCGGCGACATCGCCCGCGTCTGCCCCAGCACTTCCAGCGTCCCCCGCCCGGCGGTGCAGCACCAGATGCCAAAGCGGGTGGCGGCGCCGGCGCGGCCCCGGCTGCCGGTGCCCGTGAGCTGGCGGCAACGCTGGACGTCCGGATCGACGTCCACGGCGATCCAGCGCCAGGGGTTGTCAGGCTTGCCGTCTTGACGGTCGGTGGGCATGCGATCTGATTTTATAACAAATGACCAAAATTCGTAACCCGTGGTGGAATTGCGGTAGCCAGCGGCGGGGATGGGGCCAACAATTCAGGATGGGTTAATTCCTTTGCTTGCCAAGGAGCCGAGCATGATCCGCCGCAGCGCATTTACCCTGATCGAACTGCTGGTGGTCATCAGCATCATCAGCCTGCTGATCTCCATCCTCCTGCCGGCGCTGGGCAAGGCCCGGGCGGCAGGACAGAAGGCGGCCTGTCAGTCCAACCTCAAGGGCTATGGCGTCGCCTATCACGCCTACAGCACCGACTTCAACGACTACATGGTCCCCACCCTCTGGCGCTCGGCGGCCACCGGGTCCAACTATCACAACTTCGGCTTGATCCTGAGCACCTACATGGGCAACAAGTACGGCTCGCTCGAAGCCCATGCCTCCCGCCATTACTCCAGCGGCCTGACCGCTGCCGTCAATTCCGTGCATGCCTGCCCGTCCGAACGCTATCTCAACGGCGTTCCCGCCAATATGGTCAACACCGTTCCTGATGCCGCCGCCGTTGGCGCCGTCGGCTACGGCTACTTCGGCACCGTCGTGCCCGGCAAGTACTACTGGACCAGCTATGCCCTGAACTGGTATGCCCACCGACGCGACGGTGTGGCCTTCTCCGGCAACTCCACCAACGACCAGACCTGGTCCACCGGCTCGGCCGCCGAGACCGCCATCCCCAAGCTCTCCCGCAAAATCTATCCCTCCGACCTGTGGATCATTGGCGAAGGCTATCCCGGTGACTCCAAAATGTGGATGGGCGCCAATCCCGTGACCGCCAACACCGGCTATGTCAAAATCAACTTCGAACGCCATCCCTTTTCCGTCAACATCCTCCACCTGGACGGCCACGTCGAAAACTTCAGTTATGGCTCCCGCGACGGCATGATCGCCGATCCCAACAACACGCCGAAGGGCGAAAACACCATCCGCGGCTACAAACACTGGGGCGTCAATCACGATTCCCGCGCCGGCTGGTAAGCTGCCCCTTCCCCCCGTCCGCGGATCGCCGCCATGACGCTGACTTCCCCCGCGCCCGCCCAGCTCACGCCCGCGCGGCCGGGGCTGACCAGTCTCCCGCCGGATCAGCTCGAAACCGTGCTCGACCTGTCCGCCTGTGGCTGGAGCTGTCGCGGCAACCCGCTCGACCTCGCCGCGCTGCGGCAGTGCCTGAGCGCCCACCTGCCCTTTGACGAGCAGCATGACCCCGCCCATCCCACCGATCAAGCGGTGGCGGATGATCTGCTGGAATACCGCATCCTCCTGCCGCGCTCGGGCGTCAATCAATATCCCACGCCGATGGATTGGAGCATTGAGCCCAACGCGCCGGGCCGGGCGCCGGTCTACCTGGTGCGCATGGCGTTCCTGCGTCCGCTGGCGCGGGTCTATCACCGCACGCAGGATGAGCGCTATGCCCAGTGCTTCGTTCGGCTGGTGGGCAGCTTTCTGGAAGCCCATCCCCTGACCGACGCCGACTTCAATTTCCCGGACCACCGCAGCCCGCGCCGCTGGGGGTGGATGGACCTCTCGGCGGTGCGCCGCGCCCAGGCGCTGCTGTACGCCTTGCCCGTTTTTCTGGGCAGCCCCTGTTGCACCGACGCCTTCCTGCGCCAACTGCTGGCGGGGTTGTATGACCACGCGCATCTGATGGCGGATTGCCCGCGCCCGCACCTGGCGCACAACATGACCATGAGTGAACAGGACGGCTTGTCGCAGCTCGCCGCGGCGCTGCCGTGCTTTGCGGATCATCGCCGCTGGCTGGAACTGGCGGTCGGGCGCATGGGGGAAAGCCTGCTGGCGCAGACCACCTCTGACGGGGTGCAGACGGAATGGGCGCCCAGCTATCACCAGAATGTGACCAACGGCGCGCTGCGGGTGCTGGGGCGGGCCGTGGATGCCGGACTCCCGTTGCCCAGCGCCGTTCGTGATCGTGCATTGGCGATGGTGGAAGTGGTGGATGCATGTCTGGCGCCCAGCGGGGAAACGCCGGACTTCGGCGACAGCAAGCGTTCCACCAGCGACGCGGCGGAGGCGCACCGCGTGGGGGCGCAACTATGCCAGATGATGCAACGGGCGGCGCGGCTGTTCGATCGGCCGGACCTGGCGCAGCGCTGGGATGACGCGGGGGTGGCGAATCATGCGGTCGAGCGCTGCTCGCGCGGGTTTCCCCAGGGCGGGCTGTTCATCCTGCGGGGGAGCAGTCCTGGCGCTGGCCCGTTTCTGGCGCTGCACAATCCACCGGGGCCGATCAATTTCCACGACGAGCCGGACAACGGCACATTGGAACTGCACTGGCGCCGACACTGGCCGTTGTCGGACCCGGGGTTTTACACCTATGGCGAGGATACGCCGCTGCGCACCGAGCATCGGCGGACCTGCGTGCATTCCACGCTGACGCTGGATGATCAGGACAGCGCCGTCGCCGGCTCCACCCTGCTGTGGCGCAGCACGACCGGCTGGGATTGCGTGGTGCTCGCCAATCAGGCGTATCCGCAACTGCAGCATCGGCGGTCAGTCTGGCGGCTGGGCGACGCAGCCTTCGTGTGCTGCGACGAAGCGTTGGGCGACGCGGCCGGGGTGCGCCGGGTGCGCTTCGGCTTCGCGCCCGGTGAGGTCATGCTGCATCCGACGCGGCGGCAGGCAGTCACTGCAGTTGGCGATGGGGCGGAGGTGGGCGTCAGCGTGTTGACGCCGGGGGAATTGCTGCTGGAAGCCGGCTGGCGGGCGCATGAGTATCAGGCGCGCATGCCGCGCACCATGCTGTGCTGTCAGTGGCTGCCGGGGATGGATTGCCAGTGGTCGGTGGTGACGTGCGGCCGGGCGTCCGTCGAACTGGTGGACAGCACGACCACAGCTCAGACACGCATGGAACTGACGGTGCGGATGGCGGGGAAAATCTGGCGTCTGGGCCGGGACCTGCACGGTGGTGGCGACGCCTGGTGTGCGTTGGTCTGACCTGCCCGCGTTGGCTATTGGTCCAGCAGACAGGCAGTTGTCGATCCCGCCAACTGCGCCAGCTTGCCATCCTGCACAAAGCCTTCGGGGCGTCCCGTCAGTTGCGCAACGAGCCGCTGCCGCCAGGTCTGCACCGCCGGCTGGCAGTCGGCATCCCCCGCGCGGTTGTGCATTTCCTGCGGGTCGGCTTGCAGATCGAAGAACTGCTCTTCGCCGCGGGCGGGCAACCAGACGTATTTGGTTTTGCCGTCGGTGAGGTATTGCATGCCGCCGGGCAGGGTGGGCACGTCGGAGCATTCGCCATGGACCCAGGGGCGCCAGTCGTCGCGCTCGCCGCGCAGCAGCGGGAGCAGGTTCTGGCCCTGCACGGTGTCGGGGATGGCGCAGCCGGCGGCCGCCAGCAGGGTGGGCATGAGGTCCATCAGCTCCACCGGGTGGTCGATGGCGCGTTGCTGGGGAACGCCCAGGGGCTCGGGGAATTTCATCAGCAGGGGAATGTGCGCCGACGGCTCCCAGGGCGTGCGTTTGCGCAGCCACTGGTGGTCGCCGAGCATTTCACCATGGTCGGAGCAGAAGACGACCACGGTGTTGCGTGGAATCTGCGCCAGGATGCGGGCGAACTGGTCGCTGATGTGATTGACGCTGGCGTAGTAGGCGGCGCGGATCTGGCGCATGATGGGGGGATCGACGCTGATGCGCCAGGTGTTGGACGGGTACAGGCCGCGTTGGGGCTGGTCGAAGCAGCGCGCCCAGTCGCCGACGACCGGTTCGGGCAGGTCCATGGCGAGGTAGCGTTCGAGGTACTCGCGGGGGGGCGTCAGCGGCTGATGGGGGTGAATCACGCTGACCTTCAGGAAGAAGGGTACGGTCGGATCGCGGCGGTCGAGGAACTCCAGGGCGTTGTTGACGCACCAGTTGGTGAAGTGGTGTTCTTCGGGCAGGTGCCAGGCGCGGGTGATCCAGTCGTTGCTGCCGCTGCCATGGGCGTCGCTGGCGTAGGGGAAGGTGATGCCGGCGCGGTGGAGATGACGCTGATAGTCGTTGCTGCCCCAGGTGGACTTGCTGGCGGGGCTGTCGGCCCAGTCCATGCTGTCAAAGCCATGGCGGGCGCGGTGGGGATGCAGGTGCAGTTTGCCGCACAGGTGAGTTTGATAGCCGGCTTGTTTGAGCACACCCGGGAGCGTGGGGAAGGGCAACGGCGCGGCATGGTTCATCAGCACGCCGTGGCCCGCGGGGGTGCGGCCGGTCATCAGCGTGCGCCGCGCGGGGATGCACACGGGGCAAGCCGAGTACGCCCGGCGAAAGTGCAATCCCGCCGCGCCGATCCAGTCCAGATGCGGGGTTTGCAGGACAGGATGACCCGCCAGGCCCAGCGCGTCGCCACGCTGCTGGTCGGTCATGAGCAGGAGAATGTTGGGACGATCGTCAGCCATCGGCAGCGCGCTCCTGGTTATGGAACCATGCGGCATGCGACCGGGCTGCGTCAATCAGGCAGGATGACTGGGCCGTCGGCTCACAGCGCCACGTATTGCAGTTGCGATTCGACCTGATCCTCGCCGGCGGGGTGATGCACTTCACTCACGAACACGCCGCCGAGTTCCGCCCGCACCTTGCCGGCGTCGAACATGCCGGCCGGGGTCATCGCGGCAGTGCCCAGCAGGTCCATGGCGATCTGGCCTTCGGCTTTGGCGCCTTCGCGCACGGCAATCGCCGGGGCGAAGGTCTGCAGGCGCCCGCGGTGGTTCTCGAACGTGCCTGCCTTCTCCGCCCAGGTCGCGCCCGGCAGCACCACGCTGGCTTTCTCCGTCAGCGCGGTGGGCAGCGTGTCGATCAGCACGGTGAAGCGTTTGCCCAGCGCCTTGATGAACTCGGGCGTCACCCAGTTGCTCGGATAGTTGCCCGTCAGCAGCAGGCCCGCGATCGGCGACTTCTTGTCCGTCAGTTGGGCTTGCAGTTCATCGAAGCTCAACACCGTGCCGCCCAGCCCGCTGAGCACGCGCTGCACGCCGCGGCGGTTGGGGGCTTTCTCGGCGCTGAGCACATAATCATTGGCAAAGGTGCGGTCCTCGCCCTGCATGGGCACCGGGCCCACCGCCAGCACCGCCTGGGGGTCGAGCGTGCGGATGAACCTGGCGAGCAGATACGCTTCCTCACAACTGAGCATGGGGCTGATCATCGCCGCCAGTGCGCCCGGCGTTCCCTTGGCGGCATCCTTGAGGCCATGCACGGCCGCGTCATACGCCTTGGCCCACTTGCAGCGCATCGCCTCGCCCAGTTGCAGGCGGGTCGGCGTGCTCAGGCGAGCTTCGTCATGCACGAACTTCCAGCCGTAGCGCACCTCGTCGGTGATCCACCACTTGTTCACCTCCAGATTCGTGCGCGGCTTCACCCGGTACACGCGCCCTTCGTTGTGCTCGATCCAGATGTTGTCGCCCGAAGCCGTCAGCGGATCGATCGACGCGGTCTTCTGCAGGAACCACACGCGCTGGGTGAACAGGAAATCCTTATCCAGCAGCGCGCCCACCGGGCACAGGTCGACCACGTTGCCCGACAGCTCGTTGTCCAGGGCGACGCCGGGGAAGACGTCGATCTGCTCGGTGCTGCCGCGCCCGAAGACCGCCAGCTCGTTGGTTTTGGTCACCTCGCGGGTGAAGCGCACGCAGCGGGTGCACATGATGCAGCGATCGGAGTAGAGCTTGACGAACGGGCCCACGTCCTTGACCGGCTGCTTGGTTTTGGCTTCTTCAAACCGCGACCCGCCGCGCCCGTATTGGTAGCTGTAGTCCTGCAGCTTGCACTCGCCCGCCTGATCGCAGACCGGGCAGTCCAGCGGGTGGTTGAGCAACAGGTCTTCCATCACCTGCTTCTGGTTCGCCAGCGACTTGGGGCTGGCGGTGTGGACCACCATGCCGTCGGCGGCGGGGGTCTGGCAGGTGGGCATCATCTTGGGGATCAGTTCGAGCTTGTTGTCGTTGCGCGGATTGGGCTGTTCGACTTCCGCCAGGCAGATGCGGCAACTGGCGACGATGGACAGACCCGGGTGGTAGCAGTAATGCGGCAACTCGACGCCGTTCTCCAGCGCCACCTGCAGGATCATCTTCTTGCCGTCGTAGTTCAGTTCTTTGCCGTCAATGGTGATCTTGGGCATGGTGGCGAGGTCCGGGGAAACAAGCGTGAAAGCGGCGGTTGACTGGGGTTTCAGTCCCAGTCCAGAGCGAGCACATGCTAGCCGTTGACGGGGGGGTGGTCCAGCGCGAGGGCGGCACGCCGGCGGCGGTGGAAAGACGCAGCGCAACGAGCCAGAAGCGTGAGCGATGGGGAGGGCGCTTGGCGGCCGAACAACCTACGAACTTGCCCCTGACCCATGGCGTTCGTTGACGCTGCCCGTCGCTGACGCTTCCGGCTCGTTACCCAGCGCCATGCCACAGGCGGGTTTCGCCCCGCGCTGGTCGGCAAGCTTTACAATGCCCGCATGAATGCCAACCAACTTGCCGGGCGTGCACTGCTGTTCCCTCTGGCTCTCGTGCTGACGGGGGTGCTGGCGCTGAGCGCCTCGGCAGCCACGTGGTACGTCGCGCCGCAAGGCGATGACGCGGCTGCGGGCGATCAGCGCGACGCCGCCTGGGCGACGCTGACGCCGGCGACCGGCAAAGTCGCGGCGGGGGATGAGATCGTTCTGCTGCCGGGGCGGTACATTCGGCCGCTGACCGCTGCGGGACTGACCGGCCAACCCGACGCGCCCATCGTCATCCGCGCCGCGGTGCCGGGGTTCAGCGAGATCATCGGCGCGGTGCGCGTGGGCGAACTTTCCGCACTGCCCGGCGATGTGCCGCTGCTCAAAGCCTCCTTCCCGCAGGAACCGCTGGCGCTGCTGGCGTGGGAACCCAACCGACGTTACACCCGGGTGGCGCAGCATGTGGCGCTGCGGGCGCAGGTCGCCACCTACTGGTATGACCCGCAGACCAGCCGGCTGGTGCTGCATCCGCCGCTGGGCGTCACCGCCGCGGGTCTGACGCTGGAAGCCGGGCTGCTCCCGGGCGCGGGGCTGACCATTGCCGACTGCGCCCATGTCATCGTCCGCAGCCTCACCGTGCGCGGCTTCCTGTCGGGTGATCAGCAACAACCGGGCGTCGGCGTCGACGTGCGCGCCAGTCGGCATGTGGCGATCATGCAGTGCTATCTGCTGGGCAACACCATCGGCGTGCGCGGCCACGAGGTCGAGCAACTGACCCTCAGCGACAATCTCGCCGCCGGCAATGCCGTGGGTTTTTCCGCCGGGGCGCAGCTGAGCATCGAAGCCGGACGCAGCATCGTTATCACCCACAACACGCTGACCGACAGCGATGCCGCCGGCGTCGCGCTGGGGGCGCAGGTCACGCAGTGGACCATTGACGCCAATCACTTCCGCCAGCAGAACGAAGGCGTCTGCCTCGTCACGGCCGCGCCCGGGCGGCTGCGCCGCAATGTGTTCGACCAATGCACCACGCAGCCCGTGCAGACCGTCAGCCCCGCCAACTGTGCGCTGGCGTACAACACCGTCATTCATCCCGATGCTGCTGCCCCCGATCCGCAACTGGTGTGGGATGCGAGCAATCTGGTCCTGCCCGTCAGCGGCATCGCCGCCGCCCGATTCTGTGATCCCGAGTATTTCGACTACCGCTTGCAAGCCGACAGCCCGCACCGCGGCCAGGCGCCCGGCGGCGTTGATCGCGGCGCGCAGCCCTTCGCCGGCGATGTGCTGTTTGTCAGCCCCGATGGCGATGACGCCCACGACGGTTTAAGCGCAGCCGGCGCGCTCCAGACCCTTGAAGCCGCCAACAAACTGCTGCGCCCCGGTGTCACGCTCTACCTCCTGCCCGGCACCTACGCGGGCCCGCTCAAGCCCGCCGCCGGCGGCACACTGGACCAACCGCTGCTCCTGCGCGGGCGCGGCAGCGCACTGCCCCGCATCGAAACCGCCGGCGACACGCCCGCCCTCGACCTGACCGCAGCCCATTTCGTCATCGCCCAGAACCTTACCCTCGCCGGCACGCAACTGGGCGCGGTGATCCGCCAGAGCCAGGCGGTGACGCTCGAACGCTGCTATGTCCCCACCACCACCGCCAGCGGCATCGTCGTCCTCGACAGCAATCAGGTCTGGCTCCGTCGGCTGACCGTTCGTCAATCCACCGGCCCCGCGGTCATCCTGCAAGGCGACTGCGGCGGCGTCCGCCTGACCAGCAGCGTGCTCAGCTCCACGGCCGGCCCCGCGCTGGGCGTGGCGATCAAATCCCCCCAGCGCCTGTTCCTGGGCCGCAACCTCTACCGTGCAGGTCAGAACGCACCCCTGGCCATGGTCAACAACCAACCCGCCAGCGAACTGGCTGGCCTGCACCGCTTCGGCGACGACGCCGCGTTGACCCTCGACCCCAAACTGCTGCCCGACGAGGCCACCGCCGACTTCATCCCTGGCTCACCCTGCCAGCATCAGGGCGAACTGCTGGGCCACATCGGCGCGGGGGTTCCGGGGAAGCCGGGGCAGTAGTGAAAAGGCAGTTTTTGCCACGGATGAACACGGATGAACACGGATGAAGAGATGCAGCAGGGATGGCATTTGGCATCAATGCGCTGCCAGTCCATCAGGGTTGCGGATCGGTTCAGGGGTAGTGAAACGAGATGTCGCCGGGTTTGGTTCAGGCAACTACAGGCCGCGTACATGGCCTGCGACAGGCTGGTCCTTCAGGGCATTGACCAGACGCTGGTCGGCGGTCAACAGGACTGCTTCGCATTGGATGGCGGTCGCCAGGTAGACACAGTCGTACACCGTGCGCTGGTATTGCAGGGCCAGACCTAAGGCCGCTTCAATCACATCGGCTGTGGGAATGATGTTGATCGGCATGCGCAGCATGTCGTCCAGCAACGCCTGCGCCTGGTTGGGTTCCAGTTCCCCGCGACCCGCATATTTCCAGAGGATGTTGCCGCACTCCGCCCACAGCAGGTCGGGCGCCAGCAATGTTGGCTTGCCGCGCAGCGCCAGCGCAGCCCGGGCGGAATCAGCTTCCCGGATGTGCAATTTGATCAACACGCTGGCGTCGAGAACCAGACGTTTCACCGCGTCCGATCCTCACGCTGCAATTCCGTGGCATCGGTGGTGCGGGCGCCCAGGCGCTTGCGCCACTTGGCTGCCGTCTGCAGCGACTGCGCCAGGGTGCGGCCGGCGGCATGTTCGAGGATCAGGCGCGTCTCACTTTGCAGGGAACGCCCAGCCGCCTGGGCGCGTTGCTTGAGACGCTCCAGGGTTTGCTCGTCCAGATTGCGAATCAGCAGATCAGTCATGGCGCGCCTCCGCGTAGTTGGTTCATTCTAGCATTCTGCTATCACGAAGAATAGATTTGCCATAAATGAACACGGATGAACACGGATGAAGAAATGGAGCAGGATTGAAGCAGGCATTTGGCTGGGGGCAAAGCCGCACATGAGCGCAGCGAATGTGGGGGTGGGGTGACCCGATGACTGCCTGAATGCGATTCCCACGCTTAACCCCCGGATTCGTTGCGCTCATCCGCGGCTTGGTTCTTCTGCATCCTGCTCGCTGTCTTATCTCTTCATCCGTGTTCATCCGTGTTCATCCGTGGCAAAAAAACCGAGCCCCAAAGGCTCGGTCATGTCGAAACATTTGCAGATGGAATGGGCGGAGATCAACTGGCGGCGGCGGGCATGCGCTGGTCGACCGGGACGGTGCGGTGCCAGGCGATGCCGCGGCTTTTGACCAGGGCTTCGTCCCAGCGCTGGTTCCACTCCTCGAAGCTGTCCTGCACGCTCGCCGGGTTGCTGGCGCTGCGGACGACGAAGCTGGGCCAGAACGGCCGACCGCTGGGCTGCCCGGTGGGATGGTAGCGCAGGTCCAGGGTCCAGCGCACCTTGTTGCTCACGTTGTTCAGGCCCCGGTGCGGCGTGTACTTGTTCATGAACACCACCCCGCCGCGCGGGCACTCGGCGACAAACGCCTTGGTGCTGGGCATCACCTCGGGCTTGATCATGGTGCCGCCTTCTTTCTGGTGTTCCAGGTAGCCGGTGGGCACCACGTCGGGGATGATCTCCATGCAGCCGGTCTCTTCCGTCGCGTCGATCAGCGGGAGCCAGCAGGTCACGATGTCCGTCGGGTCAGCTTCTTCCCAGGTCACCGCGGCATCCTGATGCCAGGGCACATTGCCCTCATAGCTGGTGCCGGTGTCGGTCGCCTTGCCGGGCATCTTGGCGCGCAGGTGCTGGATCGGATTGCACGACAGTTCCGGGCCGATCAGGCCTTCCACGGCATCAAGCAGGTTGCGGTTGAACAGGAAGCGGAACAGCGCCGGGTCGCGCATCTGCATGATGTCCATGCCCGCGGTGATCTGCTTGTCCTGGTCGTACAACGCGGCAATGCGCTGATCGAAACCCAACCCGGTCGCCAGATCATTGATGCGCCCGTCCTCGTAAAACGCTTGGGCGCGACGATCCACCCAGGCGTTCAAGGCATCAATCACCGGCTGCAGGTCGGCGGCGGTCAGCACGTTGGGGGCGACCAACACCCCATGCTCGTGATATTGACGAATCTGCGCGGCGGACAGCGACATGGGCGGGCTCCAGTTGCTTGGGGATGGAAAGCGAATACTGTGTCTTCGGGCGGTCGTCGGATCAATGGAGCAAATGAAGGCGGGGATGTATTTTCTGAACCGCGCCGCCGATGCTGGTGAGCGCCGCCCATCGGGAAAGGACGATAGCCATGCGACAACGTGCGCTTCTGCTGGCGGTGCTGGCGCTGGGCTTGCTCGGGGCGCTGTGGTGGAGCCAGCAGCGCAGCGAACTGGTCAAGGTGTCCGGGCTGCTCGAAGTGGACGACGTGCGTTTAGGCTCGCGCGTGGGCGGGCGCGTGCGTCAGGTGCTGGTGGAGGAAGGCCAGCGCGTCACTGCCGGGCAGACGCTGGTGGAACTCGATCCATACGATTTGATGGAGCGCCAGGCCCAGGCGGCCGCGCAGCTTGCCGGCGCGGAGGCGGACTTGCAGCGGCTGCAGCAGGGCTTTCGCGTCGAGGAGATCGCCGCCGCCGAAGCGCAGCATCAGCGTTTGGCGGCGGTGCTTGAGCGTTTGCAGGTCGGGCCGCGTCAGGAGGAGATTGCCGCGGCGCAGGCGGCGGTCGCGCAGGCGGCGGCGAATCTCAAGCTGGCGCAACTGACCTTTGCCCGCACGCAGGAAGCCTTCGCCGGGAAGGCCGCCACGCAGCGCGAAATGGACCTGGCGACGCAGGAACTCGAAGCCCGCAAAGCAGCATTGGAAGTGCAGCGGCAGCAACTGGCGGAATTGCAGGCCGGCACGCGCCGCGAGCAGATCGCCGAGGCCCAGGCCCAGCTTGCCCAGGCCAAAGCCGAGTGGGATCTCAAACGCAACGGCTACCGCCCGCAGGAAATCGCTGCCGCTCAGGCGCAGGTGGAAGCCGCCCGCGCCGTGGTCGCCGCGTTGCAGCAGCAGGTCGCCGAGCTGACGGTCACAGCGCCGGTGGACGGCATCATTGAAGCGGTGGACCTGCGCCCCGGCGATCTGGTGGCGCCCAACGCGCCGGTGCTGACGATGATCGATCCGCTGCGGCTGTGGGTGCGGGCGTATGTGCCGGAGAATCACCTGAACCTCGCGGTGGATCACGAGGTCGAGGTCAGCGTGGACAGCTTTCCCGATCGCAGGTTCAAAGGGCGCGTCAGCTACATCGCCCGGCAAGGCGAGTTCACCCCCGGCAATGTGCAGACGCCCGATGAACGCTCCAAGCAGGTGTTCCGCATCAAGGTGCTGCTGGCGGAAGGCGCGGATGTGCTGCGGGCGGGTATGGCGGCAGACGTCTGGCTGGAGAGTGCGGTGACGCGAACCAGCGCGGAGTCGCCCCGGTGAGCAACGCCACCCCGCCGGTCATTTCGGTGAATCACCTGACCCGTCGCTTTGGCGCGCTGACGGCGGTGGACGACGTGTCCTTCCAGGTGCCGCGCGGCTCCATCTTCGGCCTGCTGGGGCCCAACGGCAGCGGCAAGTCCACCATCATCCGCATGCTCTGCGGCGTGCTCGAACCCTCGGCCGGCAGCGCTGCCGTGCTGGGACTTGATGCGCAATACGAAGCGGAATCCATCAAACGCCGCATCGGGTACATGTCCCAGAAATTCAGCCTCTACGGCGACCTGTCCGTCCGCGAAAACCTCGAGTTCTACGGCGGCATCTACGGCCTGGACGCGACGCGCCTGCGCACCGGCATGGAGCGCGTGCTGGCGCTCACCGGCATCGGCGATCGCATGACCCAACTGGCGGCGAACCTGTCCGGCGGGTGGAAACAGCGGCTGGCGCTGGCGTGCGCGTTGATCCACGAGCCGGAGGTCGTGTTCCTCGACGAACCCACGGCCGGCATCGACCCGGTGGCGCGCCGCCAACTGTGGGACCTGCTCTTTGAACTCGCCAGTCAGGGCGTCACGCTGTTCGTCACCACCCATTACATGGACGAAGCCGAGCGCTGCACCGACGTGGGCTACATTCATCTGTCCAAGCTGATCGTCTGCGGCCGACCGGAGCAACTCAAGGAACTGCCGCAGGTCACCCCGGACGGAACCAAACGCTACGAGCTGGAAGTCGGCGAGCCGACGCACAGCCTGGGCAAGCTCCGCAAGCTTCCGGGCGTGCGTGACGCCACACTGTTCGGGCAGACCATCCATGCGCTGGTGGACGAATCCGTTGATCCCGACGCGCTGCTGGCGCAAAGCGTCACCCCGGAACATCCCACCGGCGAGGTGCGCCCGATCACGCCCACGCTCGAAGATGTTTTCGTCACCCTCACCCGCAGCGTGGATGAAGCGCGCAAGCAGAACCCACCAACCCCCGCATCAACCCCAACCCCCACGCCCACGCTTGCGCCTCCGCAACCTGCAGCGCCCTCCACGCATTCCCATCCCCACCGCGTGCGCGCCCGCGCTTTCCACGGGTTTGGCGCGATATTCCTGAAGGAATTCGCCCACATCCGCCGGCAGACTTCGACGCTGTTTTTCATCTTCATCATCCCGGTGATGCAGACGCTGATTTTCGGGTTCGCCATCGACACTCAGATTCGGCACATCCCCACGGTGCTGCTGGACCTCGACGGCCGGCGGACCGCACTGGAGCTGGCGGAGGCGTTTGAGAACACGCGCACGTTCAGCATCACCCAGCGGGTGCAGGATGACGAAGCGTTTCGCCGGGCGCTGACTTCCGGGCAGGCGAAGGTGGGCATTCGCATTCCGCCGGACTACACGGAGCGCGTGCTGCGCCGGGAATCCGCCGCGGTGCAGGTGCTCATTGATGGCAGTGATTCACAGGTCGCCAACACGGCGCAGCAGGCGACGGCGCTGCTGGGTTTCAATCGCTCGGTGCAGATCGCCCGGGGCGCGGGGGAGGCTGCCCAGTTCACCCCTTCGCGCGATTCGGCCGGGGCGCCGGCGGTGCCGGTGGAGATGCGGGCGCGGCTGCTGTACAACCCGGACCTCGACAGCTCGCACTTTTTCGTGCCGGGGCTGGTGGGCATCATTCTGCAACTGGTGACGCTGTTTCTCACCGCGTTTGCGGTGGTGCGCGAACGCGAGACAGGCACGCTCGAACAGCTCTTTGTCACGCCGGTGGGCCGGGCGGGTTTGCTGCTGGGCAAGCTGATGCCCTACGCGCTGGTGGGCTTTGTGGAAATGCTGATCGTGCTGACGGTGATGGTGTACGTGTTCGGCGTCCCCATCGCGGGCAGTCTGCCGCTGCTGCTGGTGCTGTCGCTGCTGTTTCTGGTGTGCGCTTTGGGACTGGGGCTGTTCATCTCCACCATCGCCCGCACGCAGTTGGCAGCCATTCAGTTCGCGTTCATGATCATGCTGCCCTCGGTGCTGCTGTCGGGCTTCATGTTTCCACGGCAGGAGATGCCACTGCCGATTTACCTGGTGACGTTCGCCATCCCGGTGACGCATTTCATCGAGATCCTGCGTGGGGTGGTGCTGCGGGCAGCGGACTTCCGCGACCTGCTGCCCTCGGTGTGCGGGCTGGTGATCTGTGCGCTGGTGATTCTCGGCGGCGGGCTGGCGCGCTTCCGCAAGACGATCGGTTGAGGCTCAGGCACTGATCGAGTTCAACCCACCATCCACTTGCCCCACAGCAGCAGGGCCGGCAGCAGGACGAGATACACCATCGTGGTCACCAGCACGCTCGCCATGGCGAAGTCGGCGTTGATGCGGTTGAACCGCGCCACGATCACCGCATTGATCGCGGTGGGGGAGCAGGCGAGGATGACTGTGGTCGCCAGCACGCCGCCGCGCAAGCCCACGGCATACGCCAGCGCGCCCACCAGCAGGGGCGTGAACAGGAACTTGAGCCACAACTGGTCCACGGTGTGCGGCAGGTAGCGGCGCACCTGTCCGCCGTCGAGCGTCATGCCGATGGGCAGCACGCACAGCCACGCGAACGCATGCACCAGCGGCACAAACGCCGCATCGCCCCACGCCGGCCGGGCGGTGTGCGTGACGTTCAGCAACGCCCCGATCAGCAGGCCCAGCGTCGGCGCCTGATTGACTGTCAGCACCAGCGACCACCACGGCTTGCGCCGGCCGGCATCGCCATGGCTGCGCTGGTGATAGTGCTGCGCCAGCGGGAAGCAGAACGAATACACCACCACCGGCGCCAGCAGCATGATCAGGTTCGCCCACGCATAACCCTGTTCGCCAAACAGCACCGCGATGGTGATCGCCCCGACCACGCCGCGGTTCGAGAGCATTACCGACACCACGTACGCGCCCTGCTCCAGCGGATCGGCAAACTTGCGTTTGACCCGGTAGAACCCCACCGCTCCCGGCAGCACCTGCATCAACACCCCCAGCACCGGGAGCCAGAGCAGCTCCCAGGTCAACTGCATCTTCCACACGCTCACCAGCGCCAGCAGCGGCGCGCACCCGAGCATGCCCAGCCGCAGCAGGACATCCGCCACGCGCTGGTGCCCCGGCAGTCGGCGCAGGGCGAAGTAACCCACCGCCAGCGGCAACAGCAGGTCCACAGCAAACTGCAGCAATTTGGCGACGGTGGGATTCATGGCCAGTGATTCACGCCAACCGATCCGCGCGGCCGGGGCAGCGCCAAGCCGGGCAACTTACCGGCAACGGGGGTACGCGCTCAAACTCCGCCCACAAGGCGTTCCGGTGCAGTGTGTCAATGCGCCATCCCGCGCGCCACCTGCCAACTGGTGTTGGCGGCTCGGAAGGGAGCACGCGCCCATGGTTTTTCCGAGCCGCCGACACGAGTCGGCGGGTGCCATCGTCCACCAGCCCGCCGGCTTGTTTCCCCAACCTGCGAACGCGGATGTCATGTCACTGACATTGGCCCGCGAAATCCCTCAACCCCTGCTGAGCACAGGACATAGCCATGTCACCATCCATGTCATGTGACACGCCCGCCATTGCCTGCCAAAGGCGTTCGCCGCGCGGTCCACATGGTTCGTTTTCAATCATTTTGAACCAATTCGCACTTGGTTCGTAGAAAACGGACCAATCGGCGATTTAATGGACGTTCAGCAGTGCCCCAATTCATGGCGAGGTTGCTGACGCATGTCAAAACTCGTGGAACAGGTGCGGGAGCGGATCGAGTCGCGGTACTGCCAGGGCGGGGAAGTTGGTACGCGGTTGCCGCCGGAGCGCGAGTTGGTTCGCCACCTGGGGGTCAGCCGGCAGACCATTCGGGCCGCCATGGCGCACATGGTCGGGGAAGGGCGACTGACCCGTTACCGCGGCCGGGGCACATTTGTCGCCCAGCCGCCCGCCGTCGCCGCGCCGGGGCTCACCGCGCCATTGACGCTCGGACTGATTTTGCGGGGCATGAACTCGAGCAACTGCGCTTCCTTTACTGCCGCCTTGCTGCAAGCCGTGCGCGAGTACGACGCCGCGGCGCTGGTGCAACTGAGCAATGCCGACCCCTTGGCGGAGGTGGAACTGCTGCGCGACATGCACCGGCGCAAAGTGCATGGCGTGCTGCTTCAGACCGCGATGCGCGGCACGGTGGACAGCGCCATCCTGGCGCGGCAGCTTGACGCCCTGCGTGGGCCGGACTGTCCCCCGCTGGTGTTGCTCCAGCGCGATGATCGTTTCACCGGCGCGACCCAGGTGTGGATCGACGACGAGCAGGCGGGGTACCTGGCGACGCGGCATCTGATCGAGCAGGGCCACAAGCGCATCGCCCACCTGGCGATGTTCGCCACCTCGCTCGGTCCCTTGCGTGAGCGCGGCTACCGGCGCGCCATGGCGGAAGCGGGGCTGGAAGTGCCCGACGGTTACGTGCTGGATATAGAAGCCGTGCCGCGTTCACCCTCCAATGTCGAGATGGGCCGCAACTCGGCGCGCATCTTCTTCTCGCTGGCGCGCCGGCCCACCGCGGTGTTCGCCTACTGGGCGGAAGTCGGCGCGGGGGTGATGCTCGAAGCCCTGCAGCGCGGGTTGTCCGTCCCCGAGGACCTGGCGGTCATCGGCGTCGCGCACCTCACCGAGCAGACGCAGAGCCTGTTGCCCCTGAGCATGACCACCCTGCATTACGACCTGAACGAACTGGCGGCCCGAGGCGTGGAGGAACTGGTCCGCGAAATCGAAGGCGAGCCGCGCGGCCGGCATGTCCAGTTGCCGCTTTCCCTGATCACCGGCCAAAGCACCGTGAAAACCGCCCGCATCGCGCGGGTGATACCCATGACCTGACCCCCGGCCCCCCGGAACCTCCGGCCCCCCGGAACCTCCGGCCCCCGGAACCTCCGGCCCCCCGATACCTCCGGCCCCCGGAACCATCGGCCCCCGGAACCATCGGAATCCCCACAGGGGGTTCGCACGCGGCTTCATTTTCCAGGCGGTTTTGCCGTCGTTGTCCTGAGGAGCTTTTGCATGTGGCGTTCATTGCTGATTGGACTGACTTGTGGCTTGCCGCTGTTTACCGCCTTGCCGTTGCTGGCGCAGGACGCCGGGAAACCCAACCCGCGCTTCGTGGTGGCGTGGGTTGGTGAAACCAGGGGGGTGCGTTATGCCCCGGACAAGACCGCCCAGGAACTGGCGCAACTGCTTGAACAGGTGACCGGCAGCACCGCCGTCGCCGCGCCCTTTGGTCAGCATCCGCAGGGCGAAGTGGTGTTCCTCGTAGGCCATCGCGACAGCATCGGCGGGCAAGCCAAAGCGAAACTGGAAGACCGTCGGCTGGACGCCTTCTGGATTCGTTATCCCTATCAACACGAAGGCCAGACCGTCTGCCTGCTCGCCGGCCGCGACGCCGACGCGCAGGACTATCCCGCCTATGCGTTCGCCACGCGCTTTCTCGACATTCACTGGGTGGGCCCGGGCGAACTGGGGTGCGTCTGGCGCCAGCAGCCGGACTGGAAAATGCCCGCGTCGATTGATGTGCTCGATGAGCCGGATTTCGATCAGCGCTTGTGGACCGGGCGCAGCGTGAACGGCCGGCATTGGCTGGCGTTCAGTTCGCGCATGGGTTTTCACCACGCGCTGGGTTACATCTTTCGACCCGAGGTGCACGGCGACAAGCCGGAGGTTTATCCGCTGATCAAGGGGAAACGCTACATCCCCGCCGCGGACAAGGGCAACCACACCGCCGGCTGGCAGCCCTGCACCAGCAGCGAAACGACGATCAAAATCGCGGTGGAGGAAGTGGTCAAAGGCGTGCGCGCCGGCTCGGCGGCGGTGAGCTTGTCGGTTAACGACGGCGCGGGCAACACCTGCGAGTGCGACGCCTGCACGGCACTCGACGGCAGCACCGCCCAGAGCGATCCGTACAACCTGTCCAACCGCTTTTTCACCTTCTACAACACGGTGGTGCAGCGCGCCGCGGCAATCGAGCCGCGCGCCAAAGTCGCGGTGCTGGGCTATGGCCCGGTGAGCAAGCCGCCCACGGATGTGAAGATCGACCCGCGCGTCATTGTGTACCGCGTGCAGCCGTCGCCCGAGCAGATGCAGGCGTGGCGCGACGCCGGCGCTGCGCTGGGCATGTACCTGTGGCTGTGGGATGGCGGATTCTTCACCGCCCGCCCCGACCTGCAGACACTCGAAAAGCTGGTGCGCTTCGCCCGCGACGCCGACGGAGCGGGGTTGTATTCGGAAATCATCGCCATGTGGGCGGTCAGCGCCCCCAAGTTCTACGTGCTCGCCGGGCTGCTCTGGGACAGCAGCCGCAGTGCCGACGACCTGCTGCGTGAGTATCTGCAACACGCCTATGGCCAGGAGGCGGCGCTGCCGCTCAAGAGCTTCTTCGACCGCTGGGGGTCAGTGTACCAGCGGCAACCCGACCGCTATCGCACTTCCGACGGCTGGCGGCTGGCGGAACAGTTGCGCTTCATGCGGGAAACCGACCTGCTGGTGCTGGATGAAGCCCTGGCGGAAGCGGAAAAATGCCCGCTGGATGAGGGGCAGCGGCAGCGTTTGCAGTACCTGCGGACGTGGTACGACTGGTCGCGCGACAGCATTCAGCAATACCTCACCGCCAAAGAGCTGGGTGACGCCGAATGGCGCAGGCAGCGTTCGGATTATGGCGTGCTCACGGCGATCAGCCAGACCGCCGGGCTGACCGAGCGTTTCAATCAGGCGTGGCGCGAAAAGATTTCCGTGGACCAGACCGGCTGGTTGCTCGATGCGCATTATCAGAAGGATCCGCAGGAGCGTTTCTGGCAGGGCTTCGTGGGTCAGGCGCGCACGCAGATTGAAGCGATGTACGAGACGGCGGTCGCCGACGCGCTGGCGGAGCTGTCGCAGCGCGTCAGCACTTCGGGCGGGGACGTGCCGGCGTACTGGTCCGCCCAGCGCACGCAGTTCCCGGCGGCGGCGGGTTGGATCGACGCCGAGCTGCGCCGCTTGCGTGGGGAGATTGGCCCCAATGTCGTGACCAACGGCAGCTTCGAGGATGCCGCCGACGGCGCTCCGCCGCGCATCGCCGGCTGGGAAGTCTACGAGCAATATGGCATGGTCCACGGCACCACCGCGCGGTACCGCCTGCAGGCCGGCACCGGCCGCGACGGCAAGATCGCCCTGGGCATGGGCGAGGGCCGGTTCCCCGAGCTGCGCACCTTCATTCAGTTGGAGAAGGACGCCCGCTACACGCTGACGTTCTGGTATCGCACCGACGGCCGGGAGCGCGACAGCCAGTTCTACATCTATGGTTATGAGGATCCCACGGAACCGGCGGGAAAACCCAATATTTCCCGCTTCTTCATGTACAACCTGCCGCCCACCAATGGCCAGTGGCAGCCGGTGCGCCAGACCTTTGTCGCCGACCGCACCGGCAAGTACATGATCATGCTGTCGGTGTACTACCAGGAAGCCGACCAGTGGGCGTGGTTCGACGACATTGAAATCCGTAAACAGTGAGTGAAGCAATGCGCGTGTTCGCCAATCCGTCAGCCTCCGGTTCTGCCGGGGGACTGAACACCATGCCACGACTGGTTCCCGTTGACGGCGCACCGCGCGGCCGGCAGCGGAATCCCCCGGCAAAGCCGGGGGCTAATGGGGGGCGCTGGTGGCTGTGGGTGGCGTGGTTGTGGGTGGCGGCATCTTTGGTCCATGCCGACGACGCCCTCACCGTGGATCAGCGGTGGGGCATCAAGATCGAGCTCGATGGCCAGTTCGACAACGCCGGCGACGCATTGCGCGATCTGCTGACCGACCATCTGCGCCAGGTGCTCAAGCGCGACCAACTGGAAGCGGGCAATCCCATCCTCACCATTCGGCTGCGCAGCGACGCCGGGCGGTGGCAGGACTTGCCGGTCAGCGAGCTCACGTCCGTGGAAGCGATCGACGCTTACCGCGTGACGGTGCGCACCGCGCCCGAGCCGGTGGTGGAGTTGTGGGGGCGCACGGCCGTGGCAACCGGTTTTGCCGCGATGGATTTTCTGGAGCACGAGGTGGGCCTGCACTGGGTCATGCCCGGTCCGCTGGGTTTGGATATGCCGACGGGACGGCAGTTCACGCTGCGCCCCACCGAGCGCAGCGCCCAGCCGGCGCAGAGCAACCGCATGTTTTCCGGGTTGATCTACCGCGATGAGGAGCTGACTCGCAAGCACGCCGTTTATGCCGGCGCGTTGCAGGAGGAGGCCCTGTTTTTCAAGAGTCCCGCATATTTCAAAAGCCTGCGTCTGCACAGCATCGGCAGCGCTTCGCACGCGCTGATGCACGTTTTCAAACTCGACGAACTGGCGCAGACCGATCCCGAGATGCTGCCGCTCAAGGACGGCAAGCGGCTCCATGAGCACCAGCTGCCGCGCGACTTTCATTCCTGGCAGCCGTGCTACAGCCACCCCCGCACCAACCAGCTCGGCGCGGAGGCGGTGCTGGCGGCCTTCCGCAAGGGCGGGGGCATGATTTACTCGCTGGGGGTGAACGACGGCAAGAACACGCTGTGCGAGTGCGACGGGTGCAAAGCCCTGGGCTGGCCCGATGCGTACTACCAGTTCGTCAGCCATGCCGCCCGGCAGGCGCAGGATTTTTACCCGCCGCGGATGGTCGGGGTGCTGGCGTACGGCTCGGCGCGGCAGCCGCCGTCGTTCAAGCTGCCCGACAACGTGCTGGTGCTCATCACCGGCAGCCGGGCGTCGGCGTTCGAGCAATGGTCGCAGCACGCCAGGCATCTGGGGGCGTACGAGTATCTCTACGGCTACTGGTACTTCTGGCCGGTGCTGCCGCTGAAAGCGATGGCGGACAATGCCCGGTATTACCAGCGGAATCACGTGAATTATCTGTATGGCGAGGCGTATCCGCTGTGGGGTTTCGACGCCCCCAAGCTGGCGCTGCGGGCGCAGCTGATGTGGGAGCCGGAGCTTGATCTGCCAGCGGCGCTGGGGCAGTGGTGCGCTGACGCCTTTGGCGCCGCCGGCCCCGCCATGACGCGCTTGTATCAGCATTGGGCGGACAAGGCGGATGCCTGGCATCGCCCCGGCACGCTGTCGGAGATGGCGCCGCTGGCGCTGCGGCAAAGTCCGGTGGCGCAGCTGGGAATGCTCTCGGCAGCGGATTACGCCTTCACCTTCGCGCGGCTGGAGGAAGCCGAGCAACAGACGCTCAGCGAAGTGCAGCGGGCGCGGCTCGCCATGGTGCGGGGGACGTTTGCCTTCGGCCAGGGCTTGTTCGCGCTGTTTGATGCTCTGGCGCAGGTGGATGCCGGCACGCCGCTGGGTCAGCTGGCGCGATTGCAGCAGGTGTGGGACCAGCACCAGCAGCATATGCAGACGCTGGAGCAGCATCCCGATTGGTTTGCCGGCAGCGCCGTGACGTATGAAAAAATCGCCGGCCCGGAATGGCTGGGCGGCTGGTCGCTGGAGGATCGGCTGGAAACGGCGCGGCAGACGACGGTGTGGCTCGGCAGAGCGGACCTGCACGGGCACAAGGCGGAACTGCCGGCGGAACTGCAGCGCTATCTCGCGGGCAACGAACTGCCGCAGCCGCCCAAGGTGCACGTCCGGCCGACGCATCCGTGGTATCCCGAACCCCGCTGGGCGCCGCTGCAGACGCAGGTGATTGATCCCGGCACATTCAGTTTCACCAGCGCGCCAGTGACGGCCATGGAGGAGATCGAAAACCCCTGGCAGCGCCAGTGGGCCAGCGCGATGCTGCTGAAGGTAAAGGTGGACGGCACGGTGGCGTACCAGGTGGAACTGGAGGCACAAGGGGCGGGGGGGCTGGAACTGTGGGTGCACAACGGGCACAACAATCGCAGTCGCGCAGCGGCGGTGACGCAGATGGCGCTGCGGCCGGTCGCGTCGACCCAGCGGCAGATCATGGTGATCGAGCCGCGCCCGCTGGGACGCCAGGGTCAGCGTGTGGTGCGGACGCCCGGGGTGAACCTGGGTGAAGGCATGATCGATTTTTATCTCAGCTGGCGGCCGACGGATGAGCAGTCGAAACTTCGGGGGCAGCTGCGCGTGCGTGAGCTGCGTTTGCCGGCGCCGGTGGAGGGGGATGCTTTGCCGAGCCCAGACGGGGATAGCTTGCTGCCATAAGTGGATGAATGATGTAAGGACCACGAGCCGGAAGCGTCAGCGACGGGCGCAGCGCACTGCAACCGCAGGATCGGTGCAAACAGTCACGCCACAGGATCACCGTGCAGATGATCCGGGTGGTGGCCCCGGGGTGACCCGCCGACTCGCGTCGGCGGCTCGGAAAGCCGGCAACGCGTGCTTCCCGCCGCGCCGCCGCTTGGCCCGCCGCCGGGATATGGCTATCATTCCCCCCACGGCCCGCCGGGGCGTTTGACCGGCCAGGCCGCCTGCTGCTGAACCTCATGGAGCCCGCCATGCCCGGCCCAGCCGTGACAACCACCAACCCGCGCGAAGGTTACTTCCGCGAGATTTACACCTCCGTCAAGTCGATCCTCATCGGCATGCGGATTACCCTCAAGTACATGTTCACCCGCCCGGTGACCATCATGTACCCCTATGAAAAGCTGGCGTTCGCCCCGCGCTACCGCGGCATTCACGAGTTTGAGGCGGACAAGTGCATCGCCTGCGACCAGTGCGCCAAGGCGTGCCCGGTCGACTGCATCTACATCGACAAGTCCGGCCCGCGCAAGATCGACAAAGCCACCGGCAAAGCGACCGGCGGCGAATTGATCCGCTACGCCATCGACTACCAGAAGTGCATGTTCTGCGCCCTGTGCACCGAGCCGTGCCCCACGGACTGCATCCACATGGGCAAGAACCACGACCTGTCGAGCTACTCGCGCCAGGACATGATCGTGGAGTTCACCGAGCTGGACAAAAAGGGCCAGCGCACCCCGCTGCCGCTGTGGGCCGAACGCAACGCCCCGACCATTCCCTGGGTCGCCAAAGAAAAGCAGCGCATCGAAAAAGGCATCCTCGCCACCAAGGAAGCCGACATCCCCGCGGTGTAATCCCGCCGCCGACATCCAGCTTTCCAGCACAGCAACATACACCCAGCCAGCTCACCACCGGAGCTGGCTTTGCTGTCTTACTGCTATCTCTCCGTGGCTCCGTGTCTCCGTGAGAGAATTGTCTTGAACATGCAGACAGCAGCGTTTCTCTCACAGAGCCACAGAGCCACAGAGCCACAGAGCCACAGAGAAGAACTCCCAGCCCATCTGCTTCTCCAGCAGATTTCCTGTCTTCATCCCTGTCTTATCTCTCTCCCGCCTTCATCCGTGTTCATCTGTGGCTAAACTGCTGCAGCAATTTTCCCCCGGATGAACCCGCATGGCCGCTTTGAAATACATCTCCATCCGCGGCGCGCGCGAGCACAACCTGCGCGATGTCGACGTCGACCTGCCGCACGATCAGCTCGTGGTCATCACCGGCCTGTCGGGCAGCGGCAAGAGCAGTCTCGCTTTCGACACCATCTATGCCGAGGGCCAGCGCAAGTACGTCGAATCGCTCTCGGCGTACGCCCGCCAGTTCCTCGATCAGTTGCAGAAACCCAACATCGAATCCATCGAGGGTTTGCCGCCCACCATCGCCATCGAGCAACGCTCCGCCAGCCATAACCCACGCTCCACCGTCGCCACCACCACGGAAATCTACGACTACCTGCGCCTGCTCTTCGCCCGCACCGGCCACCCGCGCTGCTGGCATCAGGATGAAAATGGCCAGGTCTGCGGCCACCCCATCGCCAGCCAGTCCGCTCAGCAGATTGTCGAACGCATCCTCGCCCTGCCCACCGACACCCGCCTGCTGCTGCTCGCCCCCGTGGTGCGCGGCAAGAAGGGCCATCATCAGGAAGTGTTCCAGGGCCTGGTGCGCCAGGGCTTCGTCCGCGCCCGGGTCAACGGCGAAGTGGTCGATCTGCGGCAAAGCGGCGGGGCGGGGGAAGATGCCGTCAAGATCAAACTCGATCGTTACAAAGCGCACACCATTGAAGCGGTGGTGGACCGCATCGTCATCCGCCACGACAAAGACAGCCTGGCCGAGACGCGCAGCCGGGTCACCGAATCCGTCGAGCTGAGCCTGCGTCTGGCGGAAGGACTGGTCGTCATCAGCCAGCAGCAACCAGGCGCTGCGAACTGGCAGGACGTGCTCTACAGCGAAAAATGGGCGTGTCCGCATCATCCCGAGTGCAGTCTGGAGGACCTGGAGCCGCGTCTGTTCAGCTTCAACAGCCCGTATGGCGCGTGCCCCACCTGCAGCGGGCTCGGGACCATTCTGGAGTTTGATGAAGAGCTGATCGTTCCGGACCAGACGCGGAGCCTGGCGGATGGCGCGATTGACGCCTGGCGCAATCAAGGCCGGCGAATGAGCGTGTACTACAACCGCGTCATTCGTCGCTTCTGCAAGGAGTTTGACTGCGACCCGGCGGTGCCGTTCAACAAGCTGAGCAAAACCATTCGCCGCATCCTGATGCAGGGCACCACCCCGGCCGACCTGCGCAAGTACAAGACGCGCTTCGAGGGCGTCATCCCGCATCTGCAACGTCGCTGGGAAAACACCGACAGCGAGTTCATCAAGACCAAGCTGCACGGCTACCAGTCCGAAGCGTCGTGCGAAAGCTGCCATGGGGCGCGCCTCCAGCCGGCGGCATTGCATGTGATGATCACCAGCCAGTGGATGGTGCGCGACGGCAGCGGCACCAAGTTCAACGCCCCGCGCCAGTTCAACATCCATGATGTGGTCAACCTCACCATCGAGCAGGCGAGCCAGTTTTTCGAGAACCTGGAACTGACTGCCGAGCAGCAGACCATCGCCCAGCCGATACTCAAGGAAGTCAAAGCCCGTCTCGGTTTCATGATGAGCGTGGGGCTGGGTTACCTGAGTCTGTCCCGCACGACTGGCTCGCTCTCAGGCGGGGAAAGCCAGCGCATCCGCTTGGCGACGCAGGTGGGTTCCGGGCTGGTGGGTTGCTGTTACGTGCTTGATGAGCCGACCATCGGCCTGCACCAGCGCGACAACGATCGCCTGATCGCCACGCTGCGGCATCTGACCGACATTGGCAACACCGTGCTGGTCGTCGAGCATGATGAAGACACCATCCGCGCTGCGGATTATGTGATCGACATGGGTCCTGGCGCCGGGCGGCATGGCGGCACCATTGTCGCCCAGGGCACGCTGCCGCAACTGCAAAAGCAGGCGCAATCGCTTACTGCCCAGTACCTGTCGGGCGCGAAGGTGATCCCCACGCCCCCGCAGCGGCGGAAGCTGGACCATGCCCACGCGCTGACGGTCAAAGGCGCGCGCGAAAACAACCTCAAGGGGATTGACGTCGCCTTCCCGCTCGGGGGGTTGGTCTGCGTCACCGGCGTCTCGGGCTCGGGCAAGAGCACGCTGGTCAATCAGATTCTGCTGCGGGCGGTGCATCGGCATCTCAACGGCGCGCGCGACAAGCCAGGCGCGCATGACAAGGTGCTCAATCTCGACCGCATCGACCGCATCATCGAAGTCGATCAATCACCCATCGGCCGCACCCCGCGCTCCAATCCCGCGACCTACACCGGCGTGTTCGACCTCATCCGCAACCTGTTCTGCCAGACCAAGGAAGCCAAAATCCGCGGCTACCAGCCCGGACGCTTCAGCTTCAATGTCAAGGGCGGGCGCTGCGAAGCCTGCCAGGGTCAGGGCGTCAAGAAAATCGAGATGCACTTCCTGCCCGATGTGTACGTCAAATGCGATGAATGCCACGGCCGGCGCTACAACCGGCAGACGCTGGAAGTCCACTACCGCAGCAAGACCATTGCCGACGTGTTGGATATGACCATCGAAGACGCGCTGCTGTTCTTCGACAGCTTCCCGGACATCAAACGCTGGCTGGGCGCGCTCGATGATGTGGGCCTGAGCTACGTGCAACTGGGCCAGGCGTCCACCACGCTTTCGGGCGGCGAAGCTCAGCGCGTCAAACTCGCCTCCGAGCTGGGCAAGCGCGCGGGCGATCACACCATGTATGTGCTCGACGAACCGACCACCGGCCTGCACTTTGCCGACGTGGACAAACTCATGGGCGTGCTGCACCGACTGGTCGAAGGCGGCAACACCGTGGTGGTCATCGAGCACAACATGGACGTCATCAAGAACGCCGACTGGCTGATCGACCTGGGCCCCGAGGGCGGCGAGCGCGGCGGCACGCTGGTCGCAGCGGGCACCCCCGAGGACATCGCCAACTGCGCCCACAGCCACACCGGCCAGTACCTGCAGAAAGTGCTCGCCGCCACGCCCGTCAGCGCCTAGCCACCGTCCCTGCTCCACGCTCGCCACCGCAGCCATTCCGCCCTGACCTCGTTCAGCGCGTCGCAATACGAGCAAACGAACGAGCACTGCGTTTTTCTTCGCCGCCGCGCTATGCTCCTGTGTACGTGCGTGCATTTCAGGAATGAGCCAGAAGAATGTCTCTCACAGAGGCACGGAGACACGGAGTGAGGACATACGGGGACTCCAGTTGCGCGATGGTCGGCACAACCTTCCAACCCACTTCATATCCCCCGGAAGCAAACTGGGACGGTGCCGGTTATCGCCTAGTGCGGTAGAAAATGTATTTTCAATTAAAATACATTTTAGTGGCCACCCACGGGAGGAAACCGGCAGGAGGAGGAATGGACTAAGGCATCTCACCGAGGCCTGCCGCGTTAACCTTCTGGACCGCCCGGCTAGAGCGATTCGCGCCATTTGCGACCGGATGTCATAATGCGTCATCCCCTCG
>CAZSBB010000052.1:0-37500 GCA_964605235.1 uncultured Phycisphaeraceae bacterium
AGCGCCGGCGTCCAGCGGGCCAGAACGCTGCTCACCGCCGCCATCGCCCGGCGTCCGGACGACCTGCGCCTGCGCCTGATGCTCGGCCAGGTCCACGAAGCCCTGGGCGAAACCGCGCAGGCCAACGCCATCTATCTCGCCGCCAGCGAAGGCGACATCCGCGCCACCCCGGTCGTCGCTTACCAGGCGGTGCAGCTCAAACGTCTGGCGCTCATCCAGCACGCCGACCTGAAGCTCCGCCTGGCGCAGCGCGAGACGGAAATTGCCGCCCGTGACGCCGGCCTGGAAGAGGTGACCAAACTGGTCAAGCAGATTCGCGTGGAACTGGGCGAAACCGGCTCGGTCCTCATGCTCGAGGGCAAGATCGCCATCGCCCGCGAGCAGTGGAGTGAAGCCCTGGTCAAACTCGACGCCGCCAGCGCCATGTTCAATGATCGTCAGCCGGAAGTGCTGCTGCTGGCGTCCAACGCCTGCGTGAAGCTCGGCGAACTGGGCGCGGCCGTCACCCGCCTGGAAAACCTGCTGCGCCTGCGCTCCGAGTACCTGCCCGCCCGTTATCAACTGGCGCGGCTGTACCTGCGCGTGGCGCAATCGGAGAAAGCCCAGGCCCAGGTCACGGAGATTCTGCGCCAGAAGCCCGGCGACCTCGAAGCCCGCAAGCTCCAGGCGACCGTCTACGCCCAGAGCGGCAACAACGACAAAGCCATTGCCGCCTACGAACAGCTTGACCCCGCCAACAACCTCGATGTGCTGCTGGCGCTGGCGCGGCTGTATGTGCAGCAGGGTCAGCGCGACCGCGCATTGACGTTGCTTGACGGCGCCTTCCGCCAGCAGCCGACCAACATGGATGTGCTGCGCGAGCTGGTGCGCCTGGCGCCCCAGCCGCAGAACGCCAAGGCTTATCTCGCCTACGCCCGGCAGCAAGGCGGCGATCCCGCCCAGTTGGCGGTGATGGAAGCGCGTGTTGCCGGCAGCGCCGGGCAGGATGTCGTGGCGGATGTGGAAATGGTCGCCAAGGTCGCCAGCACCCAGTTGCAGCAGGCGCTGAGCAAGTTCCAGTTGTTCTGGCGGCTGGGCAAGCTCGAAGAAGCCCGGCAGGCGATCAAGGAAGCCGTGGCGCTGGAGGCGGACCATCCGGCGGTCATCGAAGGTCAGTTCAACCTGGCGCTGCTGGACCAGAACTGGACGCAGGCGCAGGGCCTGATCGACCGGGCCGCCAAGCTCAACGCCGACATGGCGCAGGGCGAGTTCTTCCGCGGGCAGCTCGCGCTGGCGCAGGGCCAGACGCAGCATGCCATCACCACCTTCCGCAATGGTTTGCAGAAGCGGCCGGTCTACTCGGACGGCTGGCGCATGCTCGGCGAAGCCCAGCGGCGCGGCGGGGATTTGACCGGCGCCATCAACAGCTTCCGCCGTGCGCTGGAGCAGCGTCCCGACAACCTGATGGCGCAGCGCAATCTCGCCACCACGCTGGATGCCGCCGGCCGGTATGACGAAGCGCTGGAAACCTATCGCCAGGCGATGCAGGTCGGCGCCGGCAACCAGTCGCTGCGCGAAGAATACCTGGCTTACGAGCAGCGCTACGGCGCCCGCGAGCGCGCGTTGAAGATTCGTCAGCAGATCGCCCAGACCGACCCGCAGGACACCGTGAATCGACGCGGCCTGGCGGTGCTGCTGGCGGCGGGCCGGGAGTTCGATCAAGCCAAAACCGTGCTCGAAAAGCTGTTCGCCGATGAAGGCCGCACGCTGCCCAATGTCAGCGCTTACGCCACCGTGCTGGCGTTCGCCGGGCAGCGCGAAGCGGGTGAAAAGTTCCTCCAGCAGTACCTCGAAGGCCTGGGCAGCAAAGCTGCCAGCGCCGATTGGCTGGCGCTGGCGCGCTATCAGGTGACCATCGGCCAGATGGAAGCCGCCATCAGCAGCTATCACACCGCCGCCCGGTTGGACGATCAGCAGCAGTTGGCGGCCCTGCGCGAACTGGCGGACATCCTGTTCGAACGCAGCGAGTTCGGGCAGGCCGCCGACTTGTACGCCCAGATCTGGAAAGCCAGCCCCGGCGAATCCCGCGTGGGGCTCCGCTACACCGAAGCCCTCATCCGCGCCGACCGCTCGGAGGAGGCCCGCAAGCAACTGGATGAACTGATCAAAGCCAATGGCCAGGACGCCAGCTCTTACATGCTCGCCTCCCTGCTGGCGCAGAGTGAGCGCAATTACCCGGCAGCATTGGCGGCGCTCAACGAAGCCCAGAAGCTCGCGCCTGATCGCGCGGTGCTCTACTACGAACGCGCCAATGTCACCCTGCAGGTGGATGAGGATCGCTTGAGCGAGGCGATCAGCGACCTGAACCGGGCGTTGGAGCTGGAGCCGAATCTGCATGCCGCCCGGCATCAGCTGGCGAAGCTGTATCTCATGCAGGATCGCGGCGACGAGGCGGTGCGGCAGTTGCAGGGCGTGCTGGAGCGTCAGCCGCGCGACACGCCCACGCGCCTGCAGTTGCTCACGCTGTACCTGAACCAGGGCGACATGCTGTCCGCCAAGGCGTTGCTGAGCCAGTCGGCGGAGTTGTTCCCCAGCGACGCCACCTGGCACCGCATGCAGGCGGAAATTCTGATGCAGGAGAAGAACCACCGCGCTGCCGTGCGGGCGTTGCAGGAAGCCTTCACCCGCGAGCCGCGCGCCGACACGCTGGGCACGCTGGCGCTGCAACTGCTGGCGTCCAAACAGGCGGCGGCGGCGGTGAGCGTGCTCGAGCAGCGCAGCGACCTGACCAACAGCGATGCGGCGCTCAAGGCGGTGTACGGCCGGGCGCTGCAGGAGCAGGGTCAGGCGGACGCGGCGTTGGCGCAGTTCAGCGCGGCTTTGGGTCTGACCCGGGATGCTGAAGGCCTGTTCCGGGTGGCGGCGCAGATGATCACCGCCCTGGGTTTTGAGCGTGCCGCCGGCGAGTTGGAGAAGCTCGATCAGGGCCGGCATACGACCTGGGTGCAGATGGCGTTGGCGCGGGGCGAGATTCAGGCGGACCAGCCGCAAGCCGCGGTCAGTCGGCTTAATCGGATCAGTCGGAACATCCCGACCACAGAAAGTGAGGCATTTCGTGGCCTGTTGGCGACGGCGCTTCATAATTCGGGCGAGTTGACCGCAGCCGCGGAAGTCTATCGGCAGATGTTGTCCGATAACCCTGGGAACGTTGCCGTGATGAATAACCTGGCTTACCTGCTGGCGGCGGATATGAGCAAGCCCACAGAGGCTTTGCCGCTGGCGGAAAAGGCCGCCGCATTGCGTCCGGGTGAGCCGCAGATACTTGACACCCTGGGTTGGGTGCAGTTCCTCGCCGGACAAGACGATAAAGCATTACGGACGCTGCGGCGGAGCGTGCGGATCAAACCGCTGGCCGCCAACAGCTACCACCTGGCGGAAGTGTTGTGGAAGACGGGCGAAAAGACCAGCGCTGCCGCGATGTGGGATTCAGCCCGAAAACTGGCGGAGGCCAGCGACGACCAACCGATGCTCGAAAAGATCACCCGCCGCTTGAGGGAAGTGGCGAACCCGTAAGACCTGACCGGTGTCGATGAAATAAGGTTCCGATGGGCGTTCAAACGCCCGTATCTCCTTGAGGGGAGTTTACTCATGACTGCCAATGTCGCATCACCTTCGCCTTTGACTTCGTCCGGCGCCCCGGCGTCCACGGTCGCCTCCGGACGCTTCACCCCGTTGGACCCCGTCAAGGTCCTCCAACAGTACATCTGGGTGCTGCTGGCGGTGCTCATCCTGGGCGTGGCGATCGGCGCCGTGCTGTATGTCGGGCTGTACAAGTTCAGCCCCGAGTACACCAGCGAAGCCCAACTGCTGGTCACCGGCAGCCTGCAGGAACCGTATGAGCAGCCGTCCATGGCGGGCGGCCTCAAGCAGCAGCGCCTGGACGTGCTCAGCGCGTTCATCAAGAACCAGATCAGCCTCATCAAGAGCGATGAAGTGATCGGCGGGGCGCTGCTGGACCCCAAGGTCCAGGATACCCGCTGGTACCGCAACAACGCCGGCTCCGACGCCAAGACCTCCGCCCGCGATGCGCTCAACCAGGCGATCAGCGCCAACCAGATTCTCGGCTCGACCCTGATCCGCCTGACCATTCAGGGCAAGGAAGCCAAGGACCTGAGCGTGCTGCTGGGCGCCGTCGTGGACAGCTACCTCGCCAAGTTCCGCGCCCGCAACGACACCGACACCGCCGCCATCCGCCAGGTGTTCTCGGGTGAGGCCGCCAAGGCGCAGTCGGAATACGACCTGGTGCAGAACCAGTTGCGCAACTACCGCGAGGAGAACAACCTCGCCACCCTCGAAGCCCAGAACGACGAAGCCAACATCACCTACAACGATCTCGCCAGCCGCGCCTCGGCGCTGGTGGTGGCGTTGCAGACCGCCCGCGAGCAGCTTCGCGCTCTGGAAGCCGCCCAGAAGGAAGGCCGCATTCTTCAGCCCAGCGCTGACGACCTGTCGGTGGTGGAAGCCGATCCTTCGGTGAACCTGCGTGACGAGCGGCTGCGCAACCTGCGCGAGCAGCGTGAAGTGCTGCTGCACCGCATGGGCGACGACCACCGCGTGGTCATGCAGATCGACCAGCTCATCGACGCCACCCTGGGCGAGCGCGTCCGCGAAGTGAATCGGCTGCTGCGCGAACGGCAGGCGGTGGCGCTGGACCAGGCCCGCAAGGCGGTGGGGCAGTACGAAAGCCAGTTGGTCGGCCTGCAGCCGGCGCTGGCGGAATCCCGCGCCAAAGTGCGTGACCTGACCGAAAAGCTGCAGACCTACCGCACCATCGAAATGCGCGCCAAGGCGGCGCTGGACCGCAAGACCAAGGCCGAGGCGCTGCTGGCGGATATGTCGCTGACCGGCCGTCGCCCGGACAACGCCGGCGTGAGCCGTCAGGTCAACCCGACCGACGCCAAGCTGACCTTCCCGACCATCGGCGGCGTGGTGGTCTCCACCGCGGTCCTCGTGCTCGCCCTGGCGATCGCCGTGATCTTCATGAAGGAACTGCTCGACCAGCGGATCAAGAGCCCCACCGACATCATGCTCATCCCCCATGCCCGCGTGCTGGGCAACGTGCCCCAGGCCGACATGGACCCCCTGGGCCCCAGCGATGTCGAGAGCGTGGTGCGCCGCGATCCGACCGGCCTGATGGCCGAGGCTTTCCGCCAGACCCGCACCGCCATCCTCAGTGCCGCCGAACGCGGTGGGCATCGCGTGTTCGCCATCGTCGGACCCCAGCCGGCCTCCGGTGTGTCCAGCATGGTCAACAACCTTGCCCTGAGCATGGCGTTCGACGGCCGCAAGGTCCTCGCCATCGACGCCAACTTCCGCAAGCCCGCCCTGCATCGCCTGTTCGGTGTCGGCAACGGTCTGGGCCTGGCGGACGTGCTCACCAGCAACGTCGGCTTCGACCAGGCGGTCATGCATGTGAGCGACCCGAACGTGGATGTGCTCACCGCCGGTGATCTGAGCAAGGCCGCCCCCGAACTGCTCGAAGGCCGCGCCTTCCAGAACCTGCTCAACGACTGCCGCGCCCGCTACGACGTGATCCTGATCGACACCCCGCCGGCGCTGCTGACCAGCGAAGCCACCATGCTCAGCAAGCATGTGGACGCCGCGGTGCTGGTGGTTCGCGCCGGGCGCGACAAGCGCGGCATGGTCGCCCGCATGCTCCGGCAGATGAACCAGGAACAGGCGGAAATGCTGGGCATCGTGCTCAACGCAGTGCGGCCCACCAAGGGCGGTTACTTCAGCAAGAACTACGACATGTTCTACCAGTACCGCCAGAGCGCTCAGCGCGCCAGCATGGACGAAGAGCGCGCCCTGGCGGCAAAGTCCCAGGACGATCGGACCGAAGCTTAAGCAGGCGGCCACCACCGCCGCATGGATCAGTGTGAAGCGAGAGCTCCGCAGGGCTGCGGGCGACGCCGTGAAGCTGCCACTTCACCGCGACGCCCCGGCCCATGCGGCGTTTAGCGGACGGCGTGAAGGTAACTGTAGTTCGGGTTGTGGAGGGTTACGCGGGTCAGCCGACGGGTTCGGCTGGCTGCGCTCACCAAGATGGTCGCGCTCCTCGCCAATGCCGCCGCCACCACCGCTCGCAGCCTGACCGCCAACGAGGTGGTCGCGCCGTACATGGTGGTCTTCTTTGTCGCCTTCCTCGTCAGCTTCCTGGCGACCCCGACCATGCGCCTGCTGGCGCTGCGCAACGGCGTGGTCGATCTCCCGGACTTCCAACGCAAAAGCCATGTCGAACCCGTCGCCTATCTGGGCGGCCTGGCAATCTTCCTCGGCTGGCTCGCCGGCATGGCGCTGTGCCACTTCCTGCCCGTCATCGGCGCCCAGGCGCGTGAATTGGGGCTCACCCATGTGCAGTTCCCCTTTGCCATCGTCATCGGCGCCACCGTCATTGTGCTCACCGGCGTGATCGACGACGTCTACGGCGTGAGCCCGCGCATCAAAATCGGCGGCCAGCTCTTCGCCGCCGCCGCCCTGGCGAGCATGGATGTCGGCACCACCCTCGTGCTCGATTCCTTCCGCTCCCTGGGTGTAACCTTCCCTCATATTGAATTGGTCGCCTACGTCCTGGGCGCCCTGGTCATCGCGCTGGCGGTGCTCGGTGGTTGCAATGCGGTGAATCTGCTCGACGGCATGGACGGCCTGGCGGCGGGCACCAGCGGCATTGCCGCGCTGGGCTTGCTCTTCATCTCCATCGTGGTGGCGATCGGCGTGTCCAATCCCGATGCGGTGCTCCCCGGCGTGGATGTGCTGACCAGCCCGGTGCGGATCGTGATGTGTCTGGCGATCCTGGGCGCGGTGCTGGGATTTTTACCTTACAACTTCAACCCGGCGAACATCTTCATGGGGGACGCCGGCTCGCTGCTGCTGGGCTACCTGACCGTCAGCACGATTCTGCTGCTGGCGCATGCCCCGGGCGCCGGGCCGGCCCTGGTGATGGCGGGGCTGATCGTCTTCGCTCTGCCGATCATCGACACCACGCTGGCGATTGTGCGCCGCAAGCTCGCCGGCCGGCCGATCTTTTCCGCCGACAGTCAGCACCTGCATCATCAACTCCGCAAGAGCGGGCGCACCGTCAAGCAAACGGTGGTGATCCTCTACGCCCTGGCGGGATTTTTCGCGGTGCTGGGCTGCTCGATGGTCTTCCTGCGCTGGCGCTATGTGCTGGCGCTCTTCCTGGTGATGTTCGGCTTCGTGGCGGTGACCGCCTACAAGAGCGCCCACACCAAGTTGCTGCTGGAAAAACAGCATCACCCGCCGCATCCCGACACCGCCGGGCAGGCCGTGGCCGGGGCCCGTCATCCCGAAGTGCCCGCCGAGGATGAGCGTAATCCAATCGAGGCGGCGCACCGCTAGCCCCGGACGAGATAGGGCATGGGGGCAGCGATCCGGATCGGCAGGGCTGGCGCATAAGCAAGGCGACGGACATTTTTAACGAGCCCCGACCGTGAGGGAGGGGTTGCTTTTTTTAACCTTCAGGCACTGCGGCTGCGCTGCAACCCCTTGCTGACGCGCGGGGCTCGTTGATGAAGTCAGCCTTGGCGGAGCTTCCAACCCGCCAGCGCCAGCAGCACCCACCCGACCATGAAGGCCGTGCCGCCCAGGGGCGCGACCATGCCCAGCCAGCGGGCTCCGGTCAGCGCCAGCACATACAGCACGCCGCTGAACAGCACGATGCCGATCAGGAAGCTGACGCCCGCCGCCGCCGGCAACCGGCTGCCCGGAAGCTGGCTGCTCAACCACGCCGTCGCCAGCAGCGCCAGCGCGTGGTACATGTGATAGCGCACGCCGACTTCAAACGTCGTGAGCATTTTCGGTTCGAGCTTGTCTTGCAGGCCGTGGGCGCCAAACGCGCCCAGCGCCACCGCGAGAAAGCCCAGTCCGCCCGCCATTGCCACCAACCATCGTGTCATGTCTGCGCTCCTGTGACGCCGACCGATTGGCGTCGGTGGCATCATAGGGCGCAGGGCGGCAATGCACTTAACCCCAGGTCAATGACCTGGGGCTAAATCGAAATGCTTCACGGCAAATGAATGAGCTGATGCCGGAGCTCCGGCAAGGCGACCGCCGCCAGCTCGAACGCCTGCCGCACCAGCGGTTGGCAGTTGTCGTACTTCGCCAGGTCGGTCAGCAGCTTGAGCGCTGCATCGCGGCCCAGGGCATGGATGTGCTGTTGCACGGGGGCAAAGTTGTCGTCAACCTTCGCCTGCGCCATCAGGGCGATGAGCTGCGTCACCGGCAGCAGGGCGAAGCCGCTGTCGCGCTGCTGCATCAGCGTCACGCAACGTTGCCCCGTCTGCAGCGCCACGGCGGCGTCGGTCGCCGTGCCCAGGTACACGCGCTCCAGCAAGTGCGTGGCGGCGTTGTTGCGGCAATAGCTCGCCACCCGCAAGGGCGTCGGCAACCGCTGATCCTCCGGCCGCCGGCGGACCCAGTTGAGCAAGGTGCGCGTCGCGGCGTCATCATGCAGCGCCGCCGCCTGCTCACCTAAACGCAGCAGTTCCGCCACGTACAGCTCGCTGTCGAGCAGTTGCCGACCCGCCACCAGCACGTTGAGCTGCGCCATCAGGCCCGGCAGGGAATCCGGCCCCAGCAGCACCGCCACCACGCGGGCGCCGTGCACCACCAGCCGCATGTCGCACTCGGCGCTGCCGGCGTAATCCCCCAGCGTCAACAACAGACGCTGCAGATCATGATCCAGCGCACCGGGCGCTCCGCCGAAGGGCGCGCCTTCGCGCACCGCGTCGCGGACGAATTGCAGGAACTGTTTTTCGAGGGCATCGACATCCACCTGCCGGGGAATGTGTTCGCCGAAGCTGTGGTCGATCACCCGGCCGGCGGCGGCGCGCACGGCGCCGAGGATTTCCATGCCGGCTTCACGGCGCAGCGCCAGTTGCTGGGGATCGTCCCCGCTGGCGAGCAGCAGTTGCGATTGCGCGCGCAGATGGGCGAGCAGGGCGTCGAGTTGGCGCTGCAGACTGGTCACGGGCGACTCCCGCCGCTGCCGAGCGCGGCGCAGGTGGGCGACGGCACTGCGCACCCGCTTGGCGGAAAGCTCCGTGTGCAGGGTGCGATTGATGTGCTGCGCCAGCGCATGATAGTTGAGCGCCTGCACATCCGGGCCCGGACGCAGACAATCGCTGAGCACCCGGTCCAGGCTGGCGGGTTGCGGGGCGGCGTGGCGGTCGTGGTTGTCGTGGTCAGTGCTGGCGGGATCGCCATGATCCGTCACTGCGGCGACCCAGGCGACCACCGCCCGCGCGGCGTCCTGCACGTTCTGGCGCAGGTCGCCGGTGGCGTCGTCCACGCTCTGGATGATCCGCCGGCGGGGGCGCGGCTCGGCCGGCGCGGGCGCGGCGACCTGCTCGAGCAGCGCACTGTCGAACAACCGCACGCGGGGGCGCAGCGAAGGTTCAGGTTGGAACCCGGGCCGGGTCATGGCATTGGTCCTGTTCAGCGGCGGGGCAGGTCCACACGCACCGGCGTGCCGTCGGAACCACCGTCCTGGCGGTGGCAGCCGGATTCAGCGCTGGCGGGGCTGGCGCACCAGAGCGGCAGCGTCAGCAGCACGGTCAGCAGCAGGCCCAGAGTCAGGCGTTTGGCGAGCATGGGAAGGCTCCTGAAGATCGTCGGGGTCAGTCAGGCGACGACCGGTTGCCCGGCCGTCCTCTTATTCCTAACGCAGCATCGGCCGGGTTTGCTGCAGGGTGCACGCTTTGCAGTCCTGGTGGCGCGGATTGTTAATCGTTGTGTTTTCGGGGTTTGCAGGAATATGCAGATTTTTATCGCCCGCTGCGACACCCCTGCGAATTGTCAGCCTTGCGACACCCTCGCCTCGCGCCGCCAACCGGGGGCGCGCAGCAGGGGTAAAATTGTTTTATTCGCTGAGTCAGCGCCAGTTGCGCGTTTGCTCGGCGCGAGCAGGATGACTCAACCCGGCTGCTCTGGCCCAAGGGGTGGAGCTGTCGCAGCGGAGGCGACCTCCGAGCCACCTCATCCTGCAAGAAAGGAGTTTCCCATGTTGACCAAAACCCTGACCACGGCCTTCCTGCCTCTGGTGCTGGCGGCGAGCACCCTCGCCTTCACCAGCAGCCCGGCGCAGGCGGATCGCGATGGGGATCGACGATCGGATCGGCATTCGGATCGGGGGCATGACCGGGGCCGCGACCGTTACGACCGGGGGCGCGGGCACGACCGGGATCGAGACAGCCGGTTTTCCTTCTCGCTCTCGTTGGGTACCGTGTGGTCGAATTGTCCGCCGCCGGTCTACCATCGCCGGGTGATTTATCACAGCCCGGTGGTCTACAGCGAGCGCACGGTTTTCACCACCTGCCCCCCGCCGGTGGTGGTCGAGCGCGTCGTGACGCCGGCGGTATGCCCGCCGGTGGTTGGTTACTGCACCCCCGGCTACTACACCACGCAATGGATTGAGCCGGTGTATGAGACGCGGTACGACAGTGGCGGCCGGGCCCTGCGGGTCCTGATTCAGGCCGGCTGCTACAAACAGGTCTGGGTCGCCGGCGCGTGCTACACGTCGGACGCTCATACCTGCCGCCACCGCTGAAGCGCAGCCGCCGTCGCGCTGAACGTCATGCAGGCAGCTCGGCGGTGACCTGACGCTTCCTCCGCCGTCACCGATCGCCTGGGTGCTTCCAAGGCTCGGCTTTCCCCCCGGATTTCCTCGCGGATTTCCCCCGGAAAGCCCACCGCGGAACCCGCAGGCGACGGTGCGTTGCGGAGGTTTTCATTTTCCGGTTGATGGATGCAGTCGCAGTTGCAGTCGTGTGCTTCGCGCATAAAAAAAGCCGCGGGGTCGCCGCGGCCGGGGAAAGCGGGGGAGCAACAGACTACAGGTGCATCGACTCGGCTTCGCGCAGGAAGCCGCGGAACATCCGGCGATGCTCTTCCTCATCGCCCTTGAGGGTGATGCACAGGTCCTGGGTCACCGGGTCAATGCCGTCGGTGGCGTCGATGATCTTCTGGTAGTGGGCGATCGCGCCTTCCTCGGCATCGATGACGCCCTTGATGACGCTCTTGATGTCCAGCAGATTCTTGGGCGGCTGGAGCGACTTCTGACTCATCACCAGTTCCATGGAGCCGGGGGGCGTGCCGTCGAGCACCTTGATGCGGTTGCCCAGCAGTTGGGCGTGGCCGAGTTCCTCGGTGACATCCGCCGCCAGACCGTCTTTGATGTGCTTGGCACGGATGCCTTCGAGCGCGATGGAGTTGGCGACATAGTTGATCACCGTCTCCAGTTCCATGTTGTAAGCCTTGCACAGCAGGGCGACGATTTTTTTGCGTTGAGCTGGGGTCATGGGAAACCTCCTCCAAGGGCGGGAAATGTCGAACCAGTTCGATGCCGATCCTAACGCACCAGCACCGCGGCGAAGCGCTCGGCCCGCAGCATCTGGTCCGTCGGCACCATGGTGATGCAATCCCACGGGCACACCTGGGCGCACAAGGTGCACCCGATGCAGCGCGGCAGATCAATCGAGCACTGCTGCATCACCTGGTCGTGCTTCCGCCCGGGCAGCGTATCAATGCAGTCCACCGGGCAGACCGACACGCACGCCTCGCAGCCGGTGCACAGGTCTTCGTCCAGCAGGGCCAGTTGTTTGGGCAGCTTCTTTGCCATAGACAAGGCATTGTAGGGCAGCGCACCGGCAAGTCCACCCCCCGGAGCCCCCGGATGTTCCCCTGGAAGTCTCCCCGGAAGTTTTATGCGACGAGCCACCTTTCGGGTTCGCATGGCGCTGGGCTACGAGCCGGAAGCGTCAGCGACGGGGAAGGCGTGTGACCACCTGTGACCCACCGACGCCGCCACCCTCGCCGATCAACCCAATGCCTGATCCGTCGCCAACGCGTTGGTGGGTTATTCGGGTTGGACACCCCCCAGCACCAGCGCGTCGCGCAGCAGCAGGCGATCCAGCAGCGGACCATTGCGGCCGGAATCCACGATCACGCTCAGCCGCGTGCCGGAGGCGGGAATGTTCACGGTGGCGTGCGGGGCGCGATGGTCCAGAGTCACACTGGCCATCTCCTGCTCATCCACCCGCACCCGGACCTGAAGGTTCGCCCATTGCACACGCTGCCCCAGCGACTGGGCATCCAGATCCAGCACCGCGGTGAAGGCGATCCGTTGCGTGCCCGGCGGCAAGGTCCAGGTGATCTCGGTGGGCGCGTGCAGGTGGACGCCATCGGTGCTGAGCCGCAGGGGATACAGCGCGCCGAACACCTCCGCATCGCCGCCCTGCGCGGGCAGGTCCGCCAGGTCCATCAGCCGCCAGTGGGGCGACGCCAGTTCCACGCGCTGCACGAGCGTGATCGGCACTTCCAGCGGGCGGGTGTCCTGCCGCGCCAGCCGTGGCCGCTCCAGCGTCAGCCGATCCTCCATCAGCGTCAGGTCATCACACCGCCAGCGCGAGCCGTCGCGCAGCCAGACCAGATGGCTCGTGTGGTTGGCGGTGGTGGCAGGGTTCGCCAAGCGCAGTGCCCGGACATGCTGGCGCTCCAGTGTGACCGCCTGCCCACTCGCCAGTTGCACTTCCACGTGGGTGAAGCTCACCTGACTCACGAAGCCGCGCACGCGATCGCCGTTGCTCAGTTCCACCACGTCGTCACTGCCGGCATCGGTCAGCGGGGGCAGGGGCTCCACGCCGCGTTGCCAGGACCGCACCTGCTCCAGATTCACCGACACCGGCCCCAGCACGCCATGCCGCCAGACCAGCGTCTGCCCGGCGGCCTGCTCCTTGTCCGCTTCCCATTCACCAATGAGTACCTGCCCATCGGTCAGCACCAGGCGCTGAATCCGCGCCGCCGGCAGCGTTTCACCTTCCGCCAGCGGTTCCGTGGGAAACCCGTGCAGCTCCAGCCAGTCCGTCAGCGGCGCGGTGGTGTAGCGGCGACCTTCATCGAAATAACTCACCACGCCCGCCCGCACGCTCTGAATGTGACCCGCCTGCGGACGCAGGTCCACGCCCACCAGCACCGCGGGCGTCGCAGCCCAGCCGGCGGACGCCCCCATCAGCAGCGCCAGCAGCGCCAGCCAGCCGGCGCGTTCGAATTGTCGCGGAGCGCTAGGCATCATCGTTGGAAAATCGGCAACAGGCGGTTGGGCATCTGCAACACGATCAGCGCCATGGCGGTGCCGTACGAGCGGCCGTGGCTCGAATCCCATCCGCCATCCTCCTGCTGTTTGCCCAGAAGCTGTTCGCGGATTTCCGGATACCACTGCCGCCAGTAATCGCCGCCCGCCAGGAACATCGCCTGCACCGCATAGTAGTGGCCATAAAAATAATGCCCGGGATCGCGCTGCACCTGCGACGGCCGCTGCTCCATCAGGTATTCCAGGCCCCGGCGAATCGCTTCATCCTGATACACGCCCGCGTAGTACAGGCTCGCCACGCCCGCCGCCGAACGCGGGAACGCCGACACCCCGGTGTTGAGCATGTAGCGGAAGCCGCCGTCGGAAGCGTTCTGACACTGACGCACATAGGTCAGCGCGCGCTCGATGGTTTGCGCGGGCACATGGATGCCGGCATTGCGCGCCGAGCGCAGCGCTTTGATCTGACAGATGGTCACCGACAGGTCGGCATCAAACGGCACGGGGTGGTAGCGCCAGCCGCCTTCGGAGTTCTGGCAATCGACAATCAGCCGCACGGCTTTGACGAGCGCTTCGCGCACGCGCGGGTCGCCGGTCATGCCGTAGAGTTCGCCCAGGAACAGGGTGGCGAAACCGTGGCCATACATGGGGCCATGGGAGGTGTCGGCGGCGATCAGGCCGGTCTCCTGCACATTGCGCAGAATGAACTCCTGCGCCTTCTGCACCTGCGGCGCGTAGCTGCCGCGCTCGGGCACATTGCCATCACACATGAACGCCAACCCCGCCAGCGCGGTGATGCCGACGTGTCGCCCGTAGCGATCCGCGCCGTAGCTGCCGTCCTCCGCCTGCGCCTGAGCGAGGCTGCGCAGCCCGCGCTCGATCGCCGCCCGCGCCGGGCCGGTGACTTCCTCGAAATTCACCACATCCTGTCCCCGGACCATCGCGGGATGCGCCAGCGGCAGCAGCAGAACCAGCAGCCACAGCAGCCGCGCCCCGCGCGGGGCGGGATGCGTGCGCCGCATCAGGTTGTGCAGCCGGGTGTTCATGTCCTGCCTTGAAACTATCTCACAAGACTCAAAAGAACAGAAACCACAGAGTCACAGAGAGCACCGAGCAATGCTCACAGAGCGTTGCAGGAAAATCAGAGGATAAACCAGTTTCTCATGCTTGCCCTCTGTGTTCTCTGTGCCTCGGTGGTGAGTTGTAGACCATTGCTTACTGCGCCTCCTCCGCCAGCCGACGATAGTACGCTTCGGTCAGCTCTTCATATACCGGGCTGAATTTTTCATCATGGCCCTGCAGCAGTTCCTCGCGCAAGCGCGGGGGCAGATTGCCCCACTCGGCACGCAGCTCATCCAATGCCCCGGCAGTCTGTCCGGACTCCGGCTGAGCGGGGTTGCCGTTCTGGCCCGGCGTCGCGCCCGCCTGCGCCTGGGCTTGCGCCTGGGCGCCTTGTTGCCGCTGCCCCTGCTGCTGTTGCTGGTTCTGGCCCGCCTGCTCCTGCTGCGACTGGCTGGAGGAGGAACTGCTGCTGGAACTGGACGAATTCTGCTGTTGCTGCTGACTGGCGGCCGCGATGAGTTGATCCAGCCGATCGAGGATCGTCTGCTGCAGCCGCTGGGTGTCGAGCCCCGGATCGCGCCCCGCGCCCAAACGCTCAGCCGCCTGCTGCATGTCCGCGATCACCTGGTTGAACTCATCACCCCCCGGCTGGGTTGGCACGTGGGCGGGGGGTTGGGCCGGCGCGGGTGCATCCGCAGACGTCGGCTTTGGCGGCGTGGTCGGCGCGGGGGTGAGATTGAGCAGGTCATCAAGCGTGGGCGCTGAGCCAGTGTCCGCGCCTTGGACGATCAACGTCAGCGTCAGTATCAAAGCACTTGTGAGCCAGCAGGTGCGCGGGGTGAAGTGGGTCATGGTTGCGCATCTCCCTCGGGTTTGCCTGCCGGGCGTGCCTGCTGCTGTTGCCGCTGCTGCGCCTGCGTGACCTGTTCCATCAACTGCTCGCTCAAACCCGCCAGCTCGCGCTGGCGCACGCTCAGGTCCACCACCAGCTCGCTGCGCTGCGCCGGCGGACTTTCATGCAGCGCCCGCGTCTCGGCCAGCAAGCCTTCCTGCATCAGCCGCAGCAAGCGCAACTCCGCTGCCGGGGGAATCAGCGGCGGCTTCTGCTGGCCGCTGCCGCCCGAGCCGCCCTGGTTGCCTTGCCCCGGTTCCTGGAAAGGGTCCTTCTCCTGCTGCGGTTTTGCCAGCACGCTGGCCATCTGCTGCAGCAATCGTTCGACGCCTTGCTGTTGGCGCAGCACGGCGGTGTTGACACTGGCTTGCCGCAGATCGCCGGCGATGCGCCGGGTCTGGTCGTCGATCCGCTGGTGCAGTACCCGGAAGATGATCGTGCGGGCGACTTGCGGATCGGCGCCCAATTCCCGGGCCGCCGACTGCACATCCGCCTCCTGATTGCCCAGCTCCATGGCGGTGCGCCGCTGCCGGCGATCGAGTTGCGCCAGTTCCGTCAACGGCGTGGTCTGCTCCCGCAACTGCGCCTGCCGCTGCGCCAGCGCCAGGTAACGCTGGCGCAGTTCTTCCCGCTGGGCCTGCTGCTCTTTTTCCTGCTGGCGCTGCTGCATCTGCTGGACCTGCTCCAGCGCGCGCTGCAATTCCCCGGCGGCGGCGGTTTCCGCCTGCTGGGCGCCCTGGGCTTGAGCATTGCGCAGCGCCAGCACCGCCTGGCTCTGTTCGTTGACGGCCCGGTCGAGCACGTCGCCGACCTCGCGCGTAGTCGGCTCCGCCTTGGCGCCCTCCGCGGCGCTCAGCGTGTTGCGCCGCAGTTGTTCCTGTGGTTCTTCCAACGCGGGCAATTCCGTCGCCGCCGCCAGCCGCTCCAACTCCCGGCGTTGCTGGGTGAGCAGACGCTCGATGACCTGCGCCAGTTGTTCGAGCCGACGTTTGAGGATCGCCTGCTGCCGACTTTGTGTTTCCCCCAGCGCGGCGGACATCTGGTCGAGCGTCTGCAGCGCCTGCTGTTGCTGCTGGCCGGCATCCGCCAACTGGTTGCGCTCGCTGCTGCGCGCCGCCTGCTGCATCTTCTGCGTCAGGCCTTCGCGCTGTCCCGTGGCGGCCGCTTCCTTGAGCGCCTGGGCGGCCGCTTCATCACGCAGGTCGTTGCTCTGCTGCTGGAGCGCCTCGGCGGTCTGCTGCAACTGCTGCAACATCTGCTGCGCCTGCTGGGACAAGCCTTCCTGCTGGCGCGCCAGTTCCGCCAACTGCTGGCGCAGCGCCGCTTCCAGTTGCTCGGGCGTTTTGCCCAGCGTGCGCGGGAGCAGTTCACGCGCTTGCTGCGCCAACCCGTCCTGGGCGCTGCGCAACTGCTGCAACTGCAACTGCAGCGTCAAGGCGTCCCGCCCCTGGTCCAGCAGGGCGATCAGGTCCGTGAGCGCCTGCTGGGCGGCGGCCTGCTGCTGTTTGGCTTCCTGCTGTTTGACGGCGGCGCGGGTGGGTTGCTTCTGCGCCTGCTGCAACGCCTGGCTGGCATCCCGGGCGGCGGCTTCGCTTTGCTCGAGCAATTGGCCAGCGCGTTCGAGCAATTGCTGCAGTTGCGGCTCGTCGAGCCGATTGAGCGTCATCCGCTGATTGAGCCGGGACACCACTTCCCTCTGGGCGGCAATCCGCTGAGCGATCTGCTGCTGTTCTCCCGCCTGCTGAGCGCCCGGCTGCTGGGTGACTTCCTGCTGCTGGTGATGCAGCCGAATCGCCTGCTGACGAATGGTCGCCAGTTCGTTGCGCACCTGGCCCACCAGCGTCGGGGCATCGATCACCCGCAGCCGGCGCGGCGCCGAGAGCACCGGCTCATGCGTGGCGGCGCCGAGCACGAAGCCGTCGCGCGTCAACCCGCGCAGCACCAGTTCATCCCCCGGCTTGAGTTCCCAGCTGGCCAGGTCCAGTTGATGGGTCAGCAGCAGATGCGTCGCGCGGCCCACCTGCTGCGCTAATGAACTTGACGCAGTTTCCTCTGTCGCGCTGTTGCCGGCGCGATGGGGCTGGGCCGTCAGCTCCAGATGCGCCACGGCAATGTCGTCCTGCGCCACCACCTCCACCGGCAGCACCGCTGTCGCCAGCACCGCTTCGTCGGCAGGGGGCTGGGCGATGCTGACCACCGGCGGGCGATCCTCCGTGGCTTCCAGACGGTACTGCCGCTCGGACAGACTTTGCAGGCCATCACGATCGCGCAAGGTCACCGGCGTTTGCACATCCTGTTCGAGCAGGAAACGCAGCGTGAGATGATTGGTGACGCCCGACGACGGCGTGGCCTCCACCGCCAGGTCCGTGGGCAAGCCCGGCAGCAGGGCGGCAAGGTTGGCGGCTTCAAACGGGATGGGCTTGCTCAGGTGCAGCGCCCACTCCACGCTGCTGCCGCGCAGTGCGGTGGCGGCCGCGAGTTGGCTAGCGCCCAGCGGGGTTTGCGCCAAGTCCAGCGTCTGCGTGGCGATCAAGCCCTGAGCGTACGCCGGGGGCGTGAGGGTCAGCAGCAACTGCGTCAGCGCCGGGCGCGGGCTCAGTCGCAGCGTGGCGGGTTCGGTGCGATCGTCGCCGGCTTCAAACCAGTACTCCAACGTCGCGCCGGTCGCGCCGAAGCTCGCCAGCGCGCCGGGCGTGTCGAGCAGGCCTTCATACGATCCGTGCTGCGACTGCTCGTTCATCAGCTCCGCCTGCCAGTCGGTGGTGTGGCCCTGCTCATCGCGCAGCCGCCAGTGCAGCCAGGTGCGCAAGGAAGCGCGCCGGCCGCGCACCACGTCCGTGTGCAACTCCACCGGTGTATCGCTGGGCCAGACCGCCGGGGCCCGCTGCGGCGCCAGCTCCACGCGCCGGGGCCACTGCGTTGAACCCAGCGGCAGCAACCAGCGCAGCGCCGCCAGCTTCATGGGTTCGGGCAGGGTGGTCGCCAGCAGCAGCAGCAGGAGCGCCACTGCCGCCAGTTCGCCCAGCGCCCGCCACGTCGGCGCGGGATTGAGCAGGTCGCGCAGATTGACCTGGGCAATGCGGGCGTTGGTGCGGGCAATCGTCTGCTGCGCCAGCGCCCCGGCCGGGGTGTCGCCCGACCATTGCCGGGGCGACATCTCAAACTCCACCGCGCTGGCGAGCTGTCCCGCCAGCGGCGGATGCAATCGCTCCGCGCGCAGCGCCAGCACCGGCAGCGGCAACCGTGCGGTGCTGATCGCGCGCCAGCGGCCGCGCAACCACGCCAGCGCTCCCGCCGCCAGCAGCACCACCATCCCCAGCCGCAGCCAGCCGGGCAACCGCAGCAGAAAATCGAGCACGCCCAACCCCATGCTCAGCGCCAGCAGCACCGCGAGCCAGTTGCTCACCCGCCGCAGCAACGCGAGGCGCACCGCCTGGCGGCGCACCTGTTCAAGTTCGATCAGCACATCCCGCATGGGCGTTGGGGCCTGACTACATCGTTACCGAAAAACAGTATTTCACCACAGAGACACAGAGGGCACAGAGAGAGAAGCATGGTGAGGAAGTTGGGCACGGGATTGCGTGGTCCTCATCGATATTTCCTCTGTGTTCTCTGTGCCTCTGTGGTGAAGCATCTTCAATGCTGGTTTACCGGATTCTTCGCACACAGGGATCATACGAGGCGCTGCCACTTGCGGACCACCCATTCCAGGGTGATCAGCAGCAGAAACAGCAACAGCACCAAGGGCGCGTTCCACAGTGGTTCACGCAAGTCATTCGGAGTGCGGCGGGCGCGGTTGGGCAGGATTTCACCCAGTTGATTGAGCTGATGCAGCGGCACCACCGCGCCGCCGGTCTGGGCGCTCAGCCACGCCAGCCGGGGGTGGTCGGGGGCGGGCTGGCGCAGCTCGTCGTCCGGGGCGATGACCTCGACCGTCTGCGTCAGGTCCAGGTCCAACAGCGCCGGCTCCATCACCCGCAGACGCAGCTTGCCCGTGCGCGTGGGACGCCAGAGCGTTTCGTAGCGCGTCCGCTGGCCGTCCGCCGTCGGGCGCGGCAGCAGGTCCAGTTGTTCCGTTCCCGCAGCGCTGGCGTTGGCGTCATCCCCGGCATCCACCTGCAGGGCGATGCGCGGGAGCTGTTGCTGCTGGAGCAGGGCGTCATCCAGTTGCAGCGTGATCTTCAACGGCTGGTCCGGCTGCACCCGGCGGTTGGACACGCTCAGCCGGGCGCGCTGCTCGGTCTGGCTGACGCGGTTGCGACCCAGCAGGCGGATGAGCTGGGTCCAGAACTGCTGGTAGTAGTGATCGCCGCGCCCCAGCCGCCAGCGCCACAGGTCATCGCTGGCGAGGTACAGGCTTTGCCCGGCGCCGAAGCGCAGCCGTGCCGCCAGCGGGCCGGCGGTGCCGTGGTCGGTGTAGAGCAGCGCCAGAGGCTCGGCAGTGGGTTTGAGCGGGGCGATGTCCTGATACCACAGCAGGCGCGGCAAATCGTTGGGCCAGAGCTGGCGCGGATCGCCTTGCCCGGCAGGGGGCAGCAGACGCAGCACTTGCAGACGCTGCGCCAGCGGCGTGGGACGCACCAGCGCGCCTTCGCCGGTGTGATGTCCGACGGACGCCGGCTGTTGCATCGGCAGCAGTGCGCCCAGCGGCGTGCCGTCGTAAGTGCGCGGGGTGGCGTAGTTGCCGCCGATCCACAGCAGGCCCGCGCCGTGCACCGCCACCTGATCGCGCAGCAGACCGAGCTGCGCCGCGCTGAAGTAGTCGGCCGGCAGATCGCCCAGCACGATCACGTCATAGGGTTTGAGTTCCTCGGCGGTCTGTGGCAGGCGCGCCAGAGGCAGGTCGCCTTCCTGGGCGAAGCTGCGATCGGCGCTGATGAGCATGACGCTGCAGGCGATGCTTTCCTCGCGGATGAGCAGGTTTTTCAGGTAGCGGTATTCCCAGCGCGGATAGCCTTCGACGTAGAGCAGCCGCAGCGGGCGGTCGACCAGTTCCAGCGCCAGTTCGCGCTGATTGTTTTCCAGAATCAATTCATCGCCGGCTGCGCCCCCGGCATATTCCACTTCCACCTTCCAGCGCGCCGCGCCCACGCCCCGCGCCTGCGCACTGAGCAGCACCGGGTCCGCCAGTTCGCCGGCGGTGAGGTTGCTGCGTTCGTCGAGCACTTCATGAGTGACTGCATCGCGCAGGCGCAGCGTCAAACGCGCGGGGTCGATGGCGGCATCGGCGGGGTAGCGATCGAGCGTGACGGCGACCGGGGCGATGTCGTTGGTGAACACCTTCTCCGGGGCATCGACTTCGCCGATCGCCAGGTCCAATGGGGCGCTGTCGGCGCCCAGGGGAATGCTGAAGACGCTGACCGCCTGCTGGTTGAGGCGATGAATGAAATCCGCGCCCAGGGGTTGGGTGCTCCGGCCGTCGGACAGCAGGGCGATGCCGGAGATGGGTTTGCCGCCGGTGCGGGTCAGGGCTTGCTCGATGGCGCTGCGCAGCGCGGTGGCGTTGGCGGTGCTGGGCCCCAGCTCGGTGGGGGCGGAGAGGGGCCAGGTGTCGCCGCCGAAGCCGACCCATAGCACCTGGCGCGTGGCGCCCAGATGCTCGGGGGTGAAGGCAGCCGCCTGTTGCGTCAGCGCCTGTTGCAACGCCTGATCGCGGCTTTGCCGCGCTTGTCCGTCGCGGTGCATGTCTTCGATCCGCATCGACGCACTGCGGTCCACCAGCACCAGCAGGACATCCGGCTCCACGACTTCGCGCGTCAGCACCAGCATCGGGCCCGCGAGCAAGGCGGCCGCCAGCAGCAGCAGCAACGCCCGCACCATGCCCAGCGTGACCCGCCATCGCCGCGCCCCGAGCAGTCGGCTGTAGCTCCAATGCGCCAGCAGCAGGGCCCCGATGATCAGCAGGAACCAGCCCCACAACGGCAACGGCTGGCGCCAGCCGAGGGTCACGCCCTCGTCGGTCCAGTGCAGATTGCGCAGGCCCAGCAGCCAGTCCATCATGGCTTGCCACCCCCTGATGGGTGGACGCCGCGCCACAGGCTTTCGCTCCATTGCAGCAGATGCGCGCCCCAGGAGCGCCCGCCGGATTTGGCGTGACTGAACCAGCGCGCCATGCAGGTTTCGAGAATCAGCAGCGCGACGACCGCCCACAGCAGCGGTTGGCCGAGGTTGGTGCGGGGGAGTTGTTGCTGCAGCCACAGGTGAGCGGGTTGGTCATGCAGCCACGTCCATCGGCCGGGGTTCGCCAACCACGCGGCGAGTTGGCGCGGCTCCAGCGTGGCGGTGTCGCCGGCGTCGGCGGAAACGTTGACCGCCAGCAGCGCGCCGGAATCCCCCTGGCTGGCGCGATACAGGCCGGGCGTTTCCAGCGGCGTCGTCGGCGTAATCAGGTCATTGTGCAGCCGCAGGGCGATGGTCTGACCCGTGGGACTGGTCAGCGCGGCAACGGCATGAAACGCGCGACCCAGCGCGGGCGTCGCGCCGGCTTCGACCTCTGGCTGGTGCTGCGCTGCGCCCAGCAGGCCACGCAGGCTTTCGTGCCACAGGGGAACGAACAGCGGCTTGGTCGGCAGGTTGCTCCAGGCGCTGTCCAATGCCGTCGCCAGCAGCACTGCCGCGCCGTCGCCGACGGGGTGTTGCACCAGCAGCGGTTGGGCCGGCGTGGTGGCGAGCGTCAGCCAGGCGTCGCCGACGCCGCTGTTCTCCTCACCGGCGGCTGGCATCAGGCGCAGCCAGCGCTGCACGCGCACCGGGCGCTGCAGGTCGCGCCAGTCCGCGCTGAGCAGACGCAACGCCGGGGGCGTGGCTTGGTCGAGCTTGAGCGCGATGCCTTCGCCGGCGATGGCCGGGGCGCTGGCGTCCGCGGCCGGCGCTTGCTGGGGTTCCACCTGCATGCGCCAGGGCAGGTTGAAGCGTTCGAGCACGGCTGCGCCCCACACGGCCGGCAGTTCCACATTGGGCGCGGTGAACACCGCCACGCCGCCGGTGGTGACGAACTGATGCAGCGCATCGAGCGCCGGCGTGCTGAGCAGGTCCGGGCGCAGCACAAAGCAGGCGTCGAATTCCCCCAGTGCTGCGGGATTCACCGCATTGGGTTCCACCACGCGGGTTTCGATGACCCCGGCTGCGGGACTGAGCGCCAGACGCAGCCAATCCGCCGGAGAAAACTCCTTGCCTGCTGCACCTGCGCCGCCCAACCCGCGCGGCTCAATCAACCCCACGCGCAGGTGATGCGCCAGCGTCACCACCGCCTGCCGCTGATCATCCGCCGCCAAAGCGTCCGCCTGATTGCTCGCCAGCAGATGGGCGGTCACCGTCAGCGCCCCGGCAGGCGCACCGGCGGGCAATGGCAGTTCCACATTCAAGGTTGCTTCCCGCTGACCCAGCGTCCAGGCCCACGGCCGACGAATGCTCGCCAGCGGCTCCGGCTGCGCATTGCCCGGCGCGGCAGGATGCACCAGCACTTCCAGTGTGAGCGGCAGGTCGGCACTGTCTTCCACGAAACGCCGCAGCTCCACCTGCACGGGCAGCGCCGCCGGGGCGCGGGTGTCGGTGAACAGTCGGCTGCGCAGCGGCCGCAGCGCTTTGATCTGCACGTTGGGGCTGCTCCCGGCGGGATGGCTGAGCAACCACTGGGCGTGCTGCGCCAGCTCACCCAGCTCGGCGGGGCGCGGCAAGGTCAGGTCCGCGCTGCCCACGGAAAAGTCGCTGAGCACCACGACGAAGCAGCGGTCCAGCGGCGTCTGCGTTTCCCGCACGGTGCGCGCGACATCCTGCAGCACAGGCAGCAGATCGCTGGCGCCGTAGCGGGGTTTGAATTGGGTCAGCATCTGCCGCAGCCCGGCGGGGTCCACCATGGTGGGCGCCAGCACGCGCTGCCACGGTCGGCCGGCGCGCCACAGGGCGATGCGGTCATCCGTGCCCAGCTCGTTGACCAGCGCTTCAAGCTGCTGCTGCAAGGGGTCGTAGCGATCGCCCTCGCCAGCGCGGGCGCGGGTGGTCAGGCTGTCGTCGAGCACCACGCACACCAGCCGCCCACCGCCGGCGCCCAGCAGTTGTTCCAGCCCGCCCAGCAACGGCTCGGACAACGCCAACCCCAGCAGCAGCACGATCAGGCAGCGCACCAGCAGGAGCAGCAGTTGTTCCATCTGCAGCCGCCGTTTTTGTTGCCGGTACGCCTGCAGCAGAAATTGCATCGCGCCCCATGGCACAGTTTGACGCCGCAGCCGACTGAGCAGGTGGATCGCCACGGGAATGCCCACCGCCAGCGCCCCGGCAGTCGCCAGCACGGGCGTGGTGAACAATCCAGCAATCTGGGCCCACAGCGGCATCATGGTTGGGTCACGCTCCTCGGCTGGCGCGGGCACTGCGGCGCGCCAGGAAATGGCTCAGCGGCGGGCCGAGCGATTGGCTGGTGTTCAGCACCAGATGGTCGAACTGAAATGCCCGCGCCATGCGTTCAATCTGCTGTTGATGTTCGCGCAGCGCCCGCAGGTACGCCCGGCGCAGCGCCGGCGGGTCCAGCGGCAGGCGCCCTTCGCCTTCCAGGCCGACAAACTCGCTGGCGGAACGGAAGGGGAACTCCAGTTCCTGCGGATCGAGCACCTGCATGAGCAGCAGATCATGCCGACGATGATGCACGCGGGCGACGGCTTTCTCCAGCGCTGCCGGGTCGTCAAACAGATCGCTGAGCACGACCAGCAGGCTGCGCTGGGTCATCTTGGCGAGCACTTCCTCCATGCTGCGGGTCAGGTTGGTGGCGCGAGCGGCAGCGGTTTGTTCGTTGAGCTCCGGCTCGGGCGTCAGGCGCGCCGACGCCAGGGCGTTGACGATGGCGCGGTCGTGGTCGTGGCGATTGCTCAGACGCAGCGGCATGTCGATGTGCTGGGCGAACAGCGCCAGCCCCACGCGGTCCTGCTGGCGCAGCGCCAGGTGCGCCAGCGCGGCCGCGGCGGTGGCGGCATGGTCGAACTTGGTCCACTTGCCGTCGGCGACGGAGCCGAAGCCCATGGACCCGGACACATCCACCAGCAGCAGCAGGTCGAGATTGGTTTCCTGCTGATATTGCTTGAGGTAGAGCTTGTCAGTCCGGCCGAAGACTTTCCAGTCGAGGTGACGAATGTCATCGCCGGGGGCATACGCGCGATGCTGGGCGAACTCGACGGAGAAGCCTTGGTAAGGCGAGCGGTGCTGGCCGGTCATCACGCCTTCGACCACCATGCGGACGCGCAGGTCGAGCCCGCGCACGGCGGCGAGCACGGTGGGATCGAGATAGGGCACATCGGCAGCGGTGGGCAACGGGAGTCGGGCCTTTCCAGCCGCGCGATACGTCACGCCGGCCGCCCCTCGCAGCGCGGCCGGGGGCGGTGTGTACATCATAGGATGTCCACCGCCCGCCTGACCATGGCAATACGCGGAAGTTGTCCCATGTCGACCGGTTCCCCTGCACCGCCGCTGGGAGTACAGTTCGCGGTCGGCTGACGCCTCGGGGTGGAAACCCGACGCAACGGCGAATTGAGCGTGACAGCCTATGGCGCGGCCGCACAGACATTTGATCGGGGGAACGCTGCTCCTGCTGGTGAGTGTGCTGGCCGCCTACTGGCCGAGCTTGCGGGCGGGGTATGTGTGGGATGACGATTCCTATCTGACGCAGAATGAACTGATCCGCACGCCGGCCGGTTTGTGGAAGCTCTGGACGCAGCCGGGGGCGCACCCGCAGTATTACCCGCTGGTTTTCACCAGCTATGGCGTGGAATATCAGCTCTGGGGTTTGCACCCGCTGGGCTATCACCTGACCAATGTGCTGCTGCATGCGGGCAGCGCGCTGCTGTTGTGGCTGCTGCTGCGGCGTTTGGGATTGGCGGGCGCGTGGCCGGCGGCGCTGGTGTTTGCGCTGCATCCGGTGATGGTCGAGTCGGTCGCGTGGATCACCGAACGCAAGAATGTGCTGTCGCTGGTGTTTTACCTGCTGGGAATGCACGCGGGCGTGTCGCTGCTGGGACTGAGCGCAGCGGATGCGGGGCCGGCGTCGCGGCGGCAAGCGATCGGCTGCTGGCTGGCGCTGACGGCGTGCTACGCGCTGGCGCTGCTGAGCAAGACGGTGACGGTGACGCTGCCGGCGGCGCTGCTGGTGCTGGCGTGGCAACGCTGGGGGCGGCTGCGCTGGCGCGATGTGGTCCTGCTGCTGCCGTTGCTGCTGGGCGGCTTGGCGCTGGGGCTGCACACCGCCCATCTGGAGCGGGCGACCGTGGGCGCGGTGGGACAAGATTGGGCTTTCACGCTGGGGCAGCGCGTGGTGCTGGCGGGGCAGATCGTGTGGTTTTATGTGGGCAAGCTGCTGCACCCCGAGCCGCTGCTGTTCATCTATCCGCGCTGGAGCGTGGACATCAGCCAGGAGATGCAATGGCTGGGCGCGGTGGGGGTGATGGCGGTATTGGTGGGTCTGGTGCTGCTGTCGCGCCGCCTGGGACGTGGGCCGGCGGCGGCGGGGATGTTGTTCGTGGGCACCCTGTTTCCGGCACTGGGTTTTTTCAATGTCTATCCCATGCGGTTCAGCTACGTGGCGGATCATTTCCAGTACCACGCCAGCGTCGCCTTGATCGTGCTGGTGGTGTGCGGGCTGGCGCACTTGAGCCGGACGCCGGGGCTGCGGCGCGGGGCGCTGCTGGCGCTGGTGCTGGCGTTGCCGATGTTGGGGTGGACCACGCATCAGCGCTGCTACGCCTATGCCGACGCCCGCACGCTGTGGATGGACACGCTGGCGCGCAACCGGGACGCCACCATCGCGGCGTACAACCTGGGCCAACTGGAGCTGGACGCCGGGCGCCCCGCCAACGCGCTGGCGCTGTTCAACATGGCGGTGATCGCGCGCCCTGAGCAACCGCTGGCGTACTACAACCGCGCGCTGGGCTGGATCGGGCTGGGCCAACTCGACGCGGCGCGGGCGGACCTGCGGACGGCAATTCAGCTTTATCGAGGGTATGAGCCGGAGCGGGCGGCGCCGCATCGCATGCTGGGTCTTTACGCACTGGAAAACGATGCGCCGGCCGCGGCGGCGCAGGAGTTTTCCCAGATGATCCAATGTCAACCCCAGCGGCCCGAGGGCCACCGACTGCTGGGGCAGGCGCTGCTGCGCCAGCAGCAGTATGCCCCGGCGCAGGCGGCTTTCGAGCAGGCGCTGGCGCAGGGCGATGACAGTGCCCAGACGCAGTTCGACCTGGCGCTGACGCTCCAGCAGCAGGCGCAGTATGAACGGGCGATCACGCATTACGAGCAGGCGCTGGCGCGGGATGCGGAACATGCCCAGGCCCATGCGAATCTCGCGGTGCTGCTGGCGCAGGCGCAGCGGTTTGCCGAAGCGGTGGGGCATCAGCAGCGGGCGTTGGCCTTGCAGCCGCAACCCGCCTGGCGGCATAACCTGCTGCGGATGCACGTCGGCTACGCGCTGCAACTGGCGCAGCGGGGGCAGGTGGAGCCCGCCCGGGAGCAGTTGCAGGCTGCGTTGCTGCAGGCGCAATGGCTCAAGGACGCGACCGAGCAGGCGCGGATCGCAGCGCTGCTGGAGAAGCTCAGGTAAGCGGGGCGGTGCGGTTCACCTGCCGGGCTGGGCGGGCTGTCCGACTTTGGCGATGGCGGGCAGGTCCACCAGCGTGGACAGCAGTTTGCCGATCTGCTCCTGCCCCTTCCAGCCCTCGTGCATGACCACGAAGTACGCCTGGAACGCACCGATGAAGCCGTTGAGGTTGTCGGGCCCGCTGGCGGTGACGATCAGGCTGCCGTCCACGCGCGGCAGTTCCGCGGGCAGTTCCGGGCGCGGCGCCAACTGCAAACGCAGGGCTGCGAGATTTTTCTTGTCGGCGTCGGTCCAGACGAACACCACCGAGCCGGTGTGGAAGATCGCGGTGACCTGCGCCTGACTGGCGGGGGGGTACGGTTGCTTGGGCACTTTGCAGGTCGCGCCCAGGAGGGTCGCCAGCTGGTGCTGCGGCTCCTTGAACTGCTGGGCATACTCAATTACCCGGGCTTCATAGGGCTTGAGCGCTTCGCGGGCCTGCTGGCTGACATCTTCGATCTTCTGCTTGAACTGCTCGGCTTTGGCGGTGCGCGCGGTGGGGTCGGTCAGGTCCGCCAGCTTGAGTTGTTCCTGCAGAATGGCGATGCGCAGCTGCATCTGCTCGACCTGCTTGCGCATCATTTCCACCTGGCTGGCGGTGGGGGCGGGTTGGCGCAGGTACTGCTCCATGGGCTTGAGAATCTGCAACTGCTGCTGCAATTCGACATTGGCGGCGGCATACTCCTTGAGAATGTCCGACACGTGCCGCTGGGCGGCGCGGCTCTGCTCCAGCAGGGCGGCGGCATCGTCCTGCGCCTGCGCCAGCGAACCCATCGGCAAGACCAAAAGCAATGACAGCAGACGCAAGGCGAAGCGCGCGGGCATGAGATTTCTCCGTGGAAAAGCCGAGGTGGCCCAGGGCCGGGGGCATGTCAGACAGCATTGTGCGGCGTGGGGGAATGATTGTCCAACCTGTGGCGGGCTGTTCTGCGGGCCAGCATCGTTTATGCTGTGAGCGATTCTCGCGCCGGCGGCTGGCCGGTTGCACGGAACCAGACCCACAATCAGGTGACGAGCCGCGCATGAGCGAAAGCCAGAACCGGCAGCAGATTCCCGGCTATCAGTTGCTCGAACGTCTCGGTTCGGGCGGCATGGCGACCGTCTACAAAGCGCGCCAGCTCAGCCTCGACCGCGTGGTGGCGGTGAAGGTGCTCAGCCAGGAATTGACCCGCCGGCCCGGCTACGTCGAGCAGTTCTACGCCGAGGGCAAAGCCGCCGCCAAGCTCAACCATCCCAACATCGTTGCCGCGCTGGACGTGGGCGAAGCCGGGGGACATCACTACTTCGTCATGGAGTATGTGGAAGGTCAGACGGCATACGACCGGCTGATGGAGCTGGTGCGCTTCGACGAGGAAGAAGCGGTGCAGATCGCTCTGCAGGTGGCGCGGGGTCTGGAACACGCCCACGCGGCGGGCATCGTGCACCGGGACGTGAAGCCGCAGAACATGATCATCACCGCCGGCGGCGCCAAGCTGCTGGACCTGGGTCTGGCGCAGGGCGCGAACCTGCCCACCCGCGCTGAGGAAACCGCCGGCGAAGGCAAGCGGACGGTGTTTGGTTCGCCGTACTACATTTCGCCCGAGCAGATCCGGGATTCGAGCAAAGTCGACTTCCGCGCGGACATCTACAGCTTCGGAGCATCGCTGTATTACCTGGTGACGGGGCAGGTGCCGTTTGACGCGCCCACGCCGCAGGAGGTTTTGCGCAAGCATCTGCGCGAGCCATTGACCCCGCCGCGCCAGCTCAATCGGCGAATCAGCGAGGAACTGGACCAGATCATCCGCGTCTGCATGGCCAAGAACCCCGCGGACCGGTACGACAGCACCAACGATCTGGTGGCGGATCTGGAAGCGGTCGCCAACGATGAGATGCCGCTCAAGGCGCATGTGAAACTGGAAGAGGACCTGATCGGCGAAGCCACCGGGCAGAAGGCAGCCCACGGCAAGTCCACGCCGATGACCCCCGGCACGTCGAGCATCTCCCGGCCGTCGCTGTCCTTGCCCCCGCCCACGCCCGCGCTGCACACGCAGCCGGTGTTCTGGGCGGCCGTGGCGGGGTGGCTGCTGGCGCTGGTGTTTTTAGGGTTATGGTTGACCACGCGCTGAGCAAGCAACGAGCCGGAAGCGTCAGCGCCGGGGTGGGCGCGCGTTATGCGCGAAGATGCCCGGTTCACCATAAACCTTAGCCAGCCGGTGACGTAGCCCGGGCGCTCACGCTTCCGGCTCGTTCAGACAATCCCATCCATACTTCTTACCTCCCTGCCTTCATCTCCCTCATGTATTTCATCCGTGTTCATCCGTGGCCAAAAAAACAGGCGTCCAACCCGCACACGCCCCGTGCGGACTCCCCGCCCGCGACCGATGGAAAATCGGGTAAACTGACGGGTCTATGTCCAGAAGCGTGGTCATCAGCGGATTAGGGCCGATCAGCGCCCTTGGCATCGGCCCAGAGGCGAACTGGCAGGGCGTGTGCGCGGGGCGCAGCGGGTTGGGGCCGGTGCAGTCGTTCGATGCCAGGGAGTTTCCCTGCAGCATCGCCGGCGAGGTGCCGAGTTTCAAAGTCGCCGACTATGTGCCCAAGAGCTATCGCAAAGCCACCAAGGTGATGGCGTCGGACATCGAACTGGCGGTCGTCGCCGCCGATCAGGCCGCCCGGGACGCGAAGCTGCGCACCAAGGGCACCGATCCGGAGGCCGCCAAGAGCGCTGATTTCAAAGCGACCTACGCTCCGGGACGGGTGGGTTGCCATGTCGGCGCGGGGTTGATCGCTGCCGACCTCGATGAGTTGACTTACGCCTTTGCTGCCGCGCGGACGGAAGCCGGCTTTGACCTGCACAAGTGGGGTCAGGAAGGCATGCAGCAGCTCACCCCGCTGTGGCTGCTCAAGTACCTGCCCAACATGCTTGCATGCCACGTGACGATCATTCACGAGACCAATGGCCCGTCCAACACCATCACCTGTGCCGAAGCCTCCAGCGGCTTGTCGATCGGCGAATCGCTGCGGGTGATTCAGCGCCAGGCGGCGGACCTGTGCTTCTGCGGCGGGACCGAGGACAAGCTCAACCCCATGGGGCTGATCCGGGAAATCCTCGCCGGCCGCCTCAATACGCAAGCCAACGCGACGCCCGATCAGGCGGTGCGTCCCTTCAGCCAGACTGCCGCCGGCTCGGTGGTGGGCGAAGGCGGCGCGCTGTTGATGCTCGAAGCGGAAGACACCTTCCGGGCGCGGGCCGAGCGTGACGGGGCGACCGCGTATGCGAAGGTCGTGGGCTTTGGCGCTTCGCAGTCGGTGCACCGGGAGAGCCGCAATCGTCAGCCGGACCCGGAAGGTCGGGGCATTGCCGCCGCGATCGCCGCCGCGCTGCGCGAGGGTCAGGTCCAGCCGGATGAGGTGGACCTGATCATTCCCTGTGGCCTGGGCTGGGATGTTTCCGATGCCGCCGAAGCCGCGGCGTTGCGTCGGGTGTTTGGCGCGCAACTGGAGCGGATTCCGCTCTGGTGCAGCAAGCCGCTGGTGGGCAACACCGCCGCCGGCGCCGGTGCGTTTGACGCCTGCATGGCGGCTTTGGCGCTGCATCATCAGATGATTCCGCCGGTGCTGAACGTGGCGGATCCGCTGCCGGGCCTGCAGGCGGGCAGCGCGCCGCTGCGCAGCGCTACGGTGCGCAACGTGCTGACGTACAGCATCAGCCAGGGCGGACAGAACGCAGCCCTGCTGCTGCAGCGGGTGGATGGTTGAGTGTTACCAAGCAAGGATCACAAGCCGATGGCGACGCGGGTGGTAATCACGGGCATCGGATGGGTCACGCCGCTGGGGCAGGACATCGCCACCGTCTGGCGGCGTCTGCTGGCGGGCGACTCGGCGATCTCCTGCAACGAACGCTTCGACGCCAGCACTTTTCCCACGCGCTTCTGCGCTCAGGTCAGCAAAGACTACGACTGGCGGCAGTACGTCAGCGATCCGTCGCTGCATGAGGGCGTGGGGCTCAACACCTCCTTCGCGCTGGGTGCTGCGGCGCAGGCGTGGCGCTCGGCGAACCTGCACGAATACGCCGGCCTCAACCATGAGCGGCTGGGCATTTACCTCGGCTCGGGCGAGGGTTCGCTGGATTTCAACAACTACGTCGCCGCCGCCCTGGCGGGTTGGGATGGCGAGGCCCGCAAGGTCAACACGAAGCAGTGGTATCTCGAAGCCGCCCGGCGGTTTGATGCGGTCAAGGAACTGGAACAGGAACCGCACATGCCGCTGACCCATCTGGCGCTGGAGTTTGGCGCGATGGGCCCGACTTACAACTGCCTGACCGCGTGTGCCGCCAGCACCCAGGCGATCGGCGAAGCGACGGAAATCCTCCGCCGGGGTCACGCCGACGTGATGCTCTCGGGCGGCGCGCACACCATGATTCACCCGCTGGGCGTCACCGGCTTCAATCGCCTGACCGCCCTGTCCACCCGCAACGACGACCACACCACCGCCAGTCGGCCGTTCTCCGCCGACCGCGACGGCTTCGTGCTCGGCGAAGGCGCGGGCATGCTGGTGCTCGAAACCCTGGAACACGCCCAACAGCGCGGAGCGCCGATCCTCGCCGAGATCGTGGGCTACGGCTCCAGCGCCGATGCGTTCCGCGTCACCGACATGCACCCCGATGGCGCCGGCGCCCAGGCTGCGATGCGGCTGTCCGTCGCCCAGGCCCATGAGCTGGCGGGGGTGACGCTGGCGGACATCGACTACATCTCCGCCCACGGCACCGGCACCAAGGAAAACGACACCACTGAATCGCTCGCCATCAGCAAGCTGTTTGGCGAACTGGCGCCCAAGGTGCCCATCAGCAGCGTCAAGAGCATGCTCGGCCACCTGATCGCCGCGGCCGGCGTGGTCGAAGCCATCGTCTGCGTGCTGGCGATCCGCGACGGCATGCTCCCGCCCACCATCAACCTGCACCATCCCGACCCCGAGTGCCCGCTGGACTACATCCCCAACGTCGCTCGTCAGGCGCAGGTCGATGTCTGCCTCTCCAACAGCTTCGGCTTCGGCGGGCAGAACGACACGCTGGTGATCCAGCGTTTCCATGCGTAGTGCTTAACGAGCCGGAAGCGTCAGCGACGGGCGCTGCATACGATCACCCACACGCCTTGATCACGCCATCATTCACCAACTGGGCATTCCGTCTCGTTCCTCGGATCGTCCCACCGCCAGTCACGCTATCATGTCCCGCGCCATGAATGTCGAAACCGCTATCACCGATCTCATGCGCGGCGTCGAGCAGACCTACAGCGTCGAAGAGCTGCGCCGCAAACTGCAAGCCGGCCGGGCGCTGCGCATCAAGCTGGGCATGGACCCCACCGCGCCCGACTTGCACCTGGGCCATACCGTCGTCCTGCGCAAGCTGCGCCAGTTCCAGGACCTCGGCCACACCGCCATCCTCATCATCGGCGACTACACCGCCCGCATCGGCGACCCCACCGGCCGCGACACCACGCGCCCCATCCTCGACGAGCAGACCATTGCCGCCAACGCCCAGACTTACTTGGAACAGGCGGGCAAAATCCTCGACATGCGCCCGGAAAAACTCCAGGTCCGCCGCAACAGCGAATGGCTCGCCAGGCTGTCCTTCGCCGATGTGCTGCGCCTGACCGGGCAGGTCACCGTGCAACAGATGCTCCACCGCGAGAACTTCAAGCTGCGCATGGACAAGGGCGCCGAGATCATGGTCAGCGAGTTCATGTACCCGCTGATGCAGGCGTATGACTCGGTGGTCATCGAAGCCGACGTGGAACTGGGCGGCACCGACCAGACCTTCAACAACCTGATGGGCCGCCAGCTCATGGAACGTCAGGGCCTGGAAAAACAGGTGGTGATGGTCATGCCGCTGCTGGTTGGACTCGACGGCGCCGAGAAGATGAGCAAGAGCAAAGGCAATTACATCGCGGTGCTCGACGCCCCGGACGAGATGTTCGGCAAAGTGATGAGCATTCCCGATCGCCTGATGGGCAACTATTTCCAGTTGCTCACCAATCTGCCGGTCGACCGCATCAACAGTCTGCTTGATGGTCAGGCGACGCATCCGCGCGACGCCAAAGATGTGCTGGGTCAGGTGCTGGTGGAGGAATTCCATAGCGCTGTCGCCGCCCAGGCCGCCAGCGCCGAGTTCCGCCGCCGGTTCAGCGAAGGCCAGTTGCCCAGCGACCTGGAAACCATCACCCTCAGCAGCGCTGCGCTGACGGTGGTCGCCCTGCTGCGTGAAGCCAACTTCGCCGCCAGCAATGGGGAAGCCCGCCGACTGGTGCAGCAGGGGGCCGTGACGCTCAACGACGAAAAGCTCACCGATCCCAACGCCACGGTCACCGTCGCTGACGAGGCAATCCTGCGCGTCGGCAAACGCCGGGTGTGCAAGGTGAAGGGTCGATAATCCCCGCCCGGCTTGGCGCTTCGTCCAGATAATTCACAAGCTCGGCAAGCTGTGCGGCATATCCGGCGGCGCGGGGTTGTTCTCCAGTATTTGACTCCACGCCGGTGGACCGGGGGCAATGCTGAATCGTCCATTCCCAATTGCAGGGCCTGGTCCTGGCTCTGCAGAAGGTGGTGGACCATGGAACAACGCACTGACCTCCTGGTCGCCGACGACAGCCCGACCATCCGCGCCGTGCTCAAGAAGATGGCGGAGCAGAACGGCTACCGGGTCCAGCTCGCGGAGGACGGGGCCCAGGCGTGGCCGCACCTGCGCAGCGGGCGCTTCAGTCTCGCCATTCTCGACTGGGAAATGCCCCAGCACTCCGGCCCGGACCTCTGCCGCAAAGTCCAGGAGCAGCGCGGCCTGCCGTTCATCTACATCATCATCCTGACCACCCGCGAAGGACAAGGCAACATCACCGCCGCCCTCGACGCCGGCGCCAGTGATTTCCTCTCCAAGCACGCCGGCGAAGGGGAATTGCTCGCCCGCCTGCGCGCCGGTGAACGCCTCGTGCGCATGCAGGAACAACTCACCGCCATGCACAAGCTCGAGTCCATCGGGCAACTCGCCGCCGGCATCGCCCACGAAATCAACACGCCTACGCAGTACGTCGGCGACAACGTGCGCTTCCTCCAGGAAGCCTTCGGCGATTTCTTCCAGCTCATCGGCTTGCATCAACAGCTCATCAAACGCACCCGCGCCGCCGGCCAGGAAGCGCCCTTGCTCGGACAGATTCAGGAGTTGACCCAGCGCATGGACCTGAACTACCTGCTGGAGGAAATTCCCCGGGCGGTGGACCAGACGCTTGAAGGCGTCGGCCGGGTGACGGAAATCGTGCGCTCGATGAAGGACTTCGCTTACGACGATCATGGCCAGCGTTCGCAGGCGGACATTCGCCAACTGATCCGCAGCACCTGCGTGGTCGCGCGCAATGAGTGGCGCTATGTCGCCGAGCTGGATCTGCAACTGGATGAGGAACTGCCCCCGCTGTACTGCCTGCCGGGCGACATCAGCCAGGCGATCCTCAATCTGCTGACCAACGCCGCTTACGCCATTCGGCAGAAGCTCGGCGCTGAGCCCGCGGAGAAAGGCCGAATCACCATCAGCGCCAATCTGGATGACGAAACGATCGTGGTGCGGGTCAGCGACACCGGCAGTGGGATCGATCCGCAAATCAAGCCGCGCATCTTCGATCCCTTCTTTACCACCAAGCCCGTCGGCGTCGGCACCGGCCAGGGCCTGGCGCTGGTGCACAACGCGGTGGTGTCGCGCCACGGCGGACGCATTGCCGTGCAGTCCCAACTGGGGCAGGGCAGCACTTTCACTCTGGTTTTTCCCTTGCATGATGCCGCTCCCCAACTGACGCCCGAACCAACCGCCCCCGCCCCCGTCAGTGTGGACGCCGCTTGACGATGTTGTGCCAGCGCGGTGCGTCGTGCGTTTTCGGCGGCGCTGCGCCTGGTTTTGTCGCCTGGAATCCCGGTCGTTTGACAGGAACCGCACATGGCCACCCACACCAGAGTGCTCTTTGTCGATGACGAACCGCATGTGCTCGATGGCCTGCGCCGGCTGATGCGCCCCATGCGCGACGAATGGGAGATGTACTTCGCCGACGGCGGCGCGCAGGCCCTGCAACTGGTGGACGAACACCAGCCGCAGGTCATCGTCACCGACATGCGCATGCCCGGCATGGACGGCGCTGCGCTGCTCAATGAAGTGCGCCGCCGACATCCGCGCAGCGTGCGCATCATCCTCTCGGGCCACAGCGAACGGCAGTCCATCCTGCAGGCGCTCGGCTCGACGCACCAATACCTCGCCAAGCCTTGCGACCCGCAGGTGCTGGTGCACGCGGTCCGCCGCAGTTGCGCCCTGCGCGCGATGCTGACCGCCACCAACCTGACGGACCTGATCAGCGCGGTGCCCAGCCTGCCCACGTTGCCCCGGGTGTATCAGCAGTTGCATGAACTGGTCGCCAGCCCCGACGGCTCGGTGGAAGCGGTCGCCCGCTTGATTCAGCGCGATCCCGCCCTCACCGCCAAAGTGCTGCAACTGGTCAACTCCAGCTTCTTTGGCATCCGGCGGCGCATCACCAACGCCCAGCAGGCCGTCGCGCTGCTGGGCCTGGACCTGGTGCGCAACCTGATCCTGTCGGTCATGGTCTTCAGCCAGTTTGATGCGGCGAAGTTGCCCGGCATCAGCCTCGACGCCTTGTGGAGCCACTGCCTGCGCGTCGGCTGTTTCGCCAAAGCCATCGTCACTTCCGAGCACGGCGGCGGGCAACTGGCGGACGACGCCTTCACCGCGGGTCTGCTGCACGACATCGGCAAGTTGATCCTGCTGGCAAATCTGCCGCAACGCTATGCGCCAATTCTGGAGCAGCAGGCAGCGCCGTCGCAGGCGCACGACCTGGAACTGACGCACCTGGGCGGCACGCATGCCCAGATGGGCGCGTACCTGCTGGGCCTGTGGGGCTTGCCCGACACCGTGGTGGAAGCAGTGGCGTACCACCACAACCCGGCATGCTGTCTGGATCGTTCGATGAGTCTGCTGACGGCGGTGCATGCCGCCGATGCGATGGACCATCAGCCGGGCGGCCCCCCGCCGGGCGTGCTGGCGGCGCTGGACACGGAGTATCTCGATGCCGTCGGTTGTCGGCATCGCCTGCACGACTGGTGGAGTGCCTGCCAGCGTCTGGCGGCGGCGTAGGCGGGGGTTGCTCATCCGGCCCTTGTGGGAGGCCGAACATGACCGATGCAGCGCATGACAAAATTCTGCTGGTGGATGATGAGCCGCGCGTGCTCGAAGGCTATCAGCGCCTGCTGCGCAAGCAGTTTCAGTTGCTCACCGCGCCCAGTGGCGCCGCAGCGCTGGAGCTGTTCGCCCAGCAGGGACCGATTGCCGTGCTGGTCGCGGACATGCGCATGCCGACGATGGATGGCGTGCAACTGCTGGAAATCGTGCGCCAGAAATCGCCCCTGACCGTTCGGCTGATGCTCACCGGCAACGCGGACCAGCAGACCGCCGTCACCGCGGTCAACCGCGGCGCGATTTTCCGCTTCCTCAACAAGCCTTGCACCACCGAACAGATGAGTGAAGCCCTGCGGGCGGCTTTGGAGCAGCATCGGCTGCAGACCGCCGAGCGCGAACTGCTGGAACAAACCCTGCGCGGCAGCTTGAAGGTGATGACGGAAATGCTGTCGCTGTTGGATCCCGAAGGCTTCGGCCGGTCCACGCGCGTGCGCCATTGGCTCAAGGTGCTCGCCGAACCGATGCAGTTGTCACGCGTGTGGGAGCTGGACCTCGCCGCCATGCTCGGGCCGCTCGGCTACGCCACCGTGCCTGCGGAGATCATGACCCGCAAGCGGCATGGGGCGGCGCTCACCCGCAAGGAGCAGGAAGTGCTCGCCGGGGCGCCGGGGGTGAGCCATCACCTGCTGAGCAACATCCCGCGCCTGGGCGACGTGGCGCGCATCGTGCTCTACCAGGACAAGCATTTCGACGGCACAGGCTATCCGGCCGATGACGTCAAGGGGGAAGACATTCCCTTCGGCTCGCGCCTGCTCAAGATCGTGCAGGACCTCACGCTGCTGGAACAGCGCAATTTGCCCTTTGGCGGGATTGTCAAACAGTTGCGCAGTTCGTCCGGCCTCTACGATCCGGATTTACTTGGCCGAGTGCTGGCGCATGTCGTCGCGGAGGAGCAGACCGCCGCCTGCGAAATCGCGGTCTGGGATGTCCGCGAAGGCTATGTGCTGGCGACCGACGTCTGCACGCTCGACGGCGCCCTGCTGGTCAAGCGTGGCCAGGTCGTCGGGCCCTCGCTCAAACAACGCCTGCGCAGCTATCTGGTCACCGACCGCATCGGCGACAAAGTGCGCGTCTTCATCCCCGCCGGCGCCAAACCCCGGGCCGCGTGAGGGCCTGCCGGCGTGCGGCCGAATCGTATTCGCAGCAGTCCGCCCCAGCTCCGTCGTTCAGTCGGCAACCCGCAGCTGTTCCGGCCCACGGTTGACCCGCCGGCGGCGCCCGCACGTGTTCCTGGTGATCCCCAGTTCCAACGCCCCATCCTGCAATCCAGCACAGCTCAGCTCAGTTCAACTCAGCTCAAATCCACTCGGCTCAACTCCACTTGGCTCAACTCAACCCAGTTCAGCTCAGCTCAGCACAACACGGCTCGATTCGGCTCAACTCAACTCAACTCAGCTCAACTCAGCTCAACTCAGCTCAACACAACACAAGACGCGACCGCCTCATTCAACAGCATCCGTACAAAATGTATTTTCAATTAAAACACATTTTAATGGGCCGCGCCAATTCGGCGGCATGACCTGTCGGGGTGCTGG
>CAZSBB010000053.1:0-33739 GCA_964605235.1 uncultured Phycisphaeraceae bacterium
GTGGACGCCAACTGCGCTGGGCGCAAGGGGTTAACGCGGCTGGCGCATAAAGTTGGTCAGCAAGGGGTTGCGGCGCAGCCGCAGCAGTGTGACGCCACAAAAACAACCCCTCCCTCACGGTCGGGGCTCGTTCAGCACACGACGCTGGGGGTGCATGCGTTGGCCCTGGGGCCGCGCGGGACCCGCGTGCGGGAATTACACAGGAACCTGCCGATTCGGCGGCGCCTCATCAGCGGCTTGGGGGGACTGGTGGAATAGTGCGCGGAGAGCGCGGGCGCACGGTTGGGCGCGGCGGGGCGCTGCTTATTCTTCGTCGAAGCGTTCGATGAGCCAGTATTCCAGCTCGATCGGGGTGGCGCGGCCGAAGATGGTGACGATCACGCGGACCTTGCCCTGATCGGGCAGCAGTTCGTCCACGTTGCCTTCCATGTTCTCGAACGGGCCTTCCTTGATCTTGATGTGATCGCCCTTCTGGAACTCCATGCGGACCTGGGGCTGTTCCTCGGCGGGCTTGGAGGCGGCAAGCATCTTTTCGATTTCGGGCAGGCTCATCGGGGAGGGCCGGCCGGCGGTGCCGATGAAGTCACCGACGCCGGTGGTTTCCTTGATGAGGAAGAAGACATCCTGGGGGATGCGGCCGTCGTCTTCCAGACGCATTTCGACGAAGACGTAGCCGGGGTAGAGCTTCTTTTCGAGGATGCGCTGCTTGCCGCCCTTGATCGTCTTCTGTTTTTCGGTGGGGACGAGGATGCGGTTGACCAGGTGGGTCAGGCCCTCGATTTTGATTTTGCGCAGGAGGGTTTCGCGGACGGAGCCTTCCTTGTTGGAGGCGACGCGCAGGACGAACCAGTTCATGCCGGGGGTGATCATCGGCTCATCGCCGGGGATCTGCCCGTCGGTGGTGGTCGTGGCGTTCTCGTTGAGCTCTTCTGCCATGTGCGCGGGCCCTCATGAGGCTGGGGTCAGGCGGTCTAGTGAAACAGGTTGACCTGGAGGATGCCGATCTCACTGAACAGGAAGATCAGGACCAGGTCGATGATGTACAGGAGCGCCACCAGGAAGAAGGTGCCGAAGATGACGACCCAGGTGGAGCCGATGATTTCCTGGCGGCTGGGCCAGTTGACCTTGCGCATCTCGGCTTCGGTGGCGATGAAGAACTCGACCACGTTGGCTTTGTTCATCAGCCAGTACGCCAGGCCGCCCAGGCCGACGATCACCACCACGGCCGCGATGGACTGCGCCCAGGCGGCGGTGCGTTCGTCGCCGATGACCGCCAGTTCGGTCCAGACCCAGGCGGCGCCGCTGAGGATGAGCATGCCCGCGCCGATGGCGCTCAGCAGGCGCGTCCAGTAGCCTTCACCGGGTTTGCGAATCATCAAAGCCATGTCGGCCTCGCAGTCTTGAAAACCTCAGGAGCCGGCGCTGACCTGAGCGCCGGGAGCAGCGTCGGCGCCGGTAAACGCGGTATGCGGCGGCAACCCACCGCCCCCGGCTCGCCACGCCGCGCCCGTGAACCACACCGCCGCGTGGCAGCGTTGCCGTCCGACCGTGCGCTTTTCCCACTCCAAACACGCCAGGAGGGACTCGAACCCCCAACCTGCGGATTTGGAATCCGCTGCTCTACCAATTGAGCTACTGGCGTTCAGACCCATCGGCACGCCGGCTGAGCGCCAGCATGACGACGTGCCGGGGGCGAACCTGCTGAGCAACTCCGCCGCAGCGGACGCTGAGCGTTTGCCCACGGCGCGGATTACTTCCGCTTGATCTTATGCAGCGTGTGCTTGCGCAAGCGCGGCGAGTACTTTTTCAGGCCGGCTTTGAGCTTGTCGGCGATGCCGCCGCGGACGTTGATCTGCGTGCGGTAGTTCAGGTCGCCGGTTTCGCTGCATTGCAGCCAGACGTATTCGCGGGCTTCGCCCTTTTTCTTTGCCATGACTCACACTCCGCGGCGCCCGCAGGCGTCGGCGCGAAAAAAAACGGGCGTAAGCCGGAGCCGCGCTGGGCGGGTTGCGCCCAGCGCGGCTGCCGGCCGCCCTTGGGGATTACTGAAGAATCTTGGTCACCACGCCCGAGCCGACGGTGCGGCCGCCTTCGCGGACGGCGAACCGGCTCTGCTCTTCCATGGCGATCGCCTTGCCCAGTTCGACTTCGACGGTCACATTGTCGCCGGGCATGCACATCTCGGCGCCGCCGAGCAGCTTGATGCTGCCGGTCACGTCGGTGGTGCGGAAGTAGAACTGCGGCTTGTAGCCGTTGAAGAACGGCGAGTGCCGGCCACCTTCCTCCTTGGTCAACACGTAGACTTCAGCTTCGAACTTGGAGTGCGGGGTGATGCTGCCGGTCTTGGCGAGCACCTGGCCGCGTTCGAGGTCTTCCTTTTCGACGCCACGGAGCAGACAGCCGACGTTGTCGCCCGCCATGCCTTCGTCAAGGGTCTTGTTGAACATTTCCACGCCGGTGACGGTGGTCTTGCGGGTGGGCTTGAGGCCGACGATTTCAATTTCTTCGCCAACCTTCACGCGGCCACGCTCGATACGACCGGTGCCGACGGTGCCGCGGCCCTTGATGGAGAACACGTCTTCGACCGCCATCAGGAACGGCTTGTCGACTTCACGCGCCGGCTCGGGGATGAAGCTGTCGAGCGCGTCCATCAGTTCCTGGATGCACTTGGTCTTTTCCGGATCGCTGGGGTTCTGCAGCGCGGGGAACGCGGCGCCCTTGATGACCGGGGTGTCGTCGCCGGGGAAGTCGTACTTGCTCAGCAGTTCGCGGACTTCCAACTCGACCAGTTCGAGCAGCTCGGCGTCGTCGACGAGGTCGACCTTGTTGAGGAACACGACCAGCGAGGGCACGTTCACCTGACGCGCCAGCAGCACGTGCTCGCGGGTCTGGGGCATCGGGCCGTCGGCGGCGGACACCACCAGAATGGCGCCGTCCATCTGGGCAGCGCCGGTGATCATGTTCTTCACGTAGTCGGCGTGGCCCGGGCAGTCCACGTGCGCGTAGTGCCGGGACGCCGATTCGTACTCGACGTGGCTGGTGGCGATGGTCAGAATCTTGGTCGGGTCGCGCCGGCCTTCCGACTCCGAAGCCTTGGCGACTTCGTCGTACGCCTTGTACGTCGCCAGGCCCTTGGCGGCCTGCACGGCGGTGATCGACGCGGTCAGCGTCGTTTTGCCGTGGTCGACGTGCCCAATGGTGCCCACGTTCACGTGCGGTTTCTTACGTTCAAATACGCCCTTGGCCATCGAAACTTAACCTCCGCCTTACCGGCTAAATGGGGACCACGGCATTTTCCGCCGACGACCCCGACCTTGAGAAAAAAGGCACTTGACGCTGATGCCCGCTGACGCACCCGCGTCGCGGCGCTTTACACCACTTTCACGCTCAGATTCGCTTGGACAACCCACCGAATCGCTGAAAATAAAGGAGCTTCGGGATTATCCCCAAGCCCCAACGCCTGTCAAACCGTCAGTGGCGACACCCACCGCGCCGAGCCGCCGACGTGACAGGCCCGATTCGCGCAAATGTAGCAATTCCCCCCTGACTGTCAAACGTTGGTGAGCGGCATGTGCTGCGCCAGGTGCGTCCGCATGCGCCGGGGATGCAGAGGCGCAAGCGGGCAGCGGACGCGTAGTATCACGTCATGCGTCTTGCGACATAATTGAACCACCTGCATTTCCCGTTGAAAAATCCCGGTTTGACCCCTGCGCCGCGCAAGATGATAATGCGCTGCTCGATTTAACCAGAAGCCCCAGGAGCGCCGACATGGCCGATACGCAGCAAGACACCCCGACCGAAACCGAGGCGGCGCCCGTGAGCGTCAGTGTGGAAGACGCCGGCCCCGCCCGCAAGCGGTTGGTCATCGAAGTGCCCCAGGAACAGATTGCCGCCAAGCTCGCCGACAGCCTCAGCCAGCTTTCCAACGAGGCGGTGGTCCCCGGCTTCCGCCCCGGCAAAGCGCCCCGCCGGCTGCTCGAACGCAAGTTCGGCACCGCCATGCGCGACGACGTCCGCGCCCAGCTCGTCAGCGAAAGCTACGCCAAAGCCATCGAGCAGGAAAAGCTCGAAGTCATCGGCGAACCCGAAATCAAAGACCTCGACAAGATCGAGCTGCCCGAGACCGGCAGCCTGAAGTTCGAAGTCGAATGCGAAGTCGTCCCCAACGTCGAACTGCCCGACTTCGCCAGCATTCAGGTCGAAAAGGCGAGCTTCGACGTCACCGATGAAGACGTGACCAAGGAGATCGAGCAACAGCAGGAACGCAACGGCACCATGGCGGCCGCCGGCGACAGCGCCATCAAGGCGGGCGACTTCGCCCAGGCCGAGGTGCGCATCCTCAAGGGTTCCGACGCCGGCGATGACGCCGAGGAAATCGCCAAGCACGCCGGCGTGTACATCATGGTCAACGGCGAGAGCGCCCAGTACCGCGGCCACGTGGTCGGCATCGTCGTCGAAGACCTGGGCAAGCAACTGGCGGATAAAAAAGTCGGCGACGTCGTGCGCATCAGCATGACCGGCCCGAAACAGCACGAAAACGACGCCATCCGCGAACAGCCCATCACCCTGGTCATCAAGATCGACAACATCGAACGCCTCCAGCCTGCCGACATCGCCACCCTGCTCCAGCGCACCGGCATGGAAAGCGAAGACGCCCTCAAAGCCCGCATCCGCGAAATGCTCCAGGCCCGCAAGGAACGCCAGCAGCAGGCGGCGGTCTACGACCAGGTCCGCGATCAACTGCTGGCGAAGATCGAACTGACGCTGCCCGAAAAGCTCACCGGTCGGCAGGCGGCGCGCGTGCTGCAACGCCAGGCGATGGAGCTGGCGTACCGCGGCATGCCCGAGAAGGAAATCGAAGCGGCGATCGCCGAAGCCCGCAGCGGCAGCGAAGAGGCTGCCCAGCGCGATCTCAAGCTGTTCTTCATCCTCGACAAGGCCGCCCGCGACCTGGACGTGCAGGTCGATGACCGCGAGCTCAACGGCCGGATCGCCATGATCGCCATGCAACAAGGTCGGCGGCCTGAGAAGGTGCGTCAGCAGATGCAGCGCAGCGGCGAAATCGAATCGCTCTACCTCTCCCTCCGCGAGCAGGCGACCCTCGACAAGATTCTGGAAAAAGCCCAGGTCACCACCGTCGACAAGCCCGCCGCGGAAGCCGCGAAGTAACCCCCCCCCGCCCCCGGAAGTTCCCCCGGAAGTTACCCAAGGCGAAATTTACGGCGGGAGTTCCACGGGCGAAGCAATAATCAGCGTTTGGAAGCCGGCCCCCGGATTGCCTCGCAGGCACGTCGGGGGCCGGTTTCGTTTCGCTTTGGTAGGTCCGGGCTGGCCCGGACACGATTTCACCCAGAGCCATGCAAATGTCCGGGCCAGCCCGGACCTGCAGAAAGCTGGGCTCGCCGGGCGAATGTAATTCCGCCGGCAACACATCGCTTGTGGTAACGTAAAATGCCGGCGACCGATTCCACGTTCACCGTCAGGATGGAGATGGTTTTGCTCACGCCCCCCCCTGCCACCGCCACCTGGCTACCCAGCCTGGCGCAGCAGCCTCGCGGCGCTGCCGGGTCGATGGCGGGTATTGCCTTCTGGACCCTGCTGATTGCCGCGGCGGTGGCGGTGCTGGTGTTTGTGGCGCTGATGGTCCGCAAGCGTTACCTGGCTGAGGACCCGCCCGAGGAGCGCGGCGAAGGCTTTACCCTCGACGAATTGCGCCAGATGCACCACAGCGGCCAACTGACGGACGTGGAGTACGACAGCGCCAAAGCCGCGGTCATCCGCGAGAGCCAGGCCAGGCTGCACGCCAACCCCCCGGCGGCGGTGAGTCATCCGGGGCAGACGCCGCCTGCTATGGATGCCGCAGGTGAAGACGAGGATCAGGTTGAACCGGACGATTCGGACGCGCGGGAGGATCGGCCGGACCGCCGTGATGAGCCGATTGACCGCCGCGAAACGCCCTGAATGCGACGGGCAATGGGGTTATGGGTCGCGCGGCATCGGGAAAAGTCCGCAAAAAGCCGCCCAGTTTCGTGGGTTGATGCTAGAATGCCCCATCACCTGCTGGCGCTGCCCATGATGCACACGTCAAGTGTGATTGGCGTTAAGCTGCCGCAGGGTTTGGACGATTATGGAGTTAACGGGGCTGAATGAGACTGTGCCATTCAGCGCCTCTCGCCAACACGCCGCGCCTTCCGGGCGCGCCTAGCAGGGCTGATACATGACCAACGGACGCACACCTGGCGGGAACAAAGGCAGCCGACCCGGCGGACCCACTGGCCCCGGCGGCTCGGGGGGCAGTGCCGGCGGGCCTGGCGGTTCGGGCAACGGCGGCAACCGCGGCGGCGGCGGCGGCGGCGGCGGCGGCTCCGGTGGCGGTGGCGGCGGCGATGACGGCTTCCGCGGCCGGCGCATCACCACCTGCTCCTTCTGTGGCAAGACCAGCCGCGAAGTGGGCCCCATGGTCGAAGGCCCCAACGACGTCTACATCTGCACCAACTGCACCGACCTGTGCCAGAACATCTTCAAGCAGGAACGCCGCCGGGTCCACACCGGCCGGGCGAACTTCGACACCATCCCGTCCCCGCGCCAACTCAAAGAGTTCCTCGATCAATACTGCGTCGGCCAGGACCGCGCCAAGCGCTCCCTCTCCGTCGCGGTGCACAACCACTACAAGCGTCTGACCAACGACGCCAAGGAATCCAGCGTCGAACTCGAAAAGAGCAATGTCCTGCTGATCGGCCCCACCGGCAGCGGCAAGACCCTGCTCGCCAAGACCCTGGCGCGCATCCTCAATGTGCCCTTCGCCATCGGCGACGCCACCACCCTCACCGAGGCGGGCTACGTCGGTGAGGACGTCGAGAACCTGCTGCTCAAACTGCTCCAGTCGGCGGACTACGACATCGAAGCGGCGCAGCGCGGCATCATCTACATCGACGAAATCGACAAGATCGGCAAGACCAGCCAGAACGTCTCCATCACCCGCGACGTGTCGGGCGAAGGCGTGCAGCAGGCCCTGCTGAAAATGCTCGAAGGCACCGTTTCCAACGTGCCCCCGCAAGGCGGCCGCAAGCATCCCGAACAGCAGTACATTCAGGTCGACACCAGCAATATTCTCTTCATCTGTGCCGGCACCTTCGTCGGCCTGGATGAAATCGTCCAGCGCCGCCTGGGCCATCAGGCCATCGGCTTCGCCAGCGAGCACGAGGAGGATGCCGAGCATCGCGACGATGTGCTCCAGTTCGTCACCCCCGAGGACCTGACCGAGTTCGGCATGATCCCCGAACTGATCGGCCGGCTGCCCATCGTCACCTCGCTGATGCAGCTCGACGCCGAGACGCTGGTGCAGATCCTCACCGAGCCCAAGAACGCCCTGGTGCGGCAGTATCAGCAGTTCTTCACCATGGAAGACTGCGAACTGGAATTCACCCGCGACGCGCTGCTGCTGATGGCGCGGCGGGCGCTGGAACGCAAGACCGGCGCGCGGGCCCTGCGGTCGGTGATGGAAGAGGTCATGCTCGACCTGATGTACGACCTGCCGGATGTCAAGAACGCCGGCTCCCGCTACGTCATCGACGCCCAGGCCGTGGAGAAGAAGCGGCGCCTGGCGGAGCTGGAAATGGTCGTCAAGAAAGAGTCGGCGTAAACCCAAGCCAGCGCCTGCGCCGACCGGCGGCATAAAAAAGGGGATAAGTACATTATTTTCAGCCAAAAATAATGTACTTATCCCCTTTCTGATGCCAGACACCTGCGCCTGTCGTTGTTGGCGGGTGTACCCGCTGGCGCGCCCGGCTATCATTGGGTCATGCTCATGTCCGTTTCCCGCCGCGTCCGTCCGCTGACGCTGATGTTGATGATTGGCTCGGCAGTGCTGCTGGGCAGCGCCATGACGTGGCGCCCGGCGCCCGTGCGGGCCGACAGTTCCGTCGCCCTCGCGCAGGTCGGCGCGTTGGCGCAACGTGGCGAGTTCCGGGCGGCGCTGACGCAGCTCGAAAGCTCCGGCCTGGCGGCGAGCGACCCCCGCGTCGCCAGCCTCACCGCTCAGCTCCAACGCTACCAGCAGCATCTGGACCAGCAGGCCCGCAATCGTCTGCAGGCGCGCATTGCCGCCTTGAACGAAATGGACCAGGCCCTGCAGAAGGACGCCATCGAGCAGGCCCTCGTCCATGCCGTCGAAGCCCACAGCCTCGCGGATGACCCGGCCAGTCTGCTGGCGGAGCCGGGCGTGCGGACGGTCATCGCCCGCGCCGAGCAGACCGCCGGCGACTACGAGCAGCACGACCGCTGGCTCGACGCGCTGAGCCTGTACCGCACGCTCAACCTGCTGTTTGAACCCAAGACGCCTTACCGCGAGAAGATCGAACGCCTCAGCCAGCAGGTGCGCGTGCTCCGGCAATACCTGCCCAACGAGCTCAACCGTCTGTTCCGCGAGGCCGCCCAGCGCCGGGGGGACAAACAGCCGGTCGATGTGGTCGTCGACGGCGCCGACGACTGGCACCAGCAGTTGGAAGGCATCTCCCTGCAGATGCTGTACGAAGCCATCGCCAATGCCGCGGAGAATCATGTCGACAACCCGGGCTACAACCGGGTGATGATCGGCGCGCTCAATGGTCTGGGCGTCATGCTCCAGACCCGCAACCTCGAGCAGGCCTTCCCCAGTCTCGCCGATGCACGCCAGCGCGAACGGCTGGTCGGCTCGCTGGCGGTGATGTCCCAGAGCGTGCAAAAGCGCCAGCAGGACCTGGGTCGGTTCAACAGCCGCCGGCTGCTCGATGAGGTGCTCGAACGCAATCGCGCCACGGTGAATCTGCCCGAAAACGTCATCATCTATGAGCTGGCGGAAGGCGCCATGGCGGGGCTGGATGAGTTCTCCGCCGTCATCTGGCCCTATGACAAATCGCAGTTCGACCGCACCACCCAGGGCATGTTCTACGGCGTGGGCATCCAGATCGAAATGCGCGACGGCCAACTGCTGGTCGTCAGCCCCGTGCCCGACACCCCCGCCCAGCGCGCCGGCATCAAACCCGGCGACATCATCATCCGCGTCGATGGCAAGGAAACCGCCCACATGACCCTCGACGGCGCGGTGCGCGAAATCACCGGGCCGCTGGCGACCAACGTCACCCTCACCATCGAACGCCGCGGCCGAGCCGAGCCGCTGGACTTCACCCTCACCCGCGCGGAAATCAAAATCCACTCCGTCCAGGGCTGGAAACGCGCCGACCACGCCGGCTGGGATTTTTACGTCGACCCCACCGACGCCATCGGCTACGTCCGCATCTCCCAGTTCATTCCCCAGACCTGCGACGATCTGGACCTCGCCCTCGAACAGATGCGCCAGCAACGCGGCCTGCGCGGGCTGATCCTCGACCTGCGCTTCAACCCCGGCGGGCTGCTCAAGCAATCCGTCGATGTCGTCGATCGCTTCGTCCGCGACGGCACCCTCGTCTCCACCGTCCGCATGGATGGCCAGATCACCAGCCTGTTCACCGCGCACATCCATCGCACCCAGCCGACGGTGCCCATGGTGGTGCTCATCAATCAGGGTTCCGCCAGCGCGTCGGAAATCGTCAGCGGCGCCCTGCAGGACCACCAGAAGGCGGTGATCGTCGGCACCCGCAGCTTCGGCAAAGGCTCGGTGCAGGACCTGATTCCGCTGATGGGGGGCCGGGCGTATTTGAAGCTGACCACGCAGTATTACCAGTTGCCGCTGGGCCGGCGGATTCATCGCCTGCCGGGCGCCGAGCACTGGGGCGTGGAGCCGGACGTGAAGCTGACGATGACCGACCAGGAGGTCGCCGACGCCATCGAATTTCGCCGGCAGGCCGACGTCCTGGTGGACCCCGCCGACGGCGGCGACCCGCTGCCCGACGCCGACGAGATGATCACCCAGGGACTGGACCTGCAACTGGAGGGCGCGGTGCTGCTGCTCAAATCCCGCCTGCTCGCCAGCCCCCCGGACCTCGCCCAGGGCGCCGTGCAGATCAACACTCCGTAAGCAACCGCTCAACCCACGCCACCCCGCAGCCTCCCGGAGCCATGCCCGCTCTCTGGATGAGGCGATCCCACCTATTCCGCGCCTCCGTCATCGGCCGCATCTCGACATCCCCCGCCTCGCCCGACCCCACCCCCACCGGTGCGCCAGCCATCGCCCTCGAATCCACCTTACCCCATCCACCTGGCCCGATTGTTGGGCAGCATGAAAATGTATTTTAATTGAAAATACATTTTAAAAGACCGCCATAACCCGAACCACGCCCGGTCGATGCCGTAGTGCTGGACCGTCTTGTTTTAAAATATATTTTAATTTAATATTTAATTCATCACCGCCGTGTTGTTCCGCACGGATTCCGCCCGGCAACACAAGCGTCAAGGTTATCCCGGCAACGACGGCAGCAACAACGCCGGCCAGACAACACCCCGCTGCCGGCTACGCCCCCTTTGGCAGTTTGAGCGTATGACCAAAGCACGGGCCATCAGGCTGCCCATCAGAAGCATTATTCGCCGGTTCCTGAGTAAATCATCCAGGCGTCATCCGGACCATCGGCACAAAACAGGTTGTCATCTATGAACGCTTTGCCCGCCAATTCCGTGTCAAACACATGCGTGTCGTACGACCTGACCGAATTGTCGTTGAAAGCAATCCACCATAACGGTTTTTGCCCTCGCCCCGCGTAGATCGAGTAAGCGTCATCCAGAGGATTGCTGCCCATGTTTCGGTCGGAAACAATCGGGGCCAGTGTATTGGCGGTGTCGCGCCACTCGTCCCGTCGCCCCCCGGGGACTGCCATCATCGGCAAAGCCATCGAATAATGAGCCGAGGTGAAAACTTCCCCCGGCACCCACGGGGTTTTCCCGTCGCCAGGCAGGAGCAGATACTCAGGCTCGAAATAGCGATCGTTGAGCAAGGTCCATAATCGCGTCTCCACATCGCCAAATTTCAGGTTGCCAGAGGAGTCCAGCCCTGGGTAATAGCCGTTGTTCCCGTGGCTGTAGAGCACCAGCGCGCTGTGAATGCCACGGTATGGCGGCGCGTTCTTCATCTGTCGATATTTGTGCTGCAGCAGCGGCTGACAGAGCAACACCAGCGCCGTCACCACCGCACAGACGCATAACACCACAACCAACTCCACCTGCGTAAAGCCGTCAGGACTGCTGCGGCAAGACCAGCTTTGGCGGCGCATAATGCCCCCCGTGGCCAAAATAGCGGGATGAACTGCGGACGATTTTACCGCTCCATCACCTGGGTCTGAACAGTCATTTTGCTTTGGCGGGTTATTCCCCAGGGCCAGCGCATTTAGCCCTGCTGCAACGACTCCTGCGTGTGAGCAAAAGGTTGCAGCACAGCCGCAGGAGAATGACGCCCGGAAAGCAATCCCTCCCCGATGGCTTGCGGTGGCCCACCAGTCGTCATGCGACCAGGTGGTCCATGTTTCCGGGGGGTTTCCGGGGGGTTCCGGGGGGTTCCGATGTTTTCGACCCCGACTGGGGTCGTGGACAGTAGCCACGGGTGGAGCGTAGCGAAACCCGTGGTTGACGAGCGCGCTTGATTCTGATCCGTCCCGGAGGGACGGCGGAGGCTTCCTTCACCCCTGCCGGGGTGAGAATTTGCACCAGCGCTTTTTCCCACGAGTTCCGCTGCGCTCCACTCGTGGCTACTTTCCTGCGCCCCCTTCAGGGGCGAAGACCATGCACTGCAAACTGGTGGGCCACAGCAAGCTCTGACGCTCGGGGATCCTTCAGCACAGGTTGATCATCCATATGCGTTTGCCCTGGGATATTTCCCCAGCAAAGCCAAGGCAGAGAAAGCAGCCCCAATTATCGCCCTGGATATGACCCGGTGAAGTGTGATGCTCCGGTGTGCCTCAGCGCTGCGTCTCTCTGCCCCATCGCACATCCAGCCGATCACCACCCAACCCATGTGAGGTTCTCTTAAAATGTATTTTAATTGAAAATACATTTTGATAATCTACCGCATACTGGTTGGATTGCGGGCGGGCTGGTTGGAGGTTGGTTGGCAGCAGTTGATGATCAGCATGGCGCCGCGCGGGTCTGGCGCCGTGATAAGGACGCGGCATCGTTCAGCCGTCCCGCCGGGTGGCGTAGTGGCGCAGGCCCGCCACCAGCGTGGCGAGGTTGTCCCAGGGGACGCCGGGGGTGACGGAGCTGGAGCAGCCCAGCAGCAGGCCGCGCTTCGGGCCGTGCTCCACCAGCCAGCGCAGTTCGGCGCGCACGTCGGCGGGGCTGCCCAGGGGCAGCGTGCGGGTGACGGACACGCCGGCGATGATCAGCAGGTCGTCGCCGGTGCGGGTTTTCATCTGGCAGATGGCGGGGTAGTCCATGCCGTCTTCGTACTGAAAGCCCTGGAAGCCGCTCAGCCCTGCTTCCAGCAGACGTGGGACCATCTGCATCAGGTTGCCGTCGCAATGCCAGATCAGGCGCACCCCGGCCGCCAGCAGTGGTGCGATGGATCGACAGAAATGCGGGAACCACAGCCGATCCAGCGAACGCACATCCACCAACGTCCCCCGGCTGTCGGCCATGTCATGGTCCAGGCGACTGACCGGCGGCAGGTGGCCTTGACGGTACGCCTGCGCCACCGCCTGGTTCACCAGCACCGCCACATCCGCCTGCAGCGCAAAGTGCTGTTCGATCAATTCGGGATAGACGGCATACGCGGTGAAGTAGGCTTCGTAGCCGTAGCCGCTGTAGTGCAGCTTGGGGAACTGCACCTCGCCGTAGGGCACTTTGAGAATGTCGTCGCCGAAGAGCTCCTGCACCTGGGCGTGTTTACCAAGCAGTTGGTCGATGTGGGCCTGCGGGTCGAACTCCGCCAGGCGCCGGCGCAACTTGGGAAACACGAAGCGTTCGAGATGCTCGGCGACGGCTTCGGGAGAGTCGATCACGATGCCGTCGAGCTCGATGCGTTCGATGCCCTGCGTGGCGGACTGGGCCGAGTGGCCGTAGCCGGCGGCGCCCATGGTCAGCGGATTGGTGGGGATCCACTGGTCGATCATGCTCACCCCCGCCGCGCGCTGCGCCGCCAGATACACCGCTTCGGGCTGCTGGGTGTATGCCCCCGGCTGCGCCCCCGCCAGACGCTCGAGCCAGCGATGCTCCATCAGGTTGAGCATCCACGTCGGACAGCCGGGCGTCTCCTGGCTGAGCAAGGCAGCCAAAGCGAAATCACGCGGCAACACGGGACTGCTGGCAGACTGTGGCATGGCAAATCACTCACGACCGGCGCGGAGCGCCCGGCGGCTGGCGGGATGATTCATGCTATGTTGTGCCGCCCTGCTCACCATGGATCGGCGAACGGAAAGCATGGACCGGCGAACACCGCCCGCTCCGCCACCGACAACTGCCGCCATCTGCTGGAGTTCACCACTTGGTCACCGCCCCTTCCCCGTCATCTGCCGCGCGCGGCGAACCAGCGTTGCAACCCGTGCCGGTGCAGGCGCCGCCGCCGCCGTCCTATGCGGCTTCCACGCGCCGGTGGCAAGGCATCGCCAGCCTCGAACGCAGCCCCGGCGGCAGATTGTGGGCGATGTGGTACAGCGGCGGGAATGGCGAAGGCCCGCAGAATTACGTCACCGTGGCCGCCAGCGATGACCATGGCGTCACCTGGCGCGAGCCGCTGCTGGTGATCGACCCGCCGGGCCAGGTGCGGGCGTACGATCCCTGTCCGTGGGTGGACCCAACGGGGCGGCTGTGGTTGTGCTGGGCGCAGAGCGAGGAATGGTTTGACGGCCGCTGCGGCGTCTGGGCGGTGACGGCGGAGCGTCCCGACGAATTGTGCGTGCAGTGGTCCGCGCCCCGCCGACTGGCGGACGGCATCATGATGTGCAAGCCCACCGTGCTGTACGACGGGCGTTGGCTGATGCCGGCTGCGGTGTGGAATCTGGATGATCACCCCCGTCGGCCGGATATGGATGCTTACCGTTTTTCCAACGTCTACCAATCGGTTGATCAGGGCGCGACGTGGACGCTGCTGGGCAGCGCCGAGGTGCCGCAGCGCGTGTTTGACGAGCACATGGTGGTGGAGCGGCGGGACGGTTCGCTGTGGATGCTGGTGCGCACCAGCTACGGCATTGGCGAAAGCTTTTCGTACGACGGCGGGCGCACCTGGACCCCCGGCCGACCTTCCGCCATCGCCAGCCCCGGCTCGCGGTTCTTCATCCGTCGCTTGCAGAGCGGCGCGTTGCTGCTGGTGAACCACTACCAGTTCACCCAACGTTCGCACCTGACCGCCAGCCTGTCGGATGACGACGGGCAGACGTGGCCCCATCATCTGCTGCTGGATGAACGCGCCAACGTGTCCTATCCCGACGGCGTGCAGGGGCCTGATGGAATGATCCACATCGTCTACGACCGTGAACGCAAAGGCGCAGGTGAAATCCTGCTGGCGCAGTTCACGGAAGCGGATGTCCGCGCGGGTCAGTTGGTGACGCCCCAAGCGCGGCTGCGCGGCCTCATCAGCAAGTTGCGCTGATCTGCTTGCCGCCATCATGGCGCGGCCGTGATGGGTGAGCGTGGAAGAATCCCTGGAAGCATCCCCGGGCAAAGCCCGGGGCCAACGGGGGTGTGCGGGCGCGGGGTTGCTATCATTGGACGGTTCATCCGGCGCGGCCGGTGTCGTGCCTGGAGCAAGGAATCGGACATGGCAGGCAGCAGTTTCGGACAAGCTTTTCGCGTGACCACCGCCGGCGAAAGCCACGGGCCGGGCAACGTGGTCATCATCGACGGCGTGCCGGCGGGGCTGGCGCTGTCGGAAGCCGACCTGCAGCCGGACCTCGACCGTCGGCGTCCGGGGCAAAGCAAGCTGACCACCCAGCGGCAGGAAGCCGATGCTGCGGAAATCCTCAGCGGGGTGTTTGAAGGTCAGACCACCGGCACGCCCATCGCCATCCTGATTCGCAATGAGGACCAGCGCAGCAAGGACTACGGCGACATCAAGGACAAGTACCGCCCCGGGCACGCCGACTACACCTTCGACGCCAAATTCGGCCGGCGCGATTACCGCGGCGGCGGCCGGTCCAGCGCCCGGGAAACCAGCGTGCGCGTGGCGGCGGGCGCGGTGGCGAAAAAAATGCTGCATGTGCTCCACGGCATACGCATTCTGGCGTTCGTCCGGCAGGTGGGCGACATCGTGGCGGACGTAGCCGACCCGGCGGGCATCACGCTCGAACAGGTGGAAGCCTCGCCCACGCGCTGCCCCGACCCGGCGGCGGCGGCGCGCATGATCGAACTCATCGAGCAGGTGCGCAAGGAGCAGGACTCCATCGGCGGCATCGCGGAAGTCGTGGCGGTCAACGTGCCCCCCGGCTGGGGTGAGCCGGTGTTCGACAAACTGAAATCCGACCTCGCCAAAGCGCTCTTCAGTCTGCCGGCGGTGCTGGGGGTGGAGTACGGCATCGGCTTCGGCTGCGCGACCATGCGCGGCTCGCGCAACAACGATCCCTTCGTGGCGCAGCAGACGCAGGCGAATCTCCCGCCGCGCATCGTCACCACCAGCAATCGCCACGGCGGCATGCTCGGGGGCATCAGCTCCGGGATGCCGCTGGTGCTGCGCTGTGCGGTCAAGCCGACCAGCTCGCTTTCCCAGCCGCAGCCGACGGTGACCACCGAGGGCGAACCGACCACCATCGCCACGCGCGGCCGCCATGACCCCTGCCTGCTCCCCCGCTTCGTGCCGATGGCCGAGGCCATGGTCGCCCTGGTGCTGGCGGACCACTGCCTGCGGCAGCGCTGCAGCCGGTTGTGAAAGTCAGACCAAGGCCTGCTCGGTGTAGGTCCGGGCTCGCCCGGACAGGCATGACGCAGGGTGATTCATGTCCGGGCGAGCCCTCACTCTTACCCACAAGTCAAAAAACCCTCGTTTTCACGGTAAATACAAGGATTGCAATTCGCAAACGGGGGGTGAGAACAGGCAAACTACAACTGCCCGGACCTTGCAGAAATCAGCAGGCCGCCCTGATGGCTCTCGAAGGTGGCTCACCAAGTGAATCGACAGGGCCGGTGAAGCACCATAATAAGATGTGGGTAAGAGTGAGGGCGAGCCCGGACCTACAACAGCAGCCGACTGTGAAATGGGAACGACCACCATGTTTGACCACATCACCAGCAATCCGCAGATTCTCGGCGGCAAACCGATTGTGCGTGGCACTCGCATCAGCGTGGCAATGATTCTTGAATGGGTTGCCTCAGGCGCAACCCGCGAAGCTATCATCAAGCAATACCCGCAACTGACCACCACCGAGGTGGCTCAAGCAGTGGCGTATGCTGCGGCGGCGATGCGGCATAATGGCGTGCTGATTACTGATTTCACCGGGTGAAGTCATGCCAACTGCAGGTCCGGGCTCGCCCGGACAGGCATGACGCAGGGTGATTCATGCCCGGGCGAGCCCGGACCTACCAAGAGCGAGCACCCGCGCCACGATGTTGTCGGTCGAATCTGGCCATGAGCAAGCAACTCACCCCTCTGCCGACGGATCCTCTGGCGCACGCCAGCCTGCACATCATTTACGCTCAGCGATTTCCCTGTAAACCCCAGTGGGCGATTCCGCCGCATGTGCATGGGTGGAACGGCTTGATCTACTTCGAAGCCGGCGCCGGCTGGGTGGAGTACGACGGCCAGCGGCACGAAGCTCAGCCGGGTGATTTGTTCATCACGCGCACCTGGCGCGCCTGTGGGGCCGGGCACGACCCGCAGCGTCCGGTGACGGTGCTGTCGACCGGCTTCACGCTGACCTCGCCCACGCGCACCGATGTGCTGCGCGGGCTGACGTTGCCGGATCGACTGCGCCTGCCGCGCAAACTCGCCCGGCAGTTCGTGGCGGATTTCGAACGCCTGACCCGCAGTGTCGCCCAGCCGGGGTTGATCGCGCAAATGTCAGCGCGGGGCCAACTGCTGCAACTGCTGGCGCAGGTGCTGAGCCTGGCGCAGACGCTGCCGGCGGATCGTCTGGCGGGCGGCAGCAGTGGCGCTGACCCGCAGGATCCGCGCATCGCCGTCGCCCGGCAGTGGATCGATGAGCATCTCGATGCCGCGGTGAATCTGGACGAGCTGGCGAAACTGGCGCACCTGAGCCGGACGCATTTCGTGCAGCGTTTCCGGGCGATCACCGGCAAGACGCCGCTGGCGTATGTGCGTTACCGCCGAATGGAGGAAGCCCGGCGACTGCTGGCGGATGGGCAGCTCACGGTTTCAGAAACGGCGGCGCGGGTGGGGTTTGACGATCCCTATCACTTCAGCCGGGTGTTTCGGCGGCTGGTGGGCATGCCGCCGTCGAGCTACGCGGCATCGTTCCGGCATCCATTCTTTCCGTGACAGCATCCATGGGGTCGGCACGCGGGCGCCCGTAACATTCCGCCGATCGCTGTGTTCCCCCTATTTCACGGAGACTCGTCATGCCCGCCACCGCCGCCGTGTTGTCGTCCCAGCAAGTTCAGCAGTATGCCGCGGAGGGTTACACCTTCGCACCCGGCCTGATCAGCGCCGGGGAGCTGGCGGAGCTGCGCCAGGTGCTCGTCGAAATCGTGCAAGGCCAGCGCGATGAAACCTGGCCCCAGCGGTCGCTGCAGGTCGCCAATCCGGAGCAGTTCACCAATCCGCGCGGCGGCCCGCTGGCGTGGGGCGTGCAACTGCCCTCCCGGCATCACCCCGCCTTTGCCGCCGTCGCCGGCCACCCGCAACTGGCGGGCGCGATGGCGCAACTGCTGGGCGGCCCGGTGCAGCAGCACACCGATCAGGCGCTCATCAAACATCCGGGCATGGAGCAATACGACGGCGGGCGCACGTTCTACCACCAGGATTCGTGGTACTGGAAGCTCGCCCCCAAACTCGGGTGCAACGCCTGGATCGCGCTGGACGAAGTGGGCGTCGGCTCCATCGCCCTGGCGCTGCTGCCGGGCTCACAGGCAGGCTGGGAACTCGAGCCCCACGAGTCCTATTACGACAACCCGACCATCCACAGCGCCGTCTCCGGGCAGGCGTTCATGCGCCACCGCATCCCCTCCGCGCGGGTCGACGCGAGCAAGGAAGTGCTGCTGCCGATGCGCCCGGGCGATGCGGCGTTCTTCAGCAACTTCACCTGGCATCGCGCCGAACCTAACCTGAGTGGTGAGCACAAGATGGCGTACGCGGTGGCGTACCGGCGGATCGAGCAGCCGGAGGTTTGAGCAGGTTGCCGCGGGTGTAGGATGCCGCGCTGAGCGCTTTTCAGGCAGTTTGGTCCAAAATACCCACATGACCTGCTGAAAATATATGCATTGAAAGGTCTGTTGTGGTTATACTATGCACCAAGTGGTTGCATGCAACCGCGCCAGGGTCGGTTCAAGCGGGTGGCATCAGATTTGCGTTGCTTGGGGGTCATGAGAACGCCTGGTAGGTAAGTTAACCAATCACTCACGCAAGGGATGCATGGTGCACACCTGGCGGACTTATGGTTTCAGCTCGTGGTGAGCTGAGTGATTGGACAGGCAGTTCAGTTTCGTTTGTTGTTCGAGAGGCATGTTCTCCGGTACGAAGCTTCCGGCAGACTGCTCGAGCAGACAAGGACGGACGCCGGGCAGGCGTTCGAGAAAGGATGCTCTCATGGCACGAACCAATGGCACCGTCAAGGCGAAGCGCGCTCCCAGCCGCATCAAGCCCATCGCTCCCAAGGCGATGACCCGCAGCCGCAAGGCGAGCAGCGAACCGATCGTGACGCCCGCCGCGACGGCAGCGCCCAGCACGCCCACCCATGACCAGATTTCCGCCCGGGCGTATCAGATCTGGGTGGAAAAAGGTCGCCCCTGCGGCAAAGACCACGAAAACTGGGTCGAAGCCGAAGCCCAGCTCCGCGCGGAAATGCGCCAGAGCTGAGCCGACTGTACCCGCTGCTTTCCCACCGCGTTCTGAACGCCCACCTGGGTTGATTGTGTGCTGATGTCTCCCGCCAGGCGCTGCTGGCGGCGCGGTGATGTTGATCTGGTCTTGCAATTCGTGCGCACGCAGAGGGCGCAGCCTGGCCGGCGCCAAAACCAATGCGCTTCGACGGCAGGTGTTGTCCGCGCTCACTTCCCGTGCTTGCTGTGACCTGTGCTGGCCCCGGCCGGTGCGGGAGTGGTGATGGTCTGGCGTCATGTTGGACGTCTGGACGCGCGTTGTCGTCTCACCGCTGTCTGCCGGCGCGGCATGACCCTCGACCTGCGTCCAGAACAGCCCGGGCACAAAAAGCCTGCCATCGCTCCCCATGGGGTTGGGCTTGATACCGCAGCCGCTTCATGCCGTGGACGGCTGGGGCATCGCGGCGGGCGTGCGGTCGGTGGACGCACCGGCAGCGTTTTTCGTCTCGTGGTAATCCTGTTCGGTGTTGACCGCCCAGATGTTGGCTTTATCCAGTCGGCCGGCGCTGATGTTGTCCACCGCCACCATGGCCGTGAGCATCGAATGGTCCTGGTTGTTGTAGCGGTGCATGCCGTTGCGCCCGATCAGGTACAGGTTGTCCACCCGATCCAGGTGCGCCCGCAACTCGTCGAACCGATCATACGCCCCAAAGTAAGCCGGGTAGGTCTTGGGCACACGGATCACCGTGCCGTCGAGCACATCCTGCGGGTCAAGCAGCTCGATCCGCGCCAACTCCTCCCGCGCCAGCTCGATCATCTGGGCATCGCTGCGGGTCCACAGGTGATCGCCCTCGTCGCAGAAATACTCCAACCCCAGCCAGACCGTGTCCGGGTCCGCCACCATCCACGGACTCCAGTTGTTGAAGATCTGCAGCCGACCCAACTGGACCTCCGGCTCCTGGATGTAAATCCAGTTGTCGCGGATCAGTTGCTGCCCGCGTTCGCTCTGCTCGCTGACCTTCAGCCGGCGCACCAGCAGACCCACCGTCATGAAATCCCGGTAAACCAGGCCCTGGGCGATGTCCTGGATCGGCGCCGGCGCTGCGGGCTCCATGCTGGCGACCAGATCCTTGATCGGCATGGTCGAAAAAAAGCAGTCGCCCCGGTACACCGTGGTCTGCCCGCTGCGCGGATCGCACGCCTGCACCGCCCGCACGCGCCCGTTGGTCAGCGTCACGCGCTGCACCCGCTGATGAATGTGAATCTCCCCGCCCAGCCGAAGCACTTCCTGCGCCACCGCTTCCCACATCTGGCCGGGACCAAACTTGGGATACAGAAACCGTTCGATCAGGCTGGTTTCCGTCTGCTTCTGGGCCACGTCCGCCGTCCCCGCGTTCCGCTGCGCCAGACTGCGCAGCGCGTGCGCCAAGGCTTTGCGAATCGACAAACCCTTGATGCGCTGCGCTCCCCACTGGGCGCTGATGCGTTCGCAGGGCACGCCCCAGACCTTCTCGGTGTAGGACTGGAAAAACCGCTGGTACAGCCGTTTCCCAAAACGGTTGATGAGAAACTGCTCCAGCGTGGTTTCCGGCCGAATCGGCAACAGCATCGCCTTGAGGTAACTGAGCCCGATCAGGCCCGTCTCCAATATCCCCAGCTTGGCGATGGTGTCCAGACTCAGGCTCAGCGGATAATCGAAAAACCGCCGCTGGTAATAAATTCGACTGCGCCGCTGCCGCAGCAGCATCACCTGCTCGTCCTGCTGCGGGTCCGGGCCGGCGCCGTCCGTCGCCACCTGCGTCTGCTGCCGCTGATAGGTCAGCGTGGCGGGGTCGGTGCTGTCGCGCTGCTGCAAGGGCAGGCGTTCGAGCCACCAGTTCATCACCCGATCGGACTTGGAGAAGAAGCGATGTCCGCCGATGTCGATGCGATTGCCTTTGTAGCGCACCGTGCGGGACAGGCCGCCCATGCTGTCATCGGCTTCGAGGATGATCGGCCGATAGTTGGTGCGGGTCAGCAATTCGTACGCCGCGGTCAGCCCCGCCGGGCCGGCCCCAATGATGATGGCGGTCGGTTGTTCCACCGGCGATGCTCCTGCGCCGGATCGACATGGCCAGGAAAAGTCCGAGCGTCCGGCCAAGGCATCATGCACGGCGTTCATCAGCAAGCGGTGAGCATGGCACTGGATTGCTGCAAGGATGACGTAAGCAAGCGCTCCCCCGCGCGGCAACTCTCACCAAACCAAAACTGACGGGCAATCATCAGTGAACATGCGCTGACCATTCTGGCGCATCGGACCGCCGGGCCGGGATAGGGAGAACCGCCAGTGACCAGCGCCGAACCACCTCTCGAGCAGCCGCAGCGCGCTTCCGCTTGGCCCTGGGCACGCGGGTGGTTGCCCCTGCTGTTGGGCGTAACCCTGCTTGGCGGCAGCAGCGGCATCTGGGAAACCCCGGTGCATTGCGATGAGCAGGAACACCTGCATGTGGCCTGGATGTGGAACCAGGGCCAGCAACCGTTCATCGACTTCTTTGAGCATCACCCGCCGCTGTACTGGTTGTTGTTGCGCCCCCTGGTGGCCGCCGGCTCCCCCGCCGATCTGCTGCAACTGTGGTTGATGGGCCGCACGGTTTCCCTCCTGCTGCTGCTGGGCTGTGCCGGAGCGTCGGCATGGCTGTGGCGACGTTTGCTGCCATCACGGGCCGCGGCGCTGGCGGGGGGACTGACGGGCGTGACGCTGGTGTGCTGCAGCTCGGCACTGCATGTTCGTCCTGATCTGCTGATGCTCCTGCTGCTGCTGGGGGGCACTGGTCTGGCGCTGGACGCGACGGGCTTGAGCCTTGCAAGTCCACCGCGCCGTCGTGCTTGGCGCGCGGTGGGCGCGGGCATCCTGCTGGCGCTGGCGGGATTGGTGCTGACCAAGGCGGCGTTCTGGGTGCTGGCGCTGGGACTCACTTTGGGCGTCCTGGCGCTGCGGCAACGGCAGACGGATCAAGGCGCAGCAGGCAAAGCGTGGCTGCTGATCGCCGCGAGCCTGGCGGGGACGGCCGTGCTGCACTTCATCTGGATCGCGCAGACCAACGACCTGCTCCGCTATTGGATGTGCGTGGTGGCCGCCAACGGCAAGCTGGCGGGCAGCACGCTGCTGAACCTGGACGCCTTCGCCTACGGCACGCGGAATTTCCCCGGCTGGGTGCTGCTCAGTCCGCCGCTGCTGATCCCCGGCATCCTGCTGGGATTCACCCCCTCGTCGGGCATGCGGCCAGCGGGGGCAGCGGTCGTGGTCGCGCTGCTGGCGGGCAACGTGCTGCTGTATCTGCTGGGCAATGGTCCGCACGAACAATATCTCTTGCCGCTGCTGCCGTTGCTGGCGGGTCCGCTGGCGCTGAGCCTGCTGACGTTGTGGGCGGCGCTGGCGTCCAGGCTGCGCCGCCTCGCGGTGGCGGGTGTACTGCTGACGCTGGCGGGCTGGGTCTTGCTGCAATGGCCGCCCGGCGCCCGGCAGGGGAATCTCCGCGCCTCGCTGGCGGTGCCGCAGTTGGTGCAGAACCTGGCGCAGCCGGGCGACACGTACATCAATCTGACGCCCAGCGCGCCGGTGTACCTGCCGCACGCCGCTCCGCCCTACTTTCATCTGCTCAGTTGTTTCAACGAGCCGGCGCAGTTCGACCTGATGCACGAACTGGTGCTTCAGGAGCGGCCGCGCTTCCTGTTCGGCGTTGGCGCGCCGCTGTGGGTGCGCGGCGTGGGCATGATAAATGTCAGCGCCAGTCCGCAAATCCAAGCGTTGTACGTTGACCTGGGCGACTACATCATGGAACGCCGCGACCTGTACGAAGCCCGTCAGCACCCGGCGGCGGCGCCATGACCGAGCGTCGTCGACTCATCCTGGCGTCGCTGGCGCTGCTGCCGCCGCTGGTGATCGCCTACGTCCTGCTGCCGGGCCAGGCTTTCGTCAACTTCGACGATCAACCGTGGTTGCTCGACAATCCCGCGACGGCGGGCGGGTTGAGCTGGGCGGGGCTGCGCTGGGCGTTTTCGCTGCATGGCCTGGGACCCTGGACGCCGCTGGCGTGGCTGTCGCACATGCTGGATTTTTCGCTGTTCGGCGCGCACCCGGCCGGCCCCAAACTGCATAACCTGCTGCTGCATGCATTGACCACCCTCGCCTGCTTCCACGCCTGGCGGCGGCTGACGGGAAATGCCCGGCGGGCGTGGATCGTCGCGCTGCTCTGGTCACTGCATCCGCTGCGGGTCGAGGCGGTGGCGTGGATCATCGAGCGCAAGGAATTGCTCTGCGGGTTGTGGAGCATGTTGACGCTGCTGACCTATGCCCGCTACGTCCGCACGCGCAGTCGTGGGGCCTACGGCCTGACGCTGCTCAACCTGACGCTGGCGCTGCTCGCCAAACCGATGGCGATCACCTTGCCCTGCGTGTTGCTGCTGCTGGACGTTTGGCCGCTGGGACGCTGGCGCGCGGGTCAGCCAGGGCCGGAACGCCGGCAACTGCTGATGGAGAAGCTGCCCATGCTGCCACTGCTGGTGGGCAGTGGCGTCATGGCGGTGCTCAACTCGGCGCACAGTGAAGCATTCAGCGCCCTGGCGACCCGGCCGCTGGGTTTGCGCCTGCTCAACGCGGTGTGGGCATACGGCTGGTATGTGCTCAAATTCAGCTGGCCCACGAACCTGGCGACGGCATACGCCTATCAGGAGCATCCCGTACTGGTGCAGGTGGCGGCCGCCGGGGCGCTGCTGGCGCTGGTGACCACGCTGGCGGTGGTGCGTTGGCGGCGCACGGGGAAGGCGGACGTGCTGGTGGGCTGGCTGATTTTCCTGGGCATGCTGACGCCCGTCAGCGGCATGGCCCAGGTTGGACATCAGTTTTACGCCGACCGCTTCACCTATTTGCCGCAAATGGGGCTGACGGCAGCAGTGGTGTGGGCGCTGGGCGACTGGGCGCAGCGGCGGCGGATATCCCCGCGCGGCATAAGCGCAGCCGTGCTGGCGCTCGCGCTGACGCTCAGCGCGCTGACCTTCATGCAGACGCGCTGGTGGCACGATTCGCGTACGTTGCTGAGCCGCACGCTGGCGCTGGGCCATGTCAGCTACACCACCTGCTGCAATCTGGGGCTGGCGTTGCTGGACGAGGAACAGCCGCTGGCCGCGTTGCCTCTGTTGGAGCAGGCGCTCGCGCTGGAGCCCCAGGCGGCGCCGGCATATCTGCACGCCGGGACCGCCCAGTTGCAGTTGCACCATCCCGACGCCGCGGCGGCGCTGCTGGGCCGCTATGTCGAGCTGCGCCCCGCTGACCCACGTGGCTACGCCAACCTCGCACTTGCGCTGGTGCAGACAGGACGGCTCGGCGAGGCCCGGCTGCTGCTGAGTCGGCGGGTCGAACAAGTTCCAACCGACGCACTGGCGTGGCGCAACCGGGGGCTGGTGGCGGCAGCAGCGGGTGATTTCCCCGCAGCCATCGCGGATTACCAGCAAGCCCTGGCGCTGACGCCCGATGATCCGCTGACGCACAACAACCTGGGCGTCGCATTGGCGCAAAGCGATCAACTCCCGGCCGCGCTGCGTCATTTTGCCACGGCTGCCCGACTCGATCCCGCCTACCGGGAGGCCGTCGCCAACGCCGAGCGCGCCCGTGCGGAATTGTCTGCCCTGGCGCGTTAAGCCGATGGTCGTCCCAGCTTTCGCCCGCGCTGACGCCAACCGTGCGGAGCAATGCCGGTATGGCGTTTGAACTGCTGCGACAGGTGGTACGGCGAGTCATAACCCAGCGTCCGGGCAATCGCGGTGACGGTTAAATCCGTGTTGGTCAGCAGCGCCTGCACCTGCCGCAGCCGCATCTGCACGTGGTACTGCTTGGGCGCCAACCCCACCCGCGCGCGAAAAGCCCGGCGAAAAGCGGGATACGCCACGCCTAGCTCCTCCGCCAACGCCTGCGTGTTGAGCGGTTCCTGCACCCGCTGGGCGATGCGGAGCTGCGCCTGCCGCACCGCCCGCTGCAAGGGCTGCTCGGGGTCCAGCGCGCCGCCCGCGCCGCCGCTGCGCACCAGGGCGTAGAGGTGGGCCGCCAGCGTCGCCAGCTCCAGCCGATGCGCCCCGGCATCATGCCCCGCCCAGTGATGAATCATCTCGAAGCAACCGAGCAGATGCGCCGGCTCGGGCGCGGTGACCACCGGCTGCTCCGCGCGCAACAGCCGCGTCCGCAGCAGATGGTCCAGCAACGGCCCCTGGCATTCGACCCAATGCTCCACCCAACCCCGCGCCGGGTCCGGGGCATAGCGATGCCAGACCTCCGGCCACAGCAACATCACCTGCCCGGCCGCCACCCGCACCGGCGCGCGCTGGCGCGTCTGCGACTCAAACACCCCCGACCCGGCACTGATGAAAATGAGCTGATGGGCGTGCAGCACCCGCCCCCGCGCGAAGGTGAAATGATGATCCGCCGGATGCCGCGCCGGCGGATAACGCTGTCCGGGCGCGATCCGCGTGTAGCCGGCGGCGGTCACTTCCAGCCCCCAGCCCTGGGCCGCGCCCGTTCGCGGCAGGTAGACAAAATAGTCTTTCGCCATAGCGCAACTATTGTATGAACCGCGCCAGCGAGCGTATGGGCATTCCTGCAGTCCCGAGCTATCGTGCCGGCATGAGAAACCTCAAAATCGGCTTGTTTGGCATCGGATTGGACGCGTACTGGCCCCAGTTTGCCGGGCTCAAGCAGCGGCTTGAGGGCTATGTGCAGGAAGTGCATGATCGACTGGTCCGGCCCGGCGTGGAAGTGGTCAACCTCGGGCTGATCGACAACCCCCCCGCTGCGCTGGAAGCAGGACACCGCTTCCGCGAAGCCGACGTGGACCTGATCTTCCTTTACGTCACCACCTACGCCCTGTCGTCCACCGTGCTGCCCGTGGTGCGCCGGGCGAAAGTTCCGGTGATCGTGCTCAATCTCCAACCCGCGCCGGCAATCGACTACACCAAATTCAACCGCATGGGCGACCGCACCAAAATGACCGGCGAATGGCTGGCGCACTGTGCCGCGTGCCCGGTGCCGGAGATCGCCAACGTCTTCAACCGCGCCAAGGTCAAGTTCCATCAGATCACCGGCATGCTGCACGACGATCCGCCCTGCTGGCGCGAAGTCGACGCCTGGATCGAAGCGGCGCGCGTCGCCCATGTCATGAACCACAACCGCTGCGGCCTGATGGGCCACTACTACTGCGGCATGCTCGACATCTACAGCGATCTGACCCAGCAATGCGCCGCATTCGGCGGGCACTTCGAGCTGATCGAAGTCGAAGAGCTGGCGGCCCTGCGCCGGGAAGTCACCGCGCCGCAGATTGCGGACAAAGTGCGGGCGTTCCATGAGGTGTTCGACGTGCAGAGCGACTGCGCCCAGCCGGAGCTGGAGCGAGCCGCGCGCACGGCGGTGGCGCTTGATGCCCTGGTCGCCAAACACAACCTCGGCTCCATGGCGTACTACCACATGGGCACCGGCAGCGAAGAAAACGAGGACGCCATCAGCTCCATCATTCTGGGCAACTCGATGCTCACCGCCCGCGGCATTCCCGTCGCCGGCGAGTATGAAGTCAAGAACGTGCAGGCGATGAAGATCATGGACAGCTTCGGCGTCGGCGGCTCGTTCACCGAGTACTACGCGGTGGACTTCAACGACGACATCGTGCTGATGGGTCACGACGGGCCGGGGCACATCGCCATTGCTCAGGGCAAGACGAAGGTGCGGCCGCTGCAGGTGTACCACGGCAAAGTCGGGCGCGGGCTGTCGGTGGAAATGTCCGTGCGCCATGGCCCGGTGACGCTGCTGTCAGTGGTGCAGACGGTGGACGGCCGGGTGAGCCTGCTGGTCGCCGAGGCGCAGTCGGAACCGGGACCGATTCTGGAAATCGGCAACACCAACAGCCGGTATCGCTTCTCCATCGGCGCCCGGCGCTTCATGAATGAATGGAACGCGCGCGGCCCCGCGCATCACTGCGCGGTGGGCGTGGGTCACATCGCCGAGCAGATCGAAAAGCTCGGGCAACTGCTGGACCTGGAAACCGTGCGCATCTGCTGATACGAGAGCGGCTCAATCCACATCACTGCGGAACGGCGAAGCCGGCAGGCCCGCAGCGTTGTAGAGATTGCACGGCGGGTTGTCCGCCCAGCCATAGCGCACGTGGATCGGCTCGGGCACTGCGGGGCTGCTGACCAACACGGTTTCGCCATCAATGCGGGCGTCCGCCCAGACGAACTTGCCGTCCGCGCCGGCGATGGCGAAGCCGGTGAGCTTTTCGCCCCGGCAGACCAACCCGCCGGCGGCGTGGGTCAAGCTCACGCGCAGGGCGGCGCCTTCGCACTGCGCCTGCTTGAACAGCGGACCACAGGGCACGACTTCGCGCTGGCCATAGGTGGTGTGCAGCGCGTTGAACGCCAGCCGCCGGCCGACGTCGCGTTTGTTGCGCGGGTGGATGTCGTTGGCGTCGCCGATGTCGATGGCGACCGCCATGCCGGTGTGCGGCAGCTTGAGGGTCATGGTTTGCGCTTCGCGCAGCCGCGCCCAGTCGCTCTCGCCCGGTTGCCGGGGGGCCGCCAGGTGGTTGGCGAGTTGGACGAAGTGGAACGCCAGGTCGGGGCGTTTCCAGCAGCGGCGCCAGTCGTTGATGAGTGCGGGGAAGAGGGCGCGGTATTGGCGATGGCGGCTGGCGTTGGACTCACCCTGGTACCAGATGGCGCCGCGCAGCGCCAGCGGAATCAGCGGATGGATCATCCCGCCGAATAGCGTGGTGGGACTGTTGGCGTTGGTGGGTCCCAACGGCGCGGGCGGCATGACGATGCGGCCATAGTTCACTTCCACGGCATAGCGCCAGATTCCCGCGAGTTCGATGGCGTCACCGGCTTTCGCGCCTGCCGGGGTCAGCTTCATGTTCGCCGCCGGGCCGGTCATGCCGCCGGCGTAGCAGTCGCTATGCACGCGCACCGCGATGACCGCGACACCGGGTTTGACGAGCTCTGCCGGCACGGGATACGTGCGCTGGAAGCTCCAGGAATCCTCGCGCTGCGCCATGGTGACGCTGCCGACCTGCACGCCATTGAAGTAGGTGACATCGCTTTTGTCGGTGGCGCCGATGGACAGTTCCAGCGGCTGGCCCGCCCAGCGTGCGGGGATGGTGACTTCCTTGCGGAACCAGACCACGCCCGAGAAGTTCAGGCCCGCCGCTTGCCAGATGCACGGCAGATCGATGTCCTGCCAGGTTCCCGACGGCTGAGCCGCCGCCGCCCAGCCCTGCGTGACGCTGACGTTGCTCACGTCGCGCGTGCGTTCCTTGGTGGCGGCGCAATCCGCTTTCCATTGTTCCTCCAACTCCGTCATACGTGGTAAGCCGGCTTCAAAATCCGTCACCAGGTGCGCGACCTGCGGCTCGGCGAGCAAACCCGCCCGGCTGGTCCACGCTTCCGCCACCGTGCCGCCCCACGACGAATTGATCAGCCCGACCGGCACGCCCAGCCGCTCACGCAGTTCCAAACCAAAGTGATAACCCACGGCAGAAAAAGTCGTCGCTTCCTGCGGCGAACAGCAACGCCAAGCGCCGCCGGGGATGTCCGTGCAGGGCTCCAGACTCGCCCGCTTGGGCACGGTGAACAGCCGCAGCGCCGGGTCGTGCGCCGCCGCCGCGAACGCTGGGCCATCCGTGCTGTTGACCAGTTGCCATTCCATGTTGGACTGCCCGGAGCAGACCCACACTTCGCCCACGAGCACATCGCTGAGCGTGAGGGTCGTCTGGCCTTCGGTCGGCAGGGCCGCATGAACTTCCAGTTCCGCGCCCTGCGCCGAGGCGGTCAGCGGCGCCAGCGTGACCGACCACCCGCCATTGCCATCGGCGCGCGTGCTGACCCGTTGCCCACGGAAGCTGACGGTCACTTCCGCGCCAGGGGTGGCCGTGCCCCAGACGGGATTGGGCAGCGCCTGCTGCAGGACCATGTGATCGCCGAAGATCGCCGCCAGGGTCAGTTGCATGGGAAGTTTCCAGGAGCTCGGGGCAGAGGATCAGGCGTGGAGTGATACCAGAATGCCGGCTGAAAATCCCGGGGTGATGCGGTTGGCGGCGGCGTTGGCCGGGGCTAGTCATCCAGCAGCGCGCGCACGGCAGCGCTGCGGGCACATTGGCGGACGGTATGGCCCTTGCCATCCTTGAGGTTCATGCTGACGCCGCGTGCGCGAAAGAGCTGAATGATCTGCCGCTGTGCTTCCAGGGCGCTGGGCGCACCGCTGCCCCCGCGCCCGGTGGACTGCACCGCCAGATGGAAAGGCGTGGAGCCGGCGCGATTGGGCTGCGTGGGATCGCTGCCCGCAGTGAGGAGGCATTGCACCGCCGCGGCACAGCGCGTGCGCACCGCGCGGTGCAGCGCGGTCGCGCCATTGCGATCCTGGGCGTGCAGATCGGCGCCGTGTTCGAGCAGACAGCGCAGCGTCGCCACCTGTGCGTCAGCATCCCATGCGGGGCTGACGACATAACCATCGGCGGCATAGTGCAGGGGCTGACCACCGCGATGGTTTGCCGCCGCATTCACCAGCGCCCCAGCATCCAACAGCAACTTGGCGATGGCTGCGCGATGACCCGCCGCCGCCAGATGCAGCAGCGTGTCGCCGACGTACAGCCAATGGAGCACGCCGGTTTCAAACAACCGGGCAGCGGCGAACTGGGCGCGCGCCAGTTGCGAATCCTGCCGCAGCAGCCGGCGCGCGGCCGCGACCTGATTTTCCAGGATGGCGGCAATCATGCGTTCCATGGCGGGAACCTCTGCGACCCGGTGGAGCTGACCCGGCGCGGCTGGACGGTGACGTCAACCTTAGCAGTATGCCCGGCATTGCCAGCGGGTCAATCCGGGGAATCGAAAGCCGGCTGCTGAAATTGTTGTCCCCACGCCGCAGTTTCAGTTGCTTTGCACCATCGCCCCTGCGATAAGGCTCGCCACAGGAGCATACCGATGACGACGACCCCACTGATCGGCCGGGCTGCGTTGCAGGCGCTCAACACGCTGGGGCGCGGGCCGTGGTTCAATGCCGACACCAATTTTCTGATGCAGAGCATTTTTCCGCCGCGCGATCCGAACGCCCGGTTTGATGTGGGCGTGTACACGGAATATGTCGACCTGCTGGCGGACAGCGGCGTGGCGGTGCTGCTGATGAACGCCAACGCCCAGGCGCCGTGGTTCCCCAGTCAGGCGCAGCCGAGTGTGATCGCCGGCTACCGGCGCGGCGACCTCGATTTCGTGCGCGGCCAATTCCCCGCGCTCGACGAACACTTCACTGCAGCCGACCTGCAGCGCGTCAGCCAGCGGGTGGCGCGCGTGCTCGATCGTGTGCTGGACCTGCAGGAAGACGGCGCGGATTGGCTGGCCACGGTGGGCCAGGCGTGTCGCCGGCGCGGGCTGGGCTTCTGGGCGTCGATCCGCATGAATGATCTGCATGGCTCGAACAGTTGGGCGGACAGTTACATGAACATCCCCCCCACGCGCGACCCCGCCACCCGACTGTCCGGGCGGGAGCCGGATCCCCGCGACGGCGTCGCCCGCGCGGTGCAATCGCACAGCTACGCCCATGCCGCCACGCGCGCTTACTACCTGAGCCTGATCCGCGAGCAGGTGGAACGCTACGACGTGGACGGCGTGGAACTCGACTGGGTGCGCTGCCCCTTCTGTCTCGACGCCCCGGCGGATGAAGCCGGCGTCGCGTTGATGCTCGACTGGATGCGTCAGGTGCGGGCGCTGGGTCAGAAACACGCCAGCAAACGCGGGCGACCGGTGGCGCTGACGCTGCGTCTGCCTCCGCGCCTGGGCTTGCTGCGGGCGACGGGGTTGGATGTGGTCGCCATGGTGCGGGAAGGGTTGATCGATGCGGTCGCCCCGAGCAATTACTTTCAGCAGGCGTGGGAAGTGGATATCGCGCAGTTGCGCGCGGAGCTGGGCGAACAGGTCGCGCTGATCGGCGTGATTGAAGGCACGGGCAACTGGCTGACCTGCCGCGCGGGGGACGCCGGCAAGGAACTGTATCGCATGATTCCCCAGAGCGACGCCCTGCTGCGCGGCGCGGCGGCGGCGCGGCTGGCGTGCGGGGTGGACGCCTTGGAGACCTTCAACTTTTTCTGTGGCGATGAAGTGTTTGCCGGGCGCAATCCTGATTCAACCCAACGCGCCGGCCGGTACGCCACGCTCCAGCAGCTCGATCAGCTCGACACGCTGCGCGGACAACCCAAACAGTACCTGCTCGCCACGCAGCGGGCGGGTTACCAGTTTCCCGTCTATGAGTTGGCGGAACAGCTCCCGCGCGTGTTGGCGCCGGGACACGCCGGGGCGTTTCGGATATCCGCGTGCGCCGAGCCGGCGCGGGACGGCCTGCGGATGAAGGTGCAGGTGGTGGTGGATGAAGCGCCCGGCGAAGATGCCGCGCGGATCGGCGTCAGCGTCAACGGCTCCTGGCCCAGCTTTGCCGTCACGCGCACGCCGCAACTTCTCCACCCGGCGGGCATCTACACCCAGCACACCGGCGGACGGGTGGGTTATGACTTCGATTTGCCCAGCCAACTGCTGCGCGACGGCAGCAATGAAATCGTGATCTACAACGGCGGCCCGCTGCTGTCTTCGGGCACGCCCAGCGCCACGCAACCCCTGCGGATTCAGAGCGTCGAACTCGCCATCGACGCCGGCTGAAGCACCAGCGGCAGCGGGAGGACGCTGGTGGCCTGCTGGCGGCGATGCTCGCGCAAGCTGATCATCTGGTCGCGCCGCTCGTCCCACAGCAGCAGTTTCAGGCAACACCAGATATCCCGCAGCCCCAGGGTGGTGCGCCCCGGCGTTTGCAGCAGGGGCAGCGCCGCCATCGCCTCAGGCAGTCGATAGAACGGGATGCGATGGTTCAGGTGGTGAATGTGGTGGTAGCCGATGTTCCCGGTGAAATACGCCAGGCATCGACCCATGGGGATGTAGCTGGAGGAATGCAGGGCCGCGAAGGCATGATCCCAGTCGCTGCGTTCGCGCAGCTTCACCGTGGGGTAATTGTGCTGGGCGTAAAACAGGTAAGCCCCCAGCGCGCTGGACAAGCTCGCGGGAATGACCACCGCCAGCAGCAACACCTCCCAGCCTGCCGTCAGCGCTGCCGCCAGCAGGCTGCCATGCACCAGCAGCGCCAGCGCCGAATCCCAGTGCATCCGGGGGTTGTGCCACAGCGAGCGCAGGGTCATGCCGAAGAAAAAGACCGTCAGATACCCCGCCGCCATGGTCAACGGATGGCGTTCGATCCGGTAGAGCAGCCGCGCGCCGCGTCCGGCGTGGTCCCAGGTTTCGGTGGTCATCACGGAATAGGAGCCGATCGACGCGCCGAAAACCTTGGCGTTGTTCTTGTGATGATGATCATGCGAGCGCCGCCAGATGCTTGGCGGACAGAGCGTCACCAGGCCGATGCCCGTCATCAGCGCCCGCGCCAGCCCGGAGTTGCGCAGGATCGCGCCATGCTGGTAGTCATGGAAGATGACGAACAACCGCACCAGCGTCAGCCCCAGCAACAGGCTCGCGGGCAAGCGCACCGCCCAGCCCGGCCCGGCCAGGCCCAGCGTCACCGCCGTCAGCGCTGCCGCCAGCAGCAGCGTGCTGCCCAGGCACCACCAGCTGCGCCCACGACTTTCCACCGCGAATGGTCGACTGTCCAACAACAGCTGTTTGTAGGGTGTCAAGCTCGCCCGCCGGACTGGCCCGGGGCTGACACAGCCACCTTCGCGCCAACGGCGCGGGTGGTCCATGGACATGAGGAAAACGAACCGCGCCGCCGTGGCGCTGCCAACGGTGACGGCGACGCCGACGCAGCCGCGCCCGCGGGGCGGGGCCGGTCGTATGCCTGAGCAAGATGCGACATAAACAATCCCAGAGACAGAACGAGCATGAAAGGATACGCCAGCCCATCCTAGCGGTTCAGGCGGACAATTCCCATCGCCAGCGCATGGCGCGCTTCAGTTTGGGGCGTACAATGACCCCGCCGGCCGGGCGTCCAGACATGGCGTCGGTCGCTGGACCCTTAGCTCAGCGGTTAGAGCGGGGAACTCATAATTCCTTGGTCGCTGGTTCGAATCCAGCAGGGTCCATTGCCCCCGGACCATGATGGCCGGTCCCGGGACCGCGATTCTCCGGGCTTTTTGCCGGAAAGTTGATGATTTCATGAAGCTCTACACCAAGCGCGGCGACGCCGGCGAAACCTCGCTCTTCGGCGGTCAGGCGGTTTCCAAGCGTCACCTGCGCGTCGAGTCCTACGGCACGATCGACGAACTGAACAGCGTCCTGGGCTGGACCGCCAGCGCCTGCAGCGATGCCGAACTGCACCGGATGCTACTGCAAATTCAGCAGCGTCTCATGCAGGCGGGCAGCGATCTGGCGACCCCCCGCCGCAGCCCCGACGAGCCGTTTTCCGTCGGCACCCTCCGCCGGATCACCGTCAATGATGTCGCCGAGTTGGAGCAGTGGATCGACCTGATCGAAGCCCGCAACACCCCACTGACCAACTTCATCCTGCCCGGCGGCTCCGAGTTGTCGGCGCGGCTGCACATCGCCCGCACCGTCGCTCGCCGCGCGGAGCGCTGCTGCGTGGCGCTGCATGAGGTCGAACCCATCGGCGACGCTCTGCTGCAATTCCTCAATCGCTTAAGCGACCTGTTCTTCGCCCAGGCCCGCTACGCCAACCTGTTGCAGCAGGTGCCCGATGTGCTGTGGCGGCCGGAGCATTGAGGGACGCGACGGCAGGCAGAGCGACAACGTTTTCACCCCAAGTGCAAACGCATCTGGATGATCAACCTGTTCTGAACGAGCCCCGACCGTCACAACTTTATGCATCACGCCGTTTGCCGCTGCCGTTTGGCGATCAGCCAAT
>CAZSBB010000054.1:0-31153 GCA_964605235.1 uncultured Phycisphaeraceae bacterium
CCCCTGACACTTCTATTGTCATAATGACCGTGACACTTCTATTGAGTTCCTACAAAAGCGCCACCCCTTACGGACGCTCCCGGATTACCCCTGTTATGCTGTGTGTCGCGCGCGGCAGCTCCGTACGCTGTTGCGATCAACCTTCCTTTTGCCCTGCCCGGAACCGCCATGTCATTTGATGCCGGCCGTGTCACGTTCTGCCGTCTGCGCGTCGTGGGTGATGCCCCCACCACCGCCGATGAAACCGCCCTGGCGATCCTCCAGGAATTCGCGTTCGTTGAAGCCGAGCTGGGCGCGCCCGATGAAGTCGAAGCCGGCTTCATCACCGGCGAGCACCTGTACGACACGCAGTTCACCTATGAAAAGAACGGGTTCGAAGGCCGGCTGCGCTTCGCGCTGCGGCTGGACACCCACAAGGTTCCCAGTGATGTCAAACAGGCGCACCGGCGTCTGCATGAGGCATCCCTGCTGGCGCAGCGCGACAATCCCACCGGCTTCCTCTCCCGCCGCGAGAAGCGCGAAGCCGCCGAGCTGGCGGACCGCGCACTGCATGACAAGCTCGTCGCCGGCCAGTTCCGCCGCAGCAAGTCCATCGATGTGCTCTGGGACCTGACGACGCAGACGATCTTTTTCGCCAGCAGTTCCCCGGCCGCCATCGAACAGCTCACCAGCAAGATGCACGAAGCTTTCAATGTGGAGCTTGAACGCTTAAGCGCCGGCGGCATGGCGCTGGCGCTGCTGCAACAGCAGGGCCTGACCCGGGAGCACGAGGACCTGCGCCCCACGCCGTTCACCCCCGCGCCCGCCCACGCCGCCGACGCCGATCAGGCCGACGGCGTCCCGCGCGACCCGGCGATTCCGTTCATCCCCTGGGCGGCGGGCAGCGTCGATCACAAGGACTTCCTGGGCAACGAACTGCTCATCTGGCTCTGGCATCACACCGAGGTCGATGGCGGGGCGGTGCACGTGCCTTCTCCGCGCGGCCACGGCAGCGACGAGTTGGCGCTGGTCATCGACAAAGCTTTGGACATGGAATGCGCCTGGGGCATCACCGGCAAGCAAACGCTGCGCGGCGACGGCCCCTCCCGCCTGATTGAAGCCGGCGAAGCCCTCGCCTGTGGTAAATGGCCCCGCAAGATGGGACTGCTGCTGGCGGATGTCGCCGACGAAATGCAGTGGGAGCTGAACCTGCAGGGCGATCAGGCGATCATCAGCGCCATGAAGCTGCCCGACGGCGAGGAAACCAACACCGCCCGCGAACAGCTTGACCAGCGCCTGCGTCTGATCTGCCGCGCCGGCCAGATGCTCGACGGCCTGATGGCGAGCTTTCTGCGCGAACGCGCCAGCGACCGCTGGCCGACCGTCAGCGGCAAAATCCGCGCGTGGATCCGCCAGCGCCGCAAGGGCGCTGCCGCCGCCACCAGCGCCCCGGCCATTTCCTGACCCGCGTGCCTGACCCGTGTGCCGGACCCCAGGCTGGCTTCGTGAAACCCGCCCGCGCCGACCTGCACCGGGTTCGCCCGCACCTGATTTCATTTTAAATTAAAATACATTTTGTAGCCCCCGCCCGGGGGGCTTGCGGTTGTCTGGCAGTCGGCCAGTATGCCAGTCGACCAGTCGACCAGTCGACCAGTCGACCAGTCGGCCAGTCCACCAATCCGCCAGTATGCCAGTATGCCAGTATGCCAATCCGCCAATCCACCAATCCACCAATCCACCAATCCGCCAATCCACTCATTCGCCAATCCGCTAGTCCGTCATTCTGCCAGTCCACCTGTCCGCCGGGCGCGGTTTGCGCCCCGGCGGGGGGCAGGGCAAACGCCTATGGATGATCAACCCGTGCGGAAGGATCACCGGGCGTCAGGGCTTGCTGTTGACCACCAGCTTGGGATGCATGCTCTTCGCCCCTGAAGGGGGCGCAGGAAAGTAGCCACGAGTGCAGCGCAGCGGAACTCGTGGGAAAGAGCGCATTTGCAAGTCCTCACCCCGGCAGGGGTGACGGAAGCTTCCGCCGTCCCTCCGGGACGGATCGGAATCAAACGCGCTCGTCAACCACGGGTTTCGCTGCGCTCCACCCGTGGCTACTTTCCACGACCCCTACCGGGGTCGAAAACCTCACCCCCCCCCGGAATCCCCCGGAATCCCCCGGAATCCCCCGGTAGCCCCCGGAATCCCCCGGTAGCCCCCCGGAAGTCCCCGGAAGTCCCCGGAAGTCCCCGGAAGTCCCCGGAAGTCCCCGGAAGTCCCGGGATGTCCCGGGAAGCATGGACCACTTGGTCGCCATGACGCCTAGTGGGTCACCACCAGCCGGCGGGGAGGGATTGCTGTTTTTCGGGCGTCATTCTCCTGCGGCGGTGTTGCAACTCGTTGCTCCCAAGCGGGAGTAGTTGCCGCAGGGCCAGAGGCGCTGGCCCTGCGGCGGGGGGGGGAGGTAAATCGGCTTGGCGGGTTGCGACTTCGCGCCTGTCGGCGCGCCGGGGGATGCGGAATCGATCAGTCGCGGGCGTCGAGGGACCAGTGGCCGATGGCGTTGGGCAGCCAGGGCTTGGTGTAATCGCCGCCGTAGGGCAGCGTGGAGCAATGGCCATCGAGCCAGGCGACGTTGAAGGTCTGGCCGCGGGCGTGGGCGTCGTTGCTGGCGACCTGGAGGCCGTGGCGCGGGGCGATGTATTCGGCGCTGGTCTGCCAGCCGCCGTCCTGCAGGGCGATGGTGCCGGCCGGGTCGGGGAGTTCGACGATCTTGAGCGGAGCGGTGAAGGTGACGTAGCCGTTGATGGTGTGCCCGTTGGTGGGGTGCCAGGCATAGCCGGGGCCGTTGACCACGACGATGTAGCGGAAAGGGTGATGCCGGGGCGTGGTGCCGCCGAATTTGGCGTAGTTGAGGGTGCCGCCGCCCTGCCAGCCGCCGTTGACGGCATAGTTGCTGTTGGGTTTGTCGGCGCCGGGGTTGGCCTGGCGGAAGGCGCCGTTGGCGGTCCGGCCTTCGGGATAGGTGGCGATGTTGTAGTACACGCCGACTTGTCCGACGCTCATGGGACACCGCAGGCCCGGGAGGCTGATCAACTGCTGCTCGAAGAGGATGTTGTCCCAGTAGTAGACGGCGCCCTTGTTGGCGTCCTGCGCCGGGGGCAGGTAGTCGCCGGTTTCATATCCCGCCATGGCGATGAGGATTTGCCGCTGATTGCTCAGGCATTGCGCGGTGTAGGCGCTGGCGCGCGCCGCCTGCAGCGCCGGCAGCAGCAGGGCGATGAGAATGGCAATGATGCTGATGACCACCAGCAGTTCAATGAGGGTAAACCCGGTGACGGGGCGAGGGGAGTGCGTTTGACGCATGTGCCGATCTCCTGTCGGGGTTTCGGGGCGTGCCACTTCATGCCTTTGGCGGCGCGGTGGATTGGCGAATCACCAGGCGCGGCTCGACCCGCACCAGTGCCGGTGGATCTTCGTGCTGTACAGCGGTCGTCAGCCACCGCGCCAGCGCTGCGGCGGTGGCGTGCGGGTCCAGCGACAGCGAGGTCAGGGGCGTCGGAGCGCGCTGGCTCCAGGGCGTATCCCACCGGCCCACCAGCGAAAGCGTCCCTGGCACCGCCAGCCCGCGCCGCAGGGCGCGCATTTCCCCGGTGAGCGCTTCGTGGTCGTTGAGCGCCCAGAACGCCGTGTAACCCTGACGGGTCACCAGCTCCATCAGCCGGGCTTCGCCCAGGGCGCCCAGCGTGATCTCCGTGCACTGACCGCCGGCGATCTCCACCAGGTCCCGGGCATAGGCGGCGCTTCGGCCGGCCCAGGTGGCTTCACCCTCGGTGAACCCGCCCGCCACCGCGATCCGCCGATGACCCAGTCCCAGCAGATGCTCGACCACCAGCCGGGCGCTGCGCTGATGGTCCGGCATCACCAACCCCGCCCCCGCGGGCAACGGCACCTGGCCCAGACTGTAGGCCACCAGGGCATCCACCACCGGCAGGACTGATTCGAGATTGGTCGGCTGCTCGCTGCCCAGCCACACCAGCAACTGCCGCTCGGAACTGAGCCCGCGCTGACGCTGAACCTGTGCCGCCAGCCGCTGCGGCTCGATCGAGCCGGGCAGCAGCGTCACCTCGAAACCCGCGTCGATCAAGGCGTGATACACCGGATCCTGCAGAATCAGCCGCAGGTGATCATCCGTCGGCAGCACCACCCAGGCGGTCCCCAGCCCCGGTCGCCGCCGCACTACCGTGCCCTTGGCGCGCACCCGGCGCACCACCCCCTCACCGGCCAACTCCGTTAGCGCCCGTCGCACGGTCGCGGTGCTGCACTGATGGCGCGACGCCAGCTCATCCGCCGGCGGGAGCACCGTGCCCACGTCGTACCGACCGGCGACGATGTCCTGCACCACCCCGGCTTTGATGGTTTCAAATAAATGACTCATGACCTGCTTCCTGCAGACGCCCGGCTTGAGGAATCGCCCCCGACACCTTGCCGAGCCTCACCTCCACGCGATCCAGAGTAGCAAGTTTATGTGACACAATCAACAGTATTGATATCATTACTTTCATCTGATATCATTTTGACCCCAGCGGTGCTCCGCAGCACGGTCCGTCGCATGAGGTGAGGCCAACCGAGTGTGCGCGGATGGCGGTGCAGCCTTCGCCCGTGCGGCAACCAGCGGTGTGGCGCAGCCGCAGGATTGGGATCGCCAATGAAGCCGGCCTTCTCGCTTGGCTGGGGCGGGTTCAAGCGTGTTTTGACTTCCCTTGCTCAGCCGGGATCGGTACAGGAGTTGACTCATGACCGGACTGCTACGAACTGGAACGCTGGCGCTGCTGACCGCGCTGGCGCTGACGGCTCCCGCCCGGGCGCTGAAGCTGGAATTGCCCCTGCAGCGCAGCGCCTATCAGGTGGGTGAGCGGGTGCCGGTGGCGGTGGTGCGTCAGGCCGCCGACGCGCCGCTGCGTGAGTTGACGGTGGAAGTCACCGGGGCCGATGGTTTCGCAGCGCGATTCAGCTTTGACCCGCATGCCCAGCTGGAGCCGCACACCCCGCCGCGGGGGACGGAGTATCTGCTGCTCGACGCCGGGGCGTTGCGTCCGGGGCGTTACACCATCAGCGTGAGGACAGCAGACGAGCAGGCGACGCAGGCGCTGGACATCACCGACGGCGTGCGGGCGACGACCTATCGCCTGATCAACTGGGGAACGCCCAGCAGTCCGGAGGGCCGACTGGCGCAGGGCCGTACGGGGTTGGGTTACAACCTGATGTATGTGGCGCGCGGCGCGCTGAGCGATCCCGCCGGTGACTTTCTGCGTGCCGGGGTCGAGTTGATGCCGGTCTGCGCTCTGGGCGGCGGACACCAGATCGACCTGCGCCTGGATGTCGACTGGTCCGACCCGCTGGGCCTGCAGGGCGGCTCGCGCCGGGCGGCGCGCGAAGCGCTGATCCACCGGCTGCGCCCCGAGGCGCTGGGCGTGCATCTGTACGACGAGCCGGGCCTGACCTGGGGCAACCATCCGCAGACCGGCGAGTTCCTGCCCCATGGCGTGGCGGCGCAGGACCGCGCCTATGCCGGGGCGTTCAAGCAACAGCGGCCGGCGTACCACCTGCTGGATCCGGACAACCCGGCGCAGGTCGCCTCCTGGCGCCACTTTGGCCGCTGGAAGCTCGCCTTCATGGACGCCGCCTGGCGCCAGTTCCAGAATGCCGTCCAGGATGTCGACCCGCGCCTCCTGACCGTCACCCAGAGTCAATATGGCTGGACCGCCTTCACCGACGGCTACTACTTCAACATCGCCCGCAGCCTGCCGGTCACCTCCGGCCACGGCGGCTACCACGACATTCACTTCGGCTACTTCACCCCGGTCTACTTCCTGGAGATGGCGCGGGCGCGCGATCGTCGGCAGCCCAACTGGTATCTGCCCACCTGGTATCAGGACACCACCGACGACCTGATGCGCCTGGAAAACAACCTCTGCTTCCAGGTCGGCATTCAGGGCATCATGACGCCCCCGCCGCTGGAACCAACCACCCAACCCCGGTCGCCGGTGCAGGGCATTGTCGAATCCAACCAGCTCTTCGCCCGCCTGGGCACGCTCTTCCATACCCCGCGCCCGGCGCGCGAGGACGTGGCGCTGCTGTTCAGCCTCAGCGACTGTCTGCACCAGCAGACCCGCGATCCCCGCCAAGCCAATTACCTCGACAAGACCCGCCATGGCCGGGCCCTGCAGTTTGCTTACCTCACCCTCAAGGCGCTGGGCTATCCCCTGAGCGCCATCGTCGAGGAAGATGTGCTCGATGGTTCGCTGGCGGCGCGGCATCGGGCGGTGATCGTCGGCGGCGTCGACCACCTCGACCCCGCCGTCGCCGCCGCCCTGACCCAGTTTGCCCAGGGTGGCGGCCTGGTCCTGACCTTCGACTGCGGCATGCCACTTGACGGCGCTCAGGACCTGCAAACCGCCACCCCCCAGCTTCCGGACTTCGGCAGCCCCGCCTGGGAAGCGCTCATCAAGAGCGGCAAGTACGCCGAGTTGTCGCAGTATCAGACCGTGCCCAAATACCTGCAGGGCGCCGCCCAACTGCGCACCACCCTTGCCGCGGCGCTGAGCGCGGGCAATCTCCTGCCGCCGCTGCAGATCGACGGTGGCCTGCTGTCAGTCACCCGGCATGAACTGGGCGAAGTGGAATATCTCCTGGCGGTCAACGCCACGCCGACGCCCGGCGCTGCCGACAAGCTGGCGGTGACCCCGGTGACGGTGCGGCTGGCGCTGCCCGCCGATGAGCGTCCGTTGTACGACGCCGTTGCAGGCGCTTTGGCGACGGGTTGGCAACGTGAGGGCGACCAATGGCGCGCCGAGCTGCGGCTGGGCGCCGGTCAGATGCTGGTGCTCGCCCGGCCGCGCGCCGCGATTGGGCAGGTCGCCGTGGGCACGCCGGAACTGCTTATCCTGCCCGAGCAGGTGCACCAGCCGCGCACCCTGCGCTTGAGTGCCGCGGTGCTCGATGAACAGCAGCGCCTGATCGCCGGCACGATTCCGCTGCGCGTGCAGGTGATCGGCAGTGATGGCGCGGTGCGTTATGACCTTTACCGTGCCGCCGACGCCGGCGTGCTGCAACTGGAGCTGCCGCTGGCGCTCAACGATCCCGCGGGCGACTGGACCATCGTGGTGCAGGAACTGCTCGGCGGTCACGAGGGCCGCGCGGACCTGAGCCTGCCGGTGGTCAATCGTGCCGGGTTGCTGGCGGGGCTCGAACCGCGTGCTTACAGCCTGCCCGCCGACCGCGACCGCATCGAGCGTTTCGCCCAGCGGCATCGCGTGGTGTATCTGGTGCCGGCCGACATCCCCCTGGCGCAGGCGGCGGCGGAGCGCTTGCGGGAATTGCTCGCGCCCTGGCAGCTGCGCGCCGAAATCCTGCCCCTGGCGCAGGCGAAGCAAACCCGCCTGCTCAGCGCAGCGGAAGCCGCCACGTGGATCGGCTTGAACCACACCGGCAAAGGTTCGATCAAACCTGATGAACCCAACTCGCCGTTGCAGGTCGGCTATCAACTGCCCGGCCCGACCATCCTGATCGGCGATGTCAAAAGCCACGACCTGATCGCCTTCCTTGCTCAGCTTCAGGTCCTGCCGTTCTCTGCCGCCGCTGCGGGACTGCCCGGGGTCGGACGCGGGGCGCTCGCCTGGCAGCGCGATGTGCTGGCGCCGGGCGTCGAGAGCATCGCCCTGATCGCCCACGACCCGGCGGGCTACGACGAAGCGGTCGGCACGCTATACGAACTGATCAGCGGCCTGCGCCCGGTGAGCGCGGTGCTGACCGCCCAGCAGCATGACCTGACCCCGCCCACGCCCACGGCGGTGGTCGCCAGTGCGCCCCAGCCGGTGCTGCTGACCCGCCTGCCCGACCGGGTGGTGCACGTGTCCGCCCAGGGCCAGCAACTGACGGCGGTGAGCGCCGATGGCACGCAGATGAGGCTTGTCGGAAAAGCCATGCCCCGCGTGGAAGTGCTCGATAGCGCGGCCGTGGCGCAGCTCGCGCCGGGCCTGCCGCCGCTCGATCCCCAGCTTGGGCGGGATCGTCCTGCCCTGGGGCGGTGGGTCAAAGCGGTGCTGACGCAGGACCAGGCACGCAGCGCGGTGCTCAACTGGGGCGGTTCCCTGATCCTCACCGGCGCCGGCGCCGCGGCGCCCCAGACCGTGCAGATGCCTGGCGAAGTCAGTGCCGCCGCCTGGGTGGACGCCGACCTGCTGCTGGGCTTGGCGGATGGGCGGGTGTATCGGCTGGCGTGGTAAGCGGCGCGCAGCGCGGCTGGAGTAAGCGTCATGAGCACAACCATCATCACCGCGGGCGCGTGCCAGTTCGAACTGCTGCGCGGTCCCCGCGACGCCGACGCGTTTCGCGGCGTGGGCCGGGTGTGGATCGAGGCGACGCTCGTCCGCTCGGGCCGGCTGCCGTGGCGGGTCTACACCCAGAGTTTCTGCGGCCAGGAACTGTTTGCGTTGCACCTGCGCGCGGTGGAGCAGAGCGACGCCCAGGTCGTGCTGCGCCTGCTGGCGCGTTTCCGGCCCTTGCCGGTCAAACTGCTGCGCGATCACAGCTTCGACCCCATTCACGAGCTGGGCGACTGGGACCAGCCGGTGGTCAGCGCCCAGGCGGAACTGGACCTGGTGCTGCGCCCGACCCGCGCCGCGTGGGGCGGGTACGACTTCACCGGTTTCAGTTATCACTGGGAATACCGCGGCCCGGCGCCCGCGCTGTTCTACCTGCTGGATCAATCCAGCTGGGAACTCGACGGCGATGTGGCGGGCGCCACCGTGGTGTCGCAGTCGGCGTGCTCGGCGCCGGTGGCGACCTTCGCGCCCGACACCGCCTGGTCCACCGAGGGCAAGCTCGATTTCCTGGTCGAGCAGGGCGACCCCGCGCCGGTCATGACCCACAACCTGCCGCGCTGGGCGTCGCACGGCGCCTTCGATTTCCAGTACCGGGGCGACCACACGCTGCTGGGCGTGTTTGCCCGGGTGGAGTTGATCCGCAGCGTGCTCTGCCGCGACGCCGGCCGACCCGAGCTCAAGTGTTTCGACAAGCACCTGTTCGACCAGACTCCGCGCTGCGCCACCAGCGCCAAGGCGATCCTGCTGAATCGTCAGCGCAAGAGCCCGGTCGCCCAGCGCAACTGCTGGACCGCGGTGCATCATGAAGTCGAACGCCGCGCCCGCGCCGAGTTCGGCCTGACGCCCGAGCCGTTCTTCCCGCTCCTCGCCCAGAACTACTGGAACCATTTCACCGCCGACAGCTATCGCCGCGACCTGCTGCCGGCGGCGGCGGCGCTGGGCATTCGTCAGGTGTTCGTGGACAACCTCAAAAAGTCGGCGCTGACCGCCCGGGCCCCGCTGCCGGGCGTCTTCAACTGGAACATGTGCTGCGGGCATGAGTACGAGATTGCCGACGAACTGGGCGGCCCGGCGCAGGTGGCGGCGCTGGTCCGCGACGCGCGCCGGCTGGGCATCACCCTCCAGAGCTGGACCAACAACGACCAGGCCCTGTCCAGTCCGCTCAATCCCGAGGCCGACCCGCGCGGCTGGTACGTGCGCCTCGAGGACACCCGCCAGAAATACGGCGGCGCCTACGCCGGCGTCATGAGCGTGCTGGACCTGGCGCACCCCGACGCCCGACAGATGTTCGTCGACGCCCATGTCCGCATCAAAGCCCAGACCGGCCTGGACTGGTACCTCTTCGACAGCTTCTACAACCTCGCCTTCATGCCCATCAATTACCGGGAGGGACGCCCCCGCACCATGTGGCGCGGCCTGCTGACCACGCTCAAACAACTCCAGGACGCCGGCGTGCATTTCACCATCGAATCCCTGGGGCCCTTCGGCTCCGTGCAGCATGGCGTGCACCGGGATTTCAACCTCGAAAACATCTTCGTCTGCTGGCGCGTCGGCATGGGCAACGGCTACACCACCGTGCCCACCGGCGCCCCGTTGACCGATCCCACGCCTCACGACCCCGCTACGCTGTACTACACCCTGGCGCACATGGCGCTGCGGCATGTGCCCCTGTTCGTCCAGCAGCAGCGCATCGACCAGCTCTGGGGCGCCGCCCACCGCCAGGCGCTGGCGGATTACCACGCGGCTTATGACCTGATGGCGACGCGCTGGCTGCAGGAGGATGGCCAAAGCGTCATCTGGCACGACGCCGCCCAGCGCTGCGCGGTGGTCTTCTGCTTCACCGCCCAGCGCGTGCCCCTGCCGGGCCGGGTGCTGAATCTCACCACCGGCCAAACGCTGCCCAGAGCGCAGACGTATGCGCTGCAGCCGCAGCAGACTTATGTGATTCAGGACGCCGCCGCGCTGCCCACTTCGTTGCACGACGGCGCAGCGACCGCGCGGTGACGGCCGGGAACGCCCGCTTCCCCGCGGGTCACAGCGCGTTCTGCAGCGGTTGAACCTGCCGATGCGCCGGCCCCGCCGGACCGCCCCGCTTTTGCGGCCGGCCGCTCCACCCCGTAGCATTGTCGTTCTTTTTCGTCCGCAACCCCATTGCGAGGGCCAGCGCCATGTTTTCCGCATTGAGCGACAAATTCAACGACCTCTTCCGCAACCTCTCGGGCCGCGGCAAGATCTCCGAAGGCAATGTCCGTGACGCCATGGCGGAAGTGCGCACCGCGCTGCTCGAAGCTGACGTGCATCTGGAAGTCGTCGAAAGCTTCTGCCAGCGCGTGCTCGAGCAGTCCATCGGCGAAGAGGTGCTCGCCAGCCTCAAGCCGGGGCAGCAGATCGTCAAGATCGTCTACGACGAGCTGGTCAAAACCATGGGCGGCGACGAGGACCAGCCGGGCCTCATGTTCGTCTCGCCCGGGCCGACCATCGTCATGATGTGCGGCCTGCAAGGCTCGGGCAAAACCACGACCTGCGGCAAGCTCGCCGCCAGGCTCAAACAACAGGGCAAGCGCGTCATGCTTGCCGCCGCCGACCTTCAGCGTCCCGCCGCGGTGCATCAGCTTCAGGTGCTTTCCGAACAGGTGAGCAACGACGTGGAAGGCCCCGGCGCGGTGTTCTTCCATGGTGAGCCGGACAAGGTCGCCGAGTATGGCAAAGCGGTGGGCGTGGCGGTGCAGGTGTGCCAGCGCGCGTTGACCGCCGCCCGGCAGCAGAAGGCCGACGTGCTCATCCTCGACACCGCCGGGCGATTGCACATCAACGACGAACTGATGAGCGAGCTGCGCCAGGTCAACGACGCCCTCCAGCCGCATCAGATTCTGCTGGTCATCGACGCCATGACCGGCCAGGATGCCGTCAACTCCGCCCGCGCCTTCAACGACCAGCTCGAACTCGATGGCGTCATCCTCACCAAGTTCGACTCCGACACCCGCGGCGGCGCGGCCCTGAGCGCCAAACAGATCACCGGCAAACCCATCAAGTTCATCGGCGTGGGCGAAAAGCTCGACGCCCTGGAAGAGTTCCATCCCCCGCGCATCGCTTCGCGCATCCTCGGCATGGGCGATGTCGTCTCCCTGGTGGAAAAAGCCCAGCAGCAGGTCTCGCAGGAAGAGGCCATGGAACTGCAGGAAAAGATGGCCCAGGGCAAGCTCACCATGGACGACTTCCTCAACCAGCTCCGCATGATGCGCCGCATGGGTTCGATGAAGTCGCTGCTGGGCATGATCCCGGGCATCGGCAATCAGATCCGCGATCTGGACCTGGACGAAAAGCAGATCGACCGCACCGAGGCGATCATCAAGTCCATGACCCCGCCCGAACGCAAGGATGTGAACCTGCTGAACAACTCCCGTCGCCGGCGCATCTCGCGCGGCAGCGGCACCGGGGCGCAGGACGTCAGCCAGCTCGTGCGCGGCTTCGAGATGGTCTCCCAGCTCGGACGCCAGATGTCGGACATGAGCCTGTTGTCCCGCCTGAAAACCATGGCGGGCATGGGCTCGATGAACCTGGCGGGCATGGGCACCCGCGGCGGCCGCATGCCCAACCTGCCCGGCGGCGGCGCGCCCAAGGAATTCAAGCAGCGCTTCAAGCAACGCAAGAAGCGCCGGTAGGCAATTGACCAGGACGATATTCACCACAGAGACACAGAGAACACCGAGTTGGAAGCTGAGGACTGTTTTTCAATCATCCCATCCAGCATTTCAACTCTGTGGATTTTCTCTCTGTGTTCTCTGTGCCTCGGTGGTGATTCTCCCCGCATGATGGGTTGGACGACATGAGCAGCGAACTGGCGAGCAAGTATCAGTCGGACGTGGTGGAAGCGGAAGTCGCCGGCAAATGGCGGGACGGCAAGGCTTTCGCCGCGCAGGTGGAAGGCGAGGGCGCTCCGTTCTGCATCGTGATTCCCCCGCCGAACGTCACGGCCGCGCTGCACATGGGGCACGCGCTCAACAACACCTTGCAGGATGTGCTGACGCGCTTCCGCCGCATGCAGGGTCGGCGGGCGCTGTGGATGCCCGGCACCGATCACGCGGGCATCGCCACCCAGACCGTGGTGGACAAGCGCTTGCAGGCCGAGGGTCAGCCGGCACTTAAGGAATACAAGCAGCGCGAGGCGGCCGGCCAGGGCGGGCGCGAGCAATTCATCACCAAGGTGCAGGCGTGGAAGGATGAATACGAAGCCCGCATCACCAGCCAGCTCGTCGCCATGGGCTGCTCGTGCGATTGGGATCGCCAGCGTTTCACGATGGATGAAGTCTGTGCCGCCGCCGTGCGCGAAGCCTTCTTCCAGCTTTTCAAAGACGGCCTGATCTATCGCGGCAAACGTCTGGTCAACTGGGACCCGGTCACGCAAACCGCGCTGGCGGATGATGAAGTCGAAAACGAGGAAATCGACGGCAATTTCTACTATCTCCGCTACCCGCTGGTCGATCCTGCTACTCCCAACGAATGCATCACCGTCGCCACCACGCGCCCCGAAACGATGCTGGGCGACACGGCCGTGGCGGTCAATCCGCGCGACCCGCAGCGGGCGAAATACATCGGCATGAAGGTGCGTCTGCCCATCGTCGGGCGCGAAGTGCCGATCATCGGCGATGAGTATGTCGTCATCCCCGACCCCGACAGCGTGGACGCCAAGGCCCGCTTCGCCAGCGGTTTCCTGAAGGTCACGCCCGCCCACGATTTCAATGACTTTGAAATTGGGAAAAGACATAATCTGCCCGTGATCAATGTAATGGCGCGTGACGCTTCCATAAGTAAGGATCACGACTGGACCGATTGGAACTCATGCGATCAGAAGGAACTGGAACCGCTGCTGGGCCTGTCGCGCGAGGACGCCCGCAAGGCGATCGTGCGCTGGTTCAAGGACCACGACCTGCTGGCGGAGATCAAACCCTACCGCCACAGCGTGGGTCACAGCTATCGCAGCCATGTGCCGGTGGAACCCTACCTGAGCGACCAGTGGTACGTGAAAGTGACCGATCCGCGCCTGGCGGGCACTGCCCTGCAGGCGATGACCCCCGACCAGCGCGACGCCAACGGCAAATGCGTGTGGACGGAAAACGCTGAGCATCCGTTCAAACAGCCTTCAGCCATTCCGAGCCCCTCCCGCCAGGGAGGGGGTGAACCCGCCGACTGGCAAGGCCAACTGCGCTTCTACCCTCCGCGCTACGCCCGCACTTTCCAGCAATGGCATGAGAACATCCGCGACTGGTGCATCAGCCGGCAGTTGTGGTGGGGGCATCGCATTCCGGTGTGGAGCTATATAACTCACGGCATTTGGGAAGAGTCACCAGAGGGCAAGAAGGAAGCTGAGGCACTCAAAAAGTTTGAACAACGCAAGGATCGTTGGATAGCTGATGATCGACTTGCTTGCATTGAACGCAAGATGTCGGACTTGGGCCCTATTGATCAAGTTGGTGTCAAAGACGCTGTGCGTTTTTACTGTGTCAGGCGTGAGGATGATGCCGAGATAATCGATTTGTTGGAAGCCGCTGGCTACACCCAGGATCCCGACGTCCTCGACACCTGGTTCAGCTCCGCGCTCTGGCCCATCAGCACCCTCGGCTGGCCCGACCCCCGGAAGTTTCCCGGCGCTATTCCTGAAGGCGAGCTGGCGCTCAACACCTGGAACCCCTCCAACGTCCTGTGCACTGCCCGCGAGATCATCACGCTCTGGGTCAGCCGGATGGTGATGTTCAATCTGTACCTGCGTGGCTGTCTGCCCTTCACCGACGTGTTCATTCACGCCATGATTCAGGACGGGCACGGGCAGAAGATGAGCAAATCGCTGGGCAACGGCGTTGATCCCGTGGACATCATCCACTCCCACGGCGCCGACGCCATGCGCTTCACGCTCGCCAGCATGACCACGCAGACGCAGGACGTGCGCATGCCGGTGGACATGGTGTGTCCGCACACCAGCCAGAGCTTCACGCCCAAGTTCGTGGACGACGGCTCGGGTCACAAGGTCGCTGCCCCGGTGCAGGACAGCCCGTTCGCCCCCGGCAAAAAAATCACCAGCAGCTACGGCGTCAGCAGCGGCAAAGCGAAGGCGACCGACGACGCCCCGGCAGCGCGCAACACCAGCGAAAAGTTTGACCTCGGGCGCAACTTCGCCAACAAGCTGTGGAATGCCGTGCGATTCGCGCTGGGCAATCTCCCCCCGGAAGGCGTGGCGCCGTCGCCGGTGGAGCGCGCCCAGCTCACGCTGGCGGATCGCTGGATTCTCAGCCGACTGGCGCGCACCATCGCGGCTGCGGACGCTGCGCTGGAGAGCTACGAGTTCAAGCCCTATGCCGACGGGCTGTACGACTTCATCTGGCGCGATTTCTGCGACTGGTACATCGAGTCCATCAAGAGCACGGTGCGCACCAGCGTGCCCCAGCAGCGGGTGCTCACCACCTGCATCGACGTGATGCTGCGCTTGCTGCACCCGGTGATGCCGTTCGTCACCGAGAAGCTCTGGGCGCGGCTCAACGACGTCGCGCCCGAGCGTGGCCTGGCTGACTTGAAGCTGCCCGCCAGCGAATTGCTGGTGCAGGCGCAATGGCCCGCGGAAACGCCGGCATTGGTCGATGAAGCCGCCGAGCGGGATTACGCCCGGGTGCAGTTGGCGGTCACCTTGCTGCGCGAGCTGCGCACCAACGCCAAGCTGCCGCCCCGGCAGAACGCCGACGCTTCGCTCAAGTGTGCCGCCGGCGAGGCAGCGGTGCTGTCGGCCGGGCAGCCGCTGATCGAAGCGTTGGCGACCGTGACCCTGCGCGGCATCAGCCCCGACCAGCCGCGCCCCGACGATGCCGCCTCCAACATCCGCGAAGGGCTGGAGGCGTACCTGCATGGCGTGCTCGATGCCGGCGCCGAGCGCGCCCGGTTGACCAAACGCATCGAGGAAGTCACCAAAGCCATCGCCAACCTCACCGGCCGACTGAACAATAAGGGCTACACCGACCGCGCGCCCGCCCATCTGGTGCAGCAGACGCGCGACCAGCTCACCACCGCCGAAGCGGAACTGGCGACCTTGCAGCGCCAGCTCGCGCAGTTGGCGTGAAGCGCGCAGCGAGTTGACGAGCCGGAAGCGTCAGCGACGGGCGGGGCGCATGAATGCCCGGGCGCCTGGTGTCCACCCAAGACGTGTTGGCGTGCGTACGTCCTCCCCGCCGCTGACGCCTCCGGCTCGTTGCCGCATATTCACGCGGCGCTCAGCATTGCTTTCACTTCACCCACAGTGCGTGCAGTTCCATCGGGCGCGTGGGCAGTTCCAGCAGCAGCTTGCCGTCGGCGACCTGCGCGGCCATCGGCTGCTGCGTCACCACATCCAGCACCTGCGGCGCGCTGCGCCACGAGCCCGGCAGCGCCAGTTTCAGCGTTTTGCCGACGTGACCTTTGTGCGCGATGCCCAGGTAGCTCCCCTCGCTACCTGGGTATGCGCGCACTTTCACGTCGGCGTCGGGCTGGTCGATCACCGCGCCTTTGACCGCCGGCAGCGCTAAAAACGCCTGGGCAAAACGGCGCTGCGCGGGAGCGAAGCCGCGCCCGTAGGTGTAGGCGGTGTAGGTCAGCACGTCGGCGTCGCCGTGGAAGTAAGCCAGCAGCTCCAGCGCCATGGCGAAGTCCGGCCCACCGGCGGTCATCATGTTGCCCTCGTACTTGGGATTGATGTAACGCGACGCCATCTCGTCGTACGACACCGCATAGCTCACCGCCAGCCCCTGGTTGGACTGGAAGTAATTGAGATAGGTCGGATTGTCCGCGAGGTAGCGATAGTTGGCGGGGGCGAACAGCCGGAGGTCTTTGACGTCGCGGTACAGCTCGGTGTGCAGTCCCCAGTCGTGTCCCCAGCCGGGGCTTTCGCCGAAGACGCCGGTGCGGATCATGTAGACGTAGTCCTCGCCGGTGAAAGCTTTGCGTTGGCGGACGTTCATGGCGTACACCGACGGCACCATGCCCGGCCGGCTCTTGGCGACATCCATGAAGTACGCGGCGCTGTTGGTGTCCGCCAGCCCCATCCACCACTTGTCGTTGTCCCAGTTGTAGTAGTACAGGGTCAGGTCGGCACGATAGCTCTTGAGCAGTTGCAGCAATTTGACGTGGAAATCCCGGCGTTTGGCGTGCCACCAGTCGGCATAACGCCAGCCGCGCTCACCACTGCTGGCCCAGTCGGCGAGCTGGGCGTTGGTGAGGTCGGGCAGGTCGAGGCCTGTCTCCTGGGCGAACAGTTCCACATCGCGCCGGCCGTAGCTGATCTGCATGCGGTCGCAGCGTTGCCGCCACAGCAGGCCGGTCATCTGCGGATTCGCCTGCACGTAGGGTTTGATGAGATGCTCAACGGTGGCGTACAGGTCCTCCCAACTGGCGGGGTGGAGGATGTTCGCGCCCCAGGAGCTGAAGCGCGTGGGCTTGGCGACCTGAGCGTTGGCGGCAATGGCGTACGCCTCCGCGGGCAGATCGAGCGACCCGCCGTACTCAAAGCGCGGGATGTATTCGACCCCGAGCTGGCGCGTGGCGTCGAGGAAGCGATCATGCATGGAAGGGTGGTCTGCGAGCGCCGGCGTGGTGACCTTTCCGCGCTCGGTGTTGCTTTGCCGCAGCCAGTAGCCGCGCTCGTCCATGTTGTGGGATTCATAGCCCGCCATGGGCGCGCCGAAGTTCATGAAATGCCATTTGAGGATGATGGGCGCGACCGCGTTGTAGCCCATGAGTTTGCAGTAGCGCACGGTGTCGAGCGGCTCAATCACCGCCTGGCGTTCCCAGTCCATCATGAACTTGCGGTGCGGCTGGCCGGCGGGAAAGTTCAGGCGCGCCGCGTGCTTCTCGGGGTCCAGCTCGTACAGCCGAATGCGGCCGACGGCGGGGCCGGCGGGGTACATGGAAAAGTAAAGCTGCGGCTTGAGCTTGTTCATGAAGTACACCCAGACGCCCGCCGAGGCATCGCCGTCGCCCGCGCCGCCGCTGCCGGCGGTCACGTCGTCGAGCATCACCACGGCGTCGTACCACTGCCATTGCCCCGAGAGCGGCCAATTGTCGTAGGGATCATCCGCCGACACGCCGTTCTTCCAGCCGATGTCCATGTAGTTCAACCCCGCCTGCACTTCGACCGGGCAATAGCGCGGCTGATCCTCGGGGTACTCGATCCGCAGCAGATACGCGCCGCGCGGCTTGAGCCGGCCGCGCCCGATGCGGTACGCGAAGTAGCCATAGCCGTTCTCGCGCGCGGGTTTGCCCAGGATTTCCCGCACGTTCACCTGCGCCGGCGAGCCGGGGGAGTTGAACCGCTGGGCGTGCTCGTAGCCGCTTTCCAGATAGGGGTGCGGATCGTCCGTGATGGGGGTGGCGCAGTCGATTTCATCAATCAACGTGAGCTGGCCAAACGGCGTGTCGTGCTGCGTGGGGGGCAGGGTGGGCAGGGGTTCGGCATCGCGGGCGCGGAATTGCAGATGATCGAACTCGCGCGTGTCGGTGCACAGCACCGCGCCATCGGCAGTGTGCAGCGCGGTGGTCAGGAAGAATCGGCTGCGCAGGTAAATGGTGCGCAGCGCGGCAGCATCGAGCGGCAGCACGCCCACCGCCAGGTCGCCGGCGGTTTGCACGTCGGTCTGCCCGCTGGCGATGAGCTGGCCGTAGTGATCCGTCAGCGTGTATTGCAGCCGGGCGCTGTTGCCTTCGAGCATGCCCGCAGGGAAGGGGCAGAGCATTTCGCAGGGCAAGTCGCGCTGGGCGTGGGTGAAGTCAAAGCTCTGCACGGGGACCGCCTCGCCAGCGCTGGCGCCGGCGCGGCGGATGAGCGGGGCACAGGGATCGAGGGTGGCGCGGTAGGGGCCGTCGATCAGGCCGTTGTTGTCACGGTAGGTCCAACTGGCGGTGGCGACGCCCCAGACGCGGATGGCGATGGTGTTGGTTTGGCCATAGCGCAGGACGCTGGGCGGGGCGGTGTACAGGCGGTCCTCGACGTTCTGGAATTTGTACTCGCCGCGCAGCCCGCCGATGCGGACGCCGTTGACCCAGACTTCATCTTCATAGGGAATCCTGGCGAGTTCCAGTTGCAGCGGCGCGCCCGTCATTTCCGTGGGGATGGCGAGCTGCTGGCGATACCAGGCGTACCCGCCATAGCGGATGCCCTGCTGGCTCCAGGACGTGCCGGCCTTGAGCGTCTGCCAGTCGTCGTCGAGGTAGTCGGGCTGATGGAAGTTTTTGCTCAGGCCTTCGTTGGTCGGATCGGTGCGGAAGCGCCAGTCGCCTTTGAGGCTGGCGACCGCAGCTTGGCCGGCGAGGGTCTTGCTGTCGTAGCGGGCGCTGCCGACCTGAAAATCGGTGAGCCAGACTTGCACATCAGCGCCGGCGGCGGGGCGGGTGTGGAGGCTGACGCCCAGGGATTCGATTCGGCCGGTCTTGTCGAGATTGAAGGCGGAGAAGGGCAGGACGATCTGCTGCCACTTCCCCGGTTGCGCCACAAAAAATGCGCGGTAGCTGCCGCTTTGGCCGGCCGTCTTGCCGCGCAGGGTGAGGTGGAGGTTGAGGGTGACCGCGCCGGCGCTGCTTTGACAGCGGAAGGCGAGGTAGTCGGCTTGGTACTTCGCCCACACATCGCCATTGCTGGTGGTGGGCAGCGTGGTTTCGAGAATGGTTTCCTCGGGATCAAACACGCTGGTGTGCAGGCGCAGCGCGGGTTGGCCGTCGCGGGTTTCCAGCTGATGCAGGGGCACGTTGGACACGCGCGCCATGCCGACGAGTTGCCAGGCGTCCTGCTGGTTGGCGGCGGTCAGTTCCAAAGCTGCGTGATACGGCTTGCGATTGGGGGACAGCTTGGCGCGGCCGGGCGTTTTGGCGTCGGGCGCGAAGGGTTTCAGTTCCTCACCTTGCAGCATGGTGACGTGCAGCAACAACGCGGCGAACAACGACAGCAGCATGCCGGCGCGAGAGGGGGTCAGCATCGGGCGATATCCTTGGAACGGAAACCGGAGTGGAGCGAGCGGAGGAGCAGTTACGCGCAGACGGGCGACTGACGCAGCGGGATCAACTGCTGCGGCAGACGCTGGACCACCGGCGTGTCGGCGGCGACGTTCTGCCCCAGCCGGCGTTCGAGCAACTGCGCCAGGGCAGCTCCGATGGCGCGGTTGTCTTTGTCAATGGTGGCGGCGGGGATGGCAGCTTCAAGCTGACGCTCAGGCGCGTAGGACCAGTAGTTGTCATAGCCGACGATCAGCACGTCGCGGTTGGGTTCGAGCCCCAGCAGACGACAGGCGGCGGCCACGTTGAAGGTTTCGCAGTCGGTGACGACCATCAGCGCGTCGGGGGGTGATGTCTGAGCGAACTGCTGGGCGAGGTAGCCGGTGAAGCAGCGCGTGCGGCGTTGAAAGACTTCCGGGTTGGGGCCGTCGCGGTGGGGGAGGTCGTCGATGTACAGCGGGGGCAGCACGGGGAGATCGAGTTCCGCACAGGCGCGCTCATAGCCCTGGTTGTGCAGGGCGATGGTGGGCGTGCGTGGTGAGCCGGTCCACACGCGCAGGATGCGTTGCCGTCCTTGCGCGTGGAGCCAGTGCACCAGCTTGTGCGTGCCGGACTCGTGATCGGACATCGCGCGATCGAACGGCAGGGGGGCGGGGTCGGTGGGATCGGATGCGTCGCTGGCGTCGTTGTTGCAGTAGGCGACGACAGGGATGCCCGCGTCGATGCAGGTGCGGCCGACCTTGTGCATGGCGTCGGTGAGATGGGTCCAGGCGAAGAGCACGACGCCCTGGGGTCGTTCCTGAATGAGCTGATGGATGAAGCCATCGTCGATGGCGGCGGTGGGTACGACGACGCTGTTGCGCCCTTGGCGCGCGACGGCATCGAGCAGGCCGGTCTTGGCTTCGCTGAATGTGCCCGAGAGCGGCTGACTGACGGGCAGCTCCGCCATGTCGGTGATGACGATGATGGCGCGGCTGACCAGCGGCGAAGCGTGCGGCGTGCGGGCGGTGACGATGCAGCCGCGGTGGGGCTCCCGGCGGACGAAGCCGCGTTCTTCCAATTCGTCCAGAGCACGCCTCAGGGTGACGCGCGAGATGGACATCTGCTGGGCGAGGGCGGTTTCAGGGGGCAGGCGGTCGCCGCTTTGCCAGACGCCTTCGAGGATCATGCGGCGGACGGCGTCAGTAGCGCGGGAGCGCGGGCGGGGCGGCGCGGGGTGGGAATCGTCGGAGGCGTGCAGGGGGAGTGGCTTTCCCAGTTTCATGAACAAAATGTAGACAATACGGCCAGTGGATTCAAGGGTTGTCTACACAAATTCGGCAAAATTTGGTTGACGAGTCGTCTGGAGGCATATAGATTGTATATGTTTTATCTACTTCAAGGTCCAAGGAGTAGCCGCCATGAAACGAAACCAGAACCAGCCTCCCGCGGGCTTTGCGGCCGGCAGGGGCTTTACGCTCATTGAGCTGCTGGTGGTGATTTCGATCATCTCGGTCCTGATTGCGATTCTGCTGCCGGCGTTGGCGCAGGCGCGGGAGAGCGCCAAGAAGACCGCTTGTCTGAGCAACCTGCGGCAGACGGGCATCAGCATCTGCGTGTATGCCGTGGCGAACAAGGACTGGGGCATGGGCGGGTATCGCGGCAACGCGGAGCAGATCAAATACGACTCGGCGACCGGCGCGGTGTACCTGGGCACGCTGATCGAGGACGACGCCATTTCGTTGCCGCCGCGCGGGCTGTACTGCCCCAGTTCGCAGTACGCCCCGGCGTGGAACCGTCCCCGCTGGTCGAAAACCAGCAACGAAGAAACCGAGTGGAACGGCAACCGCTCGACCGTCGTTTCCTACACCACCAGCCCCAACATTTCCGCCTACACCAAAGCGACCGGCTCGGACGCTTACGCCAACACCCGGGGCAAACTCGTGGATTTACCCTCCACGCTGGCGATCGTCAGCGACTGGCACGGCGTCATCTCCTCCAACGGCACCTACGGCAACTGCCCCCGCAACCACGGCGCCAAGTTCTACAACTACCTGCGCGTGGATGCGTCGGCGGCGGGTTTTGCGGATCGCAATGAAGCGATCTTCCTGGCGGTGGAAGCCAACAGTCCCAATACGGGTGGACGCTTCGACCTGTTCAAATAAACAGGGCAGCGCCGGGGTTTCCCGAACCACGACAGCGTTTGGCCCCACAGGTTTTCCACCGTGGGCTGGGAGTTGTATTTCACGGTTAAACCGGGGCTTAGCCGCCTGTTTTTCGGGTTGGAATAAAAAAGCAGTTCTTTTCGCTGCGAGATTCAAGGTGTGACTTGCAGCATGCCGAAAAGCTGATAGTCTATAAAAGGACAAGTAAATCTTGTGTTCTGGATTTCGGGTCCCCGCCGCCCGGTTGTGAGGAATGCCATGCTTCCCCGCCGAGGCTTTACGCTCATCGAGCTGCTGGTCGTCATCTCGATCATTGCTTTGTTAATTGGCATTCTGTTGCCGGCGCTGGCGGCGGCGCGGCGGGTGGCGACCACTTCGCAGTGTCTGGTCAACACCCGGCAGATCGCCACCACCATGCTGGCGATCGAGGTGGACTACGGGCGCTTGCCGCGCCATGCCGCCGAAGCCGGGGATTCCAACCTCGCCCACGCCGTCACCTCGCCCAGCTATGACGCCCGGGTGCAGTACCGCGATTACATGAGCGTCGATTACTTCGGCTGCCCGCACCTGCCCAAGTGGAAACCCAGCGCGGCGACGGCGCAGAACGTGCACTGCAACTACGTGCTGGCGCCCGGCTACTTCGCCGACTACGACAGCGGCGTCTGGGACAGCGAACGTTGGATCAAGAGCGAGCGCCCCTGGGAATTCAACGGCACGCGCATGCAGACGCTCGTCATGGACCGCATCTATCGCTTCGCACCGCCCTCCGCCGGCGGGGCGTACCAGTACATCATCAACCACGCCGTCAAGACCACCGGCTTCTCGATCCTCGACGTCAACACGGCAGTCCACCGCGGCGTCGCCTGCACCAAGGTCGACGCCAGCGTGGACCAGCGTTATGAGCACAACTTCAATGCCGCCTTCATCGACGGCAGTGCCCGCACCGTCAACGGCAACGAAGCCGACCTGCAAGTCGTGCCCGATCGTGACCCCACCAAGCCCGACGGCAGCTACCTGATGCCGAGCTTGTGATTGGAAAGGAAACTTTCATGCAATTGGAAGAGGCCGCCCCAGACCTGGTCGTCGCGCTCAAGAAGTGGAGCCGCAAGCGCGGCAATCTCATCATGATCCTGCATGAGATTCAGGATCACCACGGCTATGTGCCGCGCTCGATCGCCCTGGCGGTCGCCCGCGAGCTCAATGTGCCGCTGGCGCAGATTTATGAAGTGCTGACCTTCTACAACTACTTCAAGCTCGAACCCCCCGGCAAGCATGTGGTCAGCACCTGCATGGGCACCGCCTGCTACCTCAAGGGCGGCCCGGGCGTCATGCAGGCCCTCTCGGATCGCCTGCATGTCTGCGATGGCGAAACCACCGCGGACAAGCAATTCCATCTCCAGAGCGTGCGGTGTCTGGGCTGCTGCGGCCTGGCGCCGGTGGTCATGATCAACGGTCGCATTTACAGCAAGGTTCGCCCCAACGACATTCCCAACATCCTCGAGGATTGCGTCACCGGCGAGCACGTGGAGCACTCACATGGCTAAGCTGACCCGACAAACCCTCGCCGAGATGCGCCAGCAGAACCCGGAGCCCAAGAACTGGATCAAGGTCGGCATGAGCACCTCCGGCATCGCCGCCGGCGCCAAAGCCGTCTATGAAACCCTCGTCCAGGGCGTCAAGGAACGCAACCTCGACATCGTGGTCAAGAAGACCGGCTGCGTGGGCATCTGCTCCGATGAGCCGCTGGTTGAAATCAATGTCGAAGGCGTGCCCCGCACCATGTATGGCCAGGTCGACGCCGACGTCGCCTCCTGGCTGCTCGACGCCCATGTCTGCGGCAAACGCGTGGTGCAGAAGTATGTCGTCCCCGGCTTTCCCGAACTGGTGCGCCCCGAAGACGACGTGCCCACCGCCGACAACCCCGCGGGCAATCCGCCCCGGCAATACCGCATCGTGCTGCGCAACGCCGGCGTGATCGATCCCGAAAGCCTCGAAGACTACATCGCCGTCGATGGCTACCGCGCCGTCGAACGCGCCCTGTGCGACCTGAAGCCCGAGGACGTCATCGCCGAGATCAAGAAAGCCGGCCTGCGCGGGCGCGGCGGGGCGGGTTTCCCCACCGGCATGAAGTGGGAACTGACCCGCAAGGTTCAGGCCGACGAACGCTTTGTCATCTGCAACGGCGACGAAGGCGACCCCGGCGCTTACATGGACCGCTCCGTTCTGGAAGACGATCCCCACGCAGTCATTGAAGGCATGATCATCGCCGGCTACGCGGTCGGCGCGACCGAAGGCTTCTTCTACATCCGCGCCGAGTACCCCCTGGCGGTGCAGCGCATCGAGAACGCCCTGAAGCAGGCGCGCCGCTACGGCCTGCTGGGCAAGAACATCCTCGACAGCGGGTTCGACTTCAACCTCGACATCCGCCTGGGCGCCGGGGCTTTCGTCTGCGGCGAGGAAACCGCACTGATCGCTTCCATCGAAGGTCAACGCGGCACGCCGCGCCCCCGCCCGCCGTTCCCCTCGGTCAGCGGCTTGTGGGGCAAACCCACCAGCATCAACAACGTGGAAACGCTCGCCAACGTGCCGCGCATCCTGCTCAAGGGCGCCGACTGGTTCGCTTCCATCGGCACGCCCACCAGCCGGGGCACGAAGGTTTTTGCCGTCACCGGCAAGGTCAAGAACTCGGGCCTGGTGGAAATCCCCATGGGCACCACGCTCGACACCATCGTCAACGGCATCTCCGGCGGTTCGGGCACGAACAAGCCGCTCAAGGCGGTGCAGACCGGCGGGCCCAGCGGCGGCGTCATCCCCGCCAAGCACTTCGACACTCCCGTCAGCTATGAAACCCTCGCCGAGCTCGGCTCCATCATGGGCTCGGGCGGCATGATCGTCATGGACGAGGACGACTCCATGGTTGACATCGCCAAGTTCTACCTCGGCTTCTGCGTCGAGGAGAGCTGCGGCAAGTGCGCACCCTGTCGCGTGGGCGGCAAACAGATGCTCCACCTGCTCGAAAAGATCGCCGGCGGACAAGGCGCGCCCGAAGACATTGACCGCCTGCGGCAAATCTGCACCGCCATGAAGGGCGCGTCGCTCTGTGGCCTGGGCCAAACCGCGCCCAACCCCGTGCTCTCGACCCTGCGTTACTTCAATGACGAGTACCAGACAGCCATCGCGGCGGCCCGGCAACCGGCCGGCGCGGGGGCGTGAGGTGTTGAACGGATAACTTCGCTTTCCCCGCGCGAGCGCGCTTCCACGCCCTCGCGCCGGGCCGAGAACTTCCCATGATCCAAGCCAACCTTGTCAAAGCCACCATCAACGGCCGACCGGTCGAAGTCCCCGCGGGGACGACCATCCTGGAAGCGGCCCAGGCGGTCAACATCAAAATCCCCACCCTCTGCAAGCACGATGACCTCCCGCCCACCGCGGCGTGCGGCATCTGCATCGTGCGCATCAAAAACAACCGCCGGCTGCCCCGGGCGTGCTGCACCCCGCTGGAAAACGGCATGGACATCCTCACCCACGATCCCGAAATCGTGGAAGTCCGCAAAACCATCATTGAGATGATCCTCTCCAAGCATCCCAATGAATGCTTCACCTGCGGCCGCAACGGCACCTGCGAACTCCAGGACATCGCCGCCGACTTCGGCATCCGCGAGCAGCCCTTCCACAGCATCGTCCCCGATCTGCCCAAGGATGATTCCACCAAGACCATCGTGCTCGACCCACGCAAGTGCATCTCCTGTGGGCGCTGCATCGAAGTCTGTCAGCAGGTCCAGAATGTCTGGGCGCTCTCCTTCCTCGAACGCGGCTTCGACACCCGCATCGCGCCCGCCGGCGAAATCGCGCTGGCGGAATCGCCCTGCGTCCGCTGCGGCCAGTGCTCGGCGCATTGCCCCACCGGCGCCATCACCGAGTACGACGAAACCGCCAAGGTCTGGCAGAAACTCAAAGACCCCGACGCCCATTGCGTGGTCCAGATCGCCCCGGCGGTCCGCGTCGCCATCGGCGAAGCCTTCGGCATGAAGCCCGGCACCAACTGCACCGGCCGGCTGTACAAGGCGCTGCGCATGATGGGCTTCCATGCCGTCTTCGACACCAACTTCGGCGCCGACCTGACCATCATGGAAGAAGCCAACGAGTTCGTCGAACGCTTCACCCAGGGCTCCAACGCCCTGCCCCTGATCACCAGCTGCTGCCCCGCGTGGATCGACTATCTCGAAAAATACTACGGCGACATGATCGAGGAGTTCTCCACCGCCAAGAGCCCCCACGAAATGGTCGGCGTCCTCACCAAAACCTACTACGCCCAACGCATCAACCTCGCCCCCGAAAAAATCTTCGGCGTCTCCATCATGCCCTGCACCGCCAAGAAGTACGAAATCGGCCGCACCGCCGAAATGTACGCCTCCGGCCAGCAGGACGTCGACTGCGTGCTCACCACCCGCGAACTGGCGCGGATGATCAAGCAGGCCGGCATCGACTTCGTCAACCTCGACGATGACGAACAGGCCGACAACATCCTGGGCGAATACACCGGCGCCGCCACCCTCTTCGGCGTCACCGGCGGCGTCATGGAAGCGGCGCTCCGCACCGCCTACAAACTCGTCACCAAGGAAGAACTCCCCGACGACGCCATCGAGTTCCAGGACATCCGCGGCCTCAAGGGCGTCAAGGAAGCCACCCTCAACATCGCCGGCCACGAAATCCGCATCGCCGTCGCCAGCGGTCTGGGCAACGTCCAGTCCGTGCTCGAACGCGTCAAGGCCGCCCGCGACAAGAATGAAGACCTGCCCTACCACTTCATCGAAGTCATGGCGTGCCCCGGCGGCTGCATCGGCGGCGGCGGCCAGCCCTACGGCGTCACCGACGAGCTGCGCGCCCAACGCGCCAGCGGCCTGTACCAGGAAGACCGCGAGATGAGCAAACGCCGCTCGCACCAGAACACCCATGTGCAGAAGCTCTACGATGAGTTCCTCGGCAAACCGCTGAGCCACAAAGCCCACGAACTGCTGCACACCACCTACAAGCCGCGCCCGCTCTATCAACGCTAAACCCACGGGCCCATCACCCGGCCCCGGCCACGAGTCACCATCTCACCACCACCGCGCCGCACCCCCACGTTCGGCGCGGTTTTTCTTTGTCCGCAAGCCGCAGCACCCCTGAACATGTCACCGGTCTGCTGTGACACCGCAACGCAACTCCACTGCCCGCCAGCAGTTGTCCCTGTCACTTCCGATGTCAGGTGACATTGCTCTCCGGGCCTGGGCTTGCGACGACGCCCCGGACCGCGGCGTTTTGCTCCGCAGATGGTGCAGATGAACGCAGATGTGTGCAGATGCTTGCATGGTCGCGCCGCCGGCTTCATCTGCGTCAATCTGCGTCATCTGCGGATACACATTCGGCCGGCCGGCTCGGCTTTGAACGCCTTGGTCGTGCTTGGTGTGCCCTTGAGAATCTGTTCCGCTGGTCCACTGTTTTCGTTGATTTCGATTATTGCGTATAATTCGAATAGCCGATATGCTTGTGTCAGGAGGTTATGCCATGATCACCATCCCTGAGCCAACTCAGCAGGACGTGGAGATGGCGCGCTCCGCCAGCAGCGTTCTGCGCGCCCATGCCGAGACCCTTGGACTCACCGAAGGGTCGGTTGGCCAGTTGCGGGTGCAAGTGGATGCCGATGGTGACTTGATTGAGCTGCCCCCCATGGTCACCCGCCTGCTGCAAATCGTGCTGGAACACATGGCGGCAGGCCATCCCATCAGCATCATGCCGCTGGAGGCTGAAATGACCACCCAGCAGGCGGCCGACATGCTGGGTGTTTCGCGCCCGTTCTTCATCAAGCTGCTGGAGCAGGGAGCGGTGCAGCATCGAAAAGTCGGGCGCCACCGACGCATTCGCGTCGCCGACTTGTTGGCTTATCGAAAACAGAATCAGGCGGCGCGCTCAGCGGCTTTGGATGAACTCACCCAAATCGGACAGGAACTTGGAGATTACCAGTAACTTCTGGGGGCGGGCTTGAGCACCTTCACGGCATTTTTTGACACCAACGTTCTGGTTCCGGCATCGGTGCGCGATCTCCTGATGCAGTTGGCGACGACGGGTTTGTTTCGGGCCAGGTGGTCCGCGCATGTCCTCGATGAATTGCGGTCCGTTTTGGTGGATCGGCAAGGTAAACCCGCTGACCGGGTTGATCGGATGTTGGCGCTGATGATCGAGCATGCGGCCGACCCACTGGTCAAGGGATATCAACCAACCATGGCGGGATTGAACTTGCCCGATCCCGACGACCATCACGTGCTCGCGGCCGCCATCCACGCCAAGGCCAGCGTGATTGTCACATACAACCTCAAGCATTACCCCGACAACATCTTGTTGCCCCTGGGCATCGAATCGCAACACCCCGATGAATTCATCGCCAATCTGCTGGATCTTCACCCCGCGCCGGTGGTGACATCCGTACGAACGATCTTAAAACGGCTCAAACTACCACCGCTCACCCCAGCGCAGCTCCTGGATGTTTATGCGCGCAATCAGTTGGTCAGGACGGAAGTGATGTTGCGGGAGTTCTTCACGGGCGCGTCAGAATAAGTTTTCCCGCTTGCACCGTATCCACTTCATGGCCCCGGCCGGAAACGATCGGCCGCCAGGAAGCAGTGGAATCTCTTGTTAATTCCCCCGCCCAAGCCTCACACTGCCAGCATGTCCTCCTGCGCCAGCCAACCCGCCCTCGCCCCCGGAAGTGCCCCCGGAACCGCCCCCGGAAGTGACCCCGGCTCCACCTCCAATCCCCAAACCGACAGCTCAACCCATCAACCCATCCCCGATCCCATCAATCTGCTCAAAGCCCTGGTGGATCACGAGCGGACCGCTGAATCGCTGAGCGTGGAAGAACGACAGGCGCTGGGCGACCATCTGACGCTCGAAGGCTTCACTGTGGCGGAAATCGCCCGCCGGCTGGGGGTCTGTTCCCGCACCATCCTGCGCGACCGTCAACACGTCCGCGCGACCCGGGCGGTCTTCAACGACGATCAATCTTTCACCCCCCAGATGGTCGGCGAGTTCCTCCGCCAGACCGACCACAGCCTCGCCCAGCTGCGCCGCTTGACCCGCAACCCCCATCTGTCGGTGCGCGAGCGGGTGCAGATCGAGACCGGCATACATCGCATCCTCACCAGCACGATTGGCGTGTTGCAGACCCTGGGCTACATGCCGCGGATCAAGCCGCAGGAGCCGAGCAATCTCAGTGCGCCGCCCCGCGCCAGCCTGAAGCAGCCGGTGGAGGTGGACCATGAGGTTTTCCGCTACGCCCTGCTGGCCGGCGGGCCGGAGGCGGCAAGCAAAGTGCTCCGTGATCCCGAGCTGCCGCGCGATGCGGAAGCGGAGTGGCAGCTGCGTCTGGGCCGATCCCCGGTGTTCGAGTTGCCCGAGCGTCTGCGGCAGGAGATGCAACAGGAGATGAGCCGGGGGGCGGCGCCAAGAGCCGCGCCCAACCGCCGGGCGCGCAGGGCACGCCGCGCGCGGCAGGACTCATCCTGACGGCTTATCCGGCTTCGGCGCCGTCGGGGTTGAAGCGTGTTGATCCGCAGATGAGGCAGATGACGCAGATAATGCAGGATTGCGCCTCCGGTGCCCCACCGCATCACAAGGCCGTCCGCAGATGAACGCAGATGAACGCAGATGAACGCAGATGTATGACCAGTCACAACGCCTGCTTATCTGCGTTGATCTGCGTCATCTGCGGATACTCTTCTTGCTAGTTTGCACGGCCATTTTCATCCTGTACGCATTCGCGTAGCCCTTGGTCATGAATGGGTGATGCCATTACAATGTGGCTGTACCAAGCGATTCAGGCCGACGGGGCAGGGGCATGCCGTCGATCTTAATCTCGAGGGGGCAGGGGGTCGCAAACATTTTTCCAGTCATCGTCATCGGTGTGCTTCTGTGTTTGGGCGCGATCGGCATGATTCTGCTCACGCGCGGCGTGCGCGGCCGAGTGCTTGACAACCACCCCGTTTGCAATCGTTGCCAGTTCGATCTGATCGATCTGTACCCGGCTGCGGCTGCGTGCCCCGAATGCGGCGGCAAGTTGTCCATGCCCGATGCCATCGTCGTCGGCAACCGCCGTCGCCAGCCCGTGCAGGCCTGGGTCGGCGGAGTGATGCTGGCAGTCCTGACCCTTGGGATCGCGTATTTCACCTATGCCAGAATGCGCGGCAACATCGACTGGCAAGCACTCAAGCCGCTGTGGGTGTTGCGGATGGAAGCGGCGCACGGCCCACCCGGCGACGCTGAGTCATTCAAGGAGATCAATCGCCGACTCAACAATGGCATCCTTTCCGACCACGATGTGGCCGCCACCGCCCAGTGGGTTGTGGCGCAAATGCAGGACCCCACGAAGTCGCTCTGGAGCCACACGCTGGGTGAATTCGTGGAGCAGGCATGGTCGCGCGGACAACTCCAACGGGAGGATCTGGACCAGTACGCCCAGACGGTGTTGGCGCGGGCATCCGACGATGTGCAATTGGTGGTGCGCCCCCGTGTGCGCTTGGATGATCCGCTGCCGTTTACCTTGCGCGGCGGACTCCGGATTTGGCGCTACTCCACGTCCGGCATGGAATTCCACCAGACATACGCCAATCTCCGCATTGACGATGCCACCCTGCTTGCAGAGTCGGGGAGCACTAGTAACGGATTTGGCTTCACAGGCGGGTGGGTGACTGGCGTAGCTCCGGAGACCCTGGCGGTTGCGAAGCTGACGCCGGGTCAACACCTCGCCTGCCTGAACGTGCAGCATGAAGTCAGACTTGGGGGACAGGTTCTAGCCTCGAATCAGCGCGACCTGACCTGCGCATTTGCAGTCCTGCCATCGGAGCAGCCGACCGTGACCCTTGTCCCTCCTGAGCCGCATACGGAAGCGATCCGGCGATCACTGCATTTCAAGCGTCTGCTGCACCGAAAAGACAGGCTTGGAATGAACGCGCTGCAACTGTACTACGACTGCGACACGCTTCCTGTGGATCTGTGCCACCGGGTGGAAATCCATGCCGCTGGGCAGGTCATTCAACTGCAAATACTGACGATTCCGGCGGAAGCAAAGGCAATGTCGGGGCTCATCGGTTCCACGATGTACCAGCCGGAGGTTGAGCTTCAGGTCCAACAAGTGGATGTCGTCTTGAAGCCCGATCTGTCCCGCGGCATCTGGTCAATCGACATCGACCAGGTCTGGGGCGGCGAATTGCGCTTCATCGGCGTGCCAGTCGAGTCACGCTAGCTGGTCGGGCGCGCCGGGCCAGTCGGGCGCGGCAGGACTCATCCTGACGGCTTATCTGGCTTCGGCGACATCGGGGATGAAGCGTGTTGGTCCGCAGATGACGCAGATGAACGCAGATAATGCAGGAGTAGGGGCCGGTTCTACCGTTGCGTTGATCTGCGTCATCGGCGGATATCCATGCTGTTGGCCAGGTCATTCCATATAAGCACGAAGCGTCAGCGAGGGGTAGGGCGTGACATGGCGCACTCATCGAGCGCCTGGTATGGATGTGTGGCGGTTTGTCACACGGGCGTCCGGGGGCGTGGCGGTGTACAGGTGGCGTGATTTGTCGCTGCTGGCGTAGCCCGTCGCTCACGCTTCCGGCTCGTCAAGGCAAGACG
>CAZSBB010000055.1:0-30525 GCA_964605235.1 uncultured Phycisphaeraceae bacterium
GCCGAGGGGATGACGCATTATGACATCCGGTCGCAAATGGCGCGAATCGCTCTAGTCCCGGGCCCGGCCCGGGGATAGGTCCATGGATAAGCCCGGGACCAATCCGTGGAGCTTCCCGGGGGCGGGGGTGGAGGTCACGGCTTGACGATTTCGATCTGTTTCACATCGCTGACCTGAATCTGTGGCGAACCGCGATGTTCGCTCACCTGCCCCCGCACGCGAATGGTCTGATTCTTGAAATGCGCTTCGACATCCTGCGGCAGTTGTTTGAGCGCGTCCTCAAAAATGATGACATAGAACTTGCCGCGCCAGTTGGTGGTGAAGTTGAGGAAGCACACGTTGCCGCTGTGCCGGGCGACGACGACCTTGCCCTGTACGGTGATGGTCTGTCCCAGGTATTTTTCCGCCTGATCCCACGCCACGACGCCCGCGGGTGTGGGCATGCTCGGTGCGGGGGTCTCATCCACCAGCCGGGTGAACGGCAGCGGACGGCGGATGCTTTCCCCCGGCTGGGGCATGGGGCTGCGGCCATTGCGGGCGTGATACTCCCGCCTGGCGTGTTTGAGTTGCACGTCTTCGGCGGTCGCGGCAGGCGACTGAGCTTCCTCCTCGGGTGTCTCCTGCGCCCATACGCTCGAGGCGCCGGCGGAAACCTCCGTCTTGGGCTTTGCTTCGGCAGCGCGCGTGACTGGAGCCGAGGCGGCTGCCGACTCGGCTGACACGGCGGCCGCGCCTTTGCTGGTCGAGACGCTGGACTGGGCGAATGACGGGGCACTCGCCTTGGGCGTGTCCGGTGCTTCGGGGCTGCGTTTGCCGAGCATCACCGCCGTCAGCGCTGCCCCCAACAGCACCACCGGCAAACCAAACGCCAGCACGCCGATCCACGGCGAACGGGCAGCAGGCTTGGATTTACGCACAGCCATGGCGGGTCCTTTGTCCCGTTCAGTCTACACACATCCGGCGACTGCGCTGCAGCCGGGGGCAACCCTCATCGGCTTTCAACCAAATCCGCCTCGGTCGGTGTGTCCTGCTGATTGCAGTATCATGGCTCAAATGACGCAAGTGCGGGGCCAAACCCGAGCGCTCGACACGCTGCAGGCGGCGCTGGCGTCGGAACGCCTGCACCACGCCTTCATTTTCCACGGGCCGCAGGGCGTGGGGAAATTCACCGCCGCCCGCTGGCTGGCGCAGCAGTTGTTGTGTCACGAGCCGGCGCGCGATCTGGCGGGACAACTGGAAGCCTGCGGCAGTTGCGCGTCCTGTCGACTGCTGCGCGGCGAAGAGCACACCCATCCCGACCTGCATGTGGTGCGCAAGGAGATGGCGCTGCATTCAGCGGTCGCAGCGCTGAAAAATCGCAAGCTGCTGTCGATCCCCGTGGACCTGTTGCGCGAGCATGTCGTGGGCGGCACCACCAGTGACGGGAAGTTCCATGACGCGCCGGTCAGCCAGGCGTCGGTGCTGCGGCACAACAAGGTCTTCATCATCGACGAAGCGGAACTGATGAATGCCGCCGGGCAGAACGCCTTGCTCAAGACGCTGGAGGAACCGCCGGCTGGGACTTACCTGATCCTGGTGACCAGCAGCGAAGACCAGTTGCTGCCGACCATCCGCAGCCGGTGTCTGCGCGTGGGCTTTGCGCCGCTGAGCGATGCAATGGTCATGGAACTGCTGGGCGCGCTGGGCCGCGAAGTGCCGGCCGGAGCGGAGCAGGCGCTGCTGGATTTCGCCGGCGGCAGCGTGGGCCGGGCCTTGCTGGCGCTGCAATTCGATCTGCTTAACTGGGGTCAGTTGTGGGACTCGGGACTCACGCAGATGCTGGCGGGCAAGTATCCCGCGCAGCTGGGGACCGCCACCGCGCAGGAGCTGGATCGCTTTGCCGGCGCCTGGGTGGGCGACAATGACAACGCTTCCAAGGAAGCCGCCAACAAGCATGCGGTCCGGCTGATGTGGAGTTTGATCGGCCAAATGCTGCGCCGGCGACTGCGCGAAGCGGGGACCACCGCCGGCAGTGATGTCAACATTGCGGAGACCGCGGTGGAGCCGTGGCTGCGGGCGATTGACGCGCTGCCCGCCACGGAAAGCGAGATTCGCGCCAACGTGAACCTCGCGCTGGTGTGCGATCACCTGGTCAGCCTGATCGCCCGGGCGCTGGCGCCGGCTCAGCCGGTGGCCGCCGGCCGGCGGTAACGCTGATTTTCACCACCGAGACACAGAGAACACCGAGAAAGCAGCCCGCATCGCGTCAGGCTCGCGCTGGCGGTTCACCTCCAGCATGGTCTCTGTGTTCTCTGAGTCTCGGTGGTGAAACGGTCTTGTATTTCTGAATCAACACATTTCCACTGCCAGAGCGACGCCCTCGCCGCCGCCGATGCACAGGGAGGCGATGCCGCGCTTGGCGCTCTGGCGCGTCAGGGCGTGCAGCAGCGTGACCAGCACCCGCGCCCCGCTGGCGCCGATGGGATGGCCCAGCGCCACCGCGCCGCCATGCACGTTGACCTGTTGGTGGGGGAGCTTCATTTCCTGCATCGCCGCCATGGGCACCACGGAAAACGCTTCGTTGATTTCCCACAGGTCCACATCCGTCACCGACCAGCCCACGCGCGCCAGCAGCTTCTGCATGGCGTCGATGGGCGCGAGCGTGAACCACTCCGGCTCGCGCGCTGCGGCGGCGAAGCCGACCACGCGGGCGAGGGGTTTGAGATTGCAGGCGCTGAGCATCTGCTCGCTGCATACCAGCATGGCCGCAGCGCCGTCGTTGATGCTCGATGCGTTGCCGGCCGTGGTGCTGCCCGCCGGATCGAAGGCCGGCCGGAGCTGCCGCAGCTTGGCTTCGTTGAAACGCTGGGGTTCCTCATCCTGCTCGACGCGGGTTTCGCCTTTGCGGTCGGCGATCACCACCGGCAGGATTTCCGAGGCAAACGCGCCGGCCTGCTGCGCCTGCTGGGCGCGCTGATAGCTGGCGACGGCGAAGTCATCCTGTTGCTGACGGGAGAGGTTGCAGCGCTGGGCGGTGCGGTCGCCGCAGACGCCCATGTGCAGGTTGTTGTAGACGTCCCACAGGCCGTCGTGGAGCAGGCTGTCGATCAGCTCGCCGTGCCCCATGCGGTAACCCGCCCGCGCCTTGGGCAGCAGGTAGGGGGCTTGCGACATGTTTTCCGTGCCCCCGGCGGCAATGAGCTGGGCGTCGCCGGCTTGGATCGCCTGGGCGGCGAGCATGACGGCTTTGAGACCTGAGCCGCAGACTTTGTTGACCGTGGTGCCGCCCACCTGCGGCGGCGCGCCGGCGGCGATCGCGCTTTGACGGGCGACGTTCTGACCCAGGCCCGCGCTGAGCACGTTGCCCACGATCACTTCATCAAGCTGGTCGGGGCGCACGCCGGCGCGACGGCAGGACTCGGCGATGACGCGCCCGGCGAGTTGCGGTGCAGCAATGGATGACAGCCCACCCATCAGCCCGCCGATGGGCGTTCGCACCGGCGCCGCGAGGTACACATTCATGAGCATTTGCCAGCCCTTTTTCGTGTATTGATGCAGTTAGCCCCGGGTCAGTGACCCGGGGCCAAATCAACCAAGGCGCGAGATTAAAACACCAGTCCCGTCGAGCGCAGCAGGCTCAGGCTCACGCCTTCACCGAGGATCACCAGCACGGCCGCGACATACAGGATGCCGGTGGCGGACTGGTTGGACCGCCGGCGGACGCAGTCGTGGATCATGTACAGGAACACGCCCGGGAGCGCCAGCCCCACGAGGTAGCGGGTCCACACCATCAGCACATCCCACAGGTGATTCATCCCGCCATAGCTGCTCTGGTTGAGGAACGGCAGCAGCCCGGTGACGCCGCTGAGCAAAGCCCGCCCGAGCATCACGAGCACCAGCAGATACACCAGGCGGAGGAACGGCCGCTGTGTCATCTCATTGCCGGCGGTCAGGTAAGCGTGCCCCAGCAACATCGACATGAGAAACCCGCCCAGAATCCCGCTGGCGAGCAGAATGGTGACGGTGATGCCCGCCCAGTGCAGATGGGTCGCCAGGGGCCAGGTGGTGAAGGAACCAGCCGGCAGCGCCAGCCCCGGCACCGCGCCGCTGATCAGCAGCGCCAGCACGGCCGCCCCGGCTGCGAGATAGCTGGCTGCGCAACACACCCGCTGACTGACGCGCCTGGCGGTCTGCACCAGCAGAAGCTGCGCGATCAGCAGCACCAGCAGCACCGCGAAAGCCAGCCAGAACAGCGGCAAAACGGTCGAATGCGTCAGCCCCAGCACCACCCCCGCCACGGCTGACAACGCCAGCGCGTTGAGCCCGCCCAGGCGCAGCCAACTGAGCGTCACCGCGCGCGGATCGCTCACCGCCAAAGTCAGGGCGATGCCTCCAGTCAGCAGCAGCAGCAGGGCAGCAACCATCGCGCTGCGCATGGTAACGTCCAACGCAATGGCGCTACAATGTCGCCATGACCACCGTATCGGCCGGCGACATCTTTCCCCGGCAGGGCGACCGCTGCGAAGCATGTGGCTATCCGCTGGCGGAACTGGGGCCGCAGCAGACCTGCCCGGAGTGCGGGCTCGCGGTCACGCAATCCGACCCCCGGGCCCGGGCAGGATTGGCGTGGCAACACAAGCCTTCACCGCTGAGCTGGCTGCGCACAGCCCTGGCGGTGGCGCTGTCGCCCCGGGTGACGTTTCGCCAGATGGATGTGCTGGGCGGCAACCGCAACGCCCGGCTGTTTCTGCTGGTGACGTTGCTGTTGCAGGCGCTCATGTGGGCCGGCGTGGTGCTGACGGGGCGGTTACCGTGGCCCTGGTTGTCGTGCCTTGGTTTCACCATGCTGCTGCTGGCGATGACCTACGCGGAAGCGGCGGGGGTGTGGTGGGTGTGCTGGCGGCGCGGCTGGCGCATGCCGTGGCGGCGGGCGGAGCGCTTGGTGTGCTTCGCGGCGATCGGGTGGTTGCCGGCCACATTGCTGGTCGCCAAGCTGTGGTTGCTCGATATGTCGGGCACGTTCAGCCATTGGTGGATGCTTGCCGATGATGTGATCCCGCGCGTGGGGCGACTGCTGGCGTGGTTGGGCGTTCTCGGTGCTGTGTCGCTGCCGTTTGAGACGCTGGTGTGGATGGGCGTCAAGCGCACGCGCTATGCGAATGACCAGTCAAGATGAGCGAAAAACACGGTTCCCTATAATCCCCGCATGACGCAAGACCGCGAACAACCCAAAGCGTGCTGCATGCCGCCGGCGTCCGTGGGCCTGAGCATCGGGGGGCAGGCCCAGTCAGCAACCAACCAGCCTGGCTGCGGCACGGGGCCGGCGTTCAATCTGCATGCGGCGGTCAGCGATGACCCCGATCTGCTGCGCGGCATCGCCCACGCGAACACCGGCTCCACGGATGGCATGGTGAAGCTCACCGGCGGCGAGTTCCTGATGGGGACCGAGTACGCCGACGGTTTTCCGGATGATGGCGAAGGGCCGATCCGTCCGGTGACGGTTAAGCCGTTCTACATTGACGCCTGTGCGGTGCGCAATTGCGAGTTTGAAAAGTTCATCAACGCCACGGGGTATCAGACGGAAGCCGAGCGGCGGTTCGGCTGGTCGTTCGTGTTTCACCTGCATCTGGTGAAAGCGAAGAAGACGAAATTGCTCAATGCAGCGCAGCGCCCACAGGGCACGCCGTGGTGGGTGGCGGTGCAGGGGGCGTGCTGGAAGCATCCGATGGGGCCGGGCTCTTCGCTCAAGGGCCGCGAGGATTATCCGGTGGTGCATGTGTCCTGGGCGGATGCGGTTGCCTACTGCCAATGGGCGGGCAAACGCCTGGCGACGGAAGCGGAGTGGGAGTTTGCGGCACGCGGCGGGCTGGAGCAGAAGATGTATCCCTGGGGCGACGACCTGCGGCCCGGCGGCAAGCATCGCTGCAACATCTGGCAGGGCAAGTTCCCCGATCAGGATCTCGCGGAGGACGGCTTTGCGGGCACTTGTCCGGTCGATCACTTCGCGCCCAATGGGTACGGCCTGTACAACGTCTCGGGCAATGCGTGGGAGTGGTGCAACGACTGGTGGAGCGCCAAGCATCATCTGACGGCTTCGCGCGACAACCCCACCGGCCCCGCCCAGCCGGATCGAGGCCCCGATGGTCGCCTGCGCTTCATCAAGCTCATGCGCGGCGGGTCGTACCTCTGCCACCGCAGCTACTGCAATCGCTACCGCGTGGCGGCGCGCACCGGCAACACGCCTGAAAGCTGCTCGGACAACTGCACCTTCCGCTGCGTGCGCGATGTGTGAGCAGGTTTGAGAGCCCCGCGCAACGCAGCTATCATCTGTGGCCCCCAGGTGTCAGGTCCACCGGATGGCTGGCGTGGGAGTATTGCGGACGACTTGCTTTGCACACAGGAACCCGATCCCGATGGCTTTGACGCCCGCCCAGATCGTCGCCAAATTGCAGGAACGGTTCGGCAGCCAGATTGCCGAGGCTTTCGTCGATGACAAGCACCCGCGCGTGCATGTCGCCGCCGCCGACTGGCGTCCCATTGCCGAGTACCTGCGCAATGATCCGGAACTGGCGTTCGACTGGCTCGGCTGCATCAGCGCCATCGACTACGTGGCGGACAATGAGCTGGCGGCCTGCTTCGACCTGCGTTCCACCCGGCACGAGCACTGGTTTGCGGTGAAGGTGTTGTGCCCGCGCGACGACGCCCGCATGGCGACCACCTGCGACCTCTGGCCGGCGGGAGAGTGGCACGAGCGCGAGGCGTACGACATGATGGGCATCGTGTTCGACAACCATCCCGACCTGCGGCGCATTCTGCTGCCGGAGGATTGGGAAGGCTTCCCGCTGCGGAAGGATTATGTCTTCCCGCGGCAGTACCACGGCATTCCGGGCACCTATGAGCTGGACTGGGCCCAGAAGGCCGATTACCCCACCTGACCGCTCTCTGCGGCTAATTTTTCCGATTTTGCCGCGCTGTCCGGACCTTGCCGGGCGGTGCTTTTGCTTTGGCACTGGCCCGCAAGTCCGGGCAATCGTATGGTTTAGGCTGCCACAGGCGCGCGCCATAGCCGCCGGTGCAGCTTTTTCACGCGATTCAAGCGGGATTTTTCGCTTGGTCGATATTGACAGCAGGGGATGCACCAGGAACCGGGCCATGACCTCCATCGGCACCAACCATATTGCCGCCAGCGCGGCGCAGACCGCGCAGCAGGCGGAAAAAGTCGCCCGCAAGCGCGACGAGCAGCGAGCCCGCGACCTCCAGCGGCAGCGCCAGGTGCAGGACCTGTTTGAGACGCATCTGACCTCGCTGACCGATGCCGACGAATCGCGCGACGCCCAGCAGACGCGCATTGACGAGCAGATTCCGGATCATCCGCAGAGCCATGAAGTGCGCGGCCTTGCCCACCGGCTGCCGCATGAACAACACCTGCTTCCGCCCCATGCCCGGCAGGGCCCCGACGGCGAAACGCTGTACAAACACGTCGACGTCCAGGCGTAAGCTCACCGCCTTCGAAAACACTGCTTCCATTAGCCCCGGGCTCCGCCCGGGGATTCTTCACCCCGGGGATTCTTCACCTGCGATCCGTGTCCGGACGTTCCCCGAAACCCGCACCCTACGGCCAAACCACCGCCACCGCCGCCACCAGCCACATCACCACCGCCACCCCCAGCTTCGCGGCGGTGCCCCACAGCTTGCCCAGAAACGCACCTTTGGCGATCGTGCGGGCCTGGCTCCACTCCCGGCCGATCCGTCGTTCCACCAGCACCGTCGCCCCGGCGGCCCCCAGTCCGGCGCCCAGCACGGTCCCCAGCACCGGAATCGGCAGCAGCAGCGAACCCGCCACCGCGCCGACCATTCCGCCGACCAGCGCTGCGATGGCGCCCCGGCGTGACCCGCCCGCCTGCCGCGCCCCGACGCCCCCGGCCACAAACTCCAGCACTTCGCCCAGCACCGCCAGCACCCCCAGCGCGATCAGCACCCCTGGGCCGATGACCTGCTCCTCCCAGCGCCACCACGCCACGCCCGCCGTCGCCGCCAGGATCAACCATGTCCCGGGCAGTTGCAGGGCGGTCAGCGCCACCCCCGCGCCGTTGACCAGCACCAGCGCCAGCAGCGCCAGCCCGTATCCCGCGGCACTGAGCCATTGTCCCGTTGCCTGCAGCCATCCGCTCATGAAATCGACACTCCCGCACCTGCCGTAAGTCTAATTCCTGCTTGACGCTGAATCTTAGCACGGCTAGATTGACCAAGGCGGCGGCCAACGTGCTGTCGCGCGATCCCTCCTACCATTTGGAGCGCGATTCCATGACGCATTGGCGACGCGCAGGCTTTGGCGCGATTCTCACGCTGACCCTGCTGATGAATCTCCCGGTCAGGGCGGCGGACAGCACTCCGGCAGCGCTGTGGGCGGACTTCAACCACTACGTGCTGATCGCCCGGCCGGACCTCGCTCAGGCCTTGGGATCCAAGCTCCTCACGCTCGACGACGCCAAGCTGCTCGATACGGTCGAAGCCAGCGAATACACCAACACGGAAGCGGTGCTGTATCGCGCCGGCAGGATTGAAACCCTCGCCGATGTGGCGAAGCAACTGGCGGAAAAAATCCAGTCCGCCCGCATCGCCCGCAGCCGTGAGCCGGCGCGCATCGCTTCCGACATTCAGAAACTCGGCGAAGGCACCCGCGCCAGCCTCAACGCCACCGAGCGCCTCCGCGCAGCCGGGCAGTATGCCGCCCCCGCGCTGCTGGCGGCGCTGCAGGATGAAACCAAAAAGCCGCTGCATCCGTTCATCGTCGCGGCGATGGTCGCCTCCGGCCGGCCGCTGGTGTATCCGCTGGCGGTCGCCGTGCCGCAGCTCGAGCCGCGCGAGCAGACGCAGATTCTCCAGGTGCTCGCCGAGATCGGCTACCCCCGCGCGCTGCCCTACATCCGCGAAGTCATTGACAATCCCAGGACCGATCCCAGCGTGCGCCAGATCGCCGAGGCGGCATTTCGACATCTGGCGGAAGTCGCCGGCGCTCCGACGGAAGTCAATGCCGCCGAACTGTACCTGACCCTGGCGCAGAACCTCTACAACGCCAGCGTGGCGGGTGATGCGATCGCCGGCTTTGATCCCAGCGAGAACAAAGGCATGGTCTGGGATTACAACCGCACCGCCGGCCTGATCGCCACCCCGGTGCCCGCCCGGGTGTTCGGTTACATCCTCTCCATGCGCGCTGCCCATCGCGCTCTGGAACTGCAGCCGGATATGACCCCCGCGCTCTCGCTCTGGCTGATGGGCAATCTGGTCCGCGAGAATCTGCTCGACGGCGAGAAAGACCCCAGCTACCCGCGCACTTATCTGTCCCCTGCGTTCTACCTCAAGGCCGCCGGCCCGCTGCGCCAGCATGACGTGCTCAACCGCGCGTTGGACGACCGCGACACCGCGCTGGCGCTCGACGCCATTGCCGCCCTGACCCAGACCGCCGGCACGGACGCGCTGGTCAACCGTGACGGCACCAGTCAGCCGTTGTTGCGGGCGCTCACCTATCCCGACCGCAAGGTGCGCTTCCGCGCCGCCTTCGCCCTGACCAACGCCCGCCCGGAGGCGACCTTCCCCGGCAGCCATCGCGTGGTGCCGGTGCTCGCCGAGGCGATCCGCCAGACCTCGCAACGCTATGCCGTGGCGCTGGCGACCACCGACGAGCAGGCCAATCGCATCGCCGCGGTGCTGCGGGATGATCTGGGCATGCAGGTCAGCGCCGGGCGCACGCTGGCGCAGGTGCTGTCGAACGTCAACACCGGGCCCGGCGTGGATGTGATCGTCGCGGAACTGCCGGTGGAGGAAATCGTCGAACTGCAGCGCCAGCGCGCGATCGACTACAAGTTTGCCGCCGCCCCGTTGCTGGTGTTGGCGCGCAATGCTTCGGAACAGACCACCATCAACAGCCTGTACGAGCGTGATGGCAATGTGTTCCCGGTGCTGGCGCCCAAGACCGCTGAGGAATTGCAGCCGGCGATCGAGGCGATGTTCAAGAACTACGGCGGCAAGGCGCTGTCGGAGGAGGAAGCCGACGCTTTCGCCCTGCAGGCGCTCGATCTGCTGTACGAAATCGGCATCGGTCATGGCAAGGTCTACAACATCGGCGACGCGCAGATCGCTTTGATCCAGTCGCTGGCGGATGAGCGGGAGCCGGTCATCCTGCGGGCCGCCAAGGTGCTGTCGCTGCTGCCGACCATGGAAGCCCAGCGCGCCATCGGCGATGCCGCCCTGGACCTGACCCGCCCCAGCGAGTTGCGCGTCCAACTGCTCGGCTCGCTGGCGATCAGCGCCACCAGTTGGGGCAACCTGCTGACCGATCCGCAGCTCACCCGCCTGCTGGAACTGGTCAAGACCAGCGAAGGCGAAATGTCCGAAGCGGCAGCCCGCGTGCACGGCGCGTTGGCGCTGCCCACCAGCAACGTGGTGGAAATGCTCAACAAGTAACCCCCGGCGCCCCCCCCGGACCCCCGGCCCCCGGACACCCGGACCCCCCGGAAGGTGCCAACGACGGCGCCGGAGGCTTCCCCTTAGCCCCCGGCTTTGCCGGAGGATTCCTGGATACGCCAAGCAGTGGCACATCGCCGCCACACGCGAAGCGGTAGTAGCATCCCCCGGCAGAGCCGGGGGCTAACGGAAGTGATGTTTCGCAAGTGGAATGTGACCGTGCCCGCGTTGGCATTCGCCGGTTGTGCCCCTAGAATGCCGGACCTGACTTCACGCCCTGCAAGCCGCGGCAAGGAACCCGCCTTATGAGTTGGATCGAAAACCGTTTCGAGGAAGGCCTGCTCGTCACCAGCGTGGATTTCGCGCTCAACTGGGCCAAGAAAAGCAGCATCTGGCCGATGACCTTCGGCCTGGCGTGCTGCGCGATCGAAATGATGGCGTTCGGCGCCAGCCGCTTCGACATCGACCGCTTCGGCGCTGGCGCCTTCCGCGCCACCCCGCGCCAGGCGGACCTGATGATCGTCGCTGGCACCGTGACCTACAAAATGGCGTCCCGCGTCCGTCGGCTCTACAACCAGATGCCCGATCCCAAGTACGTCATGGCGATGGGCGCCTGCACCGTCGGCGGCGGCCCGTACTTCAAGTATGGCTACCACGTCGTCAAGGGCGTCGACATGGTCGTCCCCGTGGACATCTACATCCCCGGCTGCCCCCCGCGCCCCGAAGCGCTGATCGAAGGCCTGATGCGCCTGCAGGACAAAATCAACGCCCAGACCATCGGCCTGCCCGCCGGCAGCAAAGACGCGCTGCGCAACCAGCACCTGCCCACCCCGACCCCGGCCGTGGTGTAAACCCGCACGCCGTCTGCCGCCATCACCTGCATTTTGTCACCCGCCCGGCGGCATCCCCGGGCGAGTTTCTTTTTGCTGCGCAGCCGCACCGGCGTAACGCGACGAATACCGCCTTTACCTGACGACGTGTTCTTGCCCACACGTTTGCGGTGCATGCTCTTCGCCTCCGAAGGGGGCGCAGGCAAGTAGCCACGAGTGGAGCGCAGCGAAACTCGTGGGATAAGGTGTGATTGAAACAACTCACCCCGGCAGGGGTGAAGGAAGCTTCCGCCGTCCCTCCGGGACGTAGGGGAATAGAACCCGCTCGTGAACCACGGGTTTCACTGCGCTCCACCCGTAGCTACTGCCCACGACCCCTGTCGGGGTCGAAGATCATGACCTTTCCCCGGAATCCAGAACCGCCTGGTCGCAGGGAGACTTGCGGGCAACAGCAAGTCTCACGGCCGCAACTCGTACAGTACATGGTGCATTGAGTACGTGCGTTGGTCCGGTGCGGGGCTGGCCTATCAGTTGACGTCCTGCACGGTGATGATCTGCACCTGGTCGGTGCCGGTGGTCAGGCGGGAGCGGTCGAAGATGACGAAGAAGCGCTTGGATTCCAGCGGGCCGAGGTTGAACCGGCCGGCGGCGTAGCCGCGCACGTAGATGTAGGCGGCAAAGACATCGCTGCGGGTGGTGAGGTTCTGCGCCACGAACTGGAAGCGCATCATCTGCTCTTCGATGCTCATGCGGCTGCTCAGCGGATTGGAGCCGGTTTCCTCAGGCAGTGGGTAGAGGTCAACCGCGGCGGGCGGCGTCGAGCCGTTGGCGGGGCCGTAGAGCAGCATGTCGGTCGAGCCGGTGCTGCCGCCGCCGCTGGCGACCAGGGCGGGATTGATCAGCGCCAGTTCGCCGATGCTGGCGATGCCTTTTTCCTGGCGCAGGCCGGCGTAACCGAGCATGTTGTTGGCGGTGAGCGTGCCGTTGCGGTTGGCGGGATTGTCGCGGTAGTCGATGACCTTGGCCATCAGCGCCTGTACGTCATCGAGATTCTCCGGCAGGGAACTGCCCAGCGTCAGCAGATGCAGCGGGGCGGTGTTGACGTTGAGCCGACCGGGCACGACCTGCTCGACGTCGTCGTCGATGGTGCCGGTGGCTGGGTCGTTGTCACCGTCGTCGTTGTCGTTGTCCAGTCCATCGTGGCGGGGGCTGAGGGTGGTGAACTCGTCGAAGACCATGCAGACATGGGGAATGCTGCCGGCTGCGGGCAATTCGGAGTTGGCGGTCATGGACCACCGGCGGGTGTCCTGCGTCTGGGTGGCGTTGACCACGGTGCCGACCGCGACGGTGCCGTCGCCGCTGAGGCGGTAGGGCAGGTCGCCGGTGGGTTGATCCGAGAAGCCGAACATGTGCAGGTAGCCCAGCTCGGCGACGTTGAGCAGGGGACGATTCGCCAGCGGCAGCTGGTAGTTGTCCAGGATGGTGCTGCCGTTGACGCCCTTGTTGTCTTCGCCAAGTTTGTCGACCGCGTTGCCCGCGGAGTCGTTGCGATAGCCGCCGGCGTCCGGCTGGCGCACGGAGCCAGTGATGATCGCGCGGTTTTCATTGGAGATGAAGCGATGGTTGCGCCCATCCCGGGCGATCGAACCCTGGGCGTGGCAGGTGGTGCGAACGACCGTCGGCGTCGCCATATGGTCCACGGTGGTGGGGACCTTGAAGCCCGCGACGGTCAGGCGATCGTAGCTCACCCAACTGGAGCCGGTGTTGATCTGCAGTTCCACCTGCACATCGGTGCCGGCGGCAAAGGTCAGGGAGCCGGCGGGAATGATCAGCTTGCTGTAGGAGCCGAGGTTCAAGCCCTGGGTGCTGTGCTCCAACGCGCCGCGCGGGGTGCCGACGGGTTCGTCGATGCCGGCGGTGGCGTTGGAGACGATCAGCAGTTCTTCGCGCGGGGCGATGCTGCTGGCGCCGCTGAGCGTGTAGCTGGAAGCGGTCGAGCCGCCCTGAGTGACGACCACGCGGATGCGGCCGTTGAGCAGGCTGGCGGGAATGGTCTGGTCGAACGGGTTGCCGATCTCCACCACCATCGCCTGGGAGCCGGCCTGGGGGACCCAATGGTCGAACTGTCCGTCGGGCGTGGCGTTGGGATGCGGCCCCGCCAGAGCGGGATTGTCCAGGTCCACATCGTCATAGCCCATTTCCAGGTAGACCTCGCGCAGGAACGGCATGAGTTCCAGGCCGTAGTACGCCGTGGAGCCATCGGACCAGTAGCTGGGGGTGGCATCGGTGTCGGAGTAATCCTGAATCATGAGGGCGAATTCGCTGGCGATTTGCCTGAGCGTCGGATCGCCCAGGCCCAGATAGCCGGTGGAACTGGGCGGCAGGAAGCAAGCGTGCAACCGGGCGGCGATGTTGCCCAATCGGGTGCTGGGGTCGGCGGCATCAGGGCCCCCGTCCTCATAGATCAGGTCATACTTGAGCGTGCGCGTCCCGCCGTGCATATCCCGGTGATTGGGGGAAAAGATGGCGGCGGCGCTGCGGGCGGTCAGTTGGTTGCGCAGCGACGGAAACACGCGATTCTTGACCGCGGTGGCGTCGGTGCCGCCCTGGAAATAGCTTTCCAGGCTGCCGGTGACATTGGTGTAACTCGATTCGGCGCTGCTTGCGCGCAGCAGGGTCGGGGCGTCGCCCTCGGCGGAGCTCTGGTAGGCGTCGTTGTTCAAGCCGCCGTGGTAGCGGAGTTCGCGTTCATCGACGGTGCTGTAGCGGTTGTCGCTGTTGCCGTAGTGGCGCACGCGATCCAGCCAGGCGCCCATGCGGGTGGTGGTGGCGGTGTAGCTGCCGGCGGCGGGATAGTTGGCGGGCGTGGAAAAGCCCAGGGGCGTGTAGTTGGAGGCGCTGTTGACGCCGCGTTCGGCAAACCAGGCTTTCATTTCATTGACATAGCTGCCGCCGCTGGTCCAGTTGGCGATGCTGTAGCGCGCCAGCAGCCGGGAGAGGTCGATTTCCGTCGGGTACAGGCCGCGCGGCGTATCAGCGCCGGTGGGGTAAGACCAGCCGTCACTGGTGAGGCTGGTGGCGGTGTTGAAGTTGATCAGCGCGCTTAAGTCAACGACGCGGTAAGCCACGACGTACACGGCGCTGCCGATCTGCCGAATGGGGGCATAGGTCCACTTGGCGTCGCGGACGCCGTCGCCGTCGGTGTCCACGCCCAGGTCGGTGAAGGAGGCGGTGGTGTTGTCCAGGCCAGCGGTGCCACCGGTGATGCGGATATTGGTGTCGCGGCGCCAGGTGTTGGTGCTCAGCGTATTGTTGACCGGCAGTTCGGTGGGCGAACCCGAACCGCCGCTCGACGGCAGGCGCAGGTACACGCCCGTGAGGTTGGACAGATGCGGCCAGGTCGCGTTGCCCGAGGTGAAATCGGGAAACGCCGACGCCAGCCAGGTGTCGTCAATCGTGCCGCCCTCGGCCTGCTCGCTCATGACCGCGCCGCTGCTGTCGAGCACCTGGAAGGTGTAAGCGGGATTGGTCCAGGGATAGTCGTAGCTTTCGTCTTCGCTGGGATCGAAGAGTTTCAGGCCGGTGGTGTTGTCGAACAGGTCGTTGCGCAGCACGTTGCTGAGGTAGGCGACACAGGAGTTGGCGACGATTTCGATGTTGTTGGTGGCAAGCTGGGCGGTGGCGATGCGGTCCATGCGGGCGACCTGCATGTAGCTCATGCCCAGCAGGCACATGAGCACCAGGGCGACAACGACGAGGATCATCACCGAGCCGCGCTGGCGCACGTCGGCCGCGCCGGGTCGGCGCGCTGGAGCCGAGGTCACGCGGAGGGGGCGGGGGCTGGCGAACATGGCTGTTCCTCTCAAAGGTTGGCCTGAAAGCAAACACACACCAGGCGGCGGGAGCTGCAGGTGACGCTCAGGGGCGTTTCACATACAGAATCTGTTCGAACCACTTGCCGGGTTCGGCCTGGTTGCTGCTGTAGTTGTAGTCCTGCAGTTCACCCTTGGGATCATGCAGGCGGTAGCGGATGCGAATGAGGTAGGGCCAGATATCGGGCTGGTCGTGGCGGAAGGTGTAGACCGTGCCGGCAAACGGATAGGTCGCCACAGCGGGCGTATCATTGGGATTGGCGTAACCCAATCCGCCTATGCCGACAGCATTGGTGTAATGGTTGTTCCAGGTCGGCGGGGTGCTGGCGCTGTACCACACGATGTTGCCCGTAGCGCTGTCGACATCCGGGGCGTTGTCCGGGAAGCCGGCGATGGCGGCGTCATCCTCCGTGTCGGCGGCAAACTCGACGATGAAATCGCTGGCGCCTTCCACGAAGTAGGGATGCGTCTGGGCGATGCGCCAACTGTCGAAGTTGGTGCCTTGTGGGGCGGGGTTGGTCAGCAACCGTTCTTTGAAGTACAGCAGATCATACGCGCGGGAGCGATAGGTATTGACCGCCAGCCCGTTGGACAGCAGCGCCGCGGCGGTGCTGCCGACGAGATACGCCCCGCCGTTGGCGGCCGCCGCGTTGCTCGAACCATCGCCATAGCTGTAGTAAGCGAAATCGGAAAGCCCGGAATACAGCGGCGGGCTGGCGCCGAAGGGGCTGGAACCGTAGCCGGCGATGGTGCTGTTGTAGTACGGGCCGCGGGCGTAGACGCTGGTGAGGGTGTTGATGTGGGCGTCATTGACTTCCTGGAAAAACAGCATCTGCCGGCCGAGAATCCAGTGGGTCGCATAGTAGTCCTGGCTTTGCGGATTATTGGCGCTGTCGCCGGAGGAACTCGCCAGGTCAACACTGGGCGCGGTGCCGTCGGCATTGGAGCGCTGAACGTGGCCGTACCACACCCGGGCGTATGGCGCGCTGCTGGAGCCGGTGAAGGTGTCGTCATCGGTGGGGGTCAGCGGGCTGATCAGTTGCGGGGTGGTGGAGGGGAGACTCACCATAAAGAGCAGTTGATCGCTGCGGGTGGCGTAGGTGCGTTTGGCCGGGCCGCCTTTGGTGGGGTCCATTTCCCACAAGCCGGTGTAGGACTTGTTGGCGATGATCAGCACGCCGCCCGGGGGGCCATCGGTGGGCGAGAGTTGGCGCAACGAATCCTCATACAACTGCTCGCTGAGGGTGCGGCTGGCGGCGATGATGCGGCTGGTGGCCATGCCCCGGCTGACCGCGTTGGCGGTGTCGAAGAAGATGCGGTTGATGAGGAAACCGATGATCAGCATGATCGACAGCGCGACCAGCAGTTCCATCAGCGTGTAGGCGAGTTGGGTGCGGTGGCGTTGCATATCAGGGCTTCACGATGTCGCCGGCGGTGCCGCCGTCGGGCAGGGGAATGATCATCATGGTGGGACTCTGTCGGCCGGACGGCTGGCCGGTGCCGGTGTCCAGCCCCGGCCAGGCGTACCAGATGCCGTTGATGGTGTGGGGATAGTTGCTCAGTTGGCCGGCGACCTTCACGCCGTCGGCGTCGGCTTCGGTGACGGTGTAGACATTGCCGTTGCTGTCGAGGAACTGATCGCCGACGACCAGGTGGTCCAGCAGGCCATCGCCATCGCTGTCCTGGTTGTAGTTGGCGGTGGTGAAGTTCAGCCGCGCCAGATCCGCGTTGGACGGCGCGACCGACGCCCAGCGCACGCGCGGCACGCTGTCGCTGTCATCCGGGTTGGCCCAGAAGCGGCGGTTGGTGACGGCCGGGTCGTTGTAGTTCACATTGGGCCAGCGCAGCAGCACGAAGACGTACAAGCGCCAGATGCGATTGCTCGTGCCGCTGCCGGGGTCGGCGTCCTGAATCAGCGGCACCCAGTAAATCCGGCGGGAAGTGACCGTCGGTTCATTGGACGGAAAACTGCGGTCATTGAGCGTCCAGCAACCCGAGCCGGTGCTGGCGGGATCGCCGCCGGCGGGCGACTTGGCGAGCATGCCCGCGGGCAGGGGGTAGACCAGCTCGCTGGTGTCCCAGGCGGTGGTGTAATAATGCGTCAGGCCGTAGCCGGTGTCTTCCAGTTCGCTCTCGTGCAGCACGCGCCCGCGCAGCATGGCTTCAGCGCTGCGCGCCGCCTGGCGCGCCAGCACGTTGTCGGCGGTCTGCTTCTGCAGCACGATGGCGGCGGGAAACATCGCGGCGATGAAGATGAAACCCAGCGCGAAGATACCCATCGCCAGCAGGATTTCCAGCATGGTGAAGCCGGCGCGGCGGCGGTCAGCAGCAGGGGGAGTGAATGCGGGCATCAGTTCTTCTCCCGAAAGATCACGCCGGTGTAGCGACCGAAAAAGTAAGGTGTGCCATTGGTCTGCATCCATTCGGTGATGTTGGTGCAGGGCGCGCCCCCACTGATGCCGCAGCCGGTGGTCGGCGTGGTGCTGGGCCAGTCGCCGCCGTCGCCGCGGAACTTCTTTTTGGAATAGACCAGGATGCCCACCACGGCTTCCATTTCCTCGTAGGGCAGGTCCTGGGTGGGCGAAGCATATTGCCCGCTTGTGGGGTCCCACAGGTCGGGGTCATAGGTGCCGCCGCCGTAGGGGCTGCTGCGATTGAGGCCCGTGCCGCTGAGGCGGTAGCGGCCGTCATCGTCGCTGTCGTAGTACACCAGTTTGCTGCGGCTGTTGGTGTCGTTGTCGCTGACCACCAGTTGCCCGTGCTCATTGAAACGCACGGCAAAGGGCGGCGGCAGGAAGGAGGGGCTGCCCGTGGAGGTGCGCGTGATGCCGACCACGCCCACATCGCGCGGCAAGGTGAGATAGTCGCGGTCGGGGATGTCCTGATAGCCGTTGCGATAGGACAGAAACGCGGATTCAAGCACATTGGTGCCGGTGGAAATCGCCAGTTGCGTGTTCTCCAGCAGCCGTAGTTCATTGCCCGGCGTAAACAGCACCGCGGTGCCACTGTAGGACGCATTCGCGTCAATGTTGGTCAGGCTGGCGATGTCGCGCGTGGCGTAAGCGCGGGCGGCGGTGACGGCGACCTGGACGGTGTTGAGCCCCGAGTTGTCCTCGAACAGCGTGCGCATCGCCCCGAGCATCGGGAAACTCACCGCCAGCGCGGCGGCAATGATCGCGATCACCACGATCATTTCCGTGAGCGTGAAGCCGGGGCGGCGCGGGGGTTGTGATTGGAACTTCATCATGGGGTCACCAGCAGGTTGCGGTGGTTAATCCAGGTTGTAGCTGTAGAGGTTGTCATCCTCGGCGCCGGTGGGACTCCTGGCGTTGCCCCACAAACGGTCGACACCCATCGAAGCGAAGAACGGCGTTTCGTGGATGGGCAAAAAGTCGTCGGCGTCCAGGCCGCCTTCGTTGTCGTTGTCATTGCCGTTGTTGTTGTCATCCCAGGCGACCAGGGCGGCATACCACAACTGCTGCTCCCAGCCGTCGAGCACTTCCAGAAAACCGTCGCCGTCGGCGTCCTTGAACAACGTCTTACCCAGGCCCGTGAGCATTTTTTTGGTGGTCGGCAACTGATAAGCACACCACACAAAGCGCTCAATGGTGTCGTCCACCAGACCCGTGCCGGTCGCGCCCGGCGCGTTTTTGGCTTTGGCTTTGGTCCAGTCCACATCGGTGAAAACCAGCGGGCTGCCCAGGCTGTTCAGGTGCGGAATCTTGAGCTTGGTTTCCACCTGGTACTCGTCGGCGATGGCTTTGAGCGAGCCGAGGGTGATGCGGGTCTGGCTCTCCTTGGCGCTGTCGCGCATCTTGACGCCGACCGCCAGCACCATGCCCATGATCACCGCGATGATGGAGATCACCACCAGCAGTTCGATGAGGCTGAAGCCGCGCAAGCCGGGCGCGCGGCGTTGCCGGACGGGGGTCGGACTCAGGTTGGGCGCAACGGTATGGCTCATGGCTGTCTCGGGTCGGATTCGGAGGCGTAGAGGTTGTCGATGACCGCCAGGCGGGCGTCGGGGTCGGGGCTCTGGGGGTCGCCGAACTGGCCATCGGGGCCGGCAGAGACGAAGTCGGGTTCGTGGCCGGTCTGTGAGGGTTGGTACGCCAGCGGTCGACCGTAGCCGTCGCGGACGACGTAGGTGCCGTTGGGATTGGCGACCAGCGCCAAAGCGTTGATCGGACTCTGCGCGTCGGCGGCTTTGATCAGGGTCGCCAGCGCGCTGTTGGCGTCGCCGGCGGGCCAGCGCTGGGTCTGTTCGTGGTAGTAGCGGAGGGTGGCGCGCAGCAGGCTGAGCGTCTGGCGGGTGGCGGCTTCGGCGCTTTCGGCGCGGAGCGAATTGGTCACCACGATCATCAGGCCCAGCACGCCGGCGATGACCACCAGCGCCAGCACCAGCTCGACAAGGCCCATGCCCAGGTTGTGCGTGTTTGTCGTCATGCCAGCCAGCCTTCTCCGGACGCAGTCAAGCATTCACCACAGAGGCACAGAGAGCACAGAGCCGAAAACGAGTTGTGACAGCTGTCGGTTCATATCGCATTGCTCGGTGAATGCCTTCTCGGTGTCCTCTGTGTCTCGGTGGTGAAAACTGTTTTGTTTTTATGGGTTTGTTCCGCGCACTTTCCGCTCAGCCGGTCAGCGAGGTAATCAGCTTGACCAGGGGCATGAACAGGGCGATGACGATGCCGCCGACGGCGCCGCCGAGCACCACGACCATGATCGGTTCGAGCAGGGACACGAGGCTGGCGACCATGACGTCGACTTCTTCGTCGTAGTTGTCCGCGATTTTCAGGAGCATCTTGTCGAGGTCGCCGGTTTCCTCGCCCACGTCGATCATGTTGACCACGATCGAGTCGCACACCCGGCTTTTGCGCAGCGGTTCGGCGAAGCTGTCGCCCTGGCGCACCGATTCATGCACCGCGCCCAGGGCCTTGCGGTACACCTCGTTGCCGGTGGTGTCGCGGGTGATGATCAGGGCGTCGAGAATCGGCACGCCGGCGTGGATCAGCGTGCCCAGGGTGCGGGTGAAGCGGGCGATGGTCGCCTTGGCGGCGAGCTTGCCCACCACGGGGATCAGCAGCAGGACTTTGTCAACCACCAGCTTGCCCATGGCGGTTTTGCGCAGCAGTTTGATGCCGAAGAAAATCACAATGGGCGAGCAGAGAATCCAGACCAGGCCCGGGATGATCTGGCCCTGCAGCGAGCCTGCCATCCAGCGGCTGGTGTTCATCAGGATGGTGGTGACGGCGGGCAGTTCGGTGTCGAAGTCCTCAAAAATCTTTTCAAACTTGGGCACGATGAACACCATGATGCCGGTGACGATCAAGCCCGCGACGGAGATGACCACCGACGGATAGATCATGGCGCCGATGATGCGCTTTTTGAGTTTGGCGGCTTTTTCCATGAACTCGGCGAGGCGCTGGAGGATCAGGTCCAGCACGCCGCCGATTTCACCCGCGGCAATCATTTTGGTGTAGAGCTTGTCGAACGCCTTGGGGTGCTTGGCCATGGCGTCGGCGAGGGTGGCGCCGCCGGAGACGTCCTCATGCACGCCGCGCAGGGCGTTTTTGAGCAGGCCCGGCTTCTGCTGCTCCTGGAGAATCTGCAGCGAGCGCAGAATGGGCAGGCCCGCGTCCTGCAGCGTCGAGAGCTGGCGGGTGAAGGTGGTGAGCAGTTTTTTCGAGACCCCACCAATGGTGATGGTGATCTCGTTCATGCTCTTCTTTTTGCCTTTGCCGCCGGCTTTGGCGCTGCCGGTCTTCTTCTTGACCTTCTGCTCGCGCACCGAGGTGGGGAAGAGGCCCTTGGAGCGAATGCGGGCGATGGCGTCTTCGCTGTTGGCGGCGACGATGGTGCTGCGTTCGGGCTTGCCGGCTTCGTTGAGGGCTTCGTAGACGTAGGTGGGCATGGCGGTCTCTCCAGGGCGCCGCGGCGGCGCCAGGTGATTCGCTTAAAACTTTTTCACCACCGAGGCACAGAGAGCACAGAGAAATGCTTCGGTGAAAAAGCAGTCAAATGGAACAGTTGGTGAAAGCATGGCTCGTTTTTTTCTATCTCGGTGTTCTCTGTGTCTCTGTGGTGATTCTGCTGCTTCCTAGTCTTCTATCAGGGTTTCCTTGACGACCTCGCTGACGCTGGTGTAGCCGTCGAAGATCGCCAGCAGACCCGATTCGCGCAGGGTGCGCATGCCGCGTTTGCGGCTTTCGGCGCGGAGCACCTGGGTCGAGGCGCTCTGCATGATCATTTCGCGCATTTCGTCGTCGAGGATCATGATCTCGAACAGGCCGGTGCGGCCCTTGTACCCGCTCTTGTTGCAGAAGTCGCAACCGGTGCCGCGGTAAATCTGCCGCCCCTGCAGGTCCTCGGCGGTCAGTTGCAGTTCGAAGAGTTCCTCATCGCTGGGGGCGTAGGTTTCCTTGCAGCGGGCGCAGATGGTGCGCACCAGGCGCTGGGCGCAGACGCCTTCGATGGTGGCGGTGATGAGGAAGGGTTCGAGGCCCAGGTCCAGCAGACGGGCGATGGAGCTGGGGGCGTCGTTGGTGTGCAGGGTGGTGAACACCAGGTGGCCGGTGAGCGACGCCTGCACGCCGATCTGCGCGGTTTCGAGGTCGCGGGTTTCGCCCACGAGGATGATGTCGGGGTCCTGCCGCAGGAAGGAGCGCAGGGCGGCGGCGAAGGTCAGACCCACTTCCGGGTTGACCTGCACCTGCACCATGCCGTCGATGTCATATTCAACCGGGTCCTCGGCGGTGCAGATTTTTTCGGTGACTTCATTGAGCTCATTGAGCGCGGCATAGAGCGTGGTGGTCTTGCCCGAGCCGGTGGGTCCGGTGACGATCACGATGCCGTTGGGCTTGTGGATGAGCTGGCGGAAGGTGTCCAGGTCATCGCGGCGCATGCCGACTTTTTCGAGGTTCAGGTCGACGTTGCCGCGGTCGAGAATACGCATCACGACCGATTCGCCGAACATGGTCGGCAGCACGGCGACGCGCAGGTCGACGGGCTTGGCGTTGACCGTCAGCTCGATGCGGCCGTCCTGCGGCATCCGGCGCTCGGCGATGTCCAGGTCCGCCATGACCTTGATGCGGCTGACGATGGGCATCGCCAGGTGCTTGGGCGGCGGAACCATTTCATACAGCACGCCGTCGATGCGGTAACGCATCTTGAACTCCGACTCGAACGGCTCAAAGTGCACGTCCGAGGCTTTGTCCTTGATCGCCTGCATCAGCACCAGGTTGAGCAGCCGCTTGACCTTGTTGTCCTCCGCCAGTTCGAGCAGTTCCTGCAGGTCGATGCTCTCGCCGCGGTCACGCAATTCTTCGAGCTTGGAGTCCGCCGCCAGGTCGCCGATCAGGTCGGAGAGCGATTCCTCCTCGCCGGCGTAGTAGCGGGCGATCAGGCGTTCGACCTGCGCGGCATTGGCGATCACGGGCTTGACGTTGTAGCCCATCAGCAGCCGCAGGTCGTCGATGGCGCGGAAGTTGTCGGCGCTCTTAAGCGCGATGGTCAGGGTGTTGGTTTCTTTGTCGTACTTGACCGGAAAAATCTGGTACGCCTGGGCGGTCTCGGGCGAAATGCTCTTGATGACCTCCTCGGGCGTCTCCTGGGCTTCCAGGTCGAGCGATTCCATGCCCGCCTGCGCCGCCAGGGCGAGGTTCACGTCCTGCTCGGTGATGTAGCCCAGTTCGATCAGGAGCTGACCGAGCGGAACCCGACGGGTTTCCTGGAGCTGCAGGGCTTCGTGCACCTGCTCACGGGTGACCTTGCCCATGCGGCTGAGAATGCGCCCGATCCGCCGCCCCCGCAGTTCGGACAGCTCCGGCTTCTTGATCTTGCCGTCGGCGTCCTTGACCGGCGTGCCCTCGCCGTCCTCTTCTTCCTTCTCGGTGTCGGCGCGCGGCTCGGCGAGGTCCGGCAGATCCAGATTCTCTACCGCTTCGTCCAGATCGTCAGCGCTGACGTCCAGCTCTTCGGTCTTTTCACCTTTGGCGTTCTCATCCGCCATGACCAGCACTCCTGCCTGAGGGCTGACGCCCGTTCCATCCCGCCCAGACACGCCCGGCAGCCTGACTACAATGTCGGGAATGTCGGGAGCCGGAACCTCTACTTGCCGTCATTCAGGACAACCTCGTCATGAATCCTGTTCCCGCTGCAGCGGTGAACCCGCTAGCAAGCGTGAGCAGGGGTGACATCGGTGACCTGAAGTCGGCATTCCGTCGAGTCCTGTACGCGGTGCGAAGCGGCGACGCCAGTCTGGCTAACTTCACACCACGAGTTGTTCGGGCAAGTTTTGGGGCGGGTGCTGGCCAGCAACGGCTTTGGCTGACCCGCGCTCGGCAGGGGGAGCGGCCTGGAACGGCTGACCCGGGCGTTGGCTCCTGACCTAATCATAGGTGATTTCAATCTGCCATAAAACCCAACAGATGCAGAATATTTGAATATGACATCTGGAAATCGGTTCAATCCTGACTTCTCTCAAGCACCTCCAGGGGGCAGATCACCCGGGGGCGCGGCATGACCTCCTGATTCCTGATCAGCCAAATAGACCATTGCTGGCGCTGCGAATCTCCCCCCTCGGTGAGGCAAAGCACACAGAGGTGTGCTTCCGGTTTTGAACTGCGGTCGGCTAGCACCACCCGTCAGGTGCTGCTGCCTCAGCTTGCCATCCAAGACTGGCTACCCTACCCCTTGTCTGCCGGTTTCGCCAAGCTGAATCCCGGCTGCGGGTGGTGACTCTGCAACAGATGCTCGATTCGAGTTGAACATAAGCAACGGCGCGAATCGCCAAGGGAGCCGATCGGAAGGTTGCTCGAAAGGACAGGGGGAGCGTCCGCTGAGACTTGGCGGGAGGCTTGACCAGCAGCAGATAGATCGCGTCATGGCAGGCTGAGGTCGCCAGCGGACGAGGCGAAGTGCGACCTGCAGCAGCAGACCTGAGACTGCTGCAACCCTGTGCCTCGAAGGCTTGGGGTTTCGAGGATCGAATGCTCTGTCGACCCGGGTGCTGCGGATGGAACTGGGCGGTGCAGGGTCAGGCTGCGGTGCCGCCCTGTTTTTCCTCGCCCCCGCCGGCGGCGTCCGCCAGGGCGTCCCATTCGGTGCGGCCGACGGAACCGCCGGCTTCGTGGATGCGGATCGCCAGCCGCTCGGGATCACGGCTCTTGTCCATGGCGGCCTCGGCGCCGATGGTGCCTTTTTCGTACAGGTCCCAGATGTGGTCGTCGAGCAGGCGCATGCCGAATTTGCCGCCGGTCTGGATCATCGAGTCAATGCGGAAGGTTTTGTTTTCGCGGATGAGGTTGGCGATGGCGGGGGTGACGAGCATGAACTCGTAAGCCGCGACCACGCCGCCGTCGGTGCGCGGCATGAGCTGCTGACAGAGCACCGCGATGAGGGAGACGGAGAGCTGGGCGCGGGTCTGTTCCTGCTGATCGGTGGGGAAGGCGTCGATCAGACGGTTGATGGTGCCGCCGGCGCTGTTGGTGTGCAGGGTGCCGTACACCAGGTGGCCGGTCTCGGCAGCGCTGATGGCGGAGCTGATGGTTTCCAGGTCGCGCATTTCGCCGACGAGAATCACGTCCGGGTCCTGACGCAGAGCGCGACGGATGGCTTCGGCGAAGCTGGGCACGTCCGAGTGCACCTCGCGCTGATTGATGATCGACTTGTCGTGCGGGAAGTAGTATTCGATCGGGTCTTCGATGGTGATGATGTGGCGTTCGAGGTTCAGCCGGGTGTAGTTGATCATCGACGCGAGCGTGGTGGTTTTGCCCGAGCCGGTGGGCCCGGTGACCAGGAACAACCCGCGCGGCCGGCGGACCAGTTCGCGCACGATGGTGGGCAGGCCGATCTGCTCGAAGGTCAGCAGATCGGAGGGAATGCGCCGCATGACGATGGCGATCGAGCCCTTCTGTTTGAACACGGCACAACGGAAGCGGGTGTCGCCCCAACTGATGGCGAAGTCCGAGCCGCCGTGTTCCTGCACATCCACTTCGGTGCGTTCGGGAGAAATCTGCTTCATCAGCGCCACGGTGTCGGCGGCTTCGAGCGGTTTGGTCTTGAGCTCGATCAGCCGACCTTTCATGCGCAAAGTCGGCGGCTTGCCCACGGTCAGGTGCAAGTCGCTGGCTTTTTGCTTGATGGCGGTGTCGAGCAGTCGGTCGATCTGAATCGTGGACATGATGGCAACCTTGCGCTGGCGGGTGAAACGCGGCGTCCGGCCGCGGCGGGGGGCTGACGGCGCCCGCGGCGGGGATTACGCCGCCTGCTCTTCTTCTTCCTCGACATCCATGCTGACAATGCCCGACGCCTGCGCCAGCCGCGCCACCTCGGCGGCGGAGGTTTTGCCCGCGAGGACCTTGAGCTTGCCATCGCCCACGAGGTTGCGCATGCCCGCCTTGCGCGCCGCGTCGCGGATGCGGCCGACGGGGGCCCGCTTGAACGCCAGCTCGCGGATTTCGTTGTTCATCAGCATCATTTCATAGATGCCGCGCCGGCCTTTGTAACCGCTGCCGTTGCACTTGCTGCACCCGACGGGCATCATCAGGGTCTTGCCGCGCAGTTCCTCCTTGCCGAAGCCCAGGATCGCCAGGGTCTTGGCGTCCGGCTTGGGATCGGGGGCGGCGCATTCGGGGCAGAGCATGCGCACCAGCCGCTGGGCGAGCACCGCCTGAATGGCGCTGGCGACGAGGAAGGGTTTGACGCCCATGTCGATCAGGCGGGTGATCGCCGAGGGCGCGTCGTTGGTGTGCAGGGTGGAGAACACCAGGTGGCCGGTGAGCGCCGCCTGAATGGCGACGTCGGCGACTTCCTTATCGCGGATTTCGCCCACCAGCACGATGTTGGGCGCCTGACGCAGCATGGCGCGGAGAATGATGGCGAAGGTCAGTCCGATCTGGGTGTTCACCTGGCACTGGTTGATGCCGGCGAAGTTGTATTCGATGGGGTCCTCGGCGGTGATGATCTTCTTGTCGGGACGATTGAGCACCGCCAGCGCGGAGTAGAGCGTGGTGGTCTTGCCCGAGCCGGTGGGTCCGGTGACCAGGAAGATGCCGTTGGGCTTGGCGATGACGGCATTGAAGCTCTGCAGGGTGTCTTCGTGAAAGCCCAGGCCGTCCAGGCCGATCATGGTGGCGCCGGCGCGCAGCACACGCAGCACGATGCTTTCGCCGTGGTAGGCAGGGCAGCAGGAGACGCGGAAGTCGACGACTTCACTGTCGATCTTGAGCTTGATGCGGCCGTCCTGCGGAATGCGTTTTTCCTCGATGCGCAGACCCGCCATGATTTTCAGACGGGCGGTGACGGCGTTCTGGGTGCGCTTGGGAATCTTGTCCATTTCCTGGCACCGGCCGTCGATGCGGTAGCGCAGGCGCACGCGGTCGCCGAAGGGTTCGATGTGAATATCGCTGGCGCGCATGTGCACGCCCTCGGCGATGAGCTGATTGACCAGGCGGATGATCGGCGCCTGCGCGGCTTCCTTGTCGCTGCCGGCGGTGTCGATGCTCATGCCCCGGCTGATCGACAGGCCGGTGATGTCGATGGAGGTGTCCCGGCTGGAGTCGATGGTCATCTCGCGCACGGCCTTGTCGATGCTGTCGCGCGTTTCGCGGAGCATTTCATCGATGAAGGTCTTGATCTGCGAGCGCGCCGCCAGGGCGATGTCGATCTCGCAGTTCATGCGGAAGCGCAGGTTGTCGAGCGTATCGAGGTCCAGCGGGTCGTACACCAGCACCTTCAGCCGGCCGTTCTTTTTTTCCACCGGCAGCACCAGGAACTTCTTGATCAGGTCCACCGGCAGGAGGCTCTCGATGTACGCCTTGTCGCGGTTGATGGCGTCGGGTTCGTTCAGGTCGATGTATTCGAGCCCCGCCTGGCTGGCGAGGGCTTTGGCGACGTCGGTGTCGGCGACGAAACCCAGTTCGGAAAGGATGTTGCCAATGCGCTCATGCGAGCCATGGGAAATCTTGAGGGCTTCCTCAAGCTGCGCGTCGGTCAGCAGCCCCCAATGCTTGAGGATGTCACCTAAGCGTCGACGTTTGCGGCCCATGTATGCTCCCGCGTGCTGGCGTCGGTGGCGTGGCAATCAGGACACGACTCCGAGGGAATTATGGGGTGGTCCACCGCAAAAGGCAACCGATGAGCGCGGCGTGTGACGAACGTTGGAAGTTCGTGTGCCGGTCGTGACGCGCCGGAGAATGGCTTGACAAAGGCCGGCGCGGCTTGCAGAATGCCCGTGGCGCGGCGGGCGGCGTTTTCCATTCAAGTCCCCCGCATATCTGGGTCGATGTATCTGGCGGTATTGCCTCTGATTGTCGGCGCCCCGGGGAACTGAGTTCGGCGTGGGGGCGGTCGGTCATTTCAAACCGCTTCCGGTAGCGTTGGGTCTGTGGGCGGAGTGAGAGCCATTTCAACGACCTCGCAGGTTGGTCCATGTGGTTATTGCTCGTGTTCACGTTGATTGTTTCAGCGTGAGCCGTCGGCGGTGGTTATTTCATAGTGCAAGGAGATGTAGCTCATGACGCAGACGAATGAGAGCCTGGAGCGCTCGGTAGCCCAGGCCCAGCAAAAGCTGGCGCAGTTGCGGGAACTGCAACGCGCCGCGCGTACGCAGGTGGTGCTGTTGGTGCTGGTGATCGTGGCGATCATGCTGGTGTTCGGCTTCCAGACCTATTCGCGCGTGCGGGCGAACTTCGCTTTCGAGCGGATGCAGGCAGCCTTCGCCGAGCGCTTGCCGCGGGTCGCGCAGCAGATGCAGAGCCGGGCGATCAACGCCCTGCGCGAAGCGGCGCCGACCTACCAGGAACTGGCGGCCGCGCGGTTGAAGGAGATCGCCCCCCAGCTGCGTGAAAAAGCCGAGACACGCTTCTCGGCGCTGCCCGAGGCCCTGCATGCGCAGATCTCCGAGCAGTTGCACGCCAGCGCCAACCGGGTGGCGGTGTCCATCCAGCAGCGCACCAAAACCAAGTTCCCCTATCTGGCGGACCAGCGCGCCGAGGCGTTGGTGGAGCAGTTCGCCAAGGCGATCGATCGGCAGAGCAATGAATTTGTCGCCTACGCCGACAAACTGTTCAGCCAGGAAGCCGCCAAGGTGGGCACCATCCTGACCCACTTTGAGCCGGTGCCGGTCAAGGACACCGCCGAGATCGAACTGGAGAAGAAGTTCGCACACGAACTGCTGATGTGGGTGGACTATGAAGTGCAGGCGATCGGCACCGCCGACGCGTTGAAAATGAACGTGCCGGTCAAATCCAGCGAATAACCCGCGCCGCGGCGGGCGTCCAGCGATTTTCGCCGGCGCCGCCATCCTTCGTGTTCGCCTCTTTTACCCTTTCGCAAGTCAGCCAGACAGGAATTGGTTCCCATGAACGAACAGAACAACAACCTCGAAAAACAGGTGCAGGACCTGCACGCGGCCCTGGACGGCTTTGTCGCCGACGCCCAGCGCCGCAAGAACGTTTCCCTGGTGGTGATGCTGGTGGTCATCGTGGCGATGGGCATCTACTTCTCCATCGCGTACAAGATGATCGCCCAGTTTGACGCCGAAACCGTCGCCACGCTGGCGGAGGGGGAAGTCGAACTGCGCCTGGCGGGCTCCACCCGTGAAATTGCCGACCGCCTCAAGGAATACGCGCCCACCGCCATCGGTCAGGTCGAAAGCCTGGTGCTCCAGGTGCCTGACGCCGTCGCCGATGAGCTGATTGCCACCGTGGGGCAGATCATCACCGAACGCGCCCCCGAACTGGAAGAAACCTTGATTGCCCATCTCGAAGCCGGCTTGGAGGAAGCCCACGCCAAGCTGTCCAAAGATGGCAAGCAGGTGCCCGAGGAAGAGTTCAAGCAGGCCCTGGACGCCATGGCGGAGCAGTACGGCAAGGAGCTGCGCCGCGTTGCCGATCAACTGCATCGCATGTATGCCCAGAACTCCAAGGAAATGCTGGATTACCTCAACGAACTGGGCGCCAACCAGAACCTGACCGAACGCCAGCAGCGGCATCGCAAACTCATTGTGCTGCTGCTGAGCCTGCTGGAGAAGTATCACCAGGAGTCCGCCAACAAGCCCGACGCGGTGATCAAAGTCGAATGATGTTTCGCTGAGTTGCGCGGACGCCGGCGACCACAACCCGGCGGGGGCGCTCTACAATCTGCCCAGGTCCGACCCGGGCCACGGACGCGCCGCGCGGCGCTGCCGTGGCTTGGGGCGTTTCCATGCGGCAGGAAAGCGTCTTCATCATGCCTCCCCAGCGGTTGGGTAAACCCATCATCGGTTTGGCGGGCGGCATCGGGGCCGGCAAATCGCTGGTCGCCGACTGTCTGCGTCAGCGCCGCTGCGCCATCATCGACTCGGATCAATTGGCGCGGACGGCACTGGGCGATGCCGGCGTCCGGGGTGCGATCGTCCAGCGCTTTGGCGAGCAGGTGCTCGATGAGCAGGACCACATCAACCGCAGGCAATTGGCGCGGTTGGTCTTTGCCGATGCCCGGGCACTGGCGGACCTGGAAGCGTTCATCCATCCCTGGGTGCATCAGCAGCGGCAGGTGCAACGGCAGGCGGCCCTGGCGGACGCGGCGGCGGTGGCGGTCGTGGAGGATTGTCCGCTGCTGTTTGAGAAAGGCATCGACCGCACCTGCGACTGCACCCTCTTCATCATGGCGGACCGGGCCCTGCGGCTGGAACGGGTGGCGCGCAGTCGGGGCTGGTCGGAGGCGGAACTGACAGCTCGGGAAAAAAATCAGTGGCAACTTGACATCAAGGCGGCGCGGGCCGATTATGTATTACAGAACAACGGTGATGCGGCCGCGTGTTGTCAGCAGGTCGCCCGCCTTCTTGCCCAGATCCTCCACCAGTATCAGTTGCAGGGGTAGATGGCCGCACAGGGGTGCGCTCCATTGACCGGACCGATGTGGAGGGCTTTTTCAGCTTTCTTCCCGCGCAGGTTGCCTTCTTACCCGTTTGCATGACGCATATGTTCCGCCGGCACGGAGCGCCGGCCCCAACTCCAACCACTCCCCATTTGATTCCGCGCTCACCACGCGGCCCAGGAGAGAGCTTCCATGGCCAAGACCGGCCCACGTAAACGTCGCACTGCCGCCGCCAATCCGGCCGAGATCGGCAACGAAGAAATGCAGAGTTCCGTCGCCACCGAGCAGGCGGACACCAGCAGCGAAGAAACCGCTTCGTCCCCCGCAGCGTCCTCGGTGTCCTCCGAACCCGCCAGCACTGGCGAATCCAACCGTCAGCACACCGGCGGCAATGGTGGAAATGGCAGCAACGGTGGGGCAACTTCAAGCAATGGGCCAGCTTCCGGGGGGGCCGCGTCCGGGGGGCCAACTTCCGGGGGGGGGAGCGCGGGCAGCGGGGACGCGGATCGTCGCGCCAG
>CAZSBB010000056.1:0-29420 GCA_964605235.1 uncultured Phycisphaeraceae bacterium
GTCAGCCTAACGGCGCAACGGACTTTCATCCCCATCTCACGCTTCCGGCTCGTTGGGCGCGCGGCAACCTTGAGCGCCAGTGCCGTGTTATCCTGCTGCAACCTTGCACCGGAACAATCCTCATGCGCATCGAACCCCATAGCAAAGTGCTCTTCATCGGCGACTCCATCACCGACGCCGGCCGAGACGGCAACCAGAAAGGCGAAGGCCTGTTTGAAGCCTACGGGCGCGGCTACGTGATCGTCGTCAAAGGGCTGCTCGACTGCCACTGCCCGCAACGCCGCCTGCGCGTGCTCAATCAGGGCGTCAGCGGCAACAACGTCCGCGCCCTGGCCGACCGCTGGCAGCGCGATGTGCTGGCGCACAACCCGGACTGGCTGAGCGTGTGCATCGGCATCAACGACGTCTGGCGGCAGTTCGACACCCCGCTGATCGTTGAAAACCACGTCCCGCTGGAGGAGTACGAGCACACCCTGCAGCATCTGCTGGAAAAGACGCGCCCGAGCCTCAAGGGCCTGGTGCTGATGACGCCGTACGTGATTGAACCCAACCGCGACGACGCCATGCGGCTGCGCATGACCGAGTACGCCCAGGCAGTGCGGCGACTGGCGTCACACTACGACGCGGTGCTGGTGGACACACAGGCAGCGTTCGACGCTTACCTGGAGCATTACCACCCGATGTCGATCGCCTGGGACCGCATTCACCCGAACCTGTCAGGCCACACCATCCTCGCCAGCGCGTGGCTGCGGGCGGTGGGGTTCCAGTGGCAGGGGTGATGTCGATCAGCAGTTTTACCAAAGCCATGCCGATTAAAATCAGCTAGCTGGCAATCTTCGATGATGCATCTTGATGCCGCACAGTAGATGAATTCTGTGGGGATGAATCGGTTTGCGATCGCTTGTCCACGTCTGCTTGATTCACGACAAACTGCTGGAAAAGCTGGTCATACGACAACCGACCCATGAGGTAATCCTCAAATCGGCGTTCAAACTCCAAGGCGGGTTTGGTTTGTGTCATGACAGACCTCGTAGAAGCTCTAGCACCGTGATTATATACCCCACCTCTTTAATTCGGAACTCCCATTCGACAGAAAATGCGCTCGGAATGGTGGCATCGAGATTGACCACGCCAATTGGCACTTCGCCAGTGAGCAGTGGCACAGAAATAAAGCTGCGATAAGGAAGCCTTTCGCCGTATGCCTCAACCCGAAGAGCGTCCCAAGCATCCGTTTCGACAAAAACCACTTGATTCCGCACTGCCTGAGCAGCACCAGCCTCAACACTATCGACGTGAATAATCCTTTGCCTTGGTCGACTTTCCAGCGGCCGATCACGACACTTGGTCTGTAAGTTTCGCGTTTCGGAATTAAACCGCATAAAGCTCGCAGACACTGCGTCATTCGGACAACTCAATTCTGCAGTGGCGGTCTGGACCAAGTGGCCGAGCAATCGTTCCTGCAACTGATCAATTCGCGCTTCATACTGGCTGCGGTTGACAGCTCGCTGATTGCGTCGTTCATCAACCAATTTTGCCAACAGCCACAAGACTCCAACAGATGCTTTGGTCCGATCTGCAAGTTCGTTGCGAGAAAATATCCGCTCGCCTTCAGCAACAACTCCAGACCAAGCCCAAGCTACGAGAACAAGCCCCCAACAGGCCCAAATCACCCATAGGGTGGCGAGAAGATTGAAGATGGGACCGAAAAGGCCAAAAGCAATAATCGGTGCCGCTCCGCCAACCACTCGAGCCATGCCCAGCAGGTTGGCGGATCGGGCAACCCTGTAGAACCACAGACACACTCTTGACCACGATGACAGCACATCTACCCCCTTATGCTCATCACCCCATCGCCTTGATCACCGCATCACCAAACGCGCTGCACTTGACCTCGACGGCCCCTTCCATCAGGCGGGCGAAGTCGTAGGTCACGGTTTTGGCGCTGATGGCGCCGTCCATGCCCTTGATGATCAGGTCCGCCGCTTCGGTCCAGCCGAGGTAGCGGAGCATCATTTCGCCCGACAGGATGACTGAGCCGGGGTTCACTTTGTCCAGCCCGGCATACTTGGGGGCGGTGCCGTGGGTGGCTTCAAAAATCGCGTGGCCGGTCTGGTAGTTGATGTTGCCGCCGGGGGCGATGCCGATGCCGCCGACCTGCGCCGCCAGGGCGTCGGAGATGTAATCGCCGTTGAGGTTGAGGGTGGCGAGCACCGAATACTCGGCGGGGCGGGTGAGGATCTGCTGGAGCATGGCGTCGGCGATCACATCCTTGATGAGAATCTCCTGGCCGTCCTTGGTCACCAGCTTCTGCCACGGGCCGGCGTCGATCACCTTGGCGCCGTACTTCTCCGCGGCCAGCTGATAGCCCCAGTCGCGAAAGCCCCCTTCGGTGAACTTCATGATGTTGCCCTTGTGCACCAGCGTCACGCTCGGGCAATGGTTGGCGATGGCGTAGTCGATCGCGGCCGCCACCAGCCGCTGCGTGCCTTCCTTGCTCACCGGCTTGATGCCGATGCCGCAGGTGTCCGGGAAGCGAATCTTCGCGTACTGCTTGGGGAACGCCTCGGCGAACAGCTTCTTGAACTTGGCGACGTCTTCGCTGCCTTCCTGAAACTCGATGCCGGCGTAAATGTCCTCGGTGTTCTCGCGGAAGATCACCATGTCCACGAGCTGCGGCTCCCGCACCGGCGACGGCACGCCGTTGAACCAGCGCACCGGACGCAGACACACGTACAGGTCCAGAATCTGCCGCAGCGCCACGTTCAGCGAGCGAATGCCGCCGCCCACCGGCGTGGTCAACGGGCCCTTGATGCCCACCAGGTATTCCTTGAACGCCGCCAGCGTTTCGTCGGGCAGCCAGCTATTGACCGCCTTGAAGCTCTTTTCACCCGCGAGCACTTCCTTCCACACGATCTGGCGCTGGCCGGCGTAGGCCTTGGCGACTGCCGCGTCGAACACTTTCTGCGACGCCCGCCAGATATCCGGCCCGGTGCCATCGCCTTCAATGAAAGGAATGATCGGTTGCGCGGGAACTGCCAAGCCTGTTGCCGTCTTGCGAATCGCCTCCGCCATGGAGCGTGTCTCCAAACCTGTGGGGTGTATGAACCGTCACCCATGCCGACCAAGCACAGGCAAGCGCGGCAGTATATCGAAAACCCACTCTCCCGGACCTCGAAAAATCCATTCGACGGAATACCGGTCGGCACTCAACCCCCGCGTTACACTATGGTTCAACCCGCGGCGCGGCCGGCGCGTCGCCTCACCGCATCCGGGTCGCCAGGAGGGCTTCGCGCTTCCGCCCATGACCGCAGGCGCCGCCATCTCGCTCCCTCTGGCTGCCGGGTTCTTTCGCAACCCCGACTGGATTCTCGTCCTGGGCGTGCTCATGCTCACCGTCTGGGCGATGATGCGCCTCGCCTCCCGCCGCAAACGTGGTCAACCCAACCTCTCCGCCCAGGAACAGATCGAACGCAACCACCAGGCGCGCGGCGTCCGCGGCGACCTCGAAGACCTCATGGTCGAAATCGAACAGATGGCTAAACGCATGAGCGCCCAACTCGACGCCAAAGCCATTCGACTCGAACGCCTGCTCGACGAAACCGACCAACGCATCGCCTACCTCGAACAGTTGCAGCAGCGCCAACCCGCCACCTCGGACACGGCGATCAGCCCGGACTCCTCGGACACCCCGGACGCCGGCGCTCCCGGGCCTCACGCCACCGCCGCCCCTCCCACGCCCGGCTTCACCCCCCCGCCGCCGGTCGATGACCTGCAGGACGATCCCCTGCTGAGCAAGGTCTATCAACTCGCCGACGCCGGCCTGGACGCCAACGCCATCGCCCGGGAGATCGGCGACCACGTGGGCAAGGTGGAACTCATCCTCGCCCTGCGCCGGGTTTGACGCCTGAACGTCCATCTTCCCATGCGCTGCGCATCACCACGCCCACCGTTAGCCCCGGGCTCCGCCCGGGGACATCTCATCGTCCACCAGCTCACCCCCGCAGCTTCCCCGGACTCACGCCGTACCGTTTCTTGAACAGCTTGGCGAAGTGGTACACATCGTCATAGCCCACCTGCTCGGCGGCATCGCGCACGCGCAGGCCGCGTTCGCGCAGCAGGTACGCCGCCCGCTGCATCCGCAGGCGAATGACGTATTCGATGGCGGGGGTGTGGAAATGTTCCTTGAACAGAGCACAGAAGTGGGCGACGGAGAGGTTCGCCATGCGGGCGAGTTGCGGCAGGCGGACGGGTTGATGGAAATGGCTGTCGAGATGCAGCCGAACCTGCATGAGCCGATGCGGAGGTTGGGGCAGGCGGGCGCGGCGGCGAGCGCGGGCGAGGGTGCGTAGGCCGTTCTCGATCAGGTTGCGGGCGATGCGGGGGTCAGGCTTGAACGGACCCGCCAGTTCCTGATGCAGTTCCTCGAGCCAGTGTTCGATGAGCGAGGGTTCGTTGAGCGCGAGGACTTCGTTGCAGGGGAGCTGGGTTTCCCGCAGCCAGCGTTTGAGCAACGAGCCCGCCCCGTGCAACCAGGAGTGCGCCCAGGGACGTTCGGGCACGCCATATTTCTGCGGCTGATGCGGGGTCCAGATGATGAAGCTCCCGGCAGGACAGCGCGCTTCGCCCTGCTGCGTGCCGATGAGCGTCTCCTGATAAAAGTACATGAACAGGTAATCGGTGCGGCCCTGCCGACGCTCGACCACGGTGGGCGGCATCTGCTCCTGAATGCCAATTCCATGCACGCTCAGCGCGGGGGTGTCGATCGGGTACGGCTCAAAGAAGTGTTTGAAGCCCTGCATGGGACTGGAAGATAACACAATTGCCGCGCGGGTCGGCGTATTTGAGATTGCAGGGCATGCGCCTGTGCCAACTTTTTGACGAGCCCCGCGCGTCAGCAAGGGGTGGCGGCGCAGCCGCAGCGGGGTGACGCTACGAAAGCCACCCCTCCCTCACGGTCGGGGCTCGTTGAGCACCCGGCGCTGGGGGTACATATGTTGGCCCTGCGCGCTGGCGGGCTGTACGGACGCTGCCGCTCCCGCATCGCTATACTGCCGCCGCTATGAACGACCAAGCCAAAGCGGCGAAAAACGCCCTCAAGAAGACGCTCAACCTGCCCCAGACCCGCTTTCCCATGAAAGCCAATCTGGTGCAGAATGAGCCGGCCTCGCTCAAACGCTGGACCGCCGGCAAGCTGTATCAGCAGTTGCGCGAACGCCGCGCCGGCTCGCCGCGCTATGTGTTCCACGATGGCCCGCCGTACGCCAACGGCTCGATCCATCTGGGTCACCTGCTCAACAAGGTGCTCAAGGACTTCGTCGTCCGCAGCCAGTCCATGGCGGGACGCGATTGCCCGTACATCCCCGGCTGGGACTGCCACGGCCTGCCCATCGAGCACAAGGTCATGCAGGAACTGGGCGACAAGGCCCGCGAACTCGTCGCGCCGCAGATCCGCAAGCGCTGTGCTGACTACGCGCAGAAGTTCGTCAAGCTGCAGGCGATGCAGATGCAGCGGCTGCTGACGTTGGCGGATTACGACGATCCCTATCTGACCATGGAGCCGCGCTACGAAGCCGCCACGCTGGAGGTCTTCGCCCGGCTGGTCGAGGAGGGCCTCGTCTTCCGGCAGCTCAAGCCCGTGCACTGGTCGATCGAAAACCGCACCGCGCTGGCGGATGCGGAGTTGGAGTACTACGACCGCAAAGATGTCAGCGTGTATGTGCGGTTTCCAGTGCGCTGCGAGGAGGAAAAGCTCGACCTGCTGATCTGGACCACCACGCCCTGGACCCTGCCGGCCAACCTTGCGGTAGCGGTCAGTGAGCGCGCGGAGTATGGCGTCTATCCCACCGCCGCCGGCCGAGCGCTGGTGGTTGCCGTCGATCTCGCCAAACAGGTCTTTGGTCATCTCAAACAGGAAGCCCCCGCGCCCACGCGCGTGCTGCGCGGCAGCGATCTGCTCGCTTACACCTATGACCATCCCTTCGTCGCCGACGGCAAAGCCCGCCCCGTCGTCACCGCGGACTACGTGACCATGGAAGACGGCACCGGCCTGGTGCACACCGCGCCGGGCCATGGCGTCGAGGACTACCAGACCGCCATGCGGCTGGGCATCGACATCTACTGCCCCGTCCGCGACGACGGCACCATGGACGACACCGTGCCCGCCTGGCTGCGCGGCAAGAGCGTGTGGGAAGCCAACACCCTCGTCGTCGAACACCTGCGCCAGTCGGGCCATCTGTTTCACGATCATCAGTTCACCCACAGCTATCCCCACGACTGGCGCGGCAAGACGCCGGTCATCTTCCGCGCCACCGAGCAGTGGTTCATCAGCGTCGATCAGACCACGAAAACCACCGGCCAATCGCTGCGGCAGATGGCGCTCAACGTCACCGCCAGCGACGTGCAGTTCATCCCCGCGTGGGGCCGCAACCGCATGCGCGGCATGCTCGAGTCGCGCCCCGACTGGTGCATCAGCCGACAACGCGCGTGGGGGCTGCCCATCCCCGGCTTCATCGGCCCGGATGAACAGCCGCTGCTCACCGCCGCGAGCGTGCGCGCCGTCGCCAGCCTGATCGCCCAGAAGGGATCGGACGTCTGGTTCCACGCCACCCCCGCCGAGCTGCTGGCGAACTATGACCCGCAAGCTGATGCCGCGGCTCCCGCCTGGGCCAAGCTTCCGGGGGCGCTGGAGAAGTTGCAAAAGGGCCGGGACATTTTCGACGTCTGGTTCGAGTCCGGCTCCAGCTGGAATGCCGTCATGCGCCAGCGCCAGCTCGCCAAGGACGCCGACGCCAGCGCCATCACCGACCTGTATCTGGAAGGCTCCGACCAGCACCGCGGCTGGTTCCAGCTTTCGCTGCTGCCGTGTCTGGGCGCCACCGGCAAGTCGCCGTTCGGCACCGTGCTGACGCATGGGTTCATGGTCGACAAAGACGGCCGGAAGATGAGCAAGAGTCTGGGCAACACGCTGGAGGTGGAGGAACTGCTCAAGGAGTTCGGCGCGGATGTTTGCCGATGGTGGGTCAGCACGCTCAACGCGGACAACGACATCAAGGTCGATCACGAGTTCTTTCGGCTCGCCGGCGAGGAATACCGCAAGGTGCGCAACACGCTGCGGTTCGTGCTGAGCAACCTGTACGACTACGACCCGCAGCAGCACAAGGTGCGCTTCGAGGACGCCGACGCCAGCAGTCTGGACGCCTGGCTCACCGGCGAACTGGTCAAGCTCGCCCAGCGCGTGCAGCAGGCGTATGACCAACTCAGCTACCGCGTGGTCAGCGAAAGCCTGTTCGACTTCTGCAACGACACGCTCTCGGCGGTGTACCTGGCGGCGGTCAAAGATCGGCTGTATTGCGACGCCCCCGACAGCCCGCGCCGCCGCCGGACGCAGACCACGCTCTACCGCGTGGCGGACACGCTGATTCGCTTGCTTGCTCCCCTGCTGCCGCATACTGCGGATGAAGCCTGGCAGGCGCTGCGGGGCGAGCAGGCGGAGTCCGTGCATCTGCAGACTTTTGCCGACGTGCAGTGCCTGACGCAGATTCCCGTGCACGCCCAGTGGCCCGCGGTGATGAAGCAGCGCGAAAGCTGGATGAAGGTCCTCGAAGACTTCCGGCAGCAGGCGGGCGTGGACAATCCGCTGGACCTGGGCTTGCGCTTGCCGACTTCCGCTGCGGGTGAGCTGGACCTCGCGGGCTTCGACGCCGGCGAGCTGGCGGACCTGTGCGGCATCAGCAAGGTGGAGTTGAGTGCCGACGCCACGGCGCCCGTTGCGCTGGACCTGCGCGAGCAGCCGCGTTGCGAGCGGTCGTGGAAGCGCGACGGCACCGTGCGGGAGTATCCGTACGAAGGCGAAGCGGTGCCGTTCTCCGCGCGCGACGCCGGCGTGCTGGGGTTGGCGTAAAGCAGTCAGCCAGGAAGCAGCTTCGGGGGCCGGGGGGATAAAAAAGGGGATAAGTACATTATTTTATTAAAATAATGTACTTATCCCCTTTTTTATCCCACGCAGCGCGCGTCATGGCTTGGCCCCTTGCACCTGCCCCGCCTCGGCCTCGCCCCCTACAACCCGCACAACCGCCACCACCCGCTTGGTAAGACATTTCCCTGTCAACCCGCGCCCAAGTTCCACCCGCTGGCGACCGATGGATGGGTGGGGTGTACCATGACTTGCCCACTGGACATGCCGTTGCAAATCACCGAAATGCAGCCGACGGACTTCGCCGAGGTGATGGCCTTTGCCTCGGGCCATGACACCGCCGCCGCCGGCCCATTCGACGCCAGCGATGCCGCCACCCTCACCTACCTGCTTCAGCACAATCCCAATCTCAACCTCGTCGCCCGCCATGAGCGTCAGGTGGTCGGACTGATCCTCTGCGACCGCCTGCCCGACGGCAGTTACGCCCATCAGATGCTGCTGGACCCCGGCCACCAGGTCGACGGCCTGCAAGCCCGCCTGCTCAACACCGCCATGCGCAAAATGCAGTCGCGCGGCATCCACAAGGTCCGCGTCGCCCCCGGCACCGCCCTGGCGGAAGACGCCTCCTTCTGGGACCAGCTCCACTGGGACGCCGACGGCCAACCCGGCGAAGCGGCGTAAGTACGCTGAAATACCTCACCACAGAGACACAGAGAACACCGAGTGAAAACCCGGGAAGTCGAGAAGTTTTCCACTGGTTCAATGCACTCTGTGCCGATGGCTCGGTGATCTCGGTGTCTCTGTGGTCTGCAAGCTGTTGGGCGCAATGGCTCCCCCCCGGTTCCGATAGCTGCGTCGCTTTGTGACGACGAGCGCCCGCAGAATGTGTTGCGTCAACGCCACAACGCATTAATCCCCCGCTCCCGCCCGCCGATGATTCGAGCAGAGATGTCGCCCACTCACGACAAAACGCTGACCTCCGCGCCGACTGAATCGGCCGTCCAGCCGCCCGTTGATCCGCAACTGGCGCATGAGCTGTCGAACCTGCTCGATGGCTCGCTGCGCCAAGTCGGCCTGGCGGTGCGCCAGCTCAAGCGTCAACCCGATGCCGCGGCAGCGCCGGCCGATGATGCGGTGCTCGAACGCCTGGAAACCGCCGCCGCCGCGATGCAGCAGATGGTTCGCTTGCTGCACGAACGTCTGTCACCCCGCACCGCGCGAAGGTGGATGCAGGCGGTGACGCAGGAAACCGTGGGCGACACGCTGCGTCAGACCATGGCGTTGCTGCGACCGCAGTGTGAATTGATCCATGCGAAGCTGCAGATCGCGCTCGATGCCGCCGCCGCCGAGCTCCCCGCCGGGCCGCTGGGTCAGGTGGTGCTCAATGCGGTGCGCAACAGCCTGCGGGCGTTGGAAGCGGTGCCGGTTGCGGAGCGTCGCCTGCTGGTGGAAGTGATTCGTCGGCCGAACGATTACATGCTGGCGGTGCGCGATTCCGGCGTTGGTTTGCCTCGTGAATTGTGTGATGAAGCCGGCCGACTGCTGTTTGGCCGCACCAGTCATCCTGATGGCCATGGGCTGGGTTTGGCGTTGTGTGCGCAGCTCGCCCAGCAGGCCGGCGGAACGCTGGTGGTGCAGGCGTCGGACGATCCTGATTTCCCTGGGGCGCAGCTCGTGATGACCTTGCCGCTGCGTCTGGCTACCCGTGAGCAAGGAGGCTCCTGATGTCGGTGGAAACGCTGACCCCACCCGCAACTGTCGCCGAGCAGGCGGCCGTGCGCGTGATGATTGTCGATGACGACCCGATCGTCGCGGACAGCTTAAGCGAGCTGCTGCAGGAGATGGGTCACACTTGCTGCACGGCCGGCGACGGCAACGAAGCGCTGAGCCTGCTGGATGACGCCGCCGGGGCGCATGGCCAGCCGCCGGTGGGGTTGGTGATCGCCGACGTGAACATGCCGCGCTGTGACGGGTTGGAATTGCTCAAGCGCATCCGCAAGAAGCACCCGGCCGTGGCGCTGATCATCATCACCGGCTTCGGCAAAATCGAAGCCGCGGTGGAAGCGATTCGGCTGGGCGCGGTGGACTACCTGACCAAGCCGGTGGTCGATGACGAGCTGCGGATTGCCGTGGGCAAGGCGTTGCAGCAACACGCCCTGCTGGCGGAAAACCAGACGCTGCGCAATCAACTGACCGAACGCTACGGCCTGGACAACATCATCGGCGGTGACTACCGCATGCAGCGCGTCTTCGACCTGATCGAAGCCGTCGCCGCCAGCCGCACCACCGTATTGATCGAAGGCGAATCCGGCACCGGCAAGAGCATGGTCGCCCGCGCGGTGCATACGCGCAGCGAGCGCTCGGCTGGGCCTTTCGTCACCTTTTCCTGTGGCGCCATTCCCGAAACCCTGCTCGAAAGCGAGTTGTTCGGCCACACCAAGGGCGCCTTCACCGGCGCTGCCGCCGACAAGGAAGGGCGCATCCTCGCCGCCGACGGGGGCACGCTGTTCATTGATGAAATCAACAGCGCCACGCCTGCCCTGCAACTGAAACTGCTGCGGGTGCTGCAGGAACGCCAGTTCGAACCGGTCGGCTCCACGCGCACGGTCAACGTCAATGTGCGGTTCATCCTCGCCACCAATCAGCGGCTGCTGGACCTGGTGCAGCAAGGCCAGTTCCGTGAGGACCTGTACTACCGCATCAACGTGGTGAACATCCAGTTGCCTTCGCTCCGGCAGCGTCTGGGTGATGTCCCGGTGCTGGCGCGGCATTTCCTGGAGCGGTTCTGCCGCGAGCTGGGCCGGACCGTGGCGGGGTTCACTGACGAAGCGATGGAAGCGCTGCGGCGTCACGATTGGCCGGGCAACGTGCGCGAGCTGGAAAACGCCATCGAGCGCGCGGTGGTGCTGTGCCGCCGGCCGGTGGTGGACGTGACGGATCTGCCCGACCCCGTGCGCACCAGCCATGAGGGTCGCCCCAGTGATTCACCGCACCCGCGCAACCACACGCCGATGGCCAGTGGCGACGGCAACGCCCTGCTGCCCGCGCTCGCCAATGGCTGGACGCCGATGCCTTTGGAGCAGGCGCTGGCGGAGCCGGAGCGCTTGATCCTTGCCGCGGCGCTGCGCGCCAATCACTGGAACCGCCAGGAAACCGCCCGGCAACTGAACATCAACCGAACCACGCTGTACAAGAAGATCAAACAGTTCGGGCTGGAAGGTGAAGCGCCGTGAACGTGTTTTCGTGGGGTGTTGTTTTGCCACAGATGAACACAGATAAGCAGTGAGAGAGATAAGACAGGGATAAGCAGCAGCAGTTGGGATGAGGTTTGATCGCCATCGTTCGGTTGCTTTTCTCTCTCTGTGTCTCTGTGTCTCCGTGAGAGAACTACTTTCTGCTGTCAGCGCAACCCGCTCAAAAGTGCAGGGCGTAGAGTTCTGCTTTGAACAGGCTCAAGCGCAGGCGGACTTCCCGGCCGCGCAGGTGGGCGAGGGAGGTTTGGCCGCGCCAGCTCAGGGGTTGCTGCAGCGCATCGCCGGTGAGCGGGTCGGCGTCGGCGAGGGTGAAGCCGGGGATGGGTGTGCCTTCGGTCACGCTGTGGCCGGCGGCGCCGACGACTGGCGTTTCGATGAGTTCACCTTTCACGTAGCCGCTGTAGCGGGTGCGGTAGTTCAGCGCCAGCTCATCGCTTGCCAGCGTAAACGGCACGGTCCAGCACTGGCCATGGCCATCGGCGGTCAGGGACATGAAGCCGTCGGGCCGCAGCGTGCCACGGATTAGATACGGCTGACACTCGGCGAATTTCGCTTCCAGCTCGTTGTGCGCCAGATGGTCGAGGTGGAAGTAGAGCGACCACTCCCGCGCGTCGCCAGAGCCGGTGGTCAACACCCCGCCGCAGGGATACAGCGAAGGAAACCGCGGCCGATGCCCGTCGGCGTCCACCCATGGCGTGCGCCCCATCGGGCGATGCCAGAGCACTTCATCCCGGCTGACCGCCAGATGCACTTTCACCACATCCGTGTGATGCTCGTACACCGCCAGTTGCATGACATACGCAGCCTCCGCGCCGGGCCAGGGTAGAAACCCGTTGCAGTAGTAATCCCAGTCCGGCGGATCGAGCGGGTTGGCTTCGATCACCGGCGTGGAAGGTGGGAAGTGGGTGAAGTCCGCCGACGCGCTGCGGTTGACGCCGCGGCGCTGCATCCGGCCGTCGGCCTGACGGGTGTAGATGACATACTGGTTCGTGCGCGGGTTGTACCAGCCCACATCATCGGTGTCGGAATTGTTGCCCGGCAGAATCGGCTGCGGCAGTTGCGTGAAATGCAAGCCGTCGGCAGACACCGCGCCCAGCACCCCCGCCTTGCCGCCGGGGGCGACCATCTTGTAGCGCTGGTCAGCATCGGCGGAGGGATCAACGAACACGTAACCCTCGGGGCCGAGGATCAGGTTGTTGTCCCTGGAGCCAGCGAACTCGCGCAGGTGGAACTTCGGCTTGCGCCACGTCACGCCGTCGTCGGACTCCGCATGACACTGGCGCATGAGCACCGGCCAGCGCGGGTTGCCGCTGCGCGACATGGCGGTGTACCAGCAGCGGAAGCGTCCCTGGTCGTAAAGGAAGTTGGCGAACCCGATGCCGAGTTGTTCGTGCGGATTGCCCGGGTCGGCCGCGAGCACCGGGGTGTAGTCGAGCGTGGGCTGGTGGACCTGCAGCCGAATGCCTTCGGGCATGCAGTAGCCATCACTGATCTTCCCGCGCCAGGCGCTGCCGTAGCCGGGGTCGATGCCCATCCAGTCGATGAAAACCCATTTGCCCTGGCCAAAGCGGTAGTGACGCATGGTGATTGCTCCATATAGCTGCAGAATATGATAAAGCAATACAAGTTATCCGGCAAATCTACGATGAATTGTCGATATTCGCTTGATTTCACTGATTAATTTGTTTTATATTGTTTTGAAATTCAGGAGACGCGCGATGATGCAGCATGAACGCCTGCCGGGTGAGTCACTGTGGAATTCCCTGGTTTCCAACGCGGCCGATCGTCATCAGCGCCCTGCCGCGTGGCGTGGTTTCACGCTCATCGAACTGCTGGTGGTCATCTCCATCATCAGTCTGCTGGTGGCGATCCTGCTGCCCGCGCTCGCCAAAGCCCGCCATGCTGCCCAGACCACGCAGTGCGCCAGCAACCTGCGGCAAATCGGCATCGTCAGCGGCGCTTACGCCAACGATTGGAACAATTCCTGTCTCGACTGGCGCGGGCCGATCAGCGCGTCGGACGCCACCAACCTGTCGACCGTCTACATGCCCAGCTATGCCCGCGCCATCGCGCTGGAAACCGTCTGGCGTTACGCCAACCGCAACTTTGCCGTGCTGGAATGTCCCGGGCAGACCGGCCGACGCACCGCGGCTCAGGAACCGGTCGGCTATGCTCCGCGCGGCGTGCTGCCGGGGTACATGATCAACAAACGTGTCTGGTCCGAATCAACCGCGCCCTGGCTGCTGACCATCGACCATTGGGTTCAACCCAGTGACAAGATTTACTGGATCGACGGAGGCCAGCAGCTCACCTGCAACTTCGCGGCCGGCACGGTCACCGGCGTCACCAGCCTGCAGTATCGCCCGGTCAGCTTCAATGGCTACGCCGGCGCCAATGACGTCAACTTCACCAGCCCGGCCGCACGCCACGGCGGCAACGGCGAGGTCTTCAACGGCGGCGGCGCCAACGCGGTATTCTTTGATGGTCATGTGGTGTCCACCGAGTGGAGCAATCTCGTCGGCGTCCGGCACGACACCGGCCAATATGCCAATCACTGGAACCCGCGCGGCGACACCAGCACCGCCTCGCCACTGCCGTATCCGAAGTATTGAGCGTGCCATCGCGTTTTGGTCATCGCAGTTTGGGAGCTTCGGATTGATGTAGTTTGGTAGGTCCGGGCTGGCTTGGACACGAGTACACCCCGCGCCACGCAACTGTCCAGGCCCGTGCGGACCTGCATGAGATCTTTGGAGTTCATCGTGCCCATGCGTTCCCCAGCTCAACCGCTTCGCGCCCCCCAACGGGTTGAGCGTCAGATTCGCGCCCTGCTGGGCACGCGCTGGCGCGCCGGCGAACGCCTGCCGCCGGTGCGCCTGCTGGCGGACATGCTCGGCGCGGGGCGCTCCGCCACCCATCAGGCGGTCAAAGCCCTGGTGCGCGACGGCCTGCTGGTGGCGCGGCCGAGCATCGGCACGCTGGTGTGTGAAGGGGTCGAGCCGGTGGATGATCCCAGCGCGCCGGCTGCGCAGGGTATCGATGAACTGGCGCTGCGCCGCCGGCAGGTGGTGATTCTGCACGCGCACTTTGAGCCGCGCGTCGTGGCGCTGGCGCACAACTTGTGCGATCAGCTCAATCGGCAGGGCTTCACCGCCAGCACGCGGCGTTACAACATCTGGCATCAGCAGGAGCAGATCGCCGCGGCCGGCAGCGCTGACGCCCTGGTGCTCATCTCCCCCAACGACAGTCAGCCGATCGACACGCCCGCGCGGCAGCATCTGCTGGTGGTCACCAGCGCCGGCAGTCCCGCCATCCTGCGCGAGACCGGCTACGACGTGGTGAATGTCGACAGCCAACAAGGCGGCCTGCTGGCGGGACGACGCCTGCGCTGCCTGTCGGCCGAGGAAATCTGTTTCGTCGGCGTCAAGGGCGCTGCCGATCAGTTCCTCGATCACATCAGCGCCCAGCGGCTGCACGGCTTCGAGCTGGGCTTGGGTTTCCCGCTGCCGCGTACGCAGGTGATGGCGGCAACGTCCTACACGCTCGAGCACGGCGCGGAGATCGTGCCGCAGCTTGCGGCGCGGCAGCCCGAGCCGCGCGGCGTGTTCTGCGCCTCGGATGAGCTGGCGATGGGCGTCGCCATCGGCGCCCTGGGCGCGGGTCGCAAAGCCGGCCGGGATTTCCAGCTCATCGGTTTCGACGGCCAGGAACGCGGCCGGCTGATGCACGGCGGGCCGCTCTCGACCATCATGCTGCCCTGGGCAGCGCTGGCGACCACCGCCGCCGAATTGCTCCTGGCCCGTCAGCGTGAACCCCAGCGCCCCAGCACCCGCGTCACCCTCGGCTGCAGCTTCTTTGCCGGCGCCACCACTGCCGAGCACACCGGCCAGGCTGTTAAATAGCGGGCCAGGACCAATATTGTCAGTCCGGGAGGTCAGGGCACGATCTGGCCGCCGTAGGCTTGCCAGGTGTCCATGCCGCCGCGGAAGTCATAGACGGTTTTGTAGCCGACTTGCAGAAGTTTCTTGGCGGCGGCGGCGGAGGCGTAGTCGGTCCACCCGCCGGCGTAGACGACGATCTGGTCGGCGTCCATGAGGCGCGGGTCCTGCCAGGCGAGCATCTCGATGGGGATGTTGATCGCCTGGGGGATGTGGCCGGCTTCATATTTCGCGGCACTGCGGACATCGACCAGCACGGTGCGTTTCCTGGTCTGCGCCAGCATGTCCAGCAGGGCGGGGTATTCGATGCGCTCCAGGTCCTTGTCGGTGATCTTGGGCGGGCCAAAGCCGTTGCACGCCGCCAGCGACAGGGCGACGACGCCGAGGATGGCCGCCCGGCCAAGGGCAGCGGTCAGAGCAAGCGATCGGGCCATGTGCACCACTCCAAAAAATGAGGTCAGGAGAGTCAGGAAATCGGGGCGTCATGTTAGCAGTTCGGGTTTGGTTAAGGTGGAAATTGCAGTGGTCGATGAAAAGGACAGCCACCGCAGGACGAGGTGAAGGGGGGTTCGCAGGAGCGAACCATGTCGGAAACCCGGCGGCGAACGGAACCGGTGAGCCAGTCTCAGCGCGCCAGCTTGTTGCAGACCACCAGCCCAGAGGTGGTGGACGCGGCGTTGTTGAGCGCGCTGCGCGGTTTGCCGATGTTCCAGCGTTGGCGCAATGAGCCGCTGGCCCCCGAGTTGCTCGCGGTGCTGTCCCGACTGTCCGAACAGCAGCTCATGACGCTGACTGCTGCCGCCCTGCGGCAATTGCTGGTCGCCGACGCCCGGGTTCCAGCGGCTTGAAACGGTTTGGGGATGCGGTCGATGGCGTCGCGCAGAAGCTGGGATGACCACGAGTGGGCATGCTGGTTCCAGGCAGGTGTGACCACCGCAGGCGCCTGGCGAGGTTGACGTGAAACCATGCCGTCGTAAGCATCCTTAAAACAAGCCTGTTATATACATTTGCAAATCAATCTCATTTACGACTTGACACCGGCGGCACATGTCCGTAGATTGTTGCGACTGAATCTCATCGTCTGTTGCCTTTCGCTGCCGTCCCACAGCAACCAGGTAACGCGCTTGGCCGCCACTCCCGCCTCGGCGTGGCATCAACGCTGTGTGGGCTTTTATTGAGAATGAGTTTTAATCCTTTTTACGGAGTTGTGTCTCATGATTCGTGACATGGGTCGGCTTGTGACTTGGACTCACCGCCTCGCCTTGCTGGCGTTATTGACGCTGTGCTCGGCCGCCCGGGCGCACTTTGTGTTTATCGTCCCCCAGTCGGATGCCGCCACCGCGCAGGTGGTGCTCAGCGAAGAGCTGGCGCCCGATGAGCAGATCGACATCAAGATCATCCCGGGGTTCACGCTGACCTGCTACGCCGGCTCGGGTGAAAAGCTCGACGTGCCGGTGAAGCCGGGCGATGCGCATTCGCTGGTCGCGGTGCTGCCGGGCAGTGGGCAGCGCGTGGTGCGCGGCTCGGTGGAATTCGGGGTTCGCCAGCATGGCGACAAGCCCGCCTACCTCGTGAGCTATCACCCCAAGGTGGTGCTGGGCAATCCGTTTCAGGCGGACGTGCAGCAACTGGATCCGCAGACCGCTGCCGAGATCATTGCGGTGGGCGCCCCCGGCAGCTTTCGCTTTCAGGTGCTGGCGGGTGGTAAGCCGGTGTCGGGTGTGGAGCTGAACATCCTGTTGCCCGATGGCACGCGCAGCAAGCCGACCACCGATGCCGCCGGCTGCTCGCCGGTGCAGACGCAGACGGGTCGCTACGGCGTGTGGGGTCGGTACGTGGACGCCACCGCCGGCGAGCGCGATGGCAAGGCGTTTGCCGAAGCCCGGCATTACCCGACGCTGGTGATCGATGTCGCCGGCGCCGCTGCTCAGGCCGGCCCGCCGCCGCTGCCGCGCATGCCGCAGGCGGTGTCGAGCTTCGGCGCCGTGGAAGCGGATGGTTACGTGTACATCTACGGCGGTCACGCGGTGCGCACGCACAGCTACTCGACCGACGCCGTGTCGTGGCAATTCCATCGCCTGTCGCTCACCAGTGCGGACGCGCAGTGGGAAGCGCTGCCCGGCGGCCCGGCGGTGCAGGGGATGAACCTCGCCAGCCATGATGGGCGCGTCTACCGCGTGGGCGGCATGCAGCCGCGCAATCAGCCAGGCGCGAAGGTGAACAATCACTCGATCGCCGACGCCGCCTGCTACGACCCGCAGGTGGGCATGTGGCTGCCGCTGCCGACGCTCCCGGCCCCGCGTTCCTCGCATGACGTGGCGTTCATCGGCAACACGCTGTACGTCGTGGGCGGCTGGGCGCAGAAGGGCGGCAACACCGGCAACGACTGGCATGACCACATGCTCACGCTGGACCTGACCAGCGCCGACCGCACCTGGCGCAAAGTCGATCAGCCCTTCATCCGGCGTGCGCTGATCGTCGCGGTGCATGCCGGCAAGCTGTATGTGCTCGGCGGCCTGACCGAAGACAGCGAGATCAGCCGCGAGGTCAACATCTACGATCCCGCTGCCGGCTCGTGGAGCACCGGCCCGCAGCTTCCCGGTGAAGGTCACAACGGCTTCTCTCCTGCCGCGTGCGACATGGATGGCCAGCTTTACGTGAGTCTGGCGGATGGTTCGCTGCATCGGCTCGACGATCAGGCTGGCGCTTGGAAGCAGGTCGCCAGCACCACCCCGCGCATCGTGCATCGCATGGTGGCGTTCGACAATCAGCTCGTCATCCTCGGCGGCGCTGACCGCAAGCAGAATCACGACCTGGTGGAAACGGTGCGGTTCGAGGGCGAACTGGCGCTGGTGAATCCTCAGCCGCAGGTGGATGAGGACGCCGCCGACATCAAGCGCATCTCACCGCCGACCACCACCACCACCAGCGCGCCCGGGACTGAGCCAGCCCCCAAGGTGGAGCCGACCCACGCGGCCCCGGTCGCCACGGAAGCTCCCCAGGCGGTTGCCGTCGAATCCAGCGCGCCGCCGACGCCCGTCGTTGCCGCGCAGCCCATCGCCTTCGTGCCGACCAAGCTGCCTGCCGTCGGCGCTGCGCAAACGCACTGCCCGATCATGACCGACACGGAGCTGGGCAAGGATGATCCCGAAATCGAATACCACGGCGTGAAGGTTCGCGTCTGCTGCGACGCCTGCCTGCAGAAGTTTGAAGCCGACCCGGATGCGTATGTGCAGTCGCCATTGCTGCCGCAGCTCAAGGGTATGGAACTGCCCAGGCGTCAGCTCGCGCAGGTGTACTGCCCGGTGTATCCGCAGCGCGTGGTGTCCGCCCAGGACCCCTTCGTGATGTACCAGGGCCAGAAGATTTACCTGTTCAATCGCACCGCGGTCAAGCGCTGGAACGCCGACCCGGAGCGTTACGCCAACCCGCAGATTCTTCCCCAGTTGGCGAACCTGCCCGAGCAGACCGCCGCCAGCACCCAGCGGTGATTCGCGTGCTTGTTTCGCTTTGATTGCAGGTCGCGTCGTCCGACGACGGCGTGACTCAGGTTGGATTTTTACCTCTGTTTTGTCTGCAGGAGTATGCCCATGTTTCCCGCCCCCGTTGTCTCTTCGCGTCGTCCCCGCCAGCCGCGCGGCTTTACGCTTATCGAACTGCTGGTGGTCATCAGCATCATCGCCATGCTGATCTCGATCCTGCTGCCCGCCCTTGCCGCGGCCCGCACCCAGGCGCTGATGATCCGTGAAATGTCCGCCGGCAAGCAGGTCGCCCTCGCCCAGGCGCTGTACGCCGACGCCAATGACGAGCACTGGATTGAAGCCATCGTGCCGCATGCCGCGGTCACCCAGACCTACTACGGCTTCGACGGCGTGGCGGCTCCGACCGACCTGGCGGTGCGCTATCCCTACCGTCTGGCGAGCATGATCGACTACCGCTTCCGCGGCGTGCTCTACGTCAACGAAGGCGAAAAGCAGATGGTCGGCAACCCCGCCTTCACCGCCTACGGGCCCGGCTGGGAGTACTACCTCAGCACTCTCTATCCCAGCTTCGGACTCAACGGCGAATTCGTCGGCGGCGTCTATCGCAACAGCACCAATGCTGCCGACGCCTGGCCTGACGAACTGGTCACCCGGCCGCGCCTGGACGCCAAAGGCCCCTCGGGTCTGCTCGCCTTTGCTTCCGCGCGCTACTACGGCAGCGTGGGCGGCAGTGAAACCCCCGGCTACGTCGCTGTCTTCGCACCGCACAACATGAACACCTCCGGCGGCACTTCCACCTTCACCGACTGGATCGCCGGCGACTTCGACCGCTTCGGCTACGCCTACACCAGCACCGGCGCCATCGACCCGCGCTACAACGGCTCGACCATCTCCGGCTTCGTCGATGGTCACGCCGAAGCCCTGAGCTATGAAGCCCTGCGCGACATGCGCCTCTGGTCCGACCAGGCCCGTCGCGCTGGCGATGCGGATTACGACCCCAACTGATCCTTACCTTGCCGCGCTCCGGGAGCGGCCGCGCCGAGTTCCCCGGCCGGTTGCGCTACCCCCTGGCCGTTCCCCCCGCTCCCGGAGCCGCCTTTTTTGAATGGAAATAGCCCATGGCTTCCTCATCCAACTCGACCATCGGCGTCCGCGCCTGGCTGCACCGTTACCCCGCCGCCACCGCCGCCGCCAGCCTTGTCCTGCTGCTGGGTTGTCTGCTGGGACTGACCCAGAGCCTGCGCGGCCCCAACCGCCAACGCCGCGAAACCTACTACTTCGACCTGAGCACCGGCGAACTCTTCGCTGCCGCCGGCGGACAGATCACCCCCGTGGTCAATCCCCACGGCGACTCCGCGGAACCCACCGGCGTGCTGGCGCATGTCTTCGCCTGCGGCAGTTGCGCCGACGAAAGCGCCCGCTACATCGGCTGGCTTTCCAAGCACAATGAAACCCGTCTGCAGCAACTGCGCGAGAAGCATGGCGGCGAACTCACCCCCGAAGCCCTGACCCTGCTCGACCTGAGCAGCGATGGCATTCTCATTCGCGCTGCCCAGGGCAATGACCAATGGGTGACGCCCAGCTCCCCCGCCGGCCGCCAGCTCGTTGCCGCCGCCCAGCAACAGCAGCGCTGCGGGGGCGGGCAATCGCCGCAGCCTTGTGTGCCGTGACGCCGTGCGTGCAGCCATGCCTTCGCGCCTGGTCCTGGGCAATGTCAGGCAAGCGTGGGATGGCGTTGAACAGCATGAACGCATGCCCCGCTTTTTTAACGAGCCCCGCGCGTGAGCAAGGGGTAGCGGCGTAGACGCAAAGGTGAGTGGAGCCAAGGCAACCCCTCCCTCACGGTCGGGGCTCGTTCCGCAGGGAGAAGTCGCGGAGGTTTGGGGAGCAGAACGACATGAGCCGCGGCGTGCGGTTGCTGGGGATGGAACGCTCGGGACAGCGGGCCAGCCACTGCACCGGCGCCGCGGCTTTTTTTCCGGTTTATGCCCGGTTTTGCCCCGGTCGCTGCGGTACAATCCCACCCTCAAACTGAGAACGCAATAGCACAAGCAAGCGGTTGGTGAAGGTGTTCGCCGCGCCCGCCGCTGGGAGTTGGACCATGACTGTCGCCGCTGCGACCCCCCCGCCGACTGCTGACGGAGATCTTGCCCAACTGGCGATTCGGCTCGAGCACATGGGCATCCAGGATGCCGCCGACCAGCTGCGCAAGCAGCCGGTGGAACGCCAGGCCGCCTTGCTCACGCGGGTCAATGTGTCGCTGGCGGAGCGCCTGCTCGAACGCATGAATGACGTCCAGCGTCAGGGAATTTTCGCCCTGGCGCCCGTGCGGGTGGCGGATCAGTGGCGCACCAATCTGACCTACGCCAACGGCACCGTCGGCCGACTGATGGAGCCGCCCATCGCCACCTTTTTGCCCAGCACCACCGTGCGCGACACCATTGATCGCCTGCGCGAACTGGTCAAGCAGGCGTTCATCACCTACGCCTATGTCGTCGATGAACAGGGCAAACTGCAGGGCGTGATCGTCATGCGCGAGCTGCTCTTTGCCAACCCTGACGCCACGCTGGCGGACATCGCCCTGCGCAACCCGTTTTATCTGGCGCCGCAGATGGACCAGATGGACGCCATGCGCGCGGTGCTCGACAAGCATTACCCGGTCTATCCCGTGTGCGACGGCGACGGCAAACTGGTGGGCCTGATCCGCGGCTCGATGATGTTCGAACGCCAGGCGATCGAGCTCACCGCTCAGGCCGGCGCCATGGTCGGTGTCGAAAAGGAAGAACGCCTGACCACGCCGTGGCCCCGCAGCCTCAAGTTCCGCCATCCCTGGCTGCAACTGAACCTGCTGACCGCCTTCGTCGCCGCCGCGGTGGTGGGCTTCTTTGAACCCATCATCGGCAAGGTCGTGGTGCTGGCGGTCTTCCTGCCCGTGCTCGCGGGTCAATCCGGCAACACCGGCTGTCAGTCGCTGGCGGTCACCCTGCGCGGCATGACGCTGGGCGAACTCGAAGCCGGCGGCGAACGCAAAGTCGTCATCAAGGAAGCCATCCTCGGCCTGTGCAACGGCGCGCTGGTGGGCTTGACCGCCGGCCTGGGCATGTACGTCTACGCCCTGCTGCAACACCGCGACGACGCGCTGACGCTCGCCTTCGTCGTGCTCATCGCCATGACCGGCGCCTGCGTGATCAGCGGCATCGCGGGCGTGATCGTCCCCTCCACCCTTCGCCGGCTGGGCGCCGACCCCGCCACGGCTTCGAGCATCTTCCTCACCACCGCCACCGACGTCGCCAGCATGGGCATGTTCCTGGGCCTGGCGACGATCATGCTGTAAACGCAGCAACGACACCGCCCGCCGTGGGTCCTAGCTTGACGAGCCGGAAGCGTCAGCGCCGGGTTGGGCGCGGGTTGCCGGGGGTTCGGGAGTTCACCCCAAACGCTCGGTGGTCGGCGGCGTAGCCCGTCGCTTACGCTTCCGGCTCGTTAATGCAATGAGCTTGCCTGCGCCAAACTTGACCGGCCCGGCGACCGGATGTCACCTCAAGCACGATTCATACTTTCCGAAAATAGCGTAAACATCTTCAGTGCAATGTTTTATATGATGTCACTATCATTGTCACATGACATCAAAAAAGCGGCGAAAATTGCTTCAAACATAACCTGTAAAACAGCTTAAAAAAATGTCGCCCCGATTTGGAAAACAGGGTATTTTCAGGTGAGGCGACACGTCGGCGCAACGCTCTGTCAACGCAGCTTGGTGACAGGTGCGCGAAACGCATGAATCTGAACTGCACCTGCTGATCCCTGCTTCATCTCTCTCCTGCTTCATCCGTGTTCATCGGTGGCAAAAACCCGCCCCCGGCATGCCCCTGCGGACAGCATGACACCGGCAACCCGGGCGACCGGCCGCGCCAGCCAGCTGCAGCTCACCGTTGCTGGCGGCGCAGGCGATCGAGCATGTCGTGGTAGGTGTCGCCGCCGCTGCGTTGGCCTTTGGTTTCCAGGGCATTGCGCAGCCGATCCGCTTCTTCGCGCATCGCGGTTGGGGCGATGGTCGGGTGGCCGTAGTTCTGCATCATCTGACTCGCCAGGCGGGCATTGCCTTGTTGCAGGGCCGCGTCCACCAGCCCCAGCTTCGCCCACAGGCCGGGGATGCGGATCGCCATGCCCTGATCCATGGTCGGCGGCTTGCGGCTTTCGTGGTTGGCCGCCCACTGGAACTGCTGCATGGCGGCGTCGTAGTTGCGCTGCGCCAGGTGCAGCCGACCCGCGTACAACGCCGACCAGGTGATGTTCGTTTCAATGTTCGGCTCATCAGGCAGCCGGTTCGGATCATCCGGAACTGCCGGCACCAAGGCCCAGGGCGTGAACTGATACCGCTGATCGGCGGGGGTGCTGGCGTGCAGGGCGAAGTTGGTTTTCAGCAGGAACTGCGCCAGTTGCGCCTGATTGGTTCGCAACAGGGCCTCGACGGCAGCGGTGTTGTAGGCGATCAGCCGCGCTGCCTGCTCGGCGGTGTAGCGCACGGCGGGCGCATCGAACGCCACGCCCGCCAACGCCTGACGCTGGCGCTCCAGCGCGGCCGCGGCGACGAAGCAGGCCGCCGCCTCACGCCAGTTTTCCTGCGCCCGGGCGATGGCGCCGCGGTACGCCACTCCGCGCGGATCGGCGGCATCCAGCGCGAGCGCCTGCGCCACCCCGGCGCCGGCGGACTGGTACGCCGTGCGCGGCAGGTCCAGCCACACCAGCTTGAGCATCGACGCCGCCGAGGTATGCACCAGATTCGTCGCCCGCGACTGGGCGCTGATGGCATCGCGCGTCTGACCCTGCGCAGCCTGCACAATGCTCAAACGCTGCCACGCCTCGAGATAATCCGGCTTGAGTTTCGTCGCCTGCTGGAAGTGCTGCGCCGCCTGGGCGTATTGCCGATCGCGCTGGGCGATCACCCCCCGGTAGTACGGCGCGGTGGGCTGGTTGGGCTGAGCCGCGGCGGCCTGCTCCAGCGCGCCGCGCGCCCGTCGCCACATGTCCTGCGCCAAGCGATCCAACTCCGCCGCCTGCTTCAGTTCCGCCTGCGAGGGATAGCGATAGTAGACGTAATACTCATCCTCCCAGGTATCCACGCTGCGCAGGTTTGCCGCCGCCACCGCCTGGACATACGCGGCATAGTCCATGACCTGGGCGTAAAGCTCAAGGATGCGCGGGTCGCGCGGCGCCCGCTGCAACGCCCGCTCCAGGTACTGGTTTGCCGCCTGCCAGTTCTGATGACGCTTGAGCAGACAGCCGCCTTTGAACGCCAGCGCCACCGCATGATTGCTGTCCAGTTGCAGCGCGCGATCCAGCGCGGCCTCGGCGTCGGCGAGCTCCGACTTCTCATCGTGGGCGCGATAGGGCAGCATCTTGACGCGCGGCTCCACGCTTTCGCCCATCACCACGAACGCTTCGGTGAACAGATACTGGCCCAGTGCCGCCCAGGCGTCGGCGGTCGCGCCTTTCTCCCAGGTCGCCAAACTCAGCCGACTGCGCTCGATCTCGTAGCGTTCATCGGCGCGGAGACGATTCGTCTGCGCCGCGGCGATCACGCGGGAAGCGTTTTGGAGCAATTGGTCCCACGCGGCGTTCTGTCGGGCAGCTTCAAGCAACGCCTCAAGCTGCTGCTCCGCGGCGCCAGTGACGCGCGTGCGCGACAACCGTTTGGCGACGTCGGCGGCGAATTTGTCGTCCAGCTCAGGCTTGAGCCGTTGCGCCCGCGCCAGATCGCGCTGCGCCCCCGGCTCATCGCCCAGTTCCGCCAGGGCATAGGCGCGGCCGAGGGCGGCAAACGCCCAGGCGGGTTTCGCCTGCAGGCACGCGGTGTAATCCAGTCGGGCCGCCTCCGCCGCTTTGGTCGCCAGCCGACAACCCGCCAGATGGTAGCGCAGCACGATGTCATTGGGATCAGCGGTGTACGCCGCCAGCAGATCGGGATAGGCGTTGGCGTAATCGCCCTGGTTGTAGCGGTCGATGCCGCGTTGCCGGAGCGTCTTGCTCACCGCGCCCTGCGGTTTGACCCGTTCGACAAAGCCCCGGGCCAACTCGGGGAATTGCCGCCGCGCTGTTTCCTGGGCGGGCAGCGCCTGTTGCACCGCCAGTTGATCGCCCATGGTTTTGCGGAAGTTCGCTTCGCCGTAGGCGTGCGACATCGCGCGCACGGCGTTTTCGTAAGGCTTGTTGTGCTGGGCGAAGGGATACAGGCGGCTGCTGTTCATGAAGTCGCCGGTCATGGCGACGGCGCTGGCGCGCCACAGGCGGGTGTCATTGTGATTGGCGCGCAGGCGATCCGCGCGGTCCAGATCCTGCAGCGCGGGCTTGAACTGCTCGGAGAACACCAGCGCCACCGCACGCGCCAGCAGGTAGTCAGGATTCTCCGGCTCGGCGTTGAGCGCTTCAGAAAAACTCGTCACCGCGGCGGGGTAACGCGCCTGCGCCAGTGATTCGAGCCCCAGCAGGTAGGCTTCCGTCCCCGGCGCCGCCAGCCCGGGACGGCACAGCACCAGACAGCACACCACAACCAAACGCCATGTTCGCATGTCGTTCCCCTTGTTGTCCGCACCTTGTATGTCAGCGCATCGACGCTGCATTCAGCCCGCCGCACGGCGGTCATCTTCGCATATCGACCGGGGCGATGGTAGATGTGATCGGGTGCGGAATTGATGTATTTGCGGCGGGGCTCGACCCCGGGGCGGGAGAGGCGACACGGGGTCCGCGCGGCCAACGGCAGGACATTGGCGTTCACGCAGCCCCCCAGACCCACAGCGAAGCGCAAGCGGGCGATGCCTGCACCGCGACAGCCGCTGCGGCTTATTTCTGGCTGATCGCAGGGCCAACGCAGTTCCGCGCTTGCTTAACGAGCCCCACGCGTGAGCAAGGGGTTGCGGCGCAGCCGCAGCGACGTGACGCAAGGAAACCAACCCCTCCCTGACGGTCGGGACTCGTTCAGCCAAAACGCTGGGGATAGATGCGTTGGCCCTGAGCCTGATCCCGCTGCCCGCTCATCGGTGTTGAGCGGTGGGCAAAATCCACTCACCGCTGCGGCACACGATCCTGCTGCGCCAGCAGCTGGCGATACGCGCGCGGGCTGTGGCCCAGCGCCCGTGTGAAGCGATTGGTGAAGTAGAACGCACTGGGATAGCCCACCACCTCGGCAATTTCACCGACGCGCATCTGCGTGCTCTCGAGCAATTGCTGCGCCCGCGCCAGCCGCTGCCGCTGCAGGTATTGCTGGGGCGTCTGCTGCAGCGTCGCGCGGAACAGATGGCTCAGGCGCGAGGCGGACAGACCCGCCGCGGCGGCGATGTCGCCCAGCGACAGGGGCTGATCGAACTGCCGATGGATGAAGTCCACCGCCCGCCGGACGCGCGGGTCGATGGCGGGCCCGCGTGCGCCGGCGCCCAGCGCCCCCGCGCCGCGCGGGTTGTGCTCGTCGATGCGCAGAATCGCGCTCTCCAGCGCGTTGATCGCCAGCGTCAGACTATGCGGGCTGAGCGATTCATACAGCTCGTTGACTTCCACCAGCGCCGCCTGGACCATCCGGCCCACCGTCGGCGTCAGCGCCAGATGCCGCAGACCGCTGACCTGTCCCGGCGCGACCTCCGGCCAATCCAGCCACGCCCGCCAGGTCGGCGCCGGCTGAAAGTGCGCCCACAGCAACTCCCAATGCTTCACCTGCGGATTCGTCTCATACCGATGCGCCACATCCGGCTCGATCAACACCACATCCACCGCCTGCGTGTCGAACACCCCGCCCCGATGCGTGAACCGCCCGCTGCCCGCCACCGTGCAGATCAACAGGTAGTCGTACAAACCCGCCGGCCGCTCGTTGTAAAATCCCAGCTCCCGCACAAAATGCCCCGGCCGCAGCCGCTGCGCTTTGGGGGCATGCGGCTTGAACGTCGGGTCCGACAGCAACGGCGGCAGGTTTCGGGACCGGGCACGCGGCATAGCAAAATATTATAGGTTTCCAGCTCAGCTTTGCATGGCGACCCGCCCCACGATCAGGCACAATTCCCCCCTTGTCGTGCGGCCGGCCTGACCGGCGTCAACCGTATCTCACAGGATTCGTGCTCTCTCCCAGGAAACCCGCCATGACCACCTTCCGTGTGTCCCCCCAGCAAGTGCTCCAGTTCCACGAGGACGGCTACCTCATTGTCCCCCAGCTCTTCAACAAGGAAGAGACCGCGCTGCTCTTCCAGATCGCCAAGGGCGACCGCGAGATGGACAAAGCCGGCGGCCCGGTCGACACCCAGGGCGCAGCCAGTCGCCTGCGGCTGCGCAACGAATTGTTCGACGACATCTACTCCGCCTGCGTGCAGTGCGAGCGCATGGTCAACACCATGGAAACGCTGCTGCAGGATGAGGTCTACCACTTCCATCACAAAATGATGCTCAAAGAGCCGCGCGTCGGCGGGGCGTGGGAATGGCATCAGGACTACGGCTACTGGTACAAGCACAATCACTGCCTCTATCCCGACATGGCCAGCGCCATGATCGCCGTCGACAGCGCCAGCAAAGCCAACGGCTGTCTGCAGGTGCTCAAGGGCACGCACAAATGTGGCCGGATCGAGCACGGCGTCGTCGGCACCCAGACCGGAGCCGACCAGGCGCGCGTCGATGAACTCGCCAAGCGGCACGAACTGGTCTACGTCGAACTGAACCCCGGCGACGTCTGCTTCTTCCACAGCAACCTGCTGCACCGCTCGGACCAGAACCGCTCCGACCACGCCCGCTGGACCCTCATCTGCTGCTACAACACCAGGCACAACGACCCCTTCCAGTCTCGCCCCGGCGGCCACCCCAACTATCACTACCTCCACCGCCTGCCCGACGAAAAAGTCCTGGAAATCGGCCAGCGCCAGTGGAAACAAATGCAGGACCAACTGCAAACCGCCTGAGCCATCCACCTGCAACCCACGCAACCCACCGGCCGCGGCTCACCCCCGCGGCCGTTTTCATTTCCACACACCACCGCCATCAGTGCAACAAGCGCCTTGCGGAGCAAGCAAAAGAGTTGCTCTCACAGAGACACAGAGGCACAGAGAAAAACAGAAATGCCAATCGAGCCAAGACCACGCCTCATCCCCACCCCCATCTCTTCTGCATCATCCCTGCCTTCATCTCTCTCAATGCTTATCTGTGTTCATCTGTGGCAAACATCCGGCCCACAGCTCACCCCACCGCCCCCGCATCCACCCGGGCTTTGACCGTGCGGCGATCCAACTGCAGGCGGCGCGCCGTTTCCACGTAGCTGCCGCATTGCCCGTAGACCACCTGCACGTAGCGGGTCAGCAACTCGTCAGCGGACAGCGTGCCGTGGCGGATGTCCCGCGCCAGCGCGTCGCCGGCATCCACCGCTTCCACATTCGCCACCGGCGGCTGATAGCGTCCATGCACCAGCAGGTTGCGCACGCATTGCTCCAGCTCGCGGAAATTGCCCGGCCAGGCGTAGTCCGCGCCCAGTGCCGCTTCGATCTGCTGCGCCACGCTCTCGGCCAGCTCGGTGACTTCACCTTCCAGAATGCGCTGCAGGATGAAATGCACGAAGCGCGCCAGATCACCCGGCGCATCGTTGAACTGCTGGCGCAGGCTCGGGGTGGTCAGCACATCGCTGCACAGGCGGTAGTACAGATCGCTGCGGAAGGCGGCCTCATGCATGCGCTGGGCGAGGTTGCGATTGGTCGCCGCCACGATTTTGCCGGTGAAATCGCGGAGCTTGGTGTCGCCGATGCGGGCGAACTGGCGTTGCTGGAGGACGCGCAGGAGCTTGACCTGAATGTTTTCGGTCAGTTCGCCGATCTCATCGAGGAACACCGCGCCGTGGGGCGGGCATTGTTCGAGCCAGCCGGTGCGATCCTGCAGCGCGCCGGTGAACGCACCGCGCACGTGGCCGAACAGTTCGGACTCCACCAGCGTGGGGCTCAGGGCGGAGAGGTTCAGGGGAAAGAACGCGCCGTCGCAGTCGCCGCGGAACCGCCCGGCCGCTTCGTCAAAGGGAATGTAGAGCGAGCAGCCGATGGCGCGGGCGACCAGTTCCTTGCCGGTGCCGGTGGGGCCGGTGATGAGCGTGGCGAAGTCCGCCATGTTGCGGTACAGCCCGCGGAAGTAGCGGTGCATGTCGCTGGTGAAGATCGACTGCCACACCGCCTGGCGCAGTTCGCCCATGCACGCGGCACTGCCCAGCAGATGTTCAAAGATGTTGAGGAACGCCCGGCGAAGCTGATGGCAACACGCAAAGACGTGGCCGGCTTCGTAACCGCTGGGCAGCGTGACGCCCGGCAGATGCAGGTAATGGGCGAACTCGGCGCGAAAGGCTTTCCACCCCAGCACCCCCGCACCGCTGCTGGCGCGGCGGCGCGCGGGAGACTCCGCCATATCCAGCCCCGGCGCCAGGCCCTGCCGATGGTTGCTGTAAAGCTGATGCAGCACCAGGTCTTCGTACAGCTCCAATTCGCGCGGCGTGGCGTCGGCGTGTTCGATCAACTTGGCGCGGGTCTGTTCCAGCAGCGTCTGGGCGCGCTCGATGAGTTGGCCGATGTTCTTGCGTTCGCCCGGTTGCTGGGGTTGATAGCTCCACACGCCGCGCTCGGCTTCCCAGGCTTCACCCAGTGCCGCCCGCTCGACCGCCAGCCGCTGGGGGGAAAAGGGATTGGTCACGCACAGTCGGCTGATGGATTCGACAAAGCTGCGCTGGGCGGCATTGAACAGGGCCATGGCGATCCTCCCGCGCGGCATCTTGACGAGCCCCGCGCGTCACAACTTTATGCGCCAGCCGCGTTAACCCCTTGCGCCCAGCGCAGTTGGC
>CAZSBB010000057.1:0-25514 GCA_964605235.1 uncultured Phycisphaeraceae bacterium
CCGCTCGCATCGCCCCCCCCCGGCCCCCCGGCCCCCCAGCCCCCCAGCCCCCCCCGGAAGCTGCCCATCCGGTGATCGGCTGCCCGCCACCATCCCCCGGCGCTGCGCGCTGAACTCCGACGACGCCTGAGCGCCAATGCACATAGCTTGCATACCCCGTCACGGTGTCCTGCAGGCAGCGCAGGTGCTGTGGGTCGCCTGGGCGGAGATGCCTGCGGGAGTTGGATGTCGGTGGCCAAGATGTGCAAAAGGTTAAGCCGGGAGCAGGAATTATTGGAGGATGCCAGCGGTATGTGTCGATGATTGCATAGACGATGTTCGGGAAATTTTTGGTTTCCCTGCCCGTTTTGACGAAATTAATATTGCCTGTGGATGACTTGTTGATAGAATTTATAACAGCAGATTTCTACAGGGATTTATCGGACGGGCGATTCTGCTGTGACCGCGTAATCGGAGCCATGCAAGGCACTTACAGTCGTTGACCCAACCGGGCAGAAAACGTGAAGGTTTTTACGGCGCTTGGGCGATATGTAGGGGTGTTCAAGGCAGACGCCACAGCCGATGGCGGGTAAGAGAGACAGCTCGACACGGGTTCGAGCAGGCTTGGATCCATCGGCTGCTTGTCAGGAGTGTTTGAGATGACCGACATTTCCCCCATTGGTCGCCCCCAGGCGACAGGCTACTCGCGCTCGGGTCGGGCGGTGCGCGCCGGCGACGGCAGCACAGCCCCGGTGCGCGGCTCGGATCGGGTTGAAGTTTCCAGTGCCGCCCGCTTCCTCAGTCAGTTGCGCCAGTTGCCCGACGTCCGTCAGAACCTGGTGGACCGTGTTCGCGCTCAGATTGCCGACGGCAGCTACGAAACGCAGGACAAGATCGACGCCACGGTCGACGCCATGGCCGGCGAGCTGACGTAAGCCCCCCCTCCTCCCCTTCACGCCGCCCCGCGTGAAGCAGCCGGCCCCCGCAGGCGTCACGGATGACGCCCCCTCTCTGGGTTCCGCCGGCCAAGCGCTTGCTCCATCAAGATCATCGGATCAACAACCGCGTTGTCTCTGCGCGGCAGGTGCGCCGGTACACTGGCGGCATGAGCATTTTCCAACCTGACCCCGTGGGGCAGCCGGTCATGATGCCGCGCCACGAACGGCGCGACGCCCGCACCGGCCGAACGGTCTGGCAAATCACTTCCGGGCCCGGCGAATCCGTCGCCCCCTACATGGAAGCCGCCAAGTGGTCGCCCGACGAACGCTTCCTCTTCTTCATGGCCAACCGCACCGGCGCCTGGCAACCCTACCGCCTGGAACTGGCGACCGGGCAACTCGTGCGCCTCGCCCAGGTGGACGGCGCGCTCTATCGCTCGCTGGCGTATGAACCCAATCGCAATGAGGTCTACGTCGAGCAGCGCGGCACGTTCCTGGCGATCGACGCCGCCTCGCTCGCCGTCCGCCTCGCTGCCGACTTCCGACCCTGGCTGGGCGACGGCGTCTCCGGCAAAGGCAGGGCAGCCACCCTCAGCGGCGACGGTTCCCGCTGCGCCATCTCCTGCCGCGATCACGACGGCTGGCCCATCGTGGTCATCATGGAAACCAATGGCTCCAACCGCCATCAGGTCATCCGCCTCCAACGCAATGACTTTGCCGTCGGGCATCTCCAGTTCAACCCCACCGACAACCATTACCTTTCCGCCTGCTCCGACCGCGATCGCCAGAACCACCCCGACGAAAAACCCTTCCTCCGCGCCCGCGAGTATCACCTCGACACCCGCACCGGCTCCATCGAACCTCTGGTCCTCATGCCCCCCGGCTTCCGCGCCACCCACTGCGTCTGGGGCGCCTCCGGCAAACGTCTCTACTTTCACCGCAAAACCGTCCCCACCTGGACCCCCACCGCCCTCTGCTCCGTCGACACCGCGGGGCAGGACCTGCGCGTGCATTACGAAACCAATGTCTACAAGCTGGGCCATTGCCACCCGGACCCGCAGGAAAACTGGCTCGTTGCCGACAGCCAGGACCCCGATGAAAACATCCTGATGCTCGCCCACCTGCACCGCGAGCGTCACACCATGGTGTGCTGGCCCAACATGTCGATCAACTCCAATCGTCCCGACGAGCGCTCCCCCGACCTGCCCGCCCACAACGATCGCCACACCCATCCCGCCTTCAGCCCGCGCGGGAATTACATCGTCTACACCTCCGACATCACCGGCCGCTCACAGGTCTACGTCGCCCCCGTCGCCGACTTGGTGGGCACGCTGTAAACGCAAACAGAGACCCACATGCCCAGATCGCAGAATGCCTGCATTTCCGGCCCGGTTTCACCTGACCCAACCGGGGACCATCCCCCCGGCGGCTCCCTCGCCGATCTGCTGCACAACCATTTGCGCACCCGGGGCTGGCAGGTCAGCGAGCGGGAGAACTGGCGTGATGCGGGCTGGTCCATCGCCTGCAACCGAGCCACGGCCAGACTGCTGTTGACGATCGCCCAGACTGATCCGCGCACAGACTGGTTCCTGCAGATATCTCCAGCCTACCTGCCCGGCTGGTGGGGCCGGTTGCGCAGCCGGCGTGCATCAGCCACCGCGCAGGACATCGCCGCCTTAGCGCTCGATGTCCACGAAGCACTCCAGCAGGCCGGCGGCTTCACCAATTTCCGCTGGTGCTGGGATGGTCCGCCGGACGAGCAGAACTCCACGCCGCAACCGAGCTGAAGCGGGCAGCGATTCTCTCACAGAGACACAGAGGCACGGAGCCATACTCACTGAGAAATGCAGGCAGATCAGCACACAGCTACTACTCCTGCTTACTCTCTGTGTTCTCTGTGCCTCTGTGGTAGATTCTTCTTGATTCTTCGGCGCGCTGCAGCAACTCTCAGGACCTCCCCATGTGGAACGAACGCTACTCCCAGCCGGGTTATGTCTACGGCACCGCGCCCAACGAATTCCTCGTCGCCATGGCGGACCAGATTCCCCCCGGCCCGGTCCTCTCGCTGGGTGAAGGCGAAGGCCGCAACGCCGCCTACCTGGCGAGCCTGGGCCATCCGGTGGTCGCGGTCGATCAATCCCCCGTCGGCCTGACCAAAGCGCGTCAGCTCGCCGCCGCGCGCGGGTTGACCATCGACACCGTCGTCGCCGACCTCGCCCATTACGTCATCGAACCCAACGCCTGGGCGGGCATCGTGTCAATCTTCTGCCACCTGCCCACGACCATCCGCCAGCCGCTCTACGCCGCCATCACCCGTGGCCTGCGCCCCGGCGGCATCCTGCTGCTCGAAGCCTACACCCCCCAGCAACTGCCCAAAACCACCGGCGGCCCCAAAGACCCGGATATGCTCCTGACCCTCAAACAACTGACTGCCGAACTCCCCGGCCTGGACTTCTTGCACGCCCAGGAACTCGACCGCGAAGTCCACGAAGGCGCCTACCACACCGGGCAGGCGTCGGTCGTCCAACTGCTGGCGCGCCGGCCGGCGTGAGGGGTTTGTTGGGTCGATGGGCAATGGAGGGACACGTGCAACCTCATCCCCGGGCAGAGCCCGGGGCTAACCGTACCGGCACAGCGCCACCCCATTAGCCCCCGGCTCTGCCGGGGGATCCGGTAACCAGAGGACTTGGGCAACCGTGGCCTCAGAGCGATCTGCTGCGTAAGCGGCCTCTCCGCGACTCCGTGAGAGATACTATTCTCGATTTGTGTTGCGTGGCCGAAGCAGGCAGAGATTCTCTCACGGAGACACAGAGGCACGGAGGAAGAATCTTGACGCACGCGGTCTACGGAGCGGATACTGGCTGACATCCGGTTAGTGTTCAGCTGGTTTATGTACCGAGATGTTGGAGTGGATGGGTTTGAATAGCGCTTTCAACAAATTCATGATCCGCCACTCCAAATGGCTGGCGCCGCTGTCGTTGGTAGCCATTGTTTTGGGTTACATCGTGTCGCTGGTGGCCGATCTGTTTAAGTACGAATTGATAAAGAATGTTGGCGGGTACTTTTTCAGCGGGGGAATTATGGTATTTACGGTAGGAATATATTGGTCGCTGAAGGATCGGTCATGATGGGGGTCGGCGTATGCAAAGGTGTTGGGACAATTAATCTGGCGAGCATTGAAATGCTGCGGGATTGGTCCACTGCGTCCTGAACCTCACCCATGAAACCCATGCCGCAGCACTTCCGCATAAAAGCGGGGGTTGAGCCAGCGGTTGATCGTGGGGGCGAACAGGCCGCGTTTCTCCACCAGCTCGCGCATGGCGTGGGGGTGGCTGGCGGGGAACTTTTTCAGGATCGGGTAGCGTTCGATGAACCGGCCGAACTTGTTGCCCTTGCGGCGTTCCTTCTCGGCTTTGTCCAGCGTGCCCCACCAGAGCTTTTCCACGTTGGCGAACTTCGCCGCCAGGTCGGCGTCACTCTTGACCCAGCCGTAGTGAAAAATGCGCGCCGGCCTGCCCCCGCGCGGGTCGCGCGCCCATTGCACATGCGAACCCAGGAAGTTCTTGTCGAGGTAGCCGTCGCGGTTGCCCACGTTCCCTTGATAGCCGTTGAGCGCCGGGCCGCAGGCGTCGCCGATGATCGAGCAACTGCCGTCCAGGCGCATCACGCGCGAGGCTTTGTGGTACATCCACGGATCGACCGTGCGGTAGTCGAGCACGAAATGCAGGAACCGCAGCAGCAGCGCCTTGACCTCCGGCCGGGGCGCCCAGTGGGTCATGGCAGCACGCAGCGCGGGCAGGTCGTCCTCATGCACCACCTCGTCAGCCTGGATGTAAAAACCCCAGGTGCAGCCGGTGGCAGTCGCCGCTGCCAGCGCCTTGTTCGCTTCGATGCTCAGCACGGTGCCGTCGATCTTCACATCCGGCCAGTGCGTGTCGACGATCTCCACCTTCGGATCAATTGCCGCCACGCGCTGGCGTGTGTCATCATCGCTGGCGCCCACGGCAAAGACGAAGCGATCGCACAGCGGCAGCACGCTGCGCACCGAGGCTTCCACCGGGTAATTCAGCAGCGACAGATTGCGTCCGAAGCTGAACCCGCAAACGGAAACAGGCTTGGTTCCTGCACTCATGGGGAGGCATCATACGCTTGCCGATGGTCGACGTCAGATGCAGCGGCCACCGAGCCGAATTGGTTCGTCAGGACCGATGACGAGCCCCGACCGTCAGGGAGGGGTTGCATGGTGTGTGTTGCCTCGCGGCGGCTGCACCGCCACCCCTTGCTCACGCGCGGGGCTCGATTTTCAGCGTCACCCCATCCGACATTGGCATACCGCATAATGAAGGCCCATGCTCAAGGTGCTGACATGCTGGCGCTGGGAACTGTCCGCACTGGCGGCGGTGCTGGGGGTGACGCTCGGAGCGCTGGCGCCGGGGGCGATCTGGCTGTGGTTGGGGCTGGCGCTCGCGCTGGGCGTGCTGGCGTGGGTATGGAAACCCGTGCGGCCGGCTGCGTTGCTGTTGGCGCTGGGCTGGGCGTTCGCCGGCTGGGCGGCGGGGCAGGCCGGCTGGACCACGCATGACGACATTCGGCAATTCACCACGGAGACCTCGCAACTGGCGCGGGTGGAGGGCGTGGTGGTGGGGGCGGTTTACCTGTCGCCTTCCCGGCGCGGGGCGTTTGGCGCTTTTGCGTATCGCGCGCCCAACACGTTGTTCGAACTGGAATGCCAGCGGATTGAAGTGGACGGGCAATGGCGGCCGGCGCGTGGTCGGTTGCTGGTGAAGATCGAACAGGTGGATGTGCAATTGCGCAGCGGCGAGCGTGTGCGCGCCAGCGGTTGGTTGGCGGCGATCGATGGGCCCAGCAATCCGGGCGAGCATGATTACCGCGCGTGGCTGGCGCAGCAGGGCGTCTATGGCCGACTGACGCTCAAGTCGCGCGACAACCTGGCGCGATTGGGTTTGGCGGGCGCCGGCGGGGCGTGGCAACGGCTCCGGCAAGGGACCGCCCAGGCGGCGAGCGGTTCACTGGCATTGGGCATGCGTGACAAGCCCACGCGTCTGCATCTGCTTCAGACGTTGCTGTTGGGTCGGCGTGATGTGCCGCTCGATGGCCTGGAGGAATCCTTTCGCCGCACGGGTCTGGCGCATCTGCTGGCGATCAGCGGCGGGCATCTGGCGATCCTGCTGGGTTTGGTGTGGTTGGCGGCGCGGCTGGTGATTCATCATCCGCCGCGTGCCGCCCTGTTGGTGCTGGCGGTGCTGGCGTTGTATCTGCTGGCGGTGCCCGCCCAGGTCCCGATCATGCGCGCGGGGATCATGGCGGCCCTGCTGTGTCTGGCGGGGTTGACAGGTTGGCGCGTGCCATCGTTGCGTCTGCTGGCGATCGCGGTGCTGGTGACATTGGTCTGGCGGCCGTTGGACCTGTTCAACGCGGGCTACCAGTTGAGCTTTCTGGTGGTGGCGGCATTGCTCCTGTTCACGCGGCGGGTGGGGCAGTGGTTGTGGCGCGATCCGGAAATCGCGCTGCCGGATCAATGGCGCGAGCAGGTGCTGCGCGCGGGCGCGGATTACGCGGCGGCGAATCTGGTGGCGTGCGCGGCAGCGCTGCCGCTGGTGGCGTTGCACTTTGCCGCCGTGACGCCGGTGGCGGGGCTGCTGAGCTTGCTGGCGCTGCCGGTGGTGACGGCGGTGCTGGGTTTGGGTTACGCCAAGATCGCGCTGGGCTTGCTGTCGCCCAGCGCGGGGGCGTTGCTCAGCTATCCGTTGACGTGGGTGACCGACGCGCTGCGGCTGCTGGTGGAGCAAGCCAGCACCTGGCCGGGGGTGTATTGGGAACTCGCCCGCGCGCCCAGCGCGCTGTGGGCGCTGGGCGCGCTGGGCTGGTCGGCGGCGCTGCTGGGCGGGTGGTTTCACCGGCGTCCCGCGGCGCTGCTGCTTAGCGCGCTGTTGGTGACGGGCTGGTTCTGGTGGGGCACCCGGCCGCCAGGTTTGGGCCATGACTGGCAGCACAGCGAAATGCTGCTGCCCGCCTCGACCACGCCGGCGCGCGCTGCGCCCGTGGCCGCCGCGCCGCGCCCGGTCATGGAACTGCACATGCTGGCGGTGGGCAACGGCTCGTGCTTTCTCGTTCGCACCGCCAGCGGCAAAACGCTGCTGTTCGACTGCGGCTCACAGGAATACCTCGACACGGGCGTCAAGAGCGTGACGCCCGCACTGCGCAGCCTCGGTGTGCAGCATCTGGATCTGGTGCTGATTTCCCATGCCGACCTCGACCACTACGGCGGCGTGCTGGATGTGCTCGACCGCGTGCCCGCCGAGCGCGTGATGGTCAATGAATATCTGCTGGCGGAAGCGCGTAACCAACCGCAAGGGGCGACGGCTTTCCTGATCGAACAACTGTACGCGCGGCAACTGGCGGTGGAACAGGTGGGGCGCGGCCTGAACTGGAACTGGGACGACCTGCAATGCGATCTGCTCTGGCCCCCGCCGGGGTTGGCGGCCGACACGCCCGCCAACGACACCTCGCTGGTGCTGCGCCTGCGCACCGCCGGCCACTGCGTCCTGCTCACCGGCGACATCCAGCAGTTCGCCATCACGCAGTTGTTGCAGGCGGAGCCTGACCTGCGCGCCGACGTGATGGACCTCGCCCACCACGGCAGTTTTGTGGATGCTTCGCCGCGCTGGTTGGCGCAGGTCGCGCCGAAACTGGTGCTGCAGTCCAGCGGCGAAGCGCGCCTGTACCGCGATCGCTGGTTCACCTTGCTCAGTGAAGCCAACATCAAACGGCTGATTACCGCCCGCGACGGCATGGCGAGCGTGTGGTTGGCCGACGATGGCGCGGTGCGCTGTCGCACCTTCCGCGCCCCGGCGTCCCTGACGCCCGCACCTGCCGGGGGCGAAGAATAGGCAGCAGACAATGTGGCGCCAGGGATTGGCTTTCAGCTTGTACGAGCCCGAAGCGTGAGCGAGGGGCAGCGTGCTGAAGCGCCAATGCGTCACCGGTCAACCATCAATCAATCGACAAATGTTGGCGTAGCCCGTCGCTGACGCTTCCGGCTCGTTAAGCAAAAGCCCCGCGCTCTGGCGTTTCATGGAACCTTGCCTGAACGAGCCCGAAGCGTGAGCGAGGGGCAGCGTGCTGAAGCGCCAACGCGTCACCGGTCAACCATCAATCAATCGTCAAACGTTGGCGTAGCCCGTCGCTGACGCTTCCGGCTCGTGAAGACAGCGTGAATCTGCGATGATCAGGGCATGTTGCAACCAACGGACCAGTTGGATGGCGCCCCCGCGGCGCCGCGCAGTGTGCTGAGCGCCAGCAGCGTCGGGGTCGCATTGGCGCTGCTGCTGCTGAACCTGCTGGTGGCGGCGGTGGGGGGCTGGTTCACCGCTTCGTCGGTGGGTTCGTGGTACCAAACGCTCCACAAGCCGGCGCTGAACCCGCCGGATTGGGTGTTCGGCCCGGTGTGGACGGTGTTGTACGCGATGATGGCGCTGGCGGCGTGGTGCGTCTGGCGTCGGGCAGGCGGCTGGCGCCGGGCGGCGGGGGCGGGGGTCGCATATCTGCTGCAACTGGCGCTGAATCTGTTTTGGTCGGTGGTGTTTTTCGGTTGGCGCAGTCCGTCGGGCGCGTTGGTGGTCATCGTGCTGTTGTGGCTGGCGATCGTCTGGACCCTGTGGCGTTTCGCGCCGCACAGCCGGCTGGCGGCGGCGCTGCTGGCGCCTTACCTGGCGTGGGTGAGTTTCGCCGGCCTGCTCAATCTGCTGATTGTGCGGCTGAACTGACCGGTCGCGCCCAGGGCCGCGGATTTCAACCTACACGCGACCGCGCGGCCGGCGGGCATACGCGGCGGGGGTTTGCTGATCCTGAGCTTTGAACACCAGGATGAAATATGACACGCTGTGGAACCCGCATTCCCACGCCACTTCCTTCACCGGCCGACCTTCGCGCAGCAGCAGCCGGGCGTGGTGCAGGCGGATTTCGCGCAGGTAGGTTTTGAAGGTGATGCCGAAGGTCGCGCGGAACTTGTGGCTCAGATAGTTGGGCGTCAGGCCGACTTCCCGGGCGAGTTTGTCGATGGACAAGGGTTCGCGGAAACGTGATTCCATGCTGCGGCGGACCTGCGCCAGCGGGTCGACGGCGGCCCGGGTGGGCGCCTGACGTTTCTGGATGCTGTAGCGGTACAGGTCCACCAGCAGGTCGGCCAGCAGGGCGCGGGCTTTGGTGTGCCAGTGAGCCGGGCGGGCCATGAGTTCACGCGTCAGTTGGTCGATCGGCGGCGGTTGCTGCCGTTGGCGCGGTGTCGTGGTCCAGCGGGTGAAAGCAAACGACCCCTGGTGAAATTTGGAACAGATGCAGACGAGCTGGGCTTCCTGGTCCAGCAGCCACAGGGCGACATACGGTTGGCGGCTGCGGTGATAGGTTTCGTAATGCCAGGCGCCGGGGGGAATCAGCACGGCGTCGCCAGGTTGGAGTTCGATGATCTGCTGCGCCCCGACGATGGACATCGGGCCGGCGCAGCAGATGACCAGTTCGCTCTGCGGATGCTGGCCGGGCTTGAACAGCGGCGGCGGGAGCGACAGGCGGCGATGCGGCTGGCCCGGGGGCAGCAAGGCTATTTGCGCCTCCGCGCGGGTGGCGTGGGGCAGGGCCTGCGCCAGCACTTTTTTCAGGGACAGTCGCGCCGCCATGGCCAAGTTTCCTGCCAGTGATCGTAGATTTTTGTTATTGAGGCCGCCCGCAAGCTACCGCATACTTTCTGCCATGACAAACTCATCCACGCATGCGTCGGCCCGCCTGATTTCCGCAGCACCTTCGGGGGCGGCAAAGCCCGCATTCCTGGGCGGGACGCCGATCTGCGCTGATCTGCCGAGCACGCGCTGGCCGCCGCTGGACGACGCCACCGAGCGCCGGCTGGTGGAGGTGTATCGCAGCGGCGGGTGGTCGTTCAACGGGCCGGTGGAGCAGGAGTTCTGCCAGCAGTTCGCCGCGGCGCACGGCGCGCAGCATGCGGTGTTCATGGTCAATGGCACGGTGACGCTGGAGGCGATCCTGCACACGCTGGGCGTCGGGCCCGGCGACGAGGTGATCGTGCCGGCGCTGACCTGGCCCGCCTCGGCGATGGCGGCGCTGTACGTCGGCGCCACGCCGGTGTTCGTGGATATTGATCCCGGCACGCTGGGTCTGGACCATCAGCTGGTGGAGCAGGCGATCACGCCGCGCACCAAAGCAATCATGCCGGTGCATCTGTATGGCGGGATGCCGGACATGGACGCATTGCTGGCGCTGGGGCAGCGACGGGGCATTGCCATCGTGGAGGATTGCGCTCATGCCCACGGCGGAGCGTGGAACGGGCGCGGCCTGGGCAGCCTCGGGGTCGCCGGCTCATTCAGCTTTCAGCAGAGCAAAACCATGGCGGCGGGCGAAGGCGGCATCGTGCTCACCAATGACGAAGCCCTCGCGGAACGCCTCTACCGCTACAAGCACATCGGCTATGCCGCCGGCTCCAAACAGGGCCAGGCCCAGGTGGGTCCGCCCGCTGGTTTGATCTGCCACAACTACCGCGCCACCGATTTCCAGGCGGCGATCCTCTGCGAGCAGCTTAAACGCCTGCCGCAGCGCGCCGCGCAGCGCGACGTCAACGCCCAGTGGCTCACCGCCCAGTTGCAGCAGATTCCCGGCCTGCGCGCCCAGCAACGCGGCCGGTGCGCCAGTCCGCAGAGTTACTACTGCTACATGTTCACCTATGACCCGACCGCCTGGGCCGGCGCCACGGCGGCGCAGCTTCGCCTGGGCCTCAAGCAGGAAGGCGTGCCCGCCACGCTCACCTATGGCTCGGTCTACCGGCATGTGCTGTGGAATGTGCCGGCGACGGCGTTTCGCATCCATGGCGACTACCGCGACGCACGCGGGTCGGCCTGCCGGGTCAGCGAGGAAATCGGCACGCAGCGCACACTGGGCTTCCCGCATCAGGTGCTCGACTTCCAACGCGGCGATCTGCAGAAAATCGTTGACGCCGTGGCGCGGCTGCAGCACCATGCCGCTGACCTCGCTCGGCTCGAAGCTTGATTGACCTGAAAGGCTCTGGCGATGCGGCCGCCCAACATCCTGATCTTTCTGCCTCACGACCTGGGCGACTGGCTCGGTTGCTGTGGCCATCCCACGGTGCGCAGTCCGCAGCTCGATCAATTCGCCCAGCAGGGCGTGCGCCTGAGCAACTACTTTGCCGGGGCGCCCGAATGCACCCCCAGCCGCGGCTGCATGTTCACCGGATTGCATTGCCATCAGCACGGCCTGATGGGGTTGTCCAACTTCGGCTGGGAGATTCAGCCTCACGTCAAGCATCTGTCCCGGTTATTGGCGGAGGGCGGCTACCGCACGCACCTGTACGGACTGCACCACGAGACGGCGCGCGACCCCGCCACGCTGGGCTATCAGCAGGTGGAGCAAAGCAGCAGGGAAGTCACCGCGGTCTGCGCCAAGGTGACGGACTTTCTGCAGCGTGAAGCGTCGAGCGCTTCAACGCAACCGTGGATGCTGTGCGCCGGGTTCACCAATGTGCATCGGCCGTGGAAGACGCCGCGGACCTTCGCCCCGGACGCGGTGGCGGTGCCCGACTGGATTCCCGACACGCCGGCGGTGCGCGCGGATTTGGCGGATTTTCACACTGACATTGAAGTGATGGACCGCGCCATCGGCTCGGTGCTCACGGCACTGGAGCGGACCGGGCAGGTCGACGACACGCTGGTCATTTTCACCAGCGATCATGGCGTGCCGTTCCCCCGCGCCAAAGCGACGCTGTATGACCCGGGCCTGCGGATCGCCATGCTGGCGCGTTGGCCGCGCGGCTTCGCCGGCGGGCGCGTGCTGCCGGAGTTGTTGTGCAATGTGGACCTGACGCCCACACTGCTCGACCTGTGCCGCCTGCCGATTCCGCCGGAATTGTCGGGGCGCAGTTTCGCCCCGTTGCTGCGCGGGCAGCCGTATCAGGAACATGACGCGGTGTTCGCCACGCTGTATTACGACGTGGCGTACGACCCGATGCACGCGCTGCGCACAGCGCGGCATCGCTACATCCGCTCGTTTGCGGTGACGGATGAAGATCGCGCCCGCGCGGACCCGACGGTGCTGGCGACGCATGCCGCCGGGGCGTGGATTCGCGTGGACGACTACGACGTGATGAGCAGCGCCGCGTGGCGTTCGCTGGCGGTGGATTGCCGTCGGCCGGTGCGCGAAGAGCTGTACGACATGCAGGCGGATCCCGGCTCCTGGCGGAATCTGGTGGATGATCCAGCGGCGCAGGATGTGTTGCGGGCGCTGCGCCAGCGGATGGAGGATTGGATGCGGGCGACGGATTCGCCGCTGTTGCGGGGGCATGTCGCGCCCAATGAGGCGCAGCGGAAAGCGTTTGAAAAATACCAGCCGGGAGGGCCGATGTATGCCCGATTGCAGTAGCCCGGGCAGGTGGCGCGCCGGCGTGGCGACGGTGGACATCACGCCCGCCATGACCGCAACGTCCAGCGTGCCGATGGGGTGCTTCCCGATCAAGCCGCCGCATCAGGTGCGTCTGGCGGAAGGGGTGCATGATCCATTGCTGGCGACGGCGTTGGCGCTGGGCGTGGATGACGCCGGGCTGATTCTGGTGGCGGTGGATGTGCCGATGATTCGGCGCGAGCAGTTGAAGACGGTGCGCCAGCTGGTCGCCCAGCGCGATGCGACGGTGCCGGTGGAGCGCATCATTCTGGCCGCCAGTCACACGCATCACAGCCTGGACACCTGCTATGTCTTTGGCACACCCAGGGACCATCCCCGGCTGGTGGTCTGGCAGGAGCAACTGGCGCAGGTGATCGTGCAGGCGTGGCGGCAGCGGGAGGCGGTGACGCTGGAGACGGGGTTTGCCGGGGCGGACCTGGCGCACAATCGCCGCGTGCTCAGCCGCGACGGCAAGTGGGGCATGGTTTACGATCGTCAGCCGGGCGTGACCACCGGCCCCACCGACCCGCAGACGGCGGTGTGGTTGCTGCGGCGTCATGACGGTTCGCCGTTGGCGCTGCTGTTTCAGTATGCCGCGCATGCGCTGGCGATCGGTCCCCGCAATCGATTGTTCACCGCCGACTTCCCCGGCCGGGCGCGGCAGGTGATCGCTGCGCAACTTCCGGGGGTGACGCCGCTGTTTGTCAACGGCGCTGCGGGCGATGTGCATCCTTACCGCAGCATGAAGGAAGACTTCAGCGCGGTGGAGGAAGTTGGCGTCGCGCTGGGGCAGGCGGTGGCTGAGGCCGTGCCTGCATTGATGCCGCTATGCGGTCAGGGATTGCAGTTTGCCGCGCGCACGCTGTCGTTTCCCAATCGCATGGACCCGACGCTGACAGTGGAAGTGGAATTGCAGGCGGCGCGGCTGGGGGACTGGCTGCTGCTGACTGTGCCGGGCGAATACTTTGTCGAATTTCAGTTGCAACTCAAACAGGCGCTGGCGCCGATGTCGGTGCTGCTGATCGGTTACGCCAACGATTGGCCGGGCTACATTCCCACGCGGCAGGCGTTTGCCCAGGGCGGCTACGGCGTGGACCCGTTCCCCAATGATCCGCCGCAGTACAGCCGCACCGCGTTGCCGCCGGGCGCGGGCGAAGCGATTTACACCGCCTTGCTGCAACTGGCGCAGCAGGTGTCCCACATACCAGAGGAAGCATCATGAATCAGGTCATCGGCCCGCGCGGGGCGACGTTGTTCGCCATCGCGCCTTCGCAGACGGCTGCCGGCGCCCGCTTCACCCTGACGGTCACCGCCACGCTGCCCACCGGCCGGGTGGACTGGAACTACGCCGGCTCGCTGGAAATCGCTGCCACCGACCCGGCGGCCATCGGCGTCGGCCCGGCGCATGTGATCCCGGTCGCCGGCGGGGCGTTCAAGCACACCCTGCGCCTGCGCACGCCGGGCGTGCAGCGCATCATCGTCACCGATCCCGCCCGCAACTGGCGCGCGGTGTCCAACCCGATCGTCGTGCAGGAGGAGCAGCCGCAGTTCAATCTGTATTGGGGCGACCTCCACGTGCACGCCGGCGAACGGTATCGCCAACGGGCGATATCCGACGCCTATGCAACCATCGACTTCAACTACCACTTCGGTCGCCATATCGCAGCGCTGGATTTCATGGCGCTGTCGGATCATGACCAACTGGGCAATTGGGGCAACGGCATCGTGCCGATCTGGGATCGCTTCCAGCGCGCGGCCGCGTACCACTACCGCCCCGGCGAGTTCGTCTCCCTGCTGGGTTGGGAATGGACCAACGGCGTGAGCCTCGCGCCCGGTCGCCCGCAATACGGCCAGAAGTGCGTCTACTTCCGTGAAGACCACGGCCCGCTCTTCCCCTGCAGCGATCCCGCCAGCGACACCCCCGAGAAACTGTACGAGCGCCTGCGCGCCCACCAGTGCTTCATCATTCCCCATCATGTCTCGGCGCCGCTGAACTTCTACAACGACTGGGACCATCACGACCCCGGGCTCGAGCGCCTGGTGGAGATACATTCCGTCTGGGGCTGCGGCGAACGCCCGGCGTCCCAAGGCAATCCGTACCCCATCCGTCCCGACGCCGACGGCGATGTGCTGGGCCATCATGTCTGCAACGCGCTGGAGCGCGGCCACACGCTGGGCTTCACCGGCGGCGGCGATACGCACGACGCCGCCCCGGGCATCGGCTACCTGTACAACGGCCTGCAGGGCGAGTTCGAACGCCAACGCTGGGGCGGCTTCAAAGGCCATGTCTACCACCCTGGCCTGCAAGGCGTGTGGGCGGAGGAACTGACCCGCCCCGCGGTGTTTGATGCGATTTACCAACGCCGCACCTACGCCACCACCGGCGCCCGCATCATTCTGCACGCCACGCTCGCCAATCGCCCGATGGGCCATGTCTTTCCCGTGCGCCCCAAGGAGCCGTGGACCTTCACCGCCCAGGTCATTGGCGCCGCGCCCATCGCCCGCGCGGAGGTCGTGTGCAATGGCCAGACGGTGCATGAACAACTCGGCGCAGGCGAAGAAATGCAGGTCGAATGGCCGGTCCCCGTGCAGCCGCAGCGGATGCACGTGTACCTGCGCGTCACACAGGCCGACGGTCACATGGCGTGGTCCAGCCCGCACTATCTTCCCGCGGCGCCGGCAAGCTGAACCACACCAAACGCCAGCACCGCTGCGGCCGCCAGTCGCGCTGACGGTATCATCGTGCGCATGGCGAATATTCTGCTCATCGGCGGCAGCGGCTTTGTCAGCGGCACCTTGGCGCAACTGGCGCTGACGCAGGGCCATCAGGTCTGGAGCGTGACGCGCGGCCAGCGCCCGCTCCCCGCCGGGGTTCACGCCCTGACTGCCGACCGCGCCGACGACGCCGCCTTCACCCGTGCCATTACCGAGGCCGACGTCACCTGGGACCTGGTGGCCGACTGCATCGCCTACCACCCGCGCGACATCCGGCAGGACCTGGCGGTTTTCCGTCCGCGCGCCAAGCATCTGGTTTATATCTCCACGGACTTCGTGCTCGATCCCGCCCAGCGCCAGTTCCCGCAACGCGAAGCTGACGCGGTGTGCATCGAGTCAGACACCTACGGCGGGCGGAAACGGCTAGGCGAACTGGAACTGCTCCATGCGGATGCCGGCCCCATGCGTTGGACGGTGCTGCGTCCGTGTCACATTTATGGCCCCGGCTCGCTGCTGGGTTGCCTGCCCAATCACAGCCGGGATGCGCGGTTCCTCGACCACCTGCGGTCGGGTAAGCCGGTGCAACTGGTGGGCGGGGGTCACTTTCTCCAGCAGCCGATTTTTGCCGCCGATTTGGCGCGGACGATTCTGAGCTGTCTGGGGCAGGAGCAGGCGCATCGGCAAATCTGTTTCACCGCCGGCCCGGACATCATTGAATCGCGCCGGTACTACCAGATCATCGCCGAGGAGCTGGGCGTGGAATTGACGGTTGAGGAACTGCCGGTGCAGCCCTACCTGACAGCCCATCCGGACAAAGCGCCGTTCCTGTGCCATCGGATTTACGACCTGAGCAAGCTGCGTGCCCTGGGCTTGCATGTGCCGGCGACGCCGGTGGCGGAAGGCTTGCGCCAGCAGGTGCACAGCCTGCGGTGACGCGCCAAGCGGCACGGGTCCGGGGATTGAATATTGGACCTGTCCCCTTATCTACCGCTTGTTATCCACCGGTGTCTTTAGACCTTCCACCGGCTGGTGGAGGCGTATCCGCAGATGACGCAGATGGACGCAGATGCAACCCGCGCGGCTTGACCTTCACGCCTCTGCGTGAATCTGCGTCATCTGCGGATCAATCCGCTTCGTTCCTGTCGCCACCGCCGCCCGGCAAGGTGGAAATCACCCGGCGAAGACCACCGCGGCGGCTTTGCCGAGGATGACGACGCAGGCCCAGAACAGGGAGATGACGCCGACGTAGCCGATGAGGTCGCGGGTTTGCGGGTCGAGGCGTTGCAGGGGGCGGTTGAGGATGGCGCAGGTGCGGCTGAGCAGGTTGGGCAGGCGGGCGCCGAACTCGCCCAGCAGGGTTGCCCCCAGAGCGCTGGCGGAGCGCAGCAGGTTGCCGCCGCGTGTGCCGGCGGGGGTGGCGGCGGGGGTCAGGAGGTCATCATCATCAGCGGTGCGTTCTTCCGCCGGTTCGACGTGTAAACGTTGCCGCGCGGCGGGGCGCGCGCGGGGCGACGCCGGATCATCCGCCTGATCGGCATCCAGTTCGGTGGCGACCGCAGCGGCGCTGCCGCGGGACGCCTGGGCCGCGGGGTTGACGACTTCCTCGGGCGCTTCAAAATCGCCTTCAATCAGGTCGTCGGTCTCGATCAGGCCCGCCTGCGCGGCCGCCTGCGTGACGCTGGGCAGTTCGCGCGGCGACACCCGCGCGTCCAGTCGCGCGTGATGCTGCTTCTCGGCGGCGGGGTCGGACTTGAGCGACACCGTTTCATGCGGCTGCGCCAGTTGCGGATTGACGACTTCCTCGGGTGACTCGAACGCACCGACCAGATCATCCTCTTCAGCGCTGGCTGCGGACTTGGCGGCCGGCGCCGTCGGCTCGTGGGCGGGTGCGGCCGGGAGCGCCGGTTCCGTCTGGGCGAGGGCTTGTTGCGCGATGGCGTCGAGCACCGCATCGGTGGATTCAAAATCGCCGTGCAGTTCGTCGGCATCCTCATCGAGCGCAGTCGGCGCGGCCACCGGCTGGGCGTGGTCGAGCGCGACGGGTTCTGCCGCCGCCGACTCCAGCGCTTCGACCGGCACGGGCGCGGCGGGTTCGTCCAGTTGCTCCGACGCCTCCGCGGCGGCGGTGGTCAAGGCGGAATTGCCCTGGCGATGGGCTTCTTCATCCAGCAGATTCTGAATCTGATCCGCTAATTCTTCGCCCACGTCGGAATTGCCCGGCGTCTGTGCCGCCTCGGCGCGGGCGGCTGCGGATGGCGCGGGCGCGGAGGATGCGGCGCCGCCAGGCGGCGTCAGCGGTTTGCTGAAGGCGGCGGCGATGGCGGCGTCAATCGCGGCGGCGAGGTCGCCTTCATCCGCCGGCGCGGGCGCCGCGGCCGCGGCCGGCGGCGGGGGCGGCGCTTCCGTGGTCGGGCTGTTGTTTTCCGCCAGCAGGGCGTCCGCCAGGGCCGCCACATCGGCATCCTCCGCAGCGGCGGAGGGCTCCGACGTCGGGGCGGGCGCCGTGGCCTCGGCGGGATCGCTGGCGTCGCTCAGCGGCTGCGTACCGAGCCGGGCGGCGACAGGTTCCGTCACCGCGCCGGCATCGCTGAGCACCGTGGCGGTTCGTTGCCGCAGGCTTTGCCCGGTGGCGGCATCGATGATGCCCGGCTCGGCGGCGGCAATCTCCGCCAGCAGCGCGTCGAGCTGCTGCTCGAGCGTGGGCGCTTCGGCCGGGGTTTGCCCGTTGGAGGATGGCGTGGACTTGTTGGTCACATCCAGTCTTCCGTCATGAACCGGTCTGAACCTGAATCCAACGGGGAGCGTCGGCCGCGGCCCCTGGGGCTGCACTGGCCAAGGGATCACCCGTGGTATGTATAGTTATCGACCACCGCCGCGCCTTGCTGGAAGTTTCGTTCATGCCGCGTTTTTACCACCCTGACCTGCCGCCCCCGGAAGCGCCACCCCCGGAAGCTTGCGTCGCGCCCGCGAACGCCGTCTCGGCGGCGCCGGCGTCAGCGCTCGGCGCCGCGAATGCGGTTCACGCCCCCTGGCGGGAGATTGTAACCGCGCTCACCGTGGACCTGGAAGCCGAGGAAGCGCGCCATGCTGCGCTGGTGCTGCGGCTGCGCGTCGGCGCGGAGGTGGAGCTGTTTGACGGGCTTGGGCTGGCGTGTCGGGGCGTGCTGGTGAACGTTGATCGCAAACGCACCGGCGTGCAACTGACGCATTGGCGCCGGTCGCCGGCGCTCCGGCCGATGTTGCATCTGGCGGTCGCGCCGCCCAAGGGGGGTCGGCTTGACGACCTGGTCAACCAGTTGGTGCAGTTGGGTGTCGCCCGGCTGACCCCGCTGCTGACCACCCGCAGCGTGGTGCATCCCCGGGAAACCAAGCTCGAACGGCTGGCGAAGGTGGTCATCGAAGCCACCAAGCAGTGCGGGCGCGATGATCTGATGCTGCTCGACGCTCCCACCACGCTCAACGACTGGCTCGCCCAGCCGACCGCGACCGGAACAGTGCGACTGCTGGCGGATCCCGCCGGCGCGGCAGCGTTGCCCCACTCGGTGCAGGCGGCACAACAAATCTGCGTGCTGATCGGTCCCGAAGGCGGCTGGGACGACAGCGAACTGGCGGCCGCCCAACAGGCGGGGTACACGCCCTGGCGGCTGGCTCCGCACGTGCTGCGCATCGAAACCGCAGCGGCGGCGGCGGCAGCCATCCTGCGCTGGCGCACCCAACCCTGACCACCCCGGCGCAGCCGCGCGCTTTGCAACTCCCGCCGACGCTTGGCGCCTCCGCATCCCGCCCGCACTTTTCTCCCCCGCGCGGCATTTGAATCCCCACGCCCGGCGTGCGAAGATGCCCATTGGCTTTTATCTCTGGAGTTTATGTCTCGTGCAACGACGACCAGCCGCCCCGCCCGCCCCGGACCTGAGTGAAAAAGGCTCGCCGCGCAATGGCCAACCGCAGCGCAGCGATCGCCGCCTGTTCATGCAGTTGCTCGTGTACACCGGCGTCGCCGACCCCGCGCCGCTCGTGACGGCACTGACCCAGGCCCAGGTCGAAGGCACGCTGTATGCCGACCTCAACGACGCCCGCGGCATCGCCTTGCTGACCATCAGCGAAACCCCGGACTTTTTCGTCGGGCCGCTGCGGCAACTGCTCAATCGGGCGCCGTTCGCCCAGCTCACCCCCCGGCCGGAGCTGACCATGTTCGGCCGAACGTATTCCCTGGGTTACGAGCCGGACCTGGAGGACACGCTGTTTGGGCGACCCCGCCGCACCGCGCTCAACCCCGACTGGCCCTGGGTGGTGTGGTATCCGTTGCGGCGCAAAGGCGAGTTCGCGCAGCTTCCCGCCTTCGAGCAGCGCAGCATTCTGATGGAACACGGCGTCATCGGCCGGGCGTTTGGTGAAGCGGACCTCGCGCACGACGTGCGGCTGGTGTGCCACGGGCTCGACACCCACGACAACGACTTCGTGGTCGGCCTGATGGGCAAGGAACTGCACCCGCTCTCGGCGATCGTGCAGACCATGCGCAGCACCCGCCAAACCTCGCAGTTCCTCGAACGCCTGGGCCCCTTCTTCATCGGCAAAGCACTCTGGCAAAGCGCCCTGCCCCCCAGCCCAGCGCAACAGCAACAGTAACCCGCGCCAGGCCACGCTTGCGCCTCCGCATCCCCGCTGCCCGATTTCACCTTCCTGAAACCCTCGCTTCCGCGCCTTCGCTTGTGGAGTATCGACCCATGCAGGAACGTCTGGAGAAAGCCCGCGCCGCGCTGACCGCCGCCGGGCAGGACCATGTGCTGCGTTACTGGGATGAACTCAAGGACGCCCAGCGCCAGGACCTGCTCACGCAGATTGAAAGCGTGGATTGGCCCGAGGTCGCCCGGCTGGTTCAGACGCACGTGCTCCAGCGGCCGCAGTACGCCTTGCCGTCGCGCCTGGAGCCGGCTCCGTTCTATCCGCGCCTGCCGGGCAAGGGGCAGAAGGAAAAGTACAAGAAGGCGCGCAAGCAGGGTGAAAAGCTCATCCGCGAAGGCAAGGTCGCGGTGTTCACCGTCGCCGGCGGGCAGGGCTCGCGCTTAGGCTGGGACGCCCCCAAAGGCACCTATCCCGCCACGCCCATCCGCAAGACCCCGCTGTTCGCCCTGCTGGCGGAAACCATTCGCAAAGCCCAGCAGAAGTTCGGCTCCATCATTCCCTGGTACATCATGACCAGCACCGAGAATGACGCCGCCACCCGGGCGTACTTTGAAGAGCACGGCTACTTCGGCCTCAAGCCGGAGAACGTCTGCATGTTCAGCCAGGCGATGATGCCCGCCCTCGATGCCGTCAACCAACCCGGCCAGGCGCTGCTGGCGAGCAAGGATTCCATGGCGCTGGCGCCCAACGGCCACGGCGGCTCGCTCAAAGCGCTCTACGTCAGCGGCTCCATCGCCGACATGAAAACCCGCGGCATCGAACAACTCAGCTACACCCAGATCGACAACCCGCTTGTCAAAACCATCGATCCGCTGTTCATCGGCCTGCACGATCTGGACCAGTGCGAAATGTCCTCCAAAATGCTGCCCAAGGCGTACCCCAAGGAACGCGTGGGCAACTTCTGCCTCATGGACGGCAAAGTCGGCGTCATCGAATACTCCAACCTGCCCGACGAACTGGCGGAGCAGCGCGATGAAAAAGGCGAGCTCAAGTTCCGCAGCGGGTCCATCGCCATTCACATCATCCGCGTCGATTTCGTCGAGCATCTCAACACCCGCCCCGAAGGCTTCGCCCTGCCGTTCAACCGCGCCGACAAGAAGGTGCCGTTCCTCAATGCCGACACCGGCGAACTGGTTTCGCCCGAAAAACCCAACGCGGTGAAGCTGGAAACCTTCGTGTTCGACGCCCTGCCCCTGTGCAGCAAGTCGATCATCCTGGAGACCGACCGCATCGAGGAATTCGCCCCGATCAAGAATGCCGACGGCCCAGGCGCGGTCGACTGTCCCGCCACCAGCAAGCAGTTGCAGACCGAACGCGCCGCCCGCTGGCTCGAAAGCTGCAACGTCAAGGTGGCGCGCGACAGTCAGGGCCAGGTCGATGCGGTGATCGAAATCAGCCCGCTGTCCGCCATCGACGCCGAGGACCTCAAAAACCTCGACCTGCCCAGCGACATCCTCCCCGGCACGCAGGTGCTGTTGTAAGCCATCAAGGCAATACACACCACAGAGACACAGAGCACACCGAGAAAAGTGCACGGAGTAAGCCGGCTGAAATGATGGGCTGGGTTCGTCCTCCCGTTTTAGCTCGGTGTTCTCGGTGTCTCTGTGGTAAATGTTTGATTCATCTTCTGGCAAAGGTATTCCCATGACACGGACTGAATCCCACCCCATTCGCCTGGGCATTGTCGGCTGTGTGGGGCGCGGCGGGTCCTTCCGGCGCGGCGTGGAAGCTGTGGGCGGCTTTCGCATCCACGCGCTGTGCGACCTGAATGAAGACGGCTTACGCAAAGCCGCCGGCGAGTTGGGCGTCGAGCAGACCTACACCGATTACGAAAAAATGCTCGACCAGAGCGGCATTGATGCCGTCATCATCGGCACCCCCATGCCGCTGCATGTGCCGCAGTCGATTGCCGCGCTGCAGCGAAATATCCATGTGCTGTGCGAAGTGCCCGCCGCGGTGAATGTCGAGGAATGCCGCACGCTGGTCGCCGCCAGTCGGCAAAGCCGGGGCGTGTACATGCTCGCGGAGAACTACACCTATACGCGCCCCAACCAGCTCATTCGCAGCCTCGTCGAGCGTGGCGCGTTCGGCACGGTGTACTACGCGGAAGGCGAATACCTGCACGAACTCAAAGCGCTCAATGAAGTCACCCGCTGGCGTCGGCATTGGCAGACCGGCATCGACGGCATCACCTACGGCACCCACAGCCTCGGCCCCATCCTGCAATGGTTTGCCGGGCAGCGCGTCACGCGCGTCTGCTGTGCCGGCAGTGGCCATCACTACACCGACCCGCGCGGGGAGCAGTACCAGAACCAGGATTCCTGCGTCATGCTCGGGCAGATGTCCGGCGGGGGTCTGGTCAAAATCCGCGTGGACATGCTCTCGGATCGCCCGCATGCGATGACCAACTACCAACTGCAAGGCACCGACGGCTGCTACGAATCCGCCCGCGCCAGAGGTGAGACGAATCGGCTCTGGCTGCGCCAACTGGACGCCAAAGCAGGGCAATGGGTGGACCTGGAAACCATGGCTGCGGAATACCTCCCGGCCGCGTGGCGCGAGCATGCGGAGGCGGCCGCCAAAGCCGGGCACGGCGGGGGCGATCTGCTGGAACTGCTGGACTTCCGGGACGCCATCCACGGCACGCGCCCCACGCCGCTGGGTCTGCATGAGGCGCTGGACATGACCTTGCCGGGGCTGGTCAGTCAGCAGTCGATCGCGCAGGGCGGCGTGTGGTTGGATGTGCCCGATTCGCGGACATGGTGAAGCGCGGGTCCCCGGGCAGAGCCCGGGGCTGACGGAAAGCGCTTGACCTCAACATCATTAGCCCCCGGCTTGGCCGGGGGATTGTGCGTTGGGCGTTGTGGGTTCCGCGGGCGCAGCTTCCGGCGCTGGCGGCGTGTAGCCCACCAGTTGGAAGCTTTCGCGGATGGTTTTGACGCCATCCCCGATTTCCGGGCCGGCAAAGGCATAGTCGGGCCACATCTCACGCACTTCCAGAAGCTGGCCATTGCCCAGGTCGGTGAGGAACAGGCGGATGCGATAGCGCAGGTCCGCCGATTCGCCGGTCATTTCCGCCCCCGCGCCGGTGAAGTGTTGCCAACGGTCGAACTTGCGGAAGATGCGGGTTTTCTGGAACTGGTGCGACACGGTGGTGGCGGCCTTGCCCAGCTCGCGCGGGAGCGGGTCGGTCAGGTCGCGCAGCGCGAACACCACCGCTGCGTCGGTTTTGTCGCACACCACGGAGAGGTGGCGCAGCGGGTCATGGCTGCGGGTTTCCTTCACCTGCCAGTCGGGCGGAATCGCCAGTCGCATGGTCGGCGTGGCGTAGGGCGTGGGCGAGCGGAACGACGGCATCTTGGGCGTCGGGCCGCAGCTGGTCAGCAGAAATAAGCCCAGCAGCAGCGGCAGCGCCAGCAGTTTGTAGTTGCGCATGGGAATGCTCCCGGGAAGCTTGGCAAGTATCTAAATCGTGCGAAATAACCACAGAGCCACAGAGAGCACCGAGTCATGCTCACCGAGAATAGTGGGAAAATCAAGGGATATACCGGTTCCTCCAAGGTAGCGCATGCGCCCACTGGCTGGACGGGCCGCGCGCGTGAGCAGGCGGTTGCCGCCCCTGCGTCATGCGCTGCAGCTGCGCCGCAACCCCTTGCTCACGCGCGGGGCTCGTTAAAAGCCGTGCCTGCATGGGCCCTGCCGTTCCTCATGCTTTCACTCCGTGTCCTCTGTGCCTCTGTGGTGTAATGGTTTGGCCGCCGCGCGGGTTAACGTCGGACTTTGCTCATGGCGTCCAGCAGGGCCGCCTGGGTGCGGGCAGCCAGGTGGAAGCAGCCAAGGTTGAACTTTTCGTTGGGCGAGTGAATGGCGTCGTCGGTCAGGGCGAAGCCCAGCAACAGGCTGTCGAGGTTGAGCATGGATTTGAACCAGCCCACCACGGGAATGGTCGCGCCTTCGCGCACCAGCACCGGCTCTTTGCCGCTGCTGAGCGCCACGGCATCGGCGGCGGCGGCCATCCACGGTGAGTCGCGGGCGACCAGCGCGGCCGGGGCTTCACCCAGATTGGTCAGCTCCCAGTGACAGCCATGCACGTCATGCCGCTTGAGCCAGGCTTCAAACGCGGCGGCGATTTTCGCGGCATTCTGGTTGGGCGCCAGGCGGAAGCTGACCTTCGCGCCGGCGACGCTGGGGATGACGGTTTTCGCGCCCGCGCCGCCGTAGCCGCCGAACAGGCCGTTGATGTCGCACGCCGGGCGCGCCCATTTGCGTTCGAGCGTGGAATAGCCCGCTTCGCCAAACGGCTTGGTGACGCCGATGGGCCCCAGACAATGCTGCATTTCATCGAAGCCCAGTGCTTCCCAGCTTTCGCGCTCGGCGTCGGTGAGCGGTTCCACCTCGTCATAGAAGCCGGGGATGGTCACGCGATGCTGGTCGTCAAACAACTGGCCCAGCACCTGGGTGAGCATGACCGCCGGGTTGGCGAGCACCCCGCCGTACATCCCGCTGTGCAGGTCCCGGCGGGGGCCATGGAGTTTCACTTCGTAATACAGCAGGCCGCGCAGTCCGTAGGTGATGGCGACCGTGTAGGGATCCCACATGGTGGTGTCGGCGATCAGCGCGACATCCGCGCGCAGCGCTTTGCTGTGGGATTCGAGGAACTGGCGCAGATGTCGGCTGCCGCATTCCTCCTCGCCTTCAATCACCAGCGTGACGCGCACAGGCAGCTTGCCGCATTCCTGTTTCCACGCCTGAATGGCTTCGAGGAAGGAGCACACCGGGCCTTTGTCGTCACTGGCGCCGCGCGCGTACAGCGCGCCCTCGCGCACCTGGGGCTTGAACGGCGGGCTGACCCACTGCTCGACCGGGTCCGGCGGCTGCACGTCGTAATGCCCGTAAAACAGCACGTGCGGCGCGTCGGCGGGCAGGTCGTCATCGCTGTTGCTGGCGAAAACGATCGGATGCCCGGCCGTGGTGTGCACGTGCGAGTCGAGCCCGATCTGCCGCAGCCAGCTGTCGAGAAACCCCGCGGCGGCGGCGACATGCTCGGCATACGCCGGGTCGGTGCTGACGGAGGGAATGGTCAACAACTGCTTGAGGCGCTCGAGCGCATGCGGCTCGTCCGCCTCCAGGCGTTGCCAGACTGCCGCCAGGTCCCGGCTGACATTCACTGGCCGGCCTCCAGGTCGATGAGCACTTCATCGCCTTCGACCTTCACCGGATAACGCAGCAGGGGAATGTCGTCGGCGAAGTCGATGTTCTTGCCCGTCTCCACGTTGTAGGTGTAGCCGTGGAACGGGCAGGTGATCGCTTTGCCCGCCAGCGGACCTTCGCCCAGCGGCAGGCCGGCGTGCGGACAGACATTCTGGAAAGCGAACAACTTGCCTTCCACCTGACAGACCGTCACCGGCACGTTCTCGGCGTTGGCGCAAACCTTGCCGCCGTCGGCGAGGTCGGCCGGCTTGGCGATGGAAACCCACTTGGGCATGATGCAATCCTTATGGCGAACTGGCGGAGATCAACCACAACGCGGGGATTGTAGCCGATGACGCAGGCATGAACCGCCGGGCTGCATATTCCGCCCAACGAGCCGGAAGCGTGAGCGACGGGCAAGGCGCAGGGGCGCCGCAGGTCGCCCGGTGAATGCGTGACGTCCTGGCGACCCAGCGCTTTTCCCGTCGCTTCTATGAAAGTCTGCCGCGAGTCAAGCCGGGGTGCTCCCATTCT
>CAZSBB010000058.1:0-23892 GCA_964605235.1 uncultured Phycisphaeraceae bacterium
TGTGCCAGACTCGTCAACGCCTCCGGGCGGGTTTGCATACCTGCATGAAATAACGGCTTAAATGAAAACAACGCCCAAAGACGCAAGTTGAGACAGCCCCGGCGCTGCCCATTTATCAGGCAGCGGCGCGCCCCGCTGCTTCCGCTTGGCTATTTCGTGAGCGTATCGTCAGAAATGCGCACCGGCGTCGGCTCACGCCGGCGCCAGGCCCCGGTACAGTTCCTGCACCCGCTGGGCGTGCGCCCGCCGAACGGACTCCAGCGTCAGCTTGGGAATCAGGTACTTCGCCTGGTCCTCGGGCACAATCCGGCAGTGCTCCTGCAGCACTGCATACAAAAACTTGAACGCGTCCCGCGGCTGGTGCATCTGATCCAACGCATCCACCAGCAACTCCCGGCTGACGCTCGGTTCAAACAGGTCCGTCAGCAGAATCTTGTACTGGTCCTCGCCCGGCTGCCGACACGCCCGCACCCGCGCCGTGCACAGGTCGTACAGCGTCGCCCCCGACCACTCCAGCCGATCCACCAGGCTCTGCTTGTCCAGCCGGGCTTCCTGGAAGAACTCGCTCGTCTCCCGATGCAGCAGATGCCGCAGCTCAATGGGCAGCAGCAGCTTCAAACCCACCCGCTCCTGCTGCAAGAACTTGTTGTCGAACATCGGCCAGACCACCAGCCGCATCCGGTCCGCCTGCCCGGCGATCAGCGTCGGTTCATCCACGCGATCCACCAGCACCAGCAGGCCCTTGAAGCTCAGCGCCTCGAGAATGTCCATCAGCTTGCCGGTCAGCTCATACCGGCAGTTGCTGCGGTCCTGCGAATCCTCGGTGGGCCACGGCTGGGCGTTCAAATCCCCCGGCCGCAGCTGGATCAACAGCGCCCGCAACTGGCTGACGGTGCGGGTGATGGCGGGCGTCTGCTTCCACAGTTCGCGCGAAAGCCGCCACACGCGCCACTGCCGCAGGAGCCATGCGAACCACAGCAGCAGCGCCAGGGCCGCCCCCGCGCCCGCCGTCGCGAGCACCCAGTCGGGGATGAGGTTTTCGAAGAACGACACCTGCTGCTGCACCCAGTACGCCCCGCCGATGAGCAGCGCCGCCACCGTGAGCACAGCCGCGAGCAATTGCAGGGCGCTGGTCGACCAGCCGGTGGTGATGCGCAGGGCTTTGCGCATCTGGTCCCAGCGCTCGCCCACATCCCCGCTGCGCGGCTGATCGTACAGCGCCGCCAGCACCAGCAGATCAATGCGCTGCCGCCGGGGCAGCTTGCGCAGCCGCTGCCGCCAGTTCTCCGGCAGCAGCATGCCCGGCTCACCGTCAATCTGCACGCCCAGCAGGGCATTGAGCAGCCGCGTGGTCGCCAGCGAGAGAATCGCGTCCTGATGATCCTCCAGGCGAATCAGTTCCAGCAGATGATTGACCGTCGCCCGCGAGCGCTTGAGCGCCGAGAGCTCCAGCCGGCGGCGCTGGGTGAGCTGATCGAGCATCGGGTTGAGATTGTCGTAGGCGACCAGCATGACCCGCCGTTCGGGATTCTGCTGATTGTGCTGCTGGTGGCAGCGTCCGATCATCAGGCGGATGGCGGTTTTCCCGCTGCCTTTTTCGCCAAACACCACGGAGGTGCTCGGCTGCTCGACGCGGCCGAGGATTTTGGCGAAATCGGGATGCTGATGCCCGGTCTGTTCGAGCAGCTTGGCGTAAACCGGGTCGTGCCGGGCTTCCTCGGCGACAAAGGGATTCTCCGTCAGCCCGTGGTAAGCGAGGAACTTGTTGATGTTCATAGCTGCATCTCTCGCCACACCGGACCGTCGCCGAGGTTTATGTTACCGGGAAATGCGTGAAGACGGGACCACGGTGGCTCACCGATGCAGATCATGGAACGCCCGAGGGGTGACGATGGCAATCCCCCGATAGGACCCCAACTGCAGCAGGTGTCGATCACCCGTAACCAGTTGCTCGACACCGCCCGCCAACGCCGCCCCCAGCACCGGCAAGTCGTCAGGGTCTGGACAAGCCTCGCGTGGAACAACAACCGGCTGCACCAGCAGCGCATGGGTACGCAGTAGATTGGTCAGGGCCAGCAGCTCGCTGCCGGGCATTCGTGCTTTATGTGTCAGATGCCGACTCAACTCCGCCAGCACATGCTCACTGAGCACCAGTTCATGCCGCAGCAAACATTGCTCCAGAACCGCAGCACACAAACCCTCGCGGGATACAGCCGCGGCATACAGCACGTTGGCGTCCAGCAATACCTTCACGAGGCCTGCTCAAAAGCCTGGGCATCAGTCGCCGGGGCATCTTGCCCCAGACGCTGCAGATTGCGTTGGCGCAGTTCCTGGAATTGCTCGACCGCCAAAGCCCGCCGCAGCAGGTCGCGCACCAGATCATCCACCGGGCGATGGCAGCGCCTGCTCAACTCGTCGAGGGAGCGGCCCAGTTCGTCGGAAAGTTCCAGCGTGATGCGGGTCATGATGAAACATTATACTGACTACCCACCTTGTAGTCGACACCGCGCGAACTGATTATCTTCGCTCAAATTCATCTCCCTGCGTATATTCATCATACCAACTATCAAGATCTGCCGGCGATACTCGACGGAATGCCGTCTCAGACCAAGCAGCAGCATTACGCTCCGCAATTATTGGCGTCACACCTAGATAGCGCAGCAGATCGCGCGACTGAGTCGCCAGTAGAATCTGTACGCCTGCGTCACAGCGACTAATCATTAACTCAGCCAATTTGGAAAGTGCCTTAGGAAATAATCCAAGCTCTGGCTCGTCAATACATATAAACGCAGGCGAAAACTCGACTGGTTGCCCCAGCAGAGTTGTCAGAGCAATGAACCGCAATGTACCATCAGAAATCTGATGTGCCGCAAAATTTTCCCCAGAGCGCTCGCGTACTGCCAAGCGCAATCTCATACCCTGGACATGCTCGTCTGGCCACACAAAATCGTCGAACCAAGGGATAACCTCACGACAAGAGTTAACAATCGCATCATAAGAAACTCGCATGTCGTCCCGCAGTCTCAGTAAGTACGCAGCAAGGTTACCTCCATCGTCATGGAGCTGAGCCGCCTGATCCAGCTCCCTGCGCTGGCGAATTCGCGACGTATAGGATGTGTTATGGAACTGAAAGTAACGCGCATCACGCAAAGAAGACCACACTGCACGAATATTTGGCTGGGTTAGCGCATCTGCATCATTCATTCGAGATTCACGAGAACTTGAAATAAGTGGAACTTCTAGCGGGATGGAATGCCCCTCGCGCTGCGCTCTTATTAATTCAGAACGGAAAACCAAACTATCATCTGCAGAGTATTCGAGAGTTGCCGCATAAGTATTCTGCCATGGCGCACGGTCAAACTCCAAACACCACGACATGCTTGACGACTGGGCAGGCCCACAATGAAGTAGTGAACTAGCGCCGCCGGAAAGTGTTTGCACAAATCGCTGCAGGCAGCCAGTGCGCACATGACCGAGCATAGAAAAGAAACTCAGTAAATTCGACTTACCGCTTCCATTGAGGCCGATTAAAACATCTAGCCCGTCAAATGAAATATTCGCATTTCTGATTGACTTAAAGTTTTCAATAGTAACACGCCGGATATGAGGCATTGCCTGCACTCCAATTAATTAGTTAATTTCTATATATGTAAATATCAGCGAGTTCATGATAGTACGCACCGCAGAATGACACAAGGCTACTTGTCAAAAGCCGAAATTAATCTCCACAACAATTACGCCGCCTCCACGGTCAGCTTCAGGCCGACGGCGCGCGTGACCGCCAGCAGGGTGGACAGGCGGGGATTGCCTTTGGTGGAAAGGGCGCGGTACAGGCTTTCGCGTTGCACGCCGGCGCGCTTGGCGACCTTGGCGATGCCGCCCTGGGCCTCGGCGACATGCCGCAGCGCCACCAGCAGCACGCGCGGCTCATCCAGGTCCGCCAGCGCCGCGCGCAGGTACTCGGCCGCCAATTCCGGGTCGCGGCGCAGCTCTTCCACCAGCGCCTGGTCGTGATCCACGCCGGGTTTGCTTTTCATGGTGATCTCCGCCGGTAATCCGCCAACAGGGCGACCGCGCGGGTGATGTCCGCCGCCTGCCGCCGTTTGTCGCCGCCACACAGCAGCAACACCATCGTTTTACCGACCTTGGCGTAGTACACGCGATAGCCGGGGCCATGGTCGATCCGCAGCTCTGACACGCCGCCACGCAGCGTTTTGCAGTCGCCAAAGTTGCCCACCGTCAAACGTGCGATTCGGGCCAGTATCCGCGCCCGCGCCTGGCGATCCGGCAACTTCGCCAGCCACTGCCCGATGACATCCCGACCATCGGCGGTGACATAACGAAGCACCTGCGACATGGTCCGATTGTAACTTATAAATCACACGCCAGCAAGGGTGGTGTCGAGCTCAATCCAGGCGTTAGGCCGCATCAATGCGAGCCGGATGCACGCCGCGCGGCCGGGGCATAGACTATGCCGCTATGAGTGATTGCCCCACCGCCAACACCTCGCTGCAAGGTCAGATCGCCGACCTGTCCACCCCCGCCGGCAAAAAGGCGGCCATGGTGCAGGCGGTTGACTACCGCGGCGACATCACCCTGCTGCTGGCGGATGGTCGGCAGTTGGAGGGTTACCTGTTCGACGCCAAGCTCGATGGCGATCGCCCGCGCGTGCGCGTGCTGCCCAGCGATGGCGGCGACCGCATCACCCTGCCGCTGGAGGAGGTGGTGGGGCTGACCTTCAGCGGACGCGACACCGCCGCGGGCAAGAGCTGGGAAACGTGGGTCAAGAAGTATCAGGAAAAGAAAGCCCGCGGCGAAACGGCGAACCTGGAGCCCGAACCGCTGGAATAGCCCCCCCCGGAACCCGGAACCCGGACCCCGGAATAACCTTCCGGCACGTCCGTTAGCCCCGGGCTCCGCCCGGGGACGGTGGGCCAAAAAACCGCACCGCGGCAATCACATCGTCTGCGGTGGTGTGAGCAATGCGAAAAAAAATATCCCCGGGCAGAGCCTGGGGCTAATGGTTGGAGTGGGTTGATGTCACGCTTGTTTCCATCTTTGGATCAAATCCGCAAGCTGGCGGCGGCGGCGAAAGCCAAGCCCGGCGTGCGGCTGTTGCTGCCGGTCTATCGCTGCCTGCTGAGCGATCAGCTCACGCCGGTGCTGGCGTATCGGCGGCTGGTGCGCCCCGATCAGCGGCTGGCGCCCAGCTTCCTGTTTGAATCCGTGATCGACGGCGACCGCCAGGGGCGCTACAGCTTCCTGGGCGCGCGCCCGGTGGCGGAACTGCTCGCCTACGACCAGGACGTGACCTACTGCGATCATCTGGACCCGGGCCGGAACTCGCAGCGGTATGCCGAGGACCCGTTGCGGATCATGGCGGATCTGAGCCGGCAGTGGGAATTGCTCCCCGGCGTGGAGGACCTGCCTGCTTTCACCGGCGGGTGGGTGGGCTACGTCGGCTACGACACCGTGCGCTACCTGGAACGCGAAAAGCTCACCGGCGCCCCGCCGGATGATCGCCGGCTGCCGGACCTGCACATGCAGCTTTACCGCGAGGTGATTGCGTTCGATCACGTGCGCAAGACGGTGCTGGTGATCACGCATGTGGAGGTGACCGCCGACTTCGACGCCCAGGCTGCATGCGCGGAAGCCGAGGCGCGCCTCGACGAGCTGGTGCGGATGATCGAAACGCCTTACCGCGATCCGCAGACCGGCATGGAGCTGGCGCCGGGCGACATCGACCTGCACTCGCCGCCCCCGCAACTGCCGGTGAGCAACATGGGCGCCGGCGGCTACCAGAATGCCGTGCGCCAAGCCAAAGAGTACATCATGGCGGGCGACATTTTTCAGGTCGTCCCCAGTCAGCGGTTTGAGCTGACGACCACGGCCGACCCGTTCGACATTTACCGGGCGCTGCGGGTGGTGAACCCCTCGCCGTACATGTTCTATCTGCAGGCGCAGGGTTCGATGCTCATCGGCAGCAGTCCGGAGATTCTCTGCCGGGTGCAGGACGGGGTGGTGACCAATCGGCCGTTGGCGGGCACGCGCCGGCGCGGGCAGGACGAGGCTGAGGACCGGGCGCTGGAAGCGGAATTGCTGGCGGACCCGAAGGAGCGTGCCGAGCACATCATGCTGGTGGACCTGGGGCGCAATGATGTGGGCCGGGTGGCGACGCCGGGGACGATCGCGTTGCCCCGGGTGATGAACGTGGAGCGGTACAGCCACGTGATGCACATCAGTTCGACGGTGACGGGCCGGTTGCGTGAAGGTTCGGACCGCTGGGAGGCGTTGCAGATGGCGTTGCCGGTGGGCACGGTGAGCGGGGCGCCGAAGGTTCGGGCGATGCAGGTGATTGACGAGCTGGAGCCGACGCGGCGGGGTCCGTACGCCGGCGCCGTGGGTTACGCCGACTTTGCCGGTCATATGGATATGGCGATCGCGTTGCGGACGATGGTGGTGCTGCCCGCCGATGCGGGGAAATCTCCGGGGGGGCGTTGGAAGGTGCATTTGCAAGCGGGGGCGGGGATTGTCGCCGACAGCGATCCGGACAGCGAGCACCAGGAGACGGTGAACAAGGCGGCCGCGCTCGCCAAGGCGGTGGATTTGGCGCAGCGGGCGTTCGGAACGGGTGTGAAACCGGCGTGAAGCTGAGCCATCGGCAAGAAAAGAGGCCGAGGGCGGCATTTCTGCGGTTCGGGTCGTGCCGGGGTAATCCTGTGGATTTTGCGCTTACCCCCCTTGCCGACTTGCATTGCATTTGCATTTCGGCTTACGATGTGCCCTTGTCCGGGCATTGCCTTTCGTCCGGGCTTGCCTGATCGCGCGCGTTTTCATGACAGTTTTACTGGTCGTGGGAGCGTGGGTCATGAGTGTGGAGTGGGAACAGCGAACATCAACAACCCCGCCCTGGGCGTCGGCGCTCAGCCCCTCCTCGTCAACTTGTATCGTCGTTAACCGTTAACCCGTTTCCGTTAACCCCGACCTGTTTCTCTGGAGTCCTGCAATGATGCGAACGACTGGTCTTTTCCGAATCGTCACCATGCTGACGTTGGTCACGGCGTTTGTCCTGACCGGCTGCAGCTCCATGCCGTGCTGCGGCGAGCCCAAGGCGGAAGCCGCCCCGGCCCCCGCGCCCGCTCCGGCGCCCAAGGCGGCCCCCGCCCCGGCTCCGGCGCCCACCGGCAACACCGCCTCCATGGCGTTCCCCTCGGCCGTCCGCACCGGCAGCGGCCTCGAGTGCTGCGCCCTGGTCGTGCTCGACAAGTCCGCCCCCAGCGAAGTGGCGGTCGGCCAGTCCTTTGACTACACCCTCAAAGTCACCAACCGCGGCAACCTCGAAGTCCGCGATGTGACCATCACCGACGTCCTGCCCGGCGGCTTCAAGCTCGCCAGCAGCAACCCCGCGGCCTCCGGCACCTCCGGTGACAAGACCATGTGGAACGTCGGCAGCCTCAAGCCCGGCGAATCCAAGACCGTCACCGTCACCGGCGCCGCCAGCGGCGTGGGTGAACTGGTCAACTGCTCCACCGTCACCTATGTCCCCTACATCTGCGTCGCCACCAAGGTCGTCCAGCCCGCCCTCAAGCTGACCAAGACCGCCCCCGCCGAGGTCCTCCTCTGCGACACCATCCCGGTCAAGATCGTGGTCACCAACACCGGCACCGGCGCCGCCCAGAACGTCGTGGTCAATGACGACCTGCCCAAGGGTCTGACCACCCTCGACGGCAAGGACAAGGTCAGCATCCCGGTCGGCACCCTCGCCGGCGGTCAGAGCAAGGAAATCAACCTGACCCTCAAGGCTGCCGCCGCGGGCAACTACACCAACAAGGCCGTCGCCACCGCCGATGGCAACCTGACCGCCAACGACTCCTCGGCGACCAAGGTCCTCGAACCCAAGCTGACCATCAGCAAGTCCGGCCCGAAGGTCGTCTACCTCGGCCGTGACGTCACCTACGCCATCAAGGTCGCCAACACCGGCACCGGCGAAGCCCGCAGCACCGTCGTCACCGACACCCTGCCGGCTGGCGTCACCCTGGTCAATGCCTCGGCCGGCGGCACCGCCAGCGGCGGCAACGTGGTCTGGAATCTGGGCACCCTCAAGCCCGGCGACAGCAAGGACCTCTCCGTCACCGTCCGCGGCAGCGGCATGGGCAAACTGCTCAACAAGGCTTCCGCCTCCGCCACCTGCGCCGGCGACGTCGCCGCCACCGCTGAAACCGAAATCGCCGGTATCCCCGCGATCCTCCTCGAGGTCATCGACATCAATGACCCCGTGGAAGTCGGCCAGAACGAAACCTACGTCATCACCGCCACCAACCAGGGTTCGCTCGCCGGCAAGAACGTGAAGATCACCTGCACCCTGGAAGACGCCCAGGAAGGCGTCAGCGTCTCCGGCGCCACCAAGGGCACCATCAGCGGCAAGAAGGTCACCTTCGAAGCCCTGCCCTCCCTGGCTCCGGGCGCCAAGGCTGAATGGCGCGTGGTCATCAAGGCCCTCAAGGCTGGCGACATCCGCTTCGCCGTCGAGATGAACGAAGACCAGCTCCAGCGCCCGGTCAATGAGACCGAAGCCACCAACCAGTACCAGTAAGTTCCTCTGGTGCTCACCGGCTAAGCTCACCTGAGCAAAGCCACACGTCTGACAACCCCCGGCGGCAGTCGCTCACCCCGACTGCCGCCGGTTTTTTTTGCGCGCTGTGGGATGCTTCCACCGGGTGCTGCACATCCCCCATGTCCCCGGGCAGAGCCCGGGGCTAATGGCGCTGGGCATGCCGGCCGTTAGCCCTGGGCTCTGCCCGGGGACTCCACCTCCGCCGCCCCACCAGTTCCAGCTCCACCAAAATTCCCGCCCTCCTTATCCGGGATACCGATTCGGCCGATATTCCGAACACCGGTCATTCCCTTTCCCGAGGTCGCCCACATGATGGACCCCCAGCACGCGCAAAGCTTCCAGACCGCCGTCAAGGAAGTGCTCAGCACCATGCTCGGACTGCAAGCGGAGGTCAATGGACCCCTCGATCATGAAGATGAGCTGCAAACCGAAGTCGCCGCCGTCATCGGTTTGTCCGGCGACGTCACCGGCAGCGTCACCATCACCTTCCCGGAACTGACCGCCCTGCGCCTGGTGCAGCGCTTCGCCGGCGTGGAAATGCGCATCACCGATGAAGACTTTGCCGACGCCATCGGCGAATTGCTCAACATGATCGCCGGCAGCGCCAAAAGCCGGCTGGCGGGCGCCAAATCCGCCCTCTCGCTCCCCCAGGTCATGGTCGGCAGCCAGTTGCATCTGCTGGGCGCCACCCGCCAGGAAGCCGTCGCCTTCCGCTGCGAAACCGACTGCGGCCCGTTCCACCTCGCCCTGGGCCTGCGCCAAGCCAAACGCAACACCGCCGCCGCGTGACCTCCTCAGGGCAAACGCATGTATCCCGAACAACCCCTGCTGAACGAGCCCCGACCGTGAGGGAGGGGTGGTTTTCGTGGCGTCACCCCGCTGCGGCTGCGCCGCAACCCCTTGCTGACGCGCGGGGCTCGTTAGAGAGTTGGTACATGCGTTTGCCCTGGTGACCCCCGCACCGCACCGCTGACTCAAGCCGGCGGCTCAGCCAACGGCACGCCCCCTGCCGCATCACGCGGCCGATCCAGTTGCGCCTGCACCTTCGCCCACACCGCTTCCACATCAATCCGGTCAATCAACGATTGATCTTCCTTCCGCCGACGGAATGACGCCGCCAGCGCCTCCGTCACCCCCGGCACCGCCACCACTGCATCCTCCCGTTGGTACGGCCCAACCAGGCGCGGCAGCGTCGGACCAAAGGTCGTGACAATCGGCCGGGCAAAGCCCACCGCCGCGTGCAGCGGACCCGAATCATTGCACAGGATCAACCGACAGCCGGCGATCAACGCCAGCATCTGCCCCACATTGGTGGCGGGCAGTTCCACCCGGCCCAGGCCGCGCAGGCTTTCCAGCAACGGCGCGACGTATGCCTTCTCACTCGGCGCCGCCAGCACGAACAGTCGGCCGCCGCTGCGCCCCTCGCGCAACAGCCGCCGGGCGATTTCCGTGACCTTGGGCAGCGGCCAGCATTTGCAGCGCCACTGGGCGGTCGGCGCGATCAGCACATAAGGCGAATCCACTCCACCCCGCTGCGCCAGAAACCGCTCCCGCCACGCCAGATGCTCGGCCGGCACATACAACCGGGCGTCGCGCTGCGGCGGCAAACCCGCATCCGCCAGCACCGCCAGCATGCGCTCCACCGTGTGCTGATCGCGCGCTGCTGCCACCCGCCGGGTGTACGCCCGATGCGCCAGCTCCCGGGCATCGGCAAAACCCCAGCGCTGCGGCGCCCGGGTGATCCACGTCAGAAAGCCGGAGCGAAACAAGCCCTGCAGGTCGACCACCAGGTCATAGCGCCGCCGGCGCAGCTCCTGACTGAAGCGCAGGAAATCCCGCAACGCCGCCGGCCGGGTCAGCATGCGGGCGTAGCGCTGCCGGGCGAAGGGGATCACGCCGGTCAGCGCCGGATGGGCGCGGATGGCGTCCACGTAGCCGTCGTTGACCAGCCAGTCGAGGTGGGCGTCGGGAAAGGCGTGCCGCAGGGTCACCAGCGCCGGCACGGTGCGCACCACGTCCCCCAGGGCGCTGGGACGAATCAGCAGCACCTGCCGCGGCGCGGGGAAGTCGCCAGGCTGGGCCGGGGATGCAGGTGGGGTTCGTGACGGCGTCATGGTTCGACTACTATATCCCTACGGCACGCTGCTCACGCACGCGCCGGGAAACCCACGACCGCAGCCGAGGTGAGCCCGTGAGCCAGACGCCATCCGCCAAACCCACCGCCATCGGCAGCTCCGGCCCCGCCAGCACGCCCACCGGCGACGGCGGCAATGAACCGGTCGCGCTGATCTCCGACATCCACGCCAACCTCGACGCCCTGCAGGTGGTGCTCGCGGATATCGAACAACGCGGCATCAAACGCATCGTCTGCCTCGGCGACATCATCGGCTACGGCCCCAACCCGCTCGAGTGCCTCGACCTGGTGCGGCAAAAGTGCGAATGGGCGCTGATGGGCAATCACGACTTCGCTTCGCTGTACGAGCCCACCAGCTTCAACCCCAGCGCCGAGTCCGCCGCCTTCTGGACCCGCCGGCAATTCGAACTCGAACCCGACGCCGAGAAACGCAACGCCCGCTGGCAATACCTCGGCGGCCTGAGCATCAAGCGCCATTTTCGCGGCGCCCTGTGCATCCACGCTTCCCCGCGCCGGCCGATCAATGAATACATCTTCCCCGATGACGTGATCACCAGCCCCAGCAAGATGCAGCAGATTTTCGACCGCATCGAGCGCCGCTGTCTGTGCGGCCACACGCACGTGGCGGGTGTGTTCACCGACGAGCCGGACTTTTATCCCCCGCCGGACCTGGACTGGACATATCGGTTCAGCGAGCGGGAAAAGTGCATCGTGAATCCCGGCTCGGTGGGTCAGCCGCGCGACCGCGACCCGCGCGCCAGCTACGCGATTTTGACGGATGAGCAGGTGGATTTTGTGCGTTTGCCGTATGACATGCAGGCGGTGATCCGCAAGATCGAAGCGGTGCCGGAGCTGAGCGACTTCCTGGGCCAGCGCTTGCTCGAAGGCCGGTGAGCCAGACGCAATCCATCTCACCCCCGATGGCGCCAATACTCCGCCCGGATGCCCGCAAGCAAGCACGCCCGGTGGAAAGCCAGGCCAACCCGCAGTGCCGGACTGCTCACCCCACCCCAGACCAGACTACGCCTCGCCGCAACAACCACAACAGCCGCAACAGCCGCAACAGGCCCGGCTTCAAGGATGTCGAATTTGAAAATGTATTTTAATTGAAAATACATTTTGTATCCAGCCTGCCGTTGCGGGAGTCAGGGCAAACGCATGTATCCCGAACATCCAGTGCTGAACGAGCCCTGACTGTGAGGGAGGGGTGGTTTTCGTGGCGTCACCCCGCTGCGGCTACGCCGCAACCCCTTGCTGACGCGCGGGGCTCGTAAGCAAATTGGTACATGCGTTTGCCCTGTTGCTGGAGTGCGTTGGAGCATGACTCCTTCAGTTGGCGTGGATGGCGACCAGCACCCTGACGCTGCCTCGGGATGAATGCTCGGTGCCGGCTGTTGGCCCCAAAGTTTCGCATTGAAGTAGTCGGCATCCCAGGAGTTCCCGGGGTCCGAGGGGTGCAGGTTGGACGCCGAGCGCTGGGAGTCGGAGGCTCGGGGCCAAGGGTTGGAGGGCGGCAACAGGAGGCCGGAGGTTAGGGGTCAGCAGTTGAATGTCGACGGTTTGGGGCCAACGGTTGAGGGCCGACGATGGGGACTGATGGCTGGGGCTGATGGTTAGGGGCTGATGGTTGGGGGGCTGATGGTTGGGGGGCTGATGGTTGGGGGGTTGATGGTTGGGGGGTTAGAAGCCGGTGGTTGGGGAAAACCTGCCGATGGTTTTCGACCCCGGCAGGGGTCGTGGGCAGTAGCCACGGGTGAAGCGCAGCGAAACCCGTGGGAGATGAACCCCCCACGCTTATCCGTCCCGGAGGGACGGAGGAAACTCCCGCCACCCCATCCCGTCAAGAATGCTCAATTGGCATCTGTGTCCAGCCTGGACGTACATGTAAGGGGAACTTGAAAATGTATTTTAATTGAAAATACATTTTCAACCCTGCGCCGCCAAGCGCTGCGGATGGTTGGTGAGTCGTGAAAAAGTTTGGGAAAGGGATGAGGCGTGAAGCAGAATGGACTTTGCTGGCGAGCAGGCAGTGGCGATGGCATTCAAACAGGTGCGGCTCAGGCGGGTAGCGATTGGTGGCTGGTAGTTGGGGCTGGTGGCTGCGTGTTTACTGCTCAGCTTCGGCCGGGGGCGCTGCGGGGTTGGGAGTTTCCGGCATTTCCTCACGCTCGCCGGTCTTGCGAAAGCGCACCCGGCGGTCGGCGTACTCGCGCGGGCTGATGGGCAGATCCGGCTCCGCCACCCCCGCGCGGGTCTGTTCGTGCAGCTTGCGCAGAAACGGCACACACCAGCCGCAGCCAGTGCCTGCCGAGAGACATTGGCTGATCAGGCTCGCCACCGGCGGATGCTCCCGGCGGCAGTAGCTGACCACCTTCCGCTGGGTGACGTGAAAGCACAAGCAGACTTCGTCGTCGGGGTCCATGCGGGAATGATAGACGAATGAAGTGGCCACAGCGGGTCAGCAAGTGAGTTCGGGGCCATGGACCACTGTTCGGGCTTGACCTTCCGGGGGGGGTACATATCGCTGCATTGCAGTCATGTGTCCCCAGCGGGTCCTGGGATCAGGCATGCCTTGCGCACCTACCGTCCTGTCAGCGCAAAGTCGGCTATGGGATAGATGGCGTTGTCTCACGCCGCCGAGCGGCGCGGGGAAGGTTCGTCGTCGTTGGCGTCCTCATCATCATCGATGTCTTCGTCATCATCCCCGGCTTCATCCTCGAGTTCGTCTGCCAACTCGTCCTCGGCTTCGTCAAGCTCGTCAGCTTCGTCGAGTTCTTCTTCATCCAACTCGTCAGCGGCACCCTCCAACTCGTCCGCATCCCCGGCTTCGTCAACTTCTTCCGCGTCGTCCGCTTCCGCTTCGTCCTCATCCAACTCCGCCACCAGCAGGTCCTCGGCGATCGCCTGATCGAACTCGGCGTCCAGCGCCTCCGTGGGCATGTTGGGGTCCAGATCGTGGTAGCTGTGCGTCGCCCGCGCGGGGGTGCGTTCCTCGCGCGGCCAGACCAGGCCCAGGTACACGATCACCAGGCCCAGGGACAGCCCCACCGGGCGCAGGTCGCCGATGGTCAGCCGCATCAGCAGCGTGTCGGGGGCGGGCGGGGGCGGGGGGACATCCAGAGCGGTGGGAATGTGCGTCGAGAGCAGGGTTTCCACCGGCAACGGCGGGGCCGCCACCGCGCTGGGGGCGGCGAGGTTCCGTTGCAGGGACACCGTGGACCAGTCGGGCGTCAGCGGCTGGACCGGCAGCAGCAGGTCAGCATCAGTGGGCTTGAGCCGCAGGTGATAGAACGCCAACCGCTGGAGCAGGATGGGGTCGCGCTGCACGATGGCTTCGTGGAAGCGCTGGTAATCCCGGTCCAGTTGCGCCAGCCGGTCGGCCTGCTGGCGCATCAGGTTCAGACGCCATTGGAGCTGTTGATTTTCCTGCCAGACGGGAAAGAGCAGGCACGCCCCCAGCACCGCCAGGCCGGCGGCCATCATCAACCAGCCGGGCAGGGCGTTGAAAAACACAGCAACAGGATGAGCGCGCACAGCAGCCATGACAGTTAAAGGGGTTTATCGACCGAGAGGGGAAGTTTCCGACAAAACCGACGAGCAAGGCCGGCGTCGTACCGCAGCGTGAGCCACGCTCCGTATAATGTCCCACCCCATGCCCGCCGCGTCCACTCCACCCCCCGGCAGTTCCCAACGCCATGACTTGGCTTTGCCCGTCGTGAACAGTGATCCTGCGCCGGCGTCCAACGCCCAGTGCTGCGACCACCCGACCGCTCCCGAAGGCAACGCTGCCGGGGAGACTTCTGTAGCTGGGAACACTTCCGGGGGCAGGGGCGGGCTCAAGGTTTACCTGGAAACCTTTGGCTGTCAGATGAATGAACTGGATTCCGACCTCGTGCGCAGCCAGTTGCGCGGGCTGGGGTACCAGTTCGTGCCCGACTGGCAGGGGGCGGACGTGGTGCTTTACAACACCTGTTCCGTCCGCGAGCACGCCGAGCAGAAGGTTTACAGCCGGATCGGGTTGGTGGGGCTGGAAAAACGCACCCGGCCGGAGCTGGTGCTGGGCGTCATCGGCTGCATGGCGGAGCGCGAGGGCGACCACATCGTCCGCAAGTATCCGCAGATCGACCTGCTCTGCGGCCCCGGTGAGCTGGATAAAGTCCCCCTGCTGATCGACAACGTCGTCCGCACCGGGCGCGCGCAGCGTGGCGGCATCAAGGGCGCCCAGCTCGCGCTCCAGGGCAACACCCATCGGCGTTCCTCCACCCTCGCCGCTGCCGAAGACCAACTGGAAATGCTCGACCTGGCGCGCTCCTTCAGCCCCGACGAGCACAACGGCTGCGCCTATGTCCGCATCACACGCGGGTGCAACAAGTTCTGCACCTACTGCGTCGTGCCCAATACGCGCGGCGCGGAAGTGCATCGTCCGCCGCAGAACATTATTGAGGAATGCCAGCGCCTGGTGGACGCCGGCGTGGTGGAGATCACCCTGCTGGGGCAGACCGTCAATCACTATCACTTCGACCACGGCGCGGCCGTGAGCATCGGCGGGGTGCTGCAACCGCAGATCGGCAGCGTCATCGGCAAGGCGGGCATCCGCGACCACGCCCAGCGCCGCGTCACCACCTTCGCCCAGTTGCTTCACGACATCCACGAACAGGTACCCGGCCTGCAGCGCCTGCGCTTCGTCACCAACTTCCCCCGCGACTTCGGCGACGACATCCTGCACATCATGCGCGATTGCCCGCGCATCTGCCGCTATCTCCACCTGCCCGTGCAGTCCGGCTCCAACCGCATTCTGCAACTGATGAACCGCGATTACACCGTCGAAAGCTACTTCGACCTGCTCATGCGCGTGCGCACCATCCTGCCCGATGTGGAGCTGGCGTCGGACCTCATCTGCGGCTTCCCCAGCGAAACCGAAGACGACCACCGCGCCACGGCTGCCCTGCTCGAACAGGCGCGGTTCAAGAACTGCTTCATCTTCAAATACTCGCCCCGCCCCGGCACCGCCGCGATCGACCGCTTTGTGGATGACGTGCCGGAGGTGGACAAGAAACGCCGGAACAATGAACTGCTCGCCATTCAAGCCCGCGCCAGTGCTGCGGTGCATCAGGGCTACGTCGGCAAACAGGTGCGCGTGTTTGTCGAGTCGATCAGCCAGAAAGCCCGCAAGAGCGCCAACAGCGCCGACCCCGCGGTGACGCTCGCCTGGCAGCCGGCGGTGGAAGTGACGCAACTGTCGGGCCGCACGCCCGGCGACCTGATCGTGATGTTTGAAGCCAGCGAAAAGCTCATCGGCAAAATCGTGGATGTGCGCATCACCCGGGCGGCGCCGCTGACGCTGTTTGGCGAACTGGTGTGAAGCGGCATGAGCGCTGCCTGAGGTTTCCCGCCGACGTCAATTGGTTATGCTGACACGCGCGCTGGAATGGAAAACACTCAACCTTCCGGAAGGTAACTTCCGAGGGACTTCCGGGGCAAGGAGATTGCATAATGTCGACTGCCAAGCCGCAGATTACGTATGACGATTTCGCCAAGCTGGAGCTGCGTGTGGCGACGGTGCTCGCCGCCGAGCCGCACCCCAACGCCGATCGGCTGCTGAAGCTGCAAATCGACCTGGGCGCCGAGCAGCGGCAGATTTGTGCGGGCGTCAAGCAGTATTGCACGCCCGAGTCGCTGGTGGGCAAGCAGATTATTGTGGTCGCCAACCTCGCGCCGCGCGTGATCCGAGGCGAAGCCAGCAACGGCATGATGCTCGCCGCCAGCCACCTCGACGGCGAGCAGGCCATCGACGTGATCCCGCTGACCCCCAGCAAACCGCTGCCCGCCGGCTCCCCGGTGAGCTAACCCCCCCCCGGAATCCCGGCCCCCGGAAGTTCCCCCCAGAACCCGGCCCCCCGGTTGCGTGCTGGTTATCCCACTTAGCCCCGGGTCAATGACCCGGGGCTAAATGACCCAACCGTTCGCTTACGTCACTGGTGCCGCGCATGCCCATCCGCCGCCATGTTGGGTTGGTGATCGCACTGTTGATGATGTCAGTGTCTCCGCGCCTCGCGCTGGCGCAAGCCGACTGGCCCCAATGGCGCGGCAACGGCACCGGCGTCGCGCTCGACGCCGACGCGCCGCTGCACTGGGACGGCGACCACGGCATCGCCTGGGTCACGCGCATTCCGGGGCGCGGCGTCAGCTCGCCCATCGTCTGGCGCGACCTGGTGATCGTGACCAGCAGCATCGAAGACGGCGCCCGTCGGCTGGTCATCGCCCTCGACGCCCACACCGGCGAGTTGCGCTGGCAGACGCCGCTGGAAGCCCTGGCGACCCCCACCTATCCCCGCACCGGGCATGCCGCGCCGACGCCCGCCGGCGATGAGCAGCGGCTGTATGTGTTTTTCGACAACCCCGGACTGGCTGCCCTCGATGCTGACGGCCATGTGCTCTGGCAGCGCGAGCTGGGGCCGTTCAAGGACAGCTACAACCGTGCGTCGTCGCCGGTGCTCGTGGACGACTGCGTGGTGCTCAACCTCACCCATCGCGGCCCGAGCCGTCTGCTGGCGGTGGTGGGCGCGACCGGCGAAACCCGCTGGGAAACCGAGCTGCCCAAAGGTCACAACTACGCCACCCCGCTGCTGGCGACGCTGGCGGATGGGTCGCGCCAACTGGTGCTCAACGGCCCGGTGGTGCTGGGGTTTGATGCGGGCACCGGCGCGCAGCGCTGGTCGTGTCGCGGCATGCGCGAAGCGGTCAATCCCTCGGCGGCGATGCTGGGCGATCTCGTCTGCGCCAGCTCGGGTCGCAATGGTCCAACGCTGCTGATCGATCCCACGGGCGAAGGTGACATCACCGCCAGCCATGTGCGGGCAAGCGTGCCGACCGGTGGGCCGTATGTCCCTTCGCCAGCGGCGTGGGGGCGGTGGGCGCTGATCCCAGGTGACGACGGCCGCCTGCTGGTGCTCAACAGCGCCGGCGAAGTGACGCTGCGCGACCGCATCGACGCGCGCTTCAGCGCTTCGCCACTGGTGGCGGGTGCGCGGGTGTACTGGCTGGACGAGACGGCGCGGATGTACGTGCTGGACCGTGCAGCGCTGGAGCAGTCGCCGGCGAAGCTGGTGGTGCTGGCGGAAAACGCATTGCCTGAGGAGGACGAAACGCTCGCTTCGCCGGCGCTGGCGCACGGTCGGCTGTACGTGCGCACCGCCAAGCAGGTGTACTGCATCGTCGGCGCTGACCTCCAGAAGGATTCGCCGACCCGTCCCCGGCCCCAGCGCGACCTGCCCGATGATGTGGCGAAGCTGCGTGAGCTGTATCTGGCGCAGCCGCTGGGCGAATTTGCCGACACCCCGCTGCGCCTGGCGATGGTGGAGAAGCTCGCTGGATTGCATGATGACGCGGACCTGCCCGCCATCATTGAATTGCTGACGACGATGATCGAAAAGGATGGCCACTGGGATGTTTCCGAAGCCGCGATGCGCGAGCTGGGGCAGCGCGGCCCGGCCGCGCAGTCGGCGTTGACCCAACTGCTGACCACCAAGCGGGAAGCGTTTTTCAAAGCCGCCGCCGCCGAGGCGCTGGGCGCGGTGGGCGATGCGTCAGCGGTTGTCGCGTTGCGCGAGGAATGGCCGAAGAATAAACGTCAGCCGCAGGTGCGCGCCACCTGTTCCCAGGCTTTGGGACAGTTGGCGCAGCGCTGGCCCGCCCAGGGAGCAGCGGTGGGCGTGGAGTTGATTGCGCTACTGGGGGACAGCGATCCGACGGTGCGTCATGCGGCTGCGCTGGCGCTGCTAATCAACAAGGAAAACCTGGGCGACCAGGCCGATCCCGCGCGGGCGGCGCTGACCACCGCGACCACCGACGCCAGTGAACTGGTGGCGTCGGCGGCCCGACAGGCGCTGCGCCGTTGGCCGGCGGAACCAGCCGCCAACTAAACCAGGTCCACGACATCCAGACCACTGGGCGCCATCAGGGACCATGCGGCTTTGACCCCGCGCGCCCTGCTTCGTAGCATCGCCGTCGAATGTGATTTGCCGCTCATTCCCCGGGGCGGATACCCCCAAGGAAAATGTCATGGAACCGATGCGCGTGCTGTGTCTGTGGGATGTGTCGTTCTGCCCGTGGACGCTCGACAAGCTGCGGCAAGTGGCGCAGGTGGATGTGATCTATCCGCCCAACCGCGCCCAGGTGCTGGAAATCATCGGCCAATATGACGCCTACCTCGCCTCGCTGTATGTCCAGTGCGACCGCGAACTGCTCGAGCGCGCCACTAAGCTCAAGGTCGTCGCCACGCCCAGCACGGGGCTGGACCATCTGGACCTGCCGGCGCTGCAAGAGCGCGGCATCGAGATGCAGTGCATCAAGACGGACTTCGGCCTGCTCGACCGCGTGACCGCCACCGCCGAGATGGCGTGGACCCTCATGCTCGCGGCGGCGCGCAAGCTGCCCATGGCGCACCAGGCGGCGCTGCAGGGCGACTGGGCGCGCGACCGCTTCCGCGGAAGGCAACTCTCCGGCCAGACGCTGGGCATCCTGGGCGTCGGTCGGCTGGGGCGCATGATGGCGGAATATGGCCAGGGCTTTCGCATGAAGGTCATCGGCTGCGACACCGCCCCGCGCTTCATCGTGCCCGGCGTTGAGTATGTCAGCTTCGACGAACTGCTCGCCCGGTCGGACGTGCTGAGCATTCACATTCACCTGACGCCGGAGAATCGCCACCTCATCAATGCCGACGTGATCAGCAGGATGAAAGACGGCGCGATCATCGTGAACACCAGCCGGGGCGGCATCATCGATGAGGACGCGCTGGCGGCGGCGCTGCGGAAGGGCAAGCTCGGCGGCGCGGGGCTGGACGTCATCGACGGCGAATGGCGCAGCGATCTGGTGAACCATCCGCTGATCGCCCTGGCGCGGGAAATGGACACCGTGGTCATCAGCCCCCATCTGGGCGGCGGCACCGTCGAATCGCAGGCGGCGGCGCACCAGTTTGTCGCCAATCGGCTGGCGGACACGCTCAGCGCGCTGGTCGGGGCCCGCTGAACGGCGGCGGGGGAAAAGCATTATCATGCGGTCTACGGGCGGATTTTGGCTGGAAGGAAGCGGACATGAAAGTGTTGGTGACGGGCATGTGTGGACGGCTGGGCCGCGCCTTTACCCAGGCGGCGTGCGCGGCCGGCCACCAGGTGGTGGGCTTGGACGTGGTGGATTGGCCCACCCAGCGCGGCGCCCAGCCCGCCTCCGCGGAACTGATTCAAGGTTCCTATCTGGACCGGGACACGCTCAACCGCGTGCTGCCCGGCTGCGACGGCCTGGTGCACGCCGGCGGCCCGCACGGCGGCACGATGGATGACTTCGACACCGCCGACTACCTCGACGCCCATGTCGGCGCGGTCGCCCGCCTGCTGGACCTGGGACAGCAACATCAACTGCGTCACGTCGTGCTCTGCAGCACCATGGAAGTGCTCATCGGCCGCAAGTGGTCCGCCAGCGGCGCCGCGTTCGTGGATGAGGACACCGCTCCGGCCGTCGACAGCAAATACTCCCTTTGCCGGCGCACCATGGAAGTCATGGCGGAACAGTACAGCCGCTTCAATCCCGGGCTCTCGATCGCCAGCCTGCGCTTCATGGCGTTCGGCTACGGCGATGACCGGCGGGCGGGGCTGAACCTGCTGTCGCGCACCGTGCCCGTGGCGGATGTCGCCAGCGCGGTGCTCGCCGCGCTGACCCATGGCAACCTCAAGGGCGAAGTCTTCAACATCGGGCCCAAAACACCCATCACCGGCGTGGACATCGGCGCCGCCCTGCACGACCCGGCGGCAGTCCTCGACCGCTACTTCCCCGGCGCCGCGGCGTTCCTCCAGGAGCGCGGCGTCGCCATCTCCCCCGGCAACTTCTGGCCCATCACCAGCATCCGCAAGGCCCAGCTCATCCTGGGCTGGGAGCCGCAATACTGCTTTGAAACCTGGCTGCGCGAGCAAGGCTGGACCCCCACTGCCGCCACCGCCATCGCCAATCCGGTCAGTGCCGCGGCCCGCTAAGCAACAATCTCACCGCAGGCTCCACCACAGAGGCACAGAGCACGCCGAGAAAGATGCACAGAGAAGACCAACCCAAGATGACGGTTTGCGTTTATCCCCCGATGCGGTGTTTGGACCGAATTGCCGAGAAATGAGGGGAAAAGCCCGCTGCTCGTGCTTTGACTCCGTGTCCTCTGTGCCTCTGTGGCGTATGTTCCAAAGATCTCTATGCGGCATTCGCTTTCCCCCACCCCTTCATCCTCCCGGAGTCGGCTGCCATGACGCGGTTTCTGCTTGACGCACATCTGGATATTGCCTGGAACGCCACCGGATTCGACCGCGATCAGCGGCGCACCGTCGCCGAGCTGCGCCGCTCCGAAGCCCGGCTCGAAGGCAAGGGCCGGGGCCACAACACCGTCAGCCTGCCGGAAATGCACCGCGCCGGCGCGGGGGTGTGCCTGGCGACCCTGCTCTCGCGGGCGCTGCCGGAGAATTACGTCTCGGGCGATCCCACCAACGCCCACCCGGGCATCTCGCAGCGCGGCAACCGCAAGGTCATCCTGCGCGAAAACATCGACCACACCAGCCAGCAGATCGCCTGTGCCGTGGCGCAGGGCCAGCTCGCTTACTATCGCCTGCTCGAACAGGACGGCCTGATGGTGCAGATCGCCGACGCCGGCACGCTCCAGCGCCTGGCGTCGCAGTGGCAAACGGCACTCCGGGCAGGCGCGGACACCGCCAGTCTGCCCATCGGCTACATCCTCTCCATGGAAGGCGCGGACCCCATCGTCAACCCCCAGCAGGCGCGCTGGTGGTGGCAGCAGGGCCTGCGCACGCTCTGCCTGGCGCACTATGGACCGAGCGCTTACGCCATGGGCACCGGGTTCGACGGCCCACTGACGCCCGCCGGCGTCGAGCTGCTCAAGGTGCTCGATGAACTGGGCATGATCCTCGACCTCGTGCACACCGCCGATCAGGCGATCACGCAGGCGCTCGACCAGTTCTCCGGCAGCGTGTTCGTCAGCCATGGCAATTGCCGCGCCCTGGTGCCCGGCGACCGCCAGATCAGCGACGAGCAGATTCGCGCCATCGCCCAGCGCGGCGGAGTCATCGGCCTGGTCACCGACAACTGGATGCTGCTCAAGGGTTACGTCTACGGCCAAACGCCCAACACCGCCATCTCGCTGGGCACCATGGCGGACCATGCCGAGCACATCTGCCAACTCACCGGCAGCCGCCAACATGTCGCCCTGGGCAGCGATCTCGACGGCGGCTACGGCACCGAGCAATGCCCCCACGACCTCGACACCATTGCCGACCTGCAGAAGCTCGGCGACATCCTCAGCCAACGCGGCTGGACCGACGCCGAGCTCGACGGCTTCTTCCACCAGAACTGGCTGAACTTCTTCGGCAAAGCCCTGCCCCAGTGATGGATTTGGTGATTGGGTGACGTGGTGATAGGTTGATGTGGTGAGGTGGCGAAATCACCCTGTGGGACGCCCGCTGCTGAGCCGCAGGTGAATCGGCGGGATTCCTGCCCCCCGCGCGTCCCAGGCCAACACCGCCCGTTCCATCTGGCGCAGTCGCACCGGCTGGGCGCCCGCGCCGTCGCGGCAGCGTCCGGCAATGCTCCAAAGCCGCCCCCCGAAGCATCCGATAGCAACTGCGGATCCTTCCGCGCCCGGCCCAGACCACGCCGTCTGGCTGCGGGTCCGGATAATGCCGTTCGGGATGCCCTGATGCCTGTCACGGAATCGCCCACCGCCCCACCCGCCCAGCCGCGTGCTGTGCCGCGCGCCGGCAGCATTTCCGAGGGTGAGCCGACGGGGTCTGATCCTGCCGCCGCCAACCCGGCGGGGGGACGGCCCAAAGCGTGGGACGACGCGCCGCTGCGCGCCAAAGTCGTCATGCTGATCATGCTCGCCGCCATTGGCGGAGCGCTCGTCGGCATGGTTGAAGCCCACTACCACCACCAGATATTCCCCCTCGCCGCCGGCCTGCTGCTGGTGGTCGCCAGCCTCACCCTGCTGGGCAAACGCTGGGTCTGGCAGCCGCTGGAACGCCTGCTCTCCCGCCTGCGCAAGCTCGAATCCATGATCGTCGCCCAGCGCGTCGACAACCTGCCTTTTGACCGTGGTGACGAGATTGGCCAGATCGCCCGCACCATCCGCCATCTGGTCAACCTGACCATCCGCGAGAACAACGACGCCCGCCAGCTGCGCCGCACGCTCGACCATCGCGTCGCCACGGAAACCCGCAAAGCCACCCGCAACCTCGAACAGCTCGCCCTGCGCGATGCGCTGACGGGCCTGGGCAACCGTCGCTTCCTCGACGAGAACCTGCCCCCGCTGATTGAATCCGCTCTGGGATCGCGCACCAACCTCATCTGCCTGGTGATGGACATGGACAACTTCAAGCAGGTCAATGATCGTCTGGGCCACGCCCGGGGCGACGAGTTGCTGCGGTTCATCGGCAACCTGGTGCGCGGGGCAATTCGGTTCAATGACTATGCGGTGCGCATCGGCGGCGATGAGTTTGTGCTGCTGCTGCCCGGCTGCACGCCGGCGGAGGGCGCCGCGCTGGCGGATCGCCTGCGGCATTTGTTCCGCCAGCAGGTGATCACCGCCTGGCCGGACGCCGGACCGGTGAGCTTGTCAGTGGGCATTGCCGGGCTGGGCGATCTGGTGCGTCCCGGCGCCGAGGAACTGCTCGCCACCGCCGACCGCCGGTTGTATCACGCCAAGCGCGCTGGCAAGGGGCGCTCGGTGGCGGCGAATTGAGCGACGATTCCCGGGCACGCCCGTTTACCAATACCGCTCCGTGACGATGTCGGCGTCGGCCACGAAGCCGGCGTCGGTCAGCGCGGTGCGCACCACCTCGATCATGCCGGGGTTCCCGCACAGGTATGCCTGCACCCGCGTCGGGTCCAGCGCTTCGCCGGTGAGCTGGGCGAAGCGGGCGGGCGTCAGCAGTTGCGTCACCTTGCCGCGGATGCCGGTGTAGCCGCGGTCGTCGGGCTCCCGGCTCAGGACGGGCACGTATTGCAGGCGGGCGTCGGTGCGCGCCAGTTCCAGCAGTTCGTGGCGACACGCCAGGTCCGCCCGCCTGCGCGCCCGATCCCGCCACACGCAGCGGCCCCC
>CAZSBB010000059.1:0-22608 GCA_964605235.1 uncultured Phycisphaeraceae bacterium
ACCACTCCCTGCAGTGGACATAGCCTGCGGCTATGCCACTGAGATCGAATACGTTCCGGGCTCACGCGCCCTCCACGGTGATTTGTCCAGTCGAGGAGTAGAACACGGTTGCCAAAGCGTGCGGGACTTGACACTGTCGATACGGTCGCCCCTCGCGTGTTAGCGACGCTGAACAACGACGAGCGGCGACCGTATCGAGTTGTTCCGCGCGCTGTGACGGACTTTTCTTTCCCCGGGCATGCCCGATCTCCGGGCACGTGTCCCGGAACCACTCCCTGCAGTGGACATAGCCTGCGGCTATGCCACTGAGATCGAATACGTTATGCCCCTCAGTCGTCGCGTAACTTTGGACGTCGCGCACAGGTTCCTCGCAACCTTCGGCATCACCTCGCCAACCCCCACCTACAACCGATGGCTCAAGCCCGACGGTTTCGATCCCACCGACCTTTGGCATGTGCTCGCCGAAGACAGCCCCTTCATCCTCATCTTCGATTGGCGTTCAAGCCTTGATGAACTTTCGTATCTTCGTTCCGCCGTGCAACAACTCGACGTACCTTTGGAGTTTGCAGCGGATGAAAAGGGTTGCACCGCTCGCGTGTGGTCCCATGATCAATCGATCGATGTCAAGTATGTCCCGAATAACGATGACGATTTTGCTGAGATCATTATGGCGATCCAGTCAATTTTGCCTTATGGAATCGAGTTTCGAGAAGCCTCGCACAATGACGGCAGTGACGGCTGGGCTTTCTCGGTGCTTCCCGCGGATGAATGGAGCGATCTAGAAAAACTTGATCGTGATTTTGTTCTCGAATACTTTAGACCGTTAGCTCATCGCGCCGGGGCATAACCAACCGCTGCAGTTGACGAGCGACGCCCGCGGGTCCTGATCTTCTTCGAGCCGTCCGTTCACCCCCGCGGGCGGCTCGCAACTGAGCGGGGAGACGTTATCCGGCAGGAGCAATTCCGTGGGTATCTTGAGCGACTTCTTTATTGCCGACGACTCATCGACTCCGAAGTACGACTGCGGCCCGCAGTTCCCTGCCGAAGACAGATGCCAACTCAAATACATCACTCCGCTAGAAGCAGCGGGGATTCTCTCTGTGCTTCGAGGTGGCGGAGATCGCATCGCAATGCTGGATGAGTTTCCATCGTTGACACCCGAGGATGCTGATGAATGGACGCAGCGCGTTCCTGTGGATATGACATCATCGCTCGCTGCGCTTGATGATTCCCAAATGCCTGATGTCGCGCAGCGGTGTGCGGACCTGACCGCCGAGGAACTTGGCTGGTCATCAGGTGATTTCGAAGAGGTTCTTGAGCAACTACGTGCTCTCGCGCGGCGTGCCCTCGAAACGGGTAGGTCGATGTATCTGTGGAACTCGTTGTGACGCGCGATGAGTGCCGGATAACCAACCGCTGCAGTGGTCGAGCACGCGTGCGTTGAAAGTTGTCATCGAGCCTTGTGCGTCCTGCCCCGCACGCGGCTCGCCACTGAGCGGCAGCGTTAGCTGGCAGGCGGCATGATGCCCCAGACTGTATTTGATCTCCGTGAACATCCCAACTATGGCCTCGTTCGGATAGCCAACGAGAATCTAGCTTCGAAACGCCCAGAGTACATCGATAGATTCGGACGGATTGGCTCACCCCGTTGGTGGCAGCACTACGATGCTGGACATATCTCGCGAACCGAATATGTCGGCGAGATCACTCACATAGGCCCTTCCGTAGATGGGTTCGACGAAAGATGCGACATTGTCCGCATCAGGACTGATAGGCGAGACATCGAGTACGACCGTGAGGGTTTCTGGCTGGATTTGGAGATCACTATCGGCAGATGGTTGCACATCGAGCAGGTTCACGCCATCGTGCAAACAGGAACCGGGCCAATTACTTCGATTATTGACGTACGGATTTGGCTGGAGGATGCCAGCTAACCACCGGCTGCCGTTGACCGGCTGAGCCCGCGTTATGATGTGGTTGTCGGTTTGAAGTCTGCTTCCGCGGGCGGCCGGCAACTGAGCCTTTTACGTTAGCCCGAGGCAACCCATGAAGAATCGCATAGCGATCGTTTCCATATTTGGACTGTTGATTGCGTTTGGGCTGGCCGCCTATTTGATGATCGGCACAGAAGGGTCCGGAGCATCTGAACGCCAGCGGCGGGAAGCCTTCGAGCGGCATGCCGCTATTTCTGAGCAAGCTAGACACCAGTTCGATAGGGCTTACGGCGAGTTCTTGCGGGCCGACTGCACGCCGGAATCATTGGCGCAGCATTTCGGCCTGTTGGAAGCGCCGCAGCGTATTCGCCGAACCAACGGTGGTTATGAAGTTCGTATCGAACTTCCCCGGGAACACTCCCGCTTGATTATGATGTGGTCGAATGATGATAAGCGAAATGGGTATGCTTGGGAAATCATGACACCAGCATCCAACAATGTTTCGTGGAAGCAGCACCTCGCGGCTCAATCGGGCTAACCACCGGCTGCAGTTGACCGGCGACGCTCGCAATGGAGAATTGAGTTGTCGGTTGGGAGCCCATTACCGCGGGTGGCCGGCAACTGAGCCTTTTACGTTCGGCCTCACAGGAAGCCGCCGCCGTTCCGCCCCGCCCCCAAGGAAGCGACATGCATTATCTCTGTCTTCTGTACTACAACACGGAGTCAATTGCCAAAGCTTCGGCTGAAGCGCGTGCAGCTCTGGCACCCCTCTGCGCACCTCACGATGCAGCACTCAAAGCTACTGGCAAGGTTCGCATCCTTGGATCCTTCTCTGGACCCGAAACCTGGCGAACCATCGTTCCCACGAGTTCTGGTCCAAGTATCAAGAAGGGTCAGCACATCCCAATCCCAGATCAGCCTGGAGCGTTTCTCGTCATCGAAGCAGAGAATGAGGAGGAAGCACTGGCAGTCGCATCGAAGCACGCCGCTGCAAATGTCGGCTCGGAGTTTGGCTTTGCCGTGGAGTTGAGGCCGTGCGTGAAGTTCGAGCAGTGAGGCCTAACAACTCGCTCAAGTTGACCCGCTACGGCAGGCTTGGTAAGCCCGGCCTGAGTTACTCTGTACATTATCTCTGTCCGGGCTTACAAAGCCTGCCTCCGCGGGCAGCTTAGTTCGAACGTTAGCTACCATGCCGTTCCCGGTAGACAGACAATTTGTCACCAAGACCGAAGAGAAGCTCGGTGCGACTTTCCCCGAAAGCTATTCGGCTGTAATGCAAGGACACAACGGTGGCTCAGTTCGCACGGGCACGGACGAGTGGCAGCTTTACCCAATCTTCGACACAAGCGACAAGAAGCGGCTCAATCGGACCTGCAACGACATCATCCGCGAAACCCAATCCGCCAAGAGCTGGACCGACTTCCCTGACGAGGCCGTTGCCATCGGCGCGAACGTCTGCGGCGATCAACTGATTTTCCTACGCAAGGGCAGTCAGCTTGGCCCCGAAGTGTTCTGGTGGGATCATGAGACGGGTGCCATACATCAGGCCGCAAAGGACTTCGCCGAGTTGCCGAAAGGTGGCTAACCACCGGCTGCCGTTGACCGGCGACGCCCATGATGGAGAATAGAGTTGCCGGTTGGAAGTCCGCTTCCGCGGGTGGCCGGCAACCAAGCCTTTTACGTTAAGCGGCTACGAATCCACTAGGCCATGCCCAAGCAGATTATCTACAAGATCACTTACCCCAACGGAAAGATCTACGTTGGCCAAGATCGCACGAACAGTATCAACTACTTCGGAAGCGCCGATAGCGAAATCATTGCTGCCGATTACTCGGAGGCTGAGCGGCAGTCTTTCACTATCACCCGCGAAATTCTATGGAGTTCAGAAACCGCCTCCAGGTCTGAGGTTTGTCAAAAGGAGCTTGAGTTCATCCAGTTGCTGAGATCAAATGATCCCGCAGTGGGTTACAACCGCTGGCCGAAATATCGCGAGTCAGATGGTCAATCAGCCTCCTAACCACCGGCTGCAGTTGACCGGCAACGCCCGCGCTTCGACAATCTCTTCTGCCGGGGTCGCTGGGGGTGTTCCCTGCAGGCGTGCCGCAACTGAGCCGTTTTACGTTAGTGTGTTGCCGTGATTTCTCCGTCGTTTCGAGCCATAGTCCCTGGTGACCGCGGATTGCTCACGCGGATGTTGCACCTCGCATACGCCCCGTTGCACGATGTGCTTGACGGACAAACATGGGATCGGGAATCTCAAGCGTGGGATCGCTTCGACGATGAGGTTTTCGACTTTCCTGAAACCGTAGGCAAATGTGTCTTCCTGACGGAAGTAGGCGGCGATCCCGTAGGCTTCATGTCTTACGATCCGAGAAACGCCCCCGAATCGGCGCGCATCGGCCACAACTGCATCATCCCCGCGTTCCAGGGACAACGTTTGGGTGTTGCTCAAGTGTGTGAGGTGCTGAGACGACTAAGTCACATCTACGTCGTAATGGTTTCAACAGGAGAGCATCCATTCTTTGAACCCGCACGTCGTGCCTATTCAGCCTGCGGTTTTGTTAAAGTAGGTCGTCGCCCGGCCGGATCGGATTCAAAGCACATGATGATTGAGTTCGAGTACCGCTCTTACACGCCAACCACCGGCTGCAGTTGACCGGCGAAGCCTGCGTATGATGGTGGGGTGCCGGTTGGTAGAGCTCTGCGTGCGGGACGCAGAGGTCGCAGGTGCAAATGCTGTCCCCGGATTCATCCGCCGACAGGCGGTTTTAACTTGGAACAAGCGAGTTGTGGAACGGAGGGTCATTGCCCCTGCAGGAGCCGCGCCGCCTCACGGCGTTTGATAATTCGTCGAGTTGATCGGGCTCCAATACTTGGCGTGCCGGGCGGCGTCGCCGTTGAGCACGGCGCTGCTGGTGGTGGGGGTGTAGAAGACCTTGATGTCGTCGTGCGCGACCAGTTCGCCGTGGCCATCGAAGAAGAAGTAGTTGGCGCTGCCGGTGGACGCCAGACCGGAGCCGACCTGGGCGTAGCCGCCGTTGTGGCGTCGACCGGGGGCGGTCTGGTAGACGGCGTTGGCGCTCGCCAGTTCGCGGCTGTAGGTGCCGTAGCCGTCCCAGACGTTGGTGCCCGAGCCGCTGCTGCGTTGGCCGGCGTCGGCGAGCCAGACTTTGTTGGAAGGTCTCTGGAAATCGATGCGGCGGAGGGCGCCGTCGGGGACGCCGTCGCCGCCCCAGCGGTGGACCTGGCGGTTCATGAGGTATCCGAGCTTGCCGGTCCAGGTGGCGGCGGGGCATTCCAGCGCGGCGCGGTTGCGGTTGAGATAGCGGTCATAAATGAGGTCCAGCCAGCGGCCGCCGCCGAGCCCGGGGTCAATCACCTGCGAGCCTTGCCCGCTGCCGGTGTAGGGATGGCTGCCGCCGACCAGCGACGCAATCAGGTAGTCATTCTCTTCCTCGGCATACATGTTGTGACCGAGGCCGACCTGCCGGATATTCGCCAGGCATTGGGCGGTGAACGCTGCCTCGCGCGCCTTGGCGAGCGCCGGGAGCAGGATGGCGATCAGCAGGGCGATGATCGAAATCACCACCAGCAGTTCGATGAGGGTGAACGCGGCCGGCTGGGCGCGGCGGGGCTGATTCATGCGGTCATCATGAGAGTAGTAGTTCATTATGATATCTTACGACGAATACATTATGGGGCAAGGGACGAAGGCAAAAAAACGGATGGCTGCCGTCGCCCGGCAGGGGGCCGCCCGCGCCAGATGACGCCGGCTGGACGCCAACTTGATTCTCAACCCCCATGCCGCCGATAATCAGCCTGATGACTTCCCGTCGTTCCAACCTGTCGCCGACGCTGCTGGTCACGCTGGCGGTGTGCGCATCCCTGGGCTGTGCCGCGGACGTCACGACAGGCAACCGGGGATTGCTCGGCGCCGGCGGGCGGGCGCAGGTGCAGCCGGAGCGGGCGCGGCATTGGCTCGATCGGCTGGCGGAAGCGGCGCGGCAAATGCGCAGCGGGGGGCGACAGCTCACGCCGGCTGCCGCCGCGGCGCCGCTGACCGCCGATGGCTGGCAACTGGACCTCCATCCCGAGGCCCGTTTCACCCACGATTCACCCCAGCGCCCCCCGCGCCTGCTGTTGGCGGATCATCAGTTGAATCTTCCCCCGCCGTCGGCCTGAACCAATCACCTCCAGGCGCCAGCGGGTTGTCAACCCCCGGACGCCACATCGGCCGCGCGCCTGACAGCGCTTTTCCGGCGGCCGTCTGCCGTTTCACGTTTACGCCTTTGCTCTTGTGCTTTCAAGCCCTCCGCGCCCGGCCTTGCCTGCGGCGCGATGGTTCAGGAACTTCATCATGGTCATCAGTCTCGCCAGTCGCACTTTCACCAGCGTGTTCGGCTCCCGCAACGATCGGCTCGTCAAGGCGTACCGCCGCCGGGTCGCCCAGGTCAATGCGCTCGAAGACGAAATCCGCCAGCTCACCGACGCCCAGTTGCGCGCCGCCACCGCCGACTTCCAGCAGCAGATCAGCAGCGGCACGAAGGTCGAGCAGATCCTGCCGCGCATCCTCGCCGTCGCCCGCGAGGTGATGGACCGGGCGGTGGGCATCCGCAACATCTTCAACCCCGCCCACCAGTTTGATCCTCATCGCCTGCCCCCGGCGCTCCGGGAGACCTATGCCGCGGTGCATCGGCAGATGGAGCAGACCCCGCCCGCCGAAACGCTTGGCCAGACCGAACTGGTGCCCGGCTGGATGCAGGTGGAAATCCCCGTCGAGCTGTACGACGCCGTGCGCGCGCTGTACCCGCACAGCCGGCCGCCGTTCCGCGCCCGCCCGTTCGATGTGCAGCTCATCGGCGGCATGGTGCTGGGCGAAGGCAATATCTCCGAAATGAAGACCGGCGAAGGCAAAACCATCGTCGCCCCCCTGGCGTGCTATGTCGCCTGCATCGAAAAGCTGCAGTGTGCTGTGGTCACCGTCAATGATTACCTCGTGCAGCGCGACCGCGACTGGGTCTTCCCCTTCTACCACTGGCTGGGACTGACCGTCGGCGCCATCCATCCCTTCCACATGCAGGAGTCCGAAGACAAGCTCAAGGCCTACAACTGCAACGTCGTCTACGGCACCAACAGCGAGTTCGGCTTCGACTACCTGCGCGACAACATGAAGCTCTCCGCCCGCGAACAGGTGCAGAAACGCCGCGACTTCTGCATCATCGACGAGGTTGACTCCATCCTCATCGACGAAGCCCGCACCCCGCTGATCATCTCCGGCCCGGCGCACGACGACGCCCCCCGCTACGGCCTGGCGGACGGCGTGGCGCGGCATCTCATGCAGAAGCAACGCGAATGGGACGCCGCCGACGCCAAAGTCCAGCAGACCCTCATGCGCATCAAGGGCCTCGAAGGCGATGTCCGCAACAGCCGCGAAAAAAGCCGCGCCGAGCAACTCCGCAGTGAAATGAAACAGCTTCAGGATCGCCTGCCCGAGCTTGAAGCCGCCCGCGATCAGCACGTGCAGTTCTATGAAGTTGAACGCGAAAAGAAGGCGACCCACCTGACCCACGACGGCGTTGCCGAGGCCCAGAAAGTTGCCGGCATCGGCAGCTTCTACGTGGGCAACAACATGGACTTCCCCCATCTGCTGGAAAACGCCCTGCGCGCTCACGTCATCTACCAGCGCGACAAGGACTACGTCGTGCAGAACGGCGAGGTCATCATCGTCGATGAATTCACCGGCCGACTGATGATCGGTCGGCAGTGGTCCGACGGCCTGCACCAGGCGGTCGAAGCCAAGGAAAAGGTCAAGATCAAGCAGGAAACCCAGACCCTCGCCACCATCACCATCCAGAACTATTTCAAGCTCTACAAACGCCTGGCGGGCATGACCGGCACCGCCATCACCGAAGCCACTGAGTTCAATGAAGTCTATGGCCTCGACGTCGTCTGCATTCCCACCAATGTGCCGGTCGTCCGTGCCGACATGAATGACATCATCTACCTGTCGCAGAAGGACAAGTGGGACGCCATCATCGAGGAAATCAAGCGCATGCATGATGTGGGCCGCCCGGTCCTCGTGGGCACCACCAGCGTGGAAAAGAGCGAAATGCTCGCCCAGTTGCTCGCCCGCAAGCACTCGATCAAGCATGAAGTGCTCAACGCCAAACAGCACGAGCGCGAAGCGCAGATCGTCGAAAACGCTGGCGAACTGGGCGCGGTGATGATCGCCACCAACATGGCGGGCCGCGGCACCGACATCAAGCTGCGCCCCATCCCGCGCGAAACGCTCATCCATCACTGGCAGGTGCGCGATGTGCTCCCCCGCGAAGCCAGGCCCGAGATGACTGACGAGCAGATCATCGAGCTGGCGTGGCGTCACATGGCGCACCGGCAACTGGGGCTCAAACCCGCTGAGGCTGCGGCGTTCGACTTCGCCGAGCTGCGGCTCAAGCTGCTGCGCCACTGGGTGGAGCAGGAAGGCTGGAAGGTCAACTGGCCGCCGCTGTCTGCCGTGGAGAAGGCGACCATGTACAAGTACTTCGTCGCACCCCCCTGGCATGATCCCCAGGAGATCGCCAGGATGGACGAGCCGCAGTTGCGCGACGTGCTCGACCGCGTGCCCAACTTCCTGTTCCACCGCCTGGCGATCTTCAAAGACACCGAGGAACTCGGCGGCCTGCACATCGTCGGCACCGAACGCCACGAATCCCGCCGCATCGACAATCAGCTCCGCGGTCGTGCCGGGCGGCAGGGCGATCGTGGCTCCTCCCGCTTCTTCATCAGCCTTGAAGACGAGCTCATGCAGCTCTTCGCCGGCCCCGCCACCCTCACCGCGCTGTCCAAGCTGGGCATGAAGGAAGGCGACGCCATCGAACACCGCTGGCTTACCCGCTCGGTCGAAAAAGCCCAGACCAAAGTCGAGCAGCGCAACTTTGAAATCCGCAAAAACCTGCTCGAATACGACGAAGTCATGGAGCACCAGCGCTCCGCGTTCTACGGCATCCGCCAGGAAGTGCTCGACGGCGGCGATCTGCAGGCGGTGGTGTTCGGCTACATCGAACGCTCCATCCAGGATGCCGTCGATGAATATCTCGACCGCGATTACGTCCGCACCCAGGTCGCCGAGTGGTGTCGCACCACCCTTGATGTCAGCCTTGATCCCAGCCGGCTGCGCATTGACAGCCAGAGCGAGCTTTACGAGGTCATTCGCCGCGAAGCCGGCAACGAAGCCCGGCAGACCGTCAATGTCAGCCTCGGCGAATACATGTCCAACGAAATGCCGCCGGAGGAATGGGACTTGCGCGGCCTGGCGGGCTGGGCGATGAGCCGGTTCAAAGTCGATCTCAAGCAAAACCAACTGCGCCAGATGAACCCCGGCGAAGTGGAAAACCTGCTGGTCGATGCCGCCATCGAACAGATCGACAAACAGGACCTCAGCGGCGCTGACAAATTCCTCGACCCGCTCTACGCTCGCCAGCAACTCGTGGCCTGGGCGCAGGCGAAGTTCAACATCGAGCTCGATCCCGCGCAGATCAACCCGCAGGATGTCAATGCCGTCACCACTGAATTGGCGGAAAAAGCCCGGGCCGCCTACCAGCAGCGCGAAGTGACCTATCCCGTCACGTTCGTGCTGGAAATGGTGGCCGCCGCCGCCCAGCACGACCTCAACTGGGCGGCCCAGCAAATGGCGCAGTGGGTCAACCAGCGCTTCGGCTTCAACTGGACCAACGAGCAGGTGCTCGAACAGACTCCCCAGCAGATGCTCGACGAACTCAGCGCCGAAAACGAACGCTGGATCCGCGGCGGCAAGCTCGAAGAAGAAGTCGATCGCGGCCTGACCGCCCACAGCGACAGCAAGGAACTCGCCAACTGGGTGCGCCAGCGCTTCGGCCAGGAACTCACCCCCGATGAGCTGACGGGCACGGATCGCCGCGACGTGGTGCTCGCAGCCGGGCGGCGGTTCTTCCGCGCGGAGATCGCCCAACTCGAAAGCTTCGTGCTGCTGCAGATTCTCGACATGGCGTGGAAGGACCATCTGTACGCCATGGATCAGCTCAAGGACTCCATCGGCCTGCGCGGCTACGCCGAGCGCGATCCGCGCATTGAGTACAAACGCGAGGGCTCCCGCCTGTTCGCCGAGATGGAGCGCATCGTCCGTGATCGCGTCACCGACCTGATCTTCCGCGCCCGGCTGACCGCCGACTTTGAAGCCCGCAGCGTCTATGGCCAGCAGCAGGCGCGCCACGACGAAGCCGCCAGCCTCACCGACGCCGCCGCCCAGCAAGCCGGCCAGGGCACCGACGATCAGCAGGCCGCCCTCGCCGCCGCCAATCGCGCCGGCGGTGACGACGACAGCCACCTGACCCGCAAACAACGCCGCGCTCGTGCCGCGCGGGGTGAGGAAGATTCCGACCGTGCCGCCCAGCAGCAACAACAGTTCCGCAAACGCAAACGCCGCTGAGCCAAGCAAACCGGCGAATATCCCGACTTAACCCACTGCGAGCACGTCACCCACACCGGGCGGCGTGCTCGCGGTGTCTGGGATGCTTGTTCCTCCATATCGAGCTTTCACCCCCAACCCCCAAGCGACCCCGCTGCACTTCTCCGAGCCGCCGACGCCAGTCGGCGGGTGCTATGTGCTATGGCCGTTCCAGGCAAATGCACGCACCGAAATCGCCACCCAGTGCCGAACGAACCCCGACGGTTGTCTTGCTGTTACCCACAGGCTTGCGGTGCATGGTCTTCGCCCCTGAAAGGGGCGCAGGCAAGTAGCCACGAGTGGAGCGCAGCGGAACTCGTGGGAAAGAGTGCTTATGCAAGTCCTCACCCCGGCAGGGGTGAAGGAAGCTTCCACCGTCCCTTCGGGACGGAAGGGCATGTAGCGTGCTCCTCAACCACGGGTTTCGCTGCGCTCCACCCGTGGCTACTGTCCGCGACCCCTTTCGGGGTCGAAATTCACCATCTGCCTCCCCTGGAAGCAGGGGTCGCATGGACGCATGGTCAACTGTAAGCCGTGAGGGAGGGGCGTTGCGTCCCGCCACGGGGCCGCCGGCTCCGTAACACTACCATCGCCACATCAGCCCGCCGCCAGCGCCACATCATCTTGCACCTTCGATCCGCCTTGCCCCCAGACCGCTTGCCACCATTTATTTAGTTAGTAAACTTTACAAACGATGTGTGCACGGCCGGCACAACTGCGGAAGTGGCATCGGCGGGCGGTGGTCGAGGGACTGCTGCGGACCCCAGCAGCTTCGCGCGCGGAGCTGGCGCGGCGGCTGCGGCTGAGCAAGCCCACGGTGGGGCAGGTGGTGGGGCAGTTGCAGCGGAGCGGCTGGCTGGAACTGGCGGCCGTGCAACCGGAGCCGGCGCTGAATGCGACTGCGACCGGGCGGCCCGGCGCGGCGGTGCAGCTTAGTCGGCAGATGGGTCAATTGTTGCTGATGGAGATTGGGGTTCGCACCACGCGGCTGCTGGCGGCGGCGCTCAATCCGCGGGAAACCTGCGTGGAACTGCGCAGTTTCGCCACGGGAACCCAGCCCGCGCGGTGGCAGCGGCTGATGGTTGAGAAGCTCCGCGCGCTGCGGCCGCACATGGGTCGCGCGTTGCTGGTCAGTTTGCCGGGGATTGTGGATCAGCCGGCTGGACGCAGCCTGTTCTGTCCCAACCTGCACTGGCTCGAAGGCTTGCCTCTGGCGGCCGACCTGCGCCGGGCGCTGGGCGGGACGCCGGTGTGGTTGCAGCAGGAAATTCAGGCATTGGCGCGGGGCGAAGCGCTGGCGACCGGCACGAGCGACTTTCTGCTGGTGGACCTGGATGATGGTCTGGGCGCTGCCGCGATGATCCATGGCCAACTGTTCACCAGTGCAACCCCGCTGGTGGGGGAGCTGGGCCACACGCCGGTGCAGGGCGTGAGTGAACGCTGCGGCTGTGGCGGGGTGGGCTGTCTGGAAACGCTGGTGTCCCGTTCCGCCTTGCTGCGTGGGGCGGGCATGCACACGCCAACTGCACCGCGCTCCTGGGAAGAATTGCGCGACCAACTGGCGTCGACCAAGCGCGTGCCGGCGTGGCTCAAGCCCCGGCTCATACACCTGGCGCACGGCATTGCCGGGGCGCTCAACTGCTTTGGACTCGAACGCGTGGTGCTCACCGGCTTGCTGCCAGAGTTGGGGCTCGCCGCGCAAACCATGTTGACCAATCACCTGACGACTGCCGCGATGCGCAGCCGGTTTGGCGCCGTGTCATGCGTGTACGCCCCGCGCCGGCGCGAGCTGGGTCTGATCGCTGCCGGGATCGATCACCTGCTGCCCCCGGCTCCCCCGGTCCCCCCGGTTCCCCCGGATTTGGTCGGCAATCGAGCCAGCGCAGGCAACGCAATTTCCCCACATCCAGTCGCCGAGAATCAGCTATGACCGAACACGTGCATTGGGAACAACGTTGGCATCCGCTGCGGCGCGAGTGGGTCATTGTGGCCGCCCATCGGCAGAATCGGCCGTGGTCCGGCGCGACCCAGGCCGACGGCAGCACACCACCGCCGCACTACTACGATCCGCAGTGCTATCTCTGTCCGGGCAACGCGCGGGTCAGTGGGCTGAGCAATCCTGACTACCAGCAGGTGTACGTCTTTGACAACGACCATCCCTGCGTCGGCCCCAATGCTCCCGTTGTGTCCGAATTGGCGACGGGGGTGTATCAACGTCAACCCGCCACGGGAATTGCCCGGGTGGTGTGCTATCACCCGCGTCATGACCTGACGCTGGCGCAGTTGCCGGTGGAGAATGTGATCGCGCTATTGCGTTGCTGGCAGGAGCAATACCGCGAGCTGGGCGCGCGGCCGGAGGTTAAGCATGTGCTGATCTTCGAAAACAAGGGGCAGGCGGTGGGGGTGTCCAATCCGCATCCGCATTGCCAGATTTACGCGACGAATTTTGTGTTCAAGACGATTGAAAACGAAGCCCGCCATGCCGCCGAGCATTTCGCCGCGACTGGCCGGTCGTTGCTGGGGGACATGCTGGAAGCGGAGCTGCGCGACGAGGTGCGCATTCTCGCCCAGCAGCCGCGCGCTGTGGCGTTCATTCCGTACTGTGCCCGGTATGCGTATGAAACCTTCGTCGCGCCGCTGCGGCCGGTGGGCAGTCTGGCGGAGCTGGATGACGCGGAATTGGCAAATTTCGCGGCTGTGCTGCGGGAGGTGACGATCCGCTTCGACAACCTGTGGCGCCTGCCGTTCCCCTATGTGATGGCGTTGCATCAGGCGCCCACGGATGGGGCGGCGTATCCCGGGTTTCACTTTCATGTGGAGTTTCATCCGCCGCTGCGCAAGCCGAACCTGCTCAAATTCCTCGCCGGGCCGGAGATCGGCGGCGGGAGTTTCCTCAGCGACACCTGGCCCGAGGACAAAGCTGCCGAGCTGCGCGCGGTCAGCAGCGTGCACTACACCCAGGAGCCCACGCCATGACCCAGACTCCGCCCCCGTCCGGGGGATATCCCTGGCTCGACGCAGTGCGCGAGCACGTCCTGGCGCTGCACCTGCGCATCCGTAACGCGGTGACCGCTGCGTGTGCCCAGCAGGCGCTGGAGGAATTGTCCGCCGTGGCGGCGGATGAGCCGGGCGACACCATTTATGCGATTGACAAGGTTAGCGAGGAATTGCTCGTCGAATCCTTCACCGAGCTGGCGCAGCGCATAGGCCCCATCGTGCTTATTGCCGAGGGCTTGGCGCACGGAAAAACCGTTCTTCCCAGTAGGGCGCTCGAAGAAGCAGCAGTGGTGCGGATCATCGTCGATCCCATCGACGGCACCCGCGGCATCATGTATCAGAAACGTCCCGCCTGGATCCTCACCGGCGTTGCGCCCAACCGCGGCAACGCCACCGATCTGCAGGACCTCGTGCTCAGCGTGGTCACGGAGTTGCCGCTGCTCAAACAGCATCTCGCGGATCAGTTTTGGGCGGTCAAGAACGGCCCCTTGCATGCGGTGCGGCATGACCTGTTGCGCAACACCACGACAAAGTTCCAGCCCCATCCCTCCCGCGCCCCGACCATCGCGCACGGCTGCGCTTACCTGTCACGCTTCTTTCCGGGCGCGCGCGATGAGCTGTCCGCGATTGAGGAAGACCTCATGCGCCAATTGCTCGGCCCCGCCCCGGCAGGCAAGGCGCTGTGCTTCGAGGACCAGTGTGCCTCCAGCGGCGGGCAGATGGTCGAACTGCTGATGGGGCGCGATCGCTTCATGGCGGACCTGCGCCCGCTGATGCGTCCGTTGCTGGCGCGGCGGCAGCAGCCGACTTCGCTGTGTTGTCATCCGTATGACCTGGCGGGTTTGGTGGTCGCCGAGGCTGCAGGTGTGCTGGTGACGGATGAAAACGGTGGGCCGCTGCGGGCGCCGCTGGATGTCGATGCGGATGTGTGCTGGGTGGGCTACGCCAATGCGGCGCTGCGTCAGGCGGTAGAGCCGGTCTTGCAACGGGTGCTGCGTGAGCGTGGCTGGTTAGCGTAAGCACAGGAGCGTCAGATGCCAGAGATTCCGCAGGATTTGGCGACATTTCGGAAGGTCATGCTCAAGCAGGCCGGCTCCGCTACGCCGGTGGGTCGCGTGCTGCGCGCCGATCAGCCGCTGCATGTCGCCCGCGCGCCGGGGCGGCTGGATGTGATGGGTGGTATTGCGGATTACAGCGGCGCGCTGGTCCTGCAGATGCCTATTGCCCAGGCGACCTGCTGCGCTGCTCAGTGGCGCGATGATGACCAACTGGTCCTGCTGAGTCTTAGTGGCGATCTGCACGATGCCGCCGCGCCGCACCGGGTTGCTCAATTTGAACTGGCGCGGCTGCGCAATGGTGATCTAGCTGACTACGCAGCCGCCCGCGCTGCGTTTGCGCGCACCCCCGACGATCACTGGGCGAGTTATCTGGCGGGTACGGTGCTGGTGCTGCTGCGCGATGCGAAATTGAAGCTGCCGCGCGGCGTGACCTTGGTGGTGCATTCCGAGGTGCCCGAAGGCAAGGGCGTGAGTTCCTCGGCGGCATTGGAAGTGGCGGTCGCCTACGCGCTGCTGAACCTGACGGGTAAACGCGCCCGGCCCGAGCAGGTGGGCACATGGTGCCAGTGCGCCGAGAACCGGGTGGTCGGCGCGCCGTGCGGCATCATGGACCAGATGGCGAGCGCCTGCGGCCGGGCCGACGCGCTGCTGCGCCTGCGTTGTCAGCCGGCGACGATTGAAGGCTACGTCAAACTGCCGCGCGGCCTGGCGCTGTGGGGCATAGACTCCGGGCTGCGCCATGCCGTCAGCGGCAGCGATTATGGCTCGGTGCGCACCGCGGCATTTATGGGCTATCGCATCATTGCTGATCTGGCGGGGTTGCCGGTTGAACCCATCACCCCCGGCAAGGTGCGCATCCACGACGCGTCATTCGCCGGCTACCTCGCCAATGTACCGCCGTCGCTGTTTGTCAGCCGATTTGCCGGGCATTTGCCCACGCAGATGGCCGGCGCCGCTTTTCTGGAACGCTACGCCGGCATCACTGACAGCGTGTGTCAGGTCGTTCCGCACCGCACCTATGCGGTGGCGGCAGCGACGGCGCATCCGGTGTTTGAGGACCATCGCATCCGCGCGTTTGCGCAACTGCTCACGCAGGCGCCCACTGAGGAACGCTGCCGCCTGCTGGGGGAAATGATGTATCAATCGCACGCGAGCTACTCCGCCTGCGGCCTGGGTTCCGACGGCACGGATCGGCTGGTGGAACTGGTGCGTGCGGCTGACCCGGCGACAGGTTTGTACGGGGCGAAGATCACCGGCGGCGGCAGCGGGGGCACCGTGGCGGTGCTGGGACGCAGCGACGCCGACGGCGCAGTGCAGGCGCTCGCCGAGCAATATGGCGCGGAGACGGGACACGCGGTGCGGATTTTCCGGGGCTCCTCGCCTGGTGCTGGCGCCACGGCCAAGCTGCGCCAGCACCAGACGTGAGCTATCGTCATGCTCCGGCCGATCGTGGTGCGAACCAGCGGTACAACGCCGGCAGCACCAGCAGGGTGAGCAGGGTGGAGGTGACCAACCCACCGATCACCACGGTCGCCAAAGGACGTTGCACTTCGCTGCCCGCCCCGGTCGCCAGCAGCAGGGGGATCAAACCCAGCGCGGTGGTGCTGGCGGTCATCAGCACCGGGCGCACGCGCAGGGCTGCGCCTTCCACGCAGGCGCGGTCAATCGGCTGACCTGCTTCGACGAGCTGGTTCAGGTACGTCACCAGCACCATGCCATTCTCCAGTGCGATGCCAAAGAGCGCGATGAAGCCGACGGACGCCGGCACGGAGAGGTTTTCCCCCGCCAGCCATAAACCCAGCACGCCGCCAACCAGCGCGAGTGGGATGTTGAGCAGAATGAGCGCGGTGCTGCGCAGCGAGCCAAAGCTGAGGTAGAGCAGCAGGCAGATGAGCCCGAGGGTGATGGGCACGACGATCGCCAGCCGGCGGTTGGCTTCCTGCGCCAGCTCGAATTGGCCGCCCCAGGTGGTGAAGTAGCCGATGGGCAGGGTGACCTTGGCGTTGATGGCGGCCTGGGCGTCGGCGACGAACGAGCCGATGTCCCGGCCGACGACGTTCGCCTGCACGGTGGTGAAGCGCTGGTTGTTTTCGCGGGTGATCTGACGGGGGCCGATGAGACTTTCAATGGTCGCCAGATCGCCCAGCGGAATGCGCTGGCCGGTGGGCGTGACGATGAGCAGACGGGCGATGTCCTCGGGCGTCCGGCGGTAGGCTTCCTGATAGCGGACGTAAATGTCGAAGCGTTGCACGCCGTCGAACACCTGGCCGGCTGCGACGCCGCCGATCGCCGCGGCAATGGTTTCCTGCACCTCGGCGAGATTTACGCCGTGCCGCGCCAGGGCTTGGCGCTGGGGACGAATGAGCAGTTGCGGCGCACCGGTGACTTGCTCGGTCTGCACATCCGCAGCGCCGGGCAGTTCACGCAGGACGGCAGCGATCTCCTCGCCCTTGGTTTTGAGCAGATCGAGGTCCTGGCCATACAGCTTGACCGCCAGTTCCGCCTTGACGCCGCCGACGAGTTCATCGACGGACAGTTGGATGGGCTGGGTCAGATTGACCAGGACGCCGGGCATGTTCGCCAGACGCTGGCGCACGTCTTCCTCGATCGCCGTCTGGTCGAAGTCAGCACGCCACTGGTCCCTGGCTTTGAGCACCACGAGGCTGTGCACGGAGTTGATGGGGTCCGCATGCGCGCCGACCTCGCCGCGCCCGATGCGGCTGACGACCGCCTGAATCTCGGGAATCTGCATCAGTCGGCGTTCGACGATCAGCGTCAGACGCTTGGTTTCCTCCAGCGAAATCGAGGGCGCCATGGTGAGGTTGACGATCAAATCGCCCTCGTTGAGCCGGGGCGTGAACTCACTGCCCAACCGGGGAAAAACCAGCACCCCCGCGCCGAGCAACGCCAGCGCCAGCACCACCGCCATGATGCGATGGCGCACGCACAAGCTCACCACCGGACGGTAGAGCACCAGCAGCGCGCGGACGATCAGCGGTTCGTTGGCGGAACTGCTCGGCGTGGTTGTAGACGTTGATGTGGCTTGGTCCTTCCGGGGGCGGGGGCGCATGAGCAGGTCTGCCAGCACTGGTGCGCCCAGCACGGCAAAGACCAGTGAGCCGAACATCGCCAGCGCCACGGTGTACGCCAATGGACGGAAGGTTTTGCCCTCCACGCCCTGGAGCGTCATCAGCGGCAGGAACACGATGACGATAATGGCGATGGCAAAAACGATCGGCCGGCCGACTTCCCGGCACGCCCGCGCCACCACCTGTCCACGTGGCTCATCCGGCCCAGCTTCATGCAGCAGCCGGTCCACATTCTCCACCATCACAATCGTGCCATCGACCATCATGCCGATGGCGATCGCCAGTCCCCCCAGCGACATCAGGTTTGCCGACAGGTCCAACCAGCCCATCGCCAGCGTCGCCAGCAACACGGAAAAGGGAATCGACAGCGCCACCACGATCGACGGCCGCAGCCCGCCCATGAACGCCAGCAGGATCAGCGCCACCAGCGCCACGCCCTGCACCAGCGCGTTCTGCACGGTCGCCACCGACGCCTGCACCAGCTCGCGCTGCTCGTAGTACGGCACGATGCGCACGCCCTCGGGCAGCGCCTGCTGCACCTGCGCGAGCTTGGCTTCCACACGCTCGATCACGGTGGACGCATTGGCGCCGTAAAGCTGCACCACCATGCCCGCGACGACTTCCTTTTCGCCGTTGAGTGTTTGCAAGCCGCGGCGAATCGCGCCCCCCGTGGTGACGTCGGCAATGTCGCGCAGGTAGACCGGGCGGCCGCGCTCGGTTTTAACCACAATCAGCGCCAAGTCATCCACGCCGTGCGCCAGACCCTCGGAACGCACCACCAGTTCCTCGCCGGCTTGTTCGAGGTACTGCGCGCCGACGCTGACATTGTTCGCTTCAATCCGCTCAATCACATCGTGCAACGCCAGGTCGTAGCGCAGCAGCGCCTGCGGATCGATGTTGATTTGAAACTGCTTTTCCTGCCCGCCGATGCCCAGCACTTCCGTCACGCCCGGCACGGTTTGCAGTTGGTATTTGACGATCCAGTCCTGAATGGTGCGCAGCTCCTCGAGCGTGTGCGTGCCGGTGGTGTCCTCCAGGTAGTAGTAGAGGATCAACCCCATGCCGGTGGAGATCGGCCCCATCTCCGGCTCACCGAAGCCGGCGGGGATGTGCGCCCGCGCCTCGGCGAGCCGTTCGCCCACCAACCGGCGCGTGAAGTAAATGTCCAGGTCGTCTTCGAAATAGATGTTGACCACCGACAAGCCGAAGTTGGAAATGCTGCGGATTTCGGCGACGCCGGGCAGGCCGGTCATCGCCGCTTCGACGGGATAGGTGACATAGCGTTCGATTTCCTCGGGCGCGAGGCCCTCGGTCAGCGTGAACACCTGCACCAGATTGGGGGAGACATCGGGAAACGCATCCACGGGGAGCTGGCGATAGGACCAGTAGCCGGCCGCCATGACCAGCAGCATCAGCATGATGACCAGCAGCCGACTGCGCAGCGCCAGGTCAATTAGTTTTTCAATCATGATTCAGACTCCTGCCGCACTTCAGTGCACATGGCCGGCGTGTTCGAGCGCCGCCCGATTGAGTTCCGCTTTGAGCGCCAGCGTGTTTTTGCTGACGTAACGTTCGCCGGGCGTCAGGCCCTGACGTATCTCGATCTGTCCGTTGCCCCGCGCGCCCAACTCGACCACGCGCGGCTCGAGCCCGGCTTCAGTCTGCACGAACACCACGGCGTCCTGTTCGTGCTGCGTCACGGCAGTGTCGGGCACGAGGACCGCTGCGGCGCGGGCATTCAGTTGCACCTGAGCGGTGACGAACAGGCCCGGCCGATACATGCCTTGCGGATTGTCCAGCACCACGCGCGCGGTGGCGGTGCGGGTGTGTTCATCCAGCGCGGGGCTGATGAACGCAATGGTGCCCTGGCCGTCGGGCAGGCCGTGACCAAAGTGCACGGTGACGTGCTGCTGGGCCTGGAGCTGCGCCAGTTCGCGTGGCTGCACGGTGAGGTTCACCCACACGCTCGACAAATCCGCCACCACGAATGGGGCTTCGTTGCTGCCGAGCTCCACCACTTCGCCGACGGTCAGATGCCGCTGGGTGACGCTGCCCGCCAAGGGCGCGGTGAGGGAGTAGCGGGTGAGCTGCGCGTCTTCCATGGTGGGCAATGCGTGGATCTGCTCATGCGTGTTGCCCAGCGCGTGCAGGGCGGTTTCGGCTTCAGTCAGCGCGATCTGCGCCGCTTGCTGCGCCTGGCGGGCTTCGAGCATTTCCAGGTCATAGGTGAGGCGCGCTTCGCGCAGCGCCTGGGCGGATTCAAGCGCCTGCCGCTCGGGCGCGACCTTGTCAGCAAACAGCCGTTGATCGCGGGCCTGCGTTTCTTCCGCCAGAGCAATGCGGCTTTGGTACAGCTTTTCCTTGGCGGTGACGTTTTCTTTGGCCAAGGTCAGCCAGGCGTGGGCGCTCAGGTAAGCACTGCGCGCCGCGGCGAGCTCCCGGCTGCTCAGGATCGCCAGCAACTGTCCCGCCTTGACGCTGGCGCCGGTGCTGACGCGCACCTCCTGCACGATGCCGGTGACCGTGCTGGTGACATGGGCGATGCGGTCTGCGTTGTACGCCACTTCGCCCGGCAATTCGAGCAGTTGCTGGAGCGTGCCCTGAGCGGCGGTGCTGATTTCGATGCCGAATTCCTTGAGCACCTGCGGGGTCAGGCGCAGCGGGCCGGCGTCTTCATGTTCGCCATGACCGTGGTCGTGATCGCCGTGGTCATCGTCGTGATCATGCTTGTGTTCGTGGTCATCCTTGGTTTGTGGTTTGGTTGCAGTTGCCTTGTGCTCATGTCCATCGTGGTCATGCTCGGCTTCCGCGCGCAGGCTGGTTGAGCCGACGAATCCCAAAGACAGAGCGAGCGTCAGAATGCAGATGATTGATTTCATGGCTGAGAATCTCCTTGCGCCGCGGCCGGTGCCGGTGCGGTTGACAGTGAAGCCAGTGATTGGCCGATGAGTCCTTCGATTTCTGCAGCCGCCTGGTGGTAGGCGACCAGCGCGTCCAGATGCGCGACCCGCAATTCCACCAGCGTGCGCTCGGCATCGAGCACATCCAGAAACGCCAGGTCGCCTTGCTCGAATGCCCGACGGGTGACAGCGAACGCCTCGCGCCCGGCGGGCAAGGCGGTCTGCCCCAGCGCGGAAGCTTCGTCATGAGCGTTGGCCAGACGGGTGTAGGCGTCCGCCAGCAGGCTTGCGAGTTGCAACTGCGCAGCCTGACGATGTTGCTCGGCAGCGGCAGCGCCCAGCCGCGCGGCGCGGATGTCGTCTTGGCGCTGATCCAGAAGCGGCAGCGGCAGGCTCAACCCCGCCACCAGCGCGCCGGCATTATCCGCGCGGTCATAGCGGTACCCCAACCGGGCGGTGACATCCGGCAGCGCCTGGGCGCGCGCAAGCTGGACCTCGGTTTGCCGCAGGCTGATCTCCGTCGCCCAGCGCGCCACCTGCGGGTTCTGATTGATCAGCGCGATAAGCTGATCCAACTCCGGCGGGGACGCCAGCTCCTCCAACTGCCCGGTCACGTGGTCATAGCCCGGCTCGGTTGCACCCCAGCAACGCGCCAGTTGGCTGCGCGCCAGGACCAGCGAACGCTGCGCCTGTCGCTGCGCCACTTCCGCCAGCGCGACGGGCACGCTGGCGCGGGTCAGTTCCAGGGGCGGCGCGTCGCCGGCATCCACACGTTTGCGGGTGGTCTGGGCGATCTGCTGCGCCAACTCCAAACCTTCACGGGTCACTTCCAGACGCGCTTGAGCCGCCAGCACCGCGAGGTATCGCTGGGTGGTTTCAGTCAGCACCGCCAGACGGGCTGCTTCAAAATCCCAGCCCGCCAGCACGCCGGCGTGGTGGCCGGCTGCGCGTTGCAGCGCCAGATCGCCGCCGAGCGGAATCGTCTGCGCCAGGCTGACGGTGGTTTCCAGCGCGCTGGCGCCATGGAACACGTCGTTGCCGCCGAAGTTTTCCAGTTCAATTTCCAGCTCCGGGTTGGGCCAGCGTCCCGCCTGGAGCGCCAGCGCCTCGGCGCGGCGGACCGCCCAGCTTTGTCCGTGCAACTGGGGGTGGCGCAGCAGGGCGGCCGCGAGCGCTTGGCGCAAGCTCAATTCGCCGGTCGGCGCGGGGGCGCTGGCTTGCGCTTCCGGCGACGACTGCGGCGGGTCGGTGGACGCTTGATAGGCTGGCAGATCAGCATGCAACGGGCGCGGCGGCGCCCACACGGCATCACCCAACGGGTGCGCTTGACAGCCCGCCAGCGCCAGCACGGTGCTGGCATAGGCGCAGGTAAACCATCGTTTCATGGGATATTTTCCCTGGTCAGAATGTGGAATGAGAGCAGAGCTGCGCGAACATCAACCCGCCGGGCCGACGCCGCGTGCAGACAACAGCCGATGCAGATGGGTTGGCTTAGAGCAGCAGAATGGCGGCGCGCAGCCCCGGCATGCGCGCGTGGTGATCCAGTTCGTCAGCCTGGCAGCGCCAGCGCGGCTTGACGTTCGGATCCGTTCCCCGGAGATCAAACGTGAGGCAGCAAGGCAGCAGCAACAGGGCCGGCGGCACTTCGCGGTCATGATCCCCGCGCCAGCGTGAGGGGCTGACCAACGGCACATCGGCGCAACCCGTCGCGGCATGACGCCAGGTCGGCGCGGCATCGGAAGCGGTTGCGATGGCGGGTGCCGCGGCGGCATCCCCCGTCACACAGCAGGCATCCTGCGCATGGGCGACTTCGATGATTTGGCGACCGTCGCTGTTGATGCACAGCACCAGGCCACATGTCTGCCAGAGCAGCGCGAGCAGCAGGGCGACGGCTATAGCCGGGGACGAGTTGACGCGGGGCGGGAACCGCATGGCGGGCAAGTATAGGAGGCGATCATGATGCCGGGCAACTTGGGGTGGTCCGGGATGGAAAAGCAGGAGCAACGCTATTTGCCGCCGCCCAGCAGATCCAGAATGCCCTTGGCGGCTTCGATCGCACGTTCGGTGTCGTTCTGCTTGGGCTTCTGCTCGGACTTCTGTTGTTGTTGTTGTTGTTGTTGTTGTTGTTGTTGTTGTTGTTGTTGTTGT
>CAZSBB010000060.1:0-21708 GCA_964605235.1 uncultured Phycisphaeraceae bacterium
CCAACTACTTCCGCTCCTGCGGGTACGGCCAGAAATGATGCGAAGTGCTCTAGCCCCGGGTCATTGACCCGGGGCTAAGTGCATCGCCCTGACGATGTGATGTACCCCAACCAGCGCCCGCGCGACACGTTGCTTGCACAACTGCACCGCAGTCACACCGTCACACCGCGACACCACCCCCGGATTCGCTTGCGCTCATCCGCGGCTTGGTTGGATCGATTGCCTGCTTGATCTGCGTGCCCGCGCGGCTTACGCGCCCGCACTCACCGTCTGCGGCGCCAGCGACAGGTTCTTGCCGTGGGCGCCCGGTTCGAAAATGTGCAGCCGTTCCAGGTTCAGGTAGACCGGCAGCTCCACGTCGTAATCCATTTCCTCGGCCGGCACGCGGGCGACCATGCGCTTCTGGGTTTGGGTCTCCAGAAACACGTCCATCTGGCTGCCCAGCGGCTCGATGACCGACACCTTCACCTGGGCGGTCGAATCCGGCGCGGCCCCGAACTTGCCTTCCTTGTGGAAACGCATGACCTCCGGCCGCAGACCCAGCACCACGCTCTGATTCACGTGGCTGCCGACGCGCTCGGCCATGGCGTCGAGCAGACGCAGGCGCACGCCCTCGCCCTCGAACCACACGCCGTCGTTGCGCACCAGCTTGCCGTCCAGGAAGTTCATCGGCGGGGTGCCCAGGAAGCCGGCGACGAAGCGGTTGATCGGCCGATTGTAAATCGTCATCGGGGTGTCGGACTGCTGCACGAGGCCCACGTCCATCACCACCACGCGGTCGCCCAGGGTCATCGCTTCTTCCTGGTCGTGGGTGACGTAGATGGTCGTGGTCCGCAACTGATGATGCAGCCGCTTGAGCTCGGCGCGGGTTTCCACACGCAGCTTGGCGTCGAGGTTGGACAGCGGTTCGTCGAACAGGAACGCCGCCGGCTGGCGCACGATCGCCCGGCCGACCGCCACGCGCTGACGCTGGCCGCCCGAGAGGGCCTTGGGCTTGCGTTCGAGCAGATTTTCCAGGCCCAGAATTTTGGCGGCATGGCGCACGCGCTCGTCGATTTCCTGTTTACGGAAGCCGCGCAGCTTCAGGCCGAACGCCATGTTCTTGTAGACCGTCATGTGCGGGTAGAGGGCGTAGTTCTGGAACACCATGGCGATGTCGCGGTCCTTGGGCGGCACGTCGTTGACCACCCGGTCGCCGATGCTGATGGTGCCTTCGGAGATTTCCTCCAGGCCGGCAACCATGCGCAGCGTGGTGCTTTTGCCGCAGCCCGAGGGGCCGACGAGCACGACGAACTCGGCGTCGGCGATGTGCAGATTCACATCCTTGACCGCCCGCACGCCGCCTTGATAAATCTTGCCCACGCCTTCGAGAATGACTTCCGCCATGAGGTTCTCCCGCAAGCGCCGGGGTCGCCGGCTCAGCGCCCGGCCTTCCACCGTGCCGAGCAACACCCTAAGTTAGCACAAAGCCCGCTTCGCTGCGCTGCCCAATGCACCCGATCATCCGCCTCCGCAACGGCATTTTTGCCGCCTGCGCAGTGACCGGCTACGATGCTCGACTCGCTGATTCGCCCCGTCCATGCAGGAATAATGCCCATGACCACCGCTGCCGCTTGCTGCCATTCCCCCCTGGCTCAGACCGATCCCCAGATTGACCAGCTCATCCGCGCTGAAGCCCGGCGCCAGGAAACCACCCTGGAGATGATCGCCAGCGAGAACCACGTCTCCCCCGCCGTGATGCAGGCGGTCGGCTCCTGCCTGACCAACAAATACTGCGAAGGCTATCCCACCAAACGCTACTACTCCGGCTGCACGCACTACGACGCGGTGGAACAGCTCGCCATCGACCGCGCCAAGCAGCTCTTTGGGTGCAAATACGCCAACGTCCAGCCGCACTCGGGCGCCAACGCCAACAATGCCGTGTTCTTCGGCCTGCTCGAGCCGGGCGATTGCTTCCTGAGCGTGGTGCTCAGTGAAGGCGGCCACCTGACCCATGGCTCGCCGGTGAACATCAGCGGCAAGTGGTTCAAACCCGTGCATTACCCGCTGGTGAAGGATCGCAGCCGGTCGGATTATGGCCACATCGACTATGCCGCCGTCGAAAAGCTGGCGCTCGAGCACAAGCCCAAGCTCATTCTCTGCGGCTACTCGGCGTATCCGCGCATCATCGACTTCCCGCGCTTCCGCGCGATTGCCGATCAGGTCGGCGCGCTGCTGATGGCGGACATCGCCCACATAGCCGGGCTGGTGGCGACGGGCGTGCATCCCTCGCCGTTCCCCCATTGCCATGTGGTCACCACGACCACGCACAAGACCCTGCGTGGCCCGCGCGGCGGACTGATCCTCACCAATGATGAGGAACTCGCCAAAAAGATGGATAAAGCCATCTTCCCCGGCACCCAGGGCGGCCCGCTGATGCACGTCATCGCCGGCAAGGCGGTCAGCTTCGGCGAAGCGCTCCAGCCGGCGTTCAAGCAGTACGCCCAGCAGGTGGTCGCCAACGCCAAGGCGCTCGCCAGCGCGCTCATCAGCGCCGGCTACCACCTCGCCTCCAACGGCACCGACAATCATCTGATGCTCATCGACCTGCGGCCCACCGACGCCAACCTCACCGGCAAAGACGCGGCGCTCTGGCTCGAACAGGCGGGCATCATCGTCAACAAGAACACTGTCCCCGATGACGACCGCAGCCCGTTCATCACCAGCGGCGTCCGCCTGGGCACCCCGGCGCTCACCACCCGCGGCCTGAAGGAAGCCGAGATGCAGCAGGTGGCGACCCTCATCGACCGCACCTTCAAGTCGGCGGGCGATGCGACCAAGCTCGCGGCGATCCGCAAAGACGTCGAAGCGCTGGCGGCGCGGTTCCCGATGCCGCACTGAAGTCGGGATGATGTCTCACAGAGACACAGAGGCACGGAGAGCTGCGCGCAAAGTGGCTGCGCTCAACGAGCCGTGAGTGGTCTTCGACCCCGGCCGGGGTCGCGGGCAGTAGCCACGAGTGCAGCGCAGCGAAACCCGTGGTAAGCGGCGGTTTCATCATTGTCATCCGTCCCGGAGGGACGGCGGAAGCTTCCTTCACCCCTGCCGGGGTGAGGACTTGCACCAGCAACTTCTTCCACGAGTTCCGCTGCGCTGCACTCGTGGCTACTCTCCTGCGCCCCCTTCGGGGGCGAAAGCCATGTACGACCGTCCTGTTTGAAACTGGAACCCCTCCCACCTGATCGGGGCTCGTGAGTCTGTACACGCTGACAGGTGCTGATTGAGCGGTGTCCGGGGCAAGCCCTGTCGCGCGCTCAGCTCTTGGCGGGTTGGGCGGTACTGGTCGAATGCGGGGCGCCGGGCGTCTGGGTTGCCAGTGCGACATAGGCGCGGTCCACGCCGGGGTAGAAGTCGCCCACCAGGAAGTACGCGCTGCCGCCTTGCCGCCACACCAGCAGTGGGTGCGCCGCCTCCGGCCCGCGCACGCGGTACATCACGCCTTCGGGCAATTTCAGCCGGCCGTCGTCGGCGGCGATCCACAGGCTCAGGGCATCGGTGCGGCCGGTCTCCGGCTTGGCGCGGTAGATCAGATGCACCGAGTTGGGCCCGGCGATTTCGCATTGACCGAGGGCTTCAAACGCATAGCCCACCCCCGCCAGATCCAGTGAGTCATACACCGAGGAGCCCAATTGCCGGGCCACAAAGGCGGGAATCGCCTCCAGTCGGGAGGGCGCATTGGCGAAGCGATGCAGTTCATCGATCACCTGGCTGCACGTCACATGCCGGCTGGCGAAAAGCTCAACCTGCTGGTCGCTGACGAGCTGCGCGACCGCTTGTTCGAACCCGGACTTTCCGGTTTGACGCAACTGCAACCTGGCGGTGTAGAGCGTCACCCCCGCCAGCGCCAGCACCGCAGCCGGGGCGGCAGCGCGCCGGAATGAACGCTGCGGGAAGCGATACGAAGCCGGCGGGGACGCCTCGGCGGGCGCGGCGTCGGTGGGCTGGCCCAGCAGTTGTTCCACGCGCTGGCGCAGCGCTGCCGAGGGCGCGGGGGTGTGGTCGCGCAGGGAGCGTCCGACCACCTGCCGCAGTTGCTGCTGATGCATCACCCGGGCGCTGGCCTGCGGATCGAGCTTCAGGGCGTCGAGCAGTTTCAGGTTCTGCTGGACATCCAGCTCGCCGTCGGCGAACGCCGCCAGGTATTTGCGGGCTTCCTGCTGGGTCAGGTCATCAGTCATGGCGCATCACTTTGGCCGTTGTTGCCGTCGGGTGCACATCAGTGCGGGTCAGTTGGCGGGCATCACCGTGATGCCTTGTTCCTGCGCCAGTTCCGTCAATTGCTCGCTCAGCGTGGCGCGGGCGCGGTACAGCCGGCTCATCACCGTGCCCAGCGGCACCGCCAACACGTCGGCGATTTCACGATATTTCATGCCTTCGACCGCCCAGAGCAGCAGCACCAGGCGGTAGTGCTCGGGCAACTCGTCCAGGGCGCGCTTGAGCCGGTCGTCCACCTGCTCCCAGTCCAGGGACGCCAGATCCCAGCAGGGGGCGGGCTGGTCCAGCTCATGGCTGGCGGCGTGATGCTGCAGGTCGTCCATCAGCGTCGGGGCGCGGCGGTCCTTGCCGATGCGGGTGTAAAACACGTTGTGCAGAATCTTGAACAGCCAGGGACGAATGCCGCGCTCGCGCAGCTCAAACCGGTCCTCCGCGGCGAGCGCCTTGACGTAGGTTTCCTGCACCAGGTCCTCGGCGACCTCGCGGTCACGCGCCAGGTGAAACGCCATGCGGTGGACCGCGTCCAGTTCCGCCAGCGCCAGGGATCGGAAATCGGGCGTCGTCATGGTTCCATCCAGTTAACCAGCGCCGTGCGGCCAATATTCCCCTGCTCCGGAAAAAAATATTCAGGTTGGCGACCCGGGGCCATTGGCGTTATTCTGCGCGCGCGTCTAAACCGCAGCTTGCCGGTTGGAGCTGCGTCAGTGGGGATGAGACAGTGCCGATCGTATTGTCGCTGCTCGCCTGGGGGCGGGCAGTTGGGGATGCTTGAGCCTGGGATGAGAGAGCAGGCAGGGGCCAGGCGATGGCATTGGACCGTCAACCCGGCAGTCCCGCTGCGGCGGAGCTGAAGCTGCTGCTCGTCACCGCCGATGTGGGGGCGCGGCAACGACTTTCTTCCCTGATCCAACCCCATTTCGTCCAGGTCAGCAGTTGCGACACCTGCGCCGAAGCCCGGCTGCTGCTGCAGGCATGGGGCCCGGAGGTGGTGGTGGTGGACCCGGAGTTGGCGGACGGCTGCGGCCTGCTGCTGGGCGTGCCGGCGGGGGAACCGGGGAGTCCCGGGAGTCCGGGGGAACCGGGGAGTCCGGGAAGTCCGGGGGGCTGTGGGGGGCCGGCGTTTCTGGGCTATGCCCGCCGGAGCGACGCCGGCTTGCTGCGTCAGGCGCTGGAAGCCGGCTTCGTCGGCTGGATGCAGGTGGACGACACCGACGAATCCCTGAGTCGGCAGTTGCAGCGCGCCATCGAGCAGCAGCGCGCCAAACGGCAGCGCAGCGAAGATGAACTGCTGCGCGAGCTGCTGCGGACCAGCGTGGCGGCGATCACCTTGCTCGACGCCGACGGCCTGATCACTTACGCCAATCCCGCGGCGCGCCAGGTCCTGGGGCTGGACACCCGGGAAATCACCAGCCGCCGCTACAACACCCCCGCCTGGCGCTCCACCGATTTTGAAGGCCAGCCGTTGCCCGACCATGAGTTGCCGTTCATGCGGGTCAAACGCACCGGCAAGCCGATCTTCGAAGTTCAGCACGCCATCGAATGGCCCGGCGGGGAGCGGCGCTACCTTTCCATCAGCGGCGCGCCCCTGCACGACAGCGCCGGCGACTTCACCGGGGCGGTCTTCAGCATCGTCGACATCACCCGCGCCCACCAGACCGAACTGGTGCTCCGGCAGAATCAGCAGGAACTCGAACAACGCGTTGCCGAACGCACCGCCGCCCACGCCCGCGCCAATGAGCAGTTGCGCCAGCAGATGCTCCAGCATGAACAGGTGCAACACCAACTGCGCCGGCAGCAGGCGGAACTCACCCATGTCACCCGCCTGCACACCATGGGCGAACTGGCGTCCGGACTGGCGCACGAACTCAATCAGCCGCTGACCGCCATCGGCAACTTCGTGCGCGGCTCGCTGCGCCGGCTGGAAACCGATGACCGCACGCCCCCCGAGGTGCTCCAGGCCTTACGCGCCGCCGGCCAGCAAACCGAACGCGCCGGGCAGATCATCCGCCGCCTGCGGGCGATGGTGTACAAACGGGAACCGCAGCGCACCGTGGTGGACCTGCGGCAACTGGTCGCCAACGTCCAGCAACTGCTCGCTTACGAACTCCGCGAACAGGGCTTCACCTTCCAGACCCGCTTGCCCGATACGCCCGCGCAGGTGCTCGGTGATGCGGTGGAACTGGAACAGGTGCTGATCAACCTGTTGCGCAACGGCCTGGAAGCCAGCGCCGCCACCGACCCCGCCCGACGAATCCTGCTTGTCACCCTCGAGGAACTCAACGACAGCTGGCGGCTGCGGGTGCGCGATCATGGGACCGGCCTGCCCGGAGCGCTGGCGGACCAGCTCTTCACCCCCTTCCGAACCACCAAACGCGAAGGCATGGGCATGGGTTTGTCCATCAGCCACACCATCATCCGCAACCACGGCGGCAGCATCACCCTGACCAACGCCCAGCCCGGCCCGGGCGCGGTGGCGCAAATCGTGCTCCCCCGGCTTGAGCAACTGCCCAGCGTCCTGGGGCTCGGAACGCCCGCCCGCGCCTGAACCGGGGAGGGCAAAAACAGGTGAGATATGCGGGAGAATGCGGTATCCTGTGGCACATCTTCAGGTCGCGCCCATGTCCCAGACAGTCGAAACTACGTCCACGACGCCCGTCGGCACCGTGTGGGTGCTCGACGATGATCGCGCCGTGCGCGACTCCTTCTGCTGGTTGATCGCCCAGGCGGGCTTGCGGGCTCAGGCCTTCGCCCGGCCGCAGGACCTGCTGGCGCAGGAGCCGCCCGTGGTGCCCTGCTGTCTGCTGTTGGATGTACGCATGCCCGAGATGGACGGCCTGGAAGTGCAGCGCCGCCTGCACGAAGCCGGCTGGACCGCGCCGATCATTTTTGTCACCGGGCATGGCGATGTGCCCATGGCGATCCAGGCGCTCAAGGGCGGCGGGTTTGATTTCGTCGAAAAGCCGCTCGACGATGAATTGCTGCTGCAACGCATCCGCCAGGCGCTCCTGGAAGATCAGCGGCAGCGCCAGGATCCGTTCAATCGCCAAACCGTGGTGCAGCGCGTCAGCCAGTTGACTCCGCGCGAGCGTGAAGTCATGGATGCCGTGGTGGCGGGCAACTCCAACCGGCAGATCGCCCTCGACCTGGGGCTGTCGCCCAAGACCATCGAGGTCTACCGCGCCCGGGTGATGCAGAAAATGCGCGCCGACAGCCTGCCCGCCCTGGTCCGCATGCTGGTCCGCGCCAGCCTGTGAGATGAAAAAAGGGGATAAGTACATTTATTTCTGCCAATAAATGTACTTATCCCCTTTTTTCGCCCGCCGTGCGCTACAATGCCCGCTTTCCCCGCCCGGTGCGAAAGCAGGTGCAACCATGGCGCGTATTCATGCGGTCGTCAGCGTGATCGGCCGCGACCAGAAAGGCGTGGTGGCGCGCTTCGCCACCTATCTCGCCGAACGCGGCATCAACATCGAAGACATCCGCCAGCAGGTGGTCCATGGCCAGTTCATCATGGACATGCTCGTCGATCTGGCGGACATGAACACCGGGCTCGACCAGCTCATCCCCGGCCTGCTGCAACTGGGGCAGCAGATCGGCATGGAAGTCCGCGTCGCCCTGCACGACCAACGCCGCGAAAAACGCGTGGTCGTGCTGGTCAGCAAGGAACCCCACTGCCTCGACCGCCTCATCGAAGACCAGCAGGCCGGCCGACTCCGTGGCCAGATCGTCGCGGTGCTCAGCAATCACCCCGTGCTCCAGGACCGCGCCGAAAAAGCGGGGCTGACCTTCGAATGGCACAGCAGCGCAGACAAGGCCGCCCACATGCAATGGCTCCTCCGCCGCGCCCGCGCCTTTGACGCCGACCTGCTGGTGCTGGCGCGCTACATGCAGGTGCTCGACCCGCAGGTGGTCGAAAGCTTCCGCTATCGCATCCTCAACATCCATCCCTCCCTGCTGCCTTACTTCCCCGGCGCCAAGCCCTACCACCAGGCGTGGGAGAGCGGCGTGCGCGTCACCGGCTGCACGGCGCACTTCGTCACCGAACAGCTCGACCAGGGCCCGATCGTCTTTCAGGACGTCTTCCACATCGACGTGGGCAAGGACACCGCCGAGGATGTGCGCGAGAAGGGCCAGCGCCTCGAAGGCCAGGTGCTCAGCCAGGCGGTGCAGATGTACCTGGACGAAAAGCTGGTGGTGGTGGACGACAAAGTGGTCTTCCGCCCCGGCTTGAGCAGTTTCCTCGATCACCAGGGCCAGGGCTGAGCCCGTCCCGGATCGGCTTGCGGCGCATCCCCCACCGCTGCGCGCCGCCCGGGCGTTCCTGGGAGGCGCCTCGCGGAGCCGACGATCAGCGGTTCCCGGAACTGCCGGGCGTCACTTGCGCTGAATGCGGGCGGGGCCTTGTTCCCGGGTTTCAGGCTTTTCTTCCGGTTGCGCGGGCTGGGCGTCTTCCATGCCCTGGGGCGCCGGCAGCGCCAGTTCGGGGTTGAGTCCCGCCGCGGCGAACTGCGGCTGCACCACGTCGCGCAGCTTCAGGTAGGTCCGCCGCCGCAGGTCTTCGGGGGCGTTGACCCACACCCGCGCCCGCAGCAGGGGTGGGATGCCGCTTTGCTGCATGTAGGCAAGGAAAGTGTTGTCCAGCGTTTCCTCCCACGGCAGCAGCTTCATGCGGTCCTGGGGAGCGATGGCGGTGGCGACGGCGCGCTGCTGGAACTCCGTGTGCAGCGCCTTGGCGAGCTTGAGGTAACGCAGATAAGTCCGGCGGTTGTTGTTCGCCAGGCCTTCCACCAGCGCCCGGCTGATCATGGCGTCGATGAATTGCCGGGTGCGGTCGCGCATGTCCTTGTTCTCGGTGAACTCGGAAAGCACGAGCATTTCCAGCGGCTGGGTGTAGCGCCCGTTCATCAGGTTGTGCAGCTTGGAACCGTACAGGTCGCGCAGCTTGTCGTAGTACTGCTGGGCCTGCGCTTCATCGCCATACAGGTAGCAATACAGCACCGCCTGCAGCAGGAAGTTCTCGTGGCCGGATTCATAACTGTCGGTGTGCTGGCCGGTGGTTTCAAAGTACGCCTGCTCGGCGGTTTCGATGTTCTTCTCGTAGGCGGGGATGAAGCGGGGATCGGGCAGAATGTCCAGATGCTCGCTGACGGGATCGAACACCAGCTTGCCTTCGCGGGTCAGCGACTGGAGCGAATGCACGTTCTGGCGATAGGTGTTGATCAGGTCGATGTCGGTCTTGTTGCGCAGCTCGGCAGCGCGTTCGGTGCCGATGCGCGCCCAGTAGGCGCCGTGCGACGCCGAGTGGCGCCAGTCCATCGGGCCAAAGTCCTCCATCATGCGCAGCATTTCGCCCGGGTCCATGCGGTACTCGTCGATCAGCACTTGGTGCCGCAGGTACGAGAGCAAGGGCCCCACGCCGCGGACGATTTTTTCGTTGTTGATGATGTCGCGCACCAGGCGCGGGTCGATGCCGGGGGGAATCTTCGCCTGCGGGCCGCGCAGCCCCAGGAGCTGGGCGTCGAGGCTGGTGACGAACATCAGGATGCGCCCGAACTGCCGCAGCAGTTTGCCATCGAGTTCATAGCCCAGCGCGCGGCATTTATCGATCACCGCCCGGGTTTCCGGGGCCTGCTCGAGCAGCGCTGCTTCGGTGGTGGGGGCGTCGGCGACGCTGCGGAAACGGGCGATGATTTCCTCGGTCGTGCCGCCGCGGTCCAGGTCGCCCAGCACTTCCTGCATTTCGAAGGCGAGCTTGCGTTTGTAGTACCAGTGCATGTCGTCGGAGCTTTGGCCGATCTTGTGGAAGAAGATCCAGCTCAGCTCGCGGTACAGGCGGATGGAGCGCGGGTTGAGCGGGATGCCGCGCTCGCGCAGCAGGCGGATGCCTTTGTTGACCCAGTCCCAGCGTTCCTCGGGCGTGTGGGTGGCGACGGAAATGTTGTACGCCATGTTCCAGGCGTGGAACGCCCAGACCTGCGGGAAGCGCGGCTGCAGGGTGGTGATCCACTGGCTGAGGGTGTTGGCTTCGTAGAACTTGCCCGCCTCTTTCAACTCATTGGCGCGGTACCAGAGGATGTCCACCACCAGCCCGCGGAAGCTGCCCAGCGCCGCCGTCGCCAGCGCGACATGCGGCGGCAGCGACTGGCCCATCACGTCGCCGGCCTCCAGTTGCAGGTCCTTGCGCTGCTGGTTGATGGGCGGCACCAGCAGGCCCGCGCCCAGCAGGCACGCCAGCATGGTGATGACGGCGAAAACCTGAGTTGTGCGATTGCGGTCCATACGTCCCTTACACCGTCACCCGCGCCAATTCGCGGAACTTGAAGATCAACCAGCCGATCAAGGTGCACAGCCCGGTCCACAGCAGGCCGATCATCACCGCCGCCGAACCCACCAGCCGCCAGGGCACCAGTCGGCCATCCGCCAGATTGCTCACCGGGTCATAGTGACTGAACGAGGGCACCAGGGCGATGAACGTCTCGCCCATGACGCGGATGAACAGCTTGCACACGTCCCAGTATTTGCCTTCGTTCCAGCTCTTGGCGAGCGAGCCCAGGAACGCCGAGACCACCTCGCGGAACGGCAGGTTGGTGGTGGTGACGCCGGCGTAAAACCGCAGCGAATCATCGAGGAAACTGCTGGCGCCGGCGGTGAAGTAAACCATCAGCGTCAGCAGGCACGCCACCGGGAAGCCCAGGAACGTCCCGGCCGCCAGCGCCAGCATCGTCAGGCACGCCAGGCGAATCCAGATCAGCAACAGGCTGCGGATGAAGTTGCCTTCAAAGCCCCCGACCCGGTAGAGCACTTCCAGGTCCTTGCCCGGCGAAAACGACACCGTGCCCGCCGGCTGGCCGGCTTCATTGAGCGTCACGTTGGCGATGCGCACCGCCAGGTTGCCGTTCTGATCCAATGCCGCCAGCGGCAGGTCCAGCACGTGGTAATTGTCCACCGCCACGCGAATGGGCTGGTGCATCCCCTGCTGCTGGGGGAACGGCCGATCGTTGAGCCAGAACGCCAGATTCACCATGTCGTCCTCGGGCGACGGGTTCATCTTCGGCTTGAAACGCAACTGCACGTACTCGCCAAACTGCTTGGCGGGCGCCAGATCCGTGAACACATACGTCTGCGAATCCTGCGGCGGCAGCGTGTGCCAGCGGGCGATCAGCCGCTTCTGGATTTCATCCTGTTCCTTGGGCGTGATCTTGCCGTCCGGGTAGCGCTCGGGATCGTCACGCACCACCCGCGCGATCTGCTCCTGCAGCTGCGCCGGCAGGTTCGTGCTGTCGGTGGGGCGCGGCCCGACCGTGGCGCGGGCGACGAGGATCTGCTCCTCCACCGCGATGCGGTCATACTCACTGACCGCGCTGGCGCGCTCCAGCATCCGCGTGAACACATACGTGCCCCCGCCCGCCACGCTCAGCAGCAGCAGGTTCAGCAGCACCACGCCCAACCACTTGCCCGCCAGGTAATCAAACCGGCGCACCGATTTGGTCATGGTCATGTAAATCTGCTTCTGCTGGATGTCGTTGCAGATGGTCCAGCAGGTGACGAACACGGTCAGCAGGCTGAGCTTAATACCGATGAGGGTCAGCGACCAGCTCAACAGAAACTGCATGCGGTATTGCAAACGCTCGGCGGGATCGAGCAGCACCGGCAGCGTGGGCAGCACCAGCAGCAGGCAGATGATGAAGATCAAGGCGACCTTCATGCGGATGGCTTCGTCGATGACCGTACGGGCGATGCCGAAGATCGGATGCCCCGGCGACAGCAGCAGGCGCAGCAGCGCCAGGCCGACGACGAACAATGCCGCCATGGCCCACATGCCCGCGACCGCGACGGTTCCGCCGGGCAGTCCCGCCTGCAAGAAGGTGAAACCCAGCAGCAGCGCCGCCAGGCCGCTGAGTCCGAAGCTGCCCAGCAGTTTCGCCCACCGGCGGTCCCACAGCCGCGCCAGGCCGATGTACAACCACGCCAGCAGGACCACGCCGAATCCGCCGGCGGTGATCCAGCCGGCGCGCGGCGCGCCCTGGCTGTAGAGCAAGCCCGTCAGCGCGCCGCCCGTCAGCAGCACACCCGCCAGTACGGCATACCAACCTGTCCACCGTTGCTTGGCCATCAGGATTTGCCGCCGTCCTTGGGTTTCTGAACCAGCGAATCGATCAGCGATTGATTGGGCGCCGCCGCCGGCTTGGATGCCGGGGCGTCAGGTTTCGCCGCCGGCGGAGTGGACGAAGCGGGCGCGGCGGGCGCTTCCCGGCGTCCGCTGACCAGTTCATCCAGCAGCGCTTGCTTGGGTTGAGCGGCGGGCGGCGGCGGAACCGGGCTGACCGCCGCGCTGTCCGCGCGGGTCGGCGCCGGGGGCGTCGGCTGGGCGCTGGTCAGGCGTTCCAGCACGGCTTCGCCCTGCACCGGGGTGGCGACCGAGCTGTCGCCATCGAGCCGCAGGAAGTCGGCGATCTTGGCGCTGGCTTTGGCGCCGCTGGTGGCTTCGCCTTCCGCCTGGGCGCGATTCACGATGTCCAGGAACAGTTCTTCCAGCCGCTGGCGGGGATGCTTGACCGCGGTGATGGAATGGCCATGCCGCTGCAGCACCGCTTCGATCTCGGCGATGGCTTCCTTGGGCAGGCGGTCCGTTTCGATGTTGGTGACATCGGTGTCGGTCAGCAGCTCGGCACAGGTGCCCAGGGCGCGAATCTTCCCGCCGAACATGATGCAGGCGCGGTCGGTGACATCCTCGACATCCGCCAGCAGGTGGGAGCAGAGGAGGATGGTTTTGCCGCGGCTTTTGAGTTCGAGGATGAGGTCTTTGATCTGGCGCGTGCCGATGGGGTCCAGGCCGGTGGTCGGTTCGTCGAGGATCAGCAGTTGCGGATCGTTGATGAGCGCCTGCGCCAAACCGATGCGGCGTTGCATGCCTTTGGAGTACTCGCCGACGGGCCGGCGCCAGGCGGCGTCCAGGCCGACCATTTCCAGCAGCATGTCGATGCGGCGTTGGCGTTGCGGGCGCGACTGGTGGAACAGTCGGCCGTAGTAGTCGAGGGTTTCGCGGGCGTTGAGGAAGCGGTAGAGGTAGGACTCTTCCGGCAGGTAGCCGATCATTTTCTTGGAGTCGACGTCTTCGGGGCGTTTGCCGAACACGGCGATGCGGCCGGCGGTGGGATGCAGCAGGCCGAGGATCATTTTGATGGTGGTGCTTTTGCCCGAGCCATTGGGCCCCAGCAGGCCGAACACTTCGCCTTTGCGGACTTCCAGTTCGATGCCGTCGACGGCGCGGACGCGGTTGCGCATCCAGAAGTCTTTGAAGAGCTTGGTCAAGCCGACGCATTTGATGACCACGCCGTCGGCGTCAGCGCGGCGGGTGGTCAGCACATCGGAAGCGGCAGCGGTAGTCATGCGTGGTCCTCGACAACGGCGCTTGGTGCACCCGGGCGCAGCTCAGCGGTTGAGATTATTGCGACGCGCCTGATCCTCGGCTTGCAGCCGGGCCTTCTCGCGGTTGATGGCGACATCCGGGCGGCGGTTGGTTTCGATGTACAGCTGGCCGCGGGTGTAGAACTGCTCGATGTTCTTCGAGGTCAGGATCGCTTCGCGGGCGTCCTGCCAGAGGCGGCTGCGGACGATCTGCGGGTTGGCTTCGTACTGGGGCAGCAGTTGTTCGAAGCGGCGGGCTTCGGCTTTGACGGTTTCGACGACCTGGGTGCGGTAGGTTTTGGCGTCGTTGACCACCTGGGCGACCTCGCCGCCGATGGCGCGATTGTGCCGGTCGGCGCCGGTGTTCAGTTCATTGAACACGGTATCGAACTGGGTTTCGAGCTGCTGCATGCCCGCGGTGTCGTTGGCGGCGCTGGCGCGTTCGTAGGCGTCGATCATCGCCAGCAGTTCGCTGTGCGCTTCGCCGGCGACGCCTTCGAGAATGGTGGAGCGTTCCTTGCGGGCGGTTTCGATCTGCTGGCCTTTTTCCTGCTCCGCGGTGACCACCGCTTCGTACGCCGAACGCACCGACATGGGCATGGCGGTGCGGGTGGCGGACAGTTCGGTGATCTGGATGCCGGACTTCATGGCGTCCAGGTTCGCCTGCATGGCGCGGACGGCGACGGAGCGATCGAGCTTGCCGGCGATCACGTCATCGGCGGTGGTGCGGGCGACGGTGTAAATCACCGCCTGCTCGGCGACGTTGCGCACCAGCGTGTCCGCCAGTTGCTCGTTGCCGACGTTGGCGAGGTAATCGACCGGCTTGGCGACTTCATACTTGACCGAGATGCGGGCGTGCACCACATTCGCGTCGCCGGTCAGCAGCGAGCCGTCTTTCTCCGGATTCAGCGGGCCCTGTTTGCCCTGCGCCATTTCCTCGGTGGTCTTGCCGGCGTCGGCGGCGGTGATCTCCCACATGAACTGGGTCTGCAGATCCACCTTGCGCGGCGAACGCGAAACCTTGATGACCTCGTTGATGGGGAACGGCAGGGCGATGTACGGCCCGCCCGGCTCGTCCACTTTCACCGCATTGCTGCTGTCGGTGACCATGTGGCCAAACTGCAGCCGCACCGCGACCTTGTCCGCCTCCACGTTGTAGACGTTGGAGACACAGTAAATCACCACCATGATCAGCATCGCCCACTTGAGAATGGTGAAGCTGACCTGCAGGGCGTCCGCCAGCGCTTTCTGCGCCGGATCGACGACAACCTGCTCGCCATGCTCGTGGTCATGGTCGTGATCGTGGTCGTGGCCGCCGTGGTGATGATGATGTTCAAAGATGCTCATGTCGACATTCCAGGCAACAGGATCGAAAGAGAAGCGGCGGACTCAGTTCGCAGCCTTGGGGGCGGCTGCGGAGGAAGTTCCGGGAGCGGTCAGGGCCGGGCTTTTGAAGAGCGAAAGCGCTTCAAGCTCGTTGGGGTCGAAAATGAAGGTGGTGTTGCCGCCGGCGAGAATGGTCTTGAGGGCTTCGAGCTGACGCAGGAAGATGGCGAACTGCTCGTTCTGGGCGAACTTGCCATAGTGCTCGGCGGCCTCACGCTCGCCCTCGGCGCGAATCGCCTGGGCGCGGCGCTCGGCGAACGCCAGAATGCGCTTCTTGGCGCTCTCGGCTTCGCTTTTGATCGCCGCCGCCTTGGCGCGGCCCTCGGCGCGGGCCTGTTCCGCCAGGGCTTCGCGGTTTTCCTTCATACGGGCGAAGACCTTTTCCGTCACGCTTTCGGGCAGCAGGATGCGGCGCAGGCCCACGCGCTCGACCTTGATGCCGAACTGCTGATCGTTGATGCGTTGCTGGAGCAGTTGGGCGGATTCCTGCTCGATGTCGGTCAGCTTGAGCTGCGCCGGATCGAGGTTGACCAGTTGGTCAAAGCGATACTTGCTGATGATGCCGCGGTTGTCGCGCAGCAGCGGGCGGAGCTGTTCCTGGGCGTTCTGGAAGTCGTGCAGCTTGATGTAGAACTTGAGCGGATCGTCGATGCGCCACGCCAGGTAGGTGCGCACGATCACCGCGTAGCCGTCGGCGGTCTGCTGTTCCTCGAGCTGATCTTCGAGGATCTGGATGGTGGTCTGGTAGCGGGTGACGCGCTGGATCGGCGGGGGCAGGCAGAAATAGCTGCCCGGCTCGCGGATGATGCTGTCTTCGGTGGCGCGGTCGAAGGTGGTCTTGATGGCGACCTGATCGTAGCGCACCTGGAAGATGAACATGTAGCACATCAGCACGACGGCCACGATGGCGATCAGAACGAAGGTGAAACGGTTCTTCATGACGCGATCCTTTGCAAGCAGTCAACGGCGTTGGCGAATTCGGGGGTCCAGTCAGTCAAGTTATTCACGCGTTCGAAAGACGCTGGGAAAACTTCCGGGGGTCCGGGGGGCGGTTAGTTGGGTTTGAGGATGGTTTCCAGGCCGGTGCGGTCGTCTTTGAGGTCCAGGCGGATGATGGGTTTGTCGCCCTGGGCAGCCGTGATGATCTTGCGGGCTTCCTGGAGTCCTGCGCTCAGGGCGTCGAGATGCCGGCGGGCGCGGTAGTAAGCCGGGGCCTTGTCGAACGCCAGGGACTCGGCGAGGAATTTTTCCGCCTTGGCGCGTTCGGTGATGGCGCGTTCCCAGCGATAGGCGCGGGCGTCGAAGATCAGCTTGGCGGCTTCGCCCTGGGCGGCGGCGAGCAGGTCGTAGATGGCGGTTTCCTGATCGTGCAACTGCTCAGGGGTGACGGCGGCGTCGGCTTTGAGGGTCTCCAACTGGAGGATGGCGCTGTTGATCGCCTGCGCCTGATCCGCTGAGCCGGCGACTTCCGCCAGCGTGCGGTTGGCGTTGCGGCGGGCTTCGGAGATGAGGGTTTCGCGTTCCTGGATGGCGCCGATCTGGGTATGGAAGCTCTTGGCGACTTCCTCCTTCTGCGGCGGATGCACGCCGACGAAGCCCACGAAGGTCACTTCCAGGCCCAGCCCCCAGCGGTCGGCTTCCTGCTGAATCCGCTGCCGCAGCGTGTCGCCCGCTTCAGCGCGCTGGCCCGAGAGCAGGTCGTCCTGGTAGTGGGTGGCGAAGTATTGATTGGTGATGCGGTCGGCGATGTTCTCCAGCGCTGCCGTCGGCTTGCCGGCGGACACCAGATATTTTTCCAGGTCGCGGATGCGGTACTGCACGGAAATTTCCGCCGCCAGCAGGCTGGTGCCGGGGGTGCCGCCGGCCTGCTGATCATGCGGTTCACGCGCCCGCGGGGGCACGGTGATCAGATACTGCTCCTGGCCTTCGGTGTGTTCGTTGGTCCACAGGATGGCGACGTTGGGGCCGACCTTGCTCTTGGACGAGCCGACCGACAGCGTGTGCACCCGGCCGACTTCGTACTTCCGGGCGCTCGCCAGCGGCCAGGGCATTTTCAGGTGCAGGCCCGAACCGACCACCCGGGCGATGTTGCCGCGGTGGGAGATGACCGCCTGTTCATGCGGCTGGACGATCACCACGCACGACACCAGCGCCAGCATCAGCAGCCCGGCGATGAACAGCGGGGTGACCGCCTTGCTGAGCACCTGATAGAACCAGCTGCGGGAAATCTCGAAGCCGAACTGGTAGTTGATGGCTTCGTTGATGATCGAGGCGAGCGATTCGGGGCTGGTCAGCAAACCCAGCACGCGGCTGTCGAAAGCGGGGCGGGCGATTTCGCCGGCCTTGCGCGGGCGGTACGCCGAGAGCAGGAAAGTCAGCAGAATTTCGATGCCGATGAGCATCATCAGGGCGGGGATGACCAGCGCCATCAGCGCCAGCACTTCGCGGTTGCCCAGGGCGACCTGCGCCAGCACGCTCAGGAACAGCAGGCCGGCGATGACGAAGCTGCCCATGAGGTAGGACGCCCCGCCGCGCAGCAGGATGAACTCGCGGGCGCTGGTCATGCCCGCCATGTAGCGGGCGGTGATGAAGGCGACGAAGGCGACGGGCAGGATGATCGCCATCAGCCAGCGCAGGTTGACGCCGGCGCCCACCGCCTGCGCCAGCAGGTTGGACTCGCTCAGGCGCACGCCGCCCAGCAGGGTGCGGGCGTGGTTGAGCAGGATGCCGCCGGCGATGAGCAGGAAGCCGGCGACCACAAAGCTGACGATGCCCAGGCCCCATTTGTACAGGCGATCGAGCCGGCGGCGGGCGAGGTCCAGATCGTCGGCGTGCTCTTCAAAGATGGCGGCGGCGGCCTGGTCGCGGCGAATGATCTGCTCGGCTTCGAGGGCTTCGGTGCGTTCGATGCGATGCTGATGGTAGATCAGCAGCAGCACGACCCAGATGGGCAGGCCGGCGCACAGGTGCCAGGTCGCCGCGTGCAGCGCCGGGCTCTGCGCCCACAGGCCGATGAGCGCTGCCGCCGTCGCCAGGACGAATTGCACGCCCAGACCCACCAGCGCCGCATTGGCGGCACGACGGTACGTTTGCTGGTCTGCGGTTCCAATCATGATGCGTCGATCTCCAGACAGAACATTCCGCGCCGCGCGGCGTCAGCCCACTTCCCGGTTCTGGAAGAGGCAGACCGCCAGGCTCAGGATGGCGCCGATCATCAATGCGGCATACGCCGCGACGGACAGCACGTATTGCAGCGTGAAGTCATGGCCCTGGGTCAAAGCATCCGCGGGCCAGAGCAGCTGGAAGTTGGGCACCACGCGGTAAAACACGTCGGCGATGACGCTCCTGGCGGCCCACTTGCCCAGCAGGTATTGACTGACCAGCCCGACCACGAATGTGCCGACGCAGATCAGGATGGTCATGATCTGCCCCAGCCGGGTGGAGACGGCGATCGCCACGGCGGTGAGCACCAGCACGGCGAGGAACACCAGCAGCAGGCCGATCATGAGCTGGCCATTGAGGTCGCTGCCGGGGATCTGGATGGACCAGTCGCGCTGGATGCACAGCACCATGAACCACCCGCCGGTGAGCAGGCCGAAGAAGCTGTTCATCAGGCTGGAGGTGAAGACCCAGTGGTAGAAGTAGTTGCCCAGCGTCGCCAGCAGCAGCGCCGCGATGCCGCCGCCTAAGCCGAACACCAGCACGGGAATGTCGAAGCGGTCGGAGGCGGTCTGCATCACGCCGTGGCGCACGGTCAGCAGAAAGACGATGGTGAGGATCCAGTAGGTCATCGCCAGCGCTGCCGCGACGCCCAGGTACTTGCCCACCACGAACACCGGCCGGGCGACGGGCTTGCTCACCACCGTCAGGACGGTCTTGTTCTCCACCTCGCGCGACAGCACGCCGGTGGCGGTGAACGCCGCCAGCAGCAGACCCGCGAGAAAGAGCGTGCTCAGGCCCATGTCGATCATCAGCTTGTTGTCGTCGTCGAGCGTGTACGCCGCCAGCGAAGGCGAGAGGATCAGCAGCAACGCCGTCGCCAGCGTCAACACGACAAACACCGGCATGCGAATGCTCTCGGTGAAGGTGTTGCGGGCGATGGTGTAAATCTGCTGGAACATGCGGCTAAGTCAGTCGGTTGGAGGTCAGATGGATCAACTGGAACGAACGTCAGACGACACGAAGCAGTCCTGCGGCAGGTTATGCCGGGGCAGGAGCGCCGTGGGCGTGGCCATGGTCGTGATCGCAGTTGTGATCATGGTCATGGTCATGGGTGTGATCGTGGTCGTGGCTGTGACCGTGAGACGCTGCGCCACCGCCGGCCTGGGCTTCGGCGTGCTCGAGTTCCTCGCCGCTGCGCACCAGCCGGGCGGAGTTGAAGATGATCGCCAGACCGCTGACCACGTGCAGAATCGCCGCGGTGATCGGCTCGATGTAATCCAGCGCGCCCAGGGTCATGAAGATGATGACGAACGCGAAGCCGAACACCACGTTCTGGCGGATGACCGCGGTGGTGCGGCGGCTCAGGTCGATCAGGAAGGGAATGCGGTTGAGGTTGTTGTTCATCAGGGCGATGCGCGCCGAGTGAATGGCGACGTCGGAGCCGGCGGCGCCCATGGCGATGGAGATGTCGCCGGCTTTGAGGGCGGGGGCGTCGTTGACGCCGTCGCCGATGACCGCCACCTTGTGGCCGCGCCGTTTCAGGTCGTCAACCATCTGCAGTTTCTGTTCGGGGAGCACCTCGGCTTTGTACTCGGCGTGCAACTGGCCGGCGACGCGGCGGGCGACGCTTTCGCGGTCGCCGGTGACGATGACCAGACGCTTGAGGCCCATGTCGCGCAGCTTGTCCATTGCCGCCGGGGCGCCGCTGCGGGCGTTGTCCGACAGGCCGATCCACCCGAGCAGTTGCCCATCGCGGACCACGAAGAGGATCGACAGGCCTTCGCCTTCGGGGCTCGCCTGAGCGGCGCGAATGGCGTCGGCGGCGTCCGGTTGCAGTTGGCTGCCTTCATCTTCCGTCAGCCAGGAAGCCCGGCCGACGAGAATGCTGTGCCCGTCCACTTTGCCACGCACGCCCTTGCCGGGCACCTCGGCGAAGTCAGTCACTTGACCCAGCGGCAAATTCGCCTGCCGGGCGACATTGACCACTGCCCGCGCGACGGGGTGACGGGAGTTGGCTTCCACCACTGCCGCCGTCGCCAGCAGATCCGCGCCTTCCACGCCGTCGGTCGGCGTCAGGCGCGACACTTCCAGTTGCCCGGTGGTCAGCGTGCCGGTTTTGTCGAACACGATGGCGGTCAAATTCCGCGCGGCTTCGAGGTCCAGCACACTCTTGACCAGCACGCCCAGACGCGCCGCGGCCGACAGCCCCGCCACCATCGCGGTGGGGGTGGCGAGGATGAGCGCACACGGGCACGCCACCACCAGCATGGTGATGGCGCGCTTGACCGCATTTTCCGAGTCCTGCCGGAGCGTGAAGAACAGCATGATGCCCACGAGCATCAGCACCGTGGGCGTGTACCAGCCGGCGTAGCGGTCGATCATGCGCATGATCGGCGTCTGGGTCTGCTCGGCCTGGAGAATCAGTTCCTTGACCCGCCCCAGCGTGGTGTCCTCGCCCGCCTTGGTCACGCGGATTTCCATTCGGCCGGTGACGTTGATGGTCCCGCCGAACACTTCATCGCCGGGGTTCTTGTCGACCGGCAGCGATTCGCCGGTGATGTTCGCCTGATTGACGGTGCTCTGTCCGCCGACCACTTCGCCGTCGGCGGGGATGTTGTCGCCGGGGCGCACAACCACGACATCGCCCGGCTTGAGGTCTTTGGCTTCGACCTGCTGCTCCTGGCCGTTGACCAGTCGATGGGCTTTGGTGGGGGTGATGCGGATGAGCGATTCAATGCTGGCCTGGGCGCCCAGGGCGGTGCGGTTTTCGATGAGCACGGAGATGATCATGAAGAAGGCGATCGCGGCCGCCTCCTGGTACTTGCCGATGGCGAACGCCGCGAGGACCGCCAGGGCGACCAGCTCGTTCATGTGCATGTGGCCTTTGAGCAGGTCGCGCACCGCCACCAGCACCAGCGGGGCGCCCAGGAGGATCGCCGAGATGAAGCCGAGCGTCTGGGGATAGAAGTCATTTTTCCAGAGCAGGTCGGCGAGGAAGGAACAGATCAGCAGGACGCCGCCGGCGAGGGTGCCGATGATCTCCTTGCTGATGCGTCCGGTGGCCTGATCGATCTGGAGGTTCTTGCCGATTTCGTCGTGAGCGTTGGACATACGCGGGCCATTCCTTATGGACAGCATCCAGTCAACGGGCCAACCCAGGCCGTCAGCAGCGCCGGGGGAACCGGGGGTCCGGGTTCCGGGGGTCCGGGGAATCCGGGGGTCCGGGGGGGCTGCTTCGTGCCAACAGGTCAGCCGGGGAACCAGCAGGCCGGTGGGACTCTCTCTTCCCCACCATCGACCGCCCCCGACCGCAGGCCCGCTGACCGCACGAGCCGCGTCGATGGACGACCAGCCGTCGACACTGGTTCATACGCAGCGAGGCGCGGCTGGGTTCGCGGTGGCGTGGACAAAAAGTGCGCTGGCCCCGGATAACCCCCCGGATGGCCCCCCCCCCCACCCCCCCCCCCCCCCCCCCCCCCCCCCCCCCCCCCCCCCCCC
>CAZSBB010000061.1:0-7278 GCA_964605235.1 uncultured Phycisphaeraceae bacterium
CGGTGGATCGGCCGGGGCAGTGGCTGCGCCGCGTGAACCAGGCGGAGACGGCGGCAGAACTGGCGGCGCTGCGTCAGAGCGTCCAGCGTGGTCGACCCTATGGCAGCGAGCGCTGGACGCGACAGGTGGCGGACCGGCTGGGCTTGCACCCGACGCTGGCTCCCCGCGGCCGGCCCCGGAGGGCGGAGAGCGTCGATAATGAAAGGTGACCCCTTTTCTTCCTCTGGCGGCGAGCGCTGGACGCGACAGGTGGCCGACCAGCTGGGCTTGCACCCGACGCTGGCCCCCCGCGGCCGGCCCCGGAGGGCGGAGGTCGTCGATAATGAAAGGTGACCCCTTTTCTTCCCCCATATTCGGTACGAAACTTCCCCACGGCGATGGTGTTGCAAAATTATGCAACATTAAATGGATATTGCCCGCGCAGCATATTCTGGAAGGGTGGCGTTAAAAATCCACCCAATCAGTCGCCTGGTAATCCCGCAAGGCCAGCCTATCCCTATCCAACTGACGTGTGATGAGTAGGAATATGGTATATGATATACCCTAAAGACAAAACATCTACATCAAGAAGACATAAGACAAATATTCATTTTATAGATGTTCCATGGCAAATATTATTACCAATATTATTTATGATTTTTATCATTATAATTATATTTATCGGAAGTTGTTCCGCGTGAGGAAGAAAAGACACTATGAAAGCCAGGTCTCCCGGCGGCGTCCCGGATAATGGGGAACGTCGTCCGCCACAGACGGGCTGACCGCGTGGGTCGCCCACGGTTGGCGCCAGCGCCAGGAGACCCGACATGCTGATTCTCGCCATTGACCCCCGGGGGTCGGTAAGTTCAAGAGCGTGGCCTGCCGCTTTGACACCGACACGCACACCCACCATTTCCGCAGCGTGACCATCACGCCCCAGACGCTTTACGCCCACGCCACCACACACCGAACTGGGTGAGTCACGCGAATGAAAAGGTGTCGGGTTGAATATTTATTCATCCTGACACCTTTAGCTCCCCCTGACACCTTTAGCTCCCCTCCTTTGCGCGGGGCCGATGAGGCCTGGAGCATTGGTCGGAGCGGGTTTCCGCCGGAGCGCGCCATTTCCCCGCAATTTCCCCCGGCACGGGGATTTCCCGCACGCGGCGCACCTGATAATTTCCGGAAAATGCGGGATTATCACGGATCATTTATTCATCCCCCGCGTGGGCTGTGCTAACTTGGCAGCGCATTTCTCCAGACACGGAACAACCCGCATGCGACGATTCCCCCTGACGCTGTCATGGTACGCACCTGTGGCGGCTTTGTTCTGCGCGTTACTAGCCAACCGTCCGGCGCCCGTCGCGGGGGCGAACGATGAAGTGATCCGGTGCCAGGGTATCGCCATGTGGGGCGAGCCGGTGCGGGCCGGTGAGACCGTGGTTTTCACCGAGGGGGTTTCCTGGCACGAGATCAAAACCTCGACGGCCCAGTTGCAGATCAATCGGACCACCGGCAAAGTCACCGGGCGCATTGAAATCGCCTACACCGCGGTGCTGCGCCGCAACGAACAGGAAACGCGTACAGATGGATCCGTCGTCTACCTGCTCGACGGCGCCGTGGACCTGCAGGGGCTGGCGCAAGCCGCCATCACCGGGCGTAATCTCCTTCGCGGCCAGCTCATCACCATACGCCGACCTGACGCCAACGGCCCCCCTGACCCGGAGGTTCATGAGACGTTCACCGGGCTGGTCTGCCTCAACAGTGGCCGCGCCATTCCCAAACTGCCCGAGTTCGGCGACAGCTATATCCTGATTTTCCCTCCCGGCAAAGGACCGCAGGGCGACGCGAGCGTGGATGCGTCGCGGTGGCTGGATTCGTGGGCCAAAAAGAACTTTCTCTACACCTTCGGGATCGGGGCCCTGAAACTCGATGTGGATCTCGACCTGCCGGTGTGGTTTGCCGAAGCCTCCGCCGAGCGCTACCAGCCGCGCGCCGTGTTGGACGGGACCTTTGATGAAAGCGCCGGCCTGAAGCTGATCGACGGCCTCGCCGCCGCGCAGCACCACGTCAACGGCGCCGCCACCGATGGCGTCACCCGCGTATGGACGATTGTGCAATGTCCGGGCCCCGGCCAGGTGCAGTTCACCGTCGACGCCGACCACAACGGCGCCTTTGCCGCGCCCCAGACGTGGCGTGATGCGCGGCGCTCCATCACGGTGGAGGCGTATCACGACCAGCGGACCCGGCGGCATTATGCCTTCGCTTTGTACACCCCGCCGCCAACCTTCACCCCGCCGGGCGTGCGGGCGCCGGAGCATCATCGCGACATCGCCTTGCAACTGCGCTGGGAACCGCAGGCGGCGGCGGGCACGCAGCCGGTGACGCAAAGCGAATCATTCCGGCTGGTGCGACCGCCGGTGGTGTTGCAGCACGGCACCTACGACAACGCGCGTTATTGCTGGCGCATGTTCCCGCAGACGGATCTGACCGCGGCAGACTATCCCGCCGGTGCGGGCGCGATGTTTGACCATCTGCTCCGCGCCGGTTTCGTGCTGCCCAACGGGCAACCGGCGGTGTTCACCGTTGATTTCGAGAACAACCTGGTCAACGTTTCGCAGTACGCCAAGTACACCTCCAGCGGCTTAAGCCGATATGAGCGCACCGTGGAGGTCGCCGGTCAGGAGGTCGGCAGCAGCAACTTCGTGAATCTCGCCCATGTGCTGTGGGAAAACCCGGGCGGCATCCGCCAGGCGCTGCAGGCGTATCGTGACGCCGGCATCGCCGCCACCCAGGCCGACGTGGTCTGCCACAGTCTGGGGGGCCTGGTCGCGCGACTGTATATCCGTGGGGCGCACCTGTTCAACCGTCCACCGCAGCAGGCCGACGAGTTCCCCCAACCGGGCGTGCCCCTCGACAGCACCGTCTGGTACTACCGCCCGGACAACTTCATGAATGGCGACGTGCATCGGCTGATCACCATCGCCACCACCCACAAGGGCAGCGACGCCCCCGGCATGCTGATTCCTTTCGCGCTGCTGTCAAAGGGCTATCAACTTGACGGCACGAAGGATCAATCCCTCTCGGCACACCTGTTCCGCGCCGTTGATTTCCTGATCCCCGGCGCCATCGGCGCCCTGGACAGCAAGATGGTCCAGGTGCTCCTGCATTATGTGAACAAGGACACCGGCGTCGGCGGGGCGTTTCGGGACCAGCAGCCCAACAGTCCCGCGCTCAACGCCATCGGCGCGACGCCTGTACCCGCACACGCCATCGCCTGCGTCAGTCGGGATGCAGACCTTCACACGTTTCAGGGCTTCTACTGGCAGCGCATGACCAAGATTTTCGCCCTGTCGCCCGAATCGATCCTGCAGGAAGTGCTCGCCGGCCGGGCGCATGGCGCCGAAAGCTTCAACGCCCTGCAGGCAGCCACCCGCCGCGAGGACCAGGCGCGACAGATCATGGAGCAGGCGATGTACACCGGCCGGGTGTATCGCCCCGCGGATATTCCCGCCGTCGATGTCCTGGCTCCGGTCAGGATGTTCCGTTCCGTCATCTTCGGCAACCAGCTCAACGACTGCACCGTGCGCCTCGAAAGCGCGCTGGGCGAACTCACCGCCGGCGTCGACGCCACCATCATCGACCATGTTCTGCACGGCTATGCCACCACCTACCCGGCGGTGCAGCAACGGATTGTCGAGTTGTTGCGCGGCGGGTACCACCAGTTCAACCGCAACGGCTTTCCTCCGGCTGGGGGTCCCACCCGCGACCTGCCCCCGCCTGCGGTCGCAGAGCCGCCGCAACGGCCGAAAGTCACGCTCACCGCGGCAAACATCACCGGCAAGGCCACCCGCGTGGACCTCGCCCGCAAGCGCATCGACGCCCTGGACACCGCCCGCCACCTTTCGAGCGATCACCTCCTCGCCTGTGACCGCGGTCAGGTGCAACTGCAACTGGGCTTCGATGGTCTCGACGACGTCATGGTCCAGGCGCGGCTCGAAGCCGACCAGAAGGCGGCGCTGGTTCTGATCAGCGGCGCTGATGTCCAGCAGAAGCGCCTCGAGGCCCGCCTCGCCGAAGGCACCCTGCTCATCGACAAACGCAAGCAGATCAGTTGCCTGCTGCGGACCTACACCCCCGCTGCCGTCATTGAGAATCTCCACACCCGTTACACCGTCACCCACGACTACGACACCCAAACCACCGCCATCGTCGTGCATGAAGGTTCGGTGCGCGTTTACCCGCTCGACGGCTCGGCGCCCTACGAATTGGGCGAGAATCAGAAAGCCTCCCTGCGTAAACCCGGCGAGGTCATCATGCCCAAACTCGACGACACGGCCGCGCCTCCGGGCGCCGGTGCGCTGGCGGACAGCGCCGGGGACAGCGCCGGGGGCAACGCCGGGGGCAGCGCCGGCGCTCCTGATGCCGGGAGCACCACCCATACCGCCGACGTGAAGCATGGCAACACGACCGCCGGCAACGCTTCCGCCGGCAACGCTTCCACCGGCAATGCTTCCACCGGCAGGGGGAACGACGGTAACCCCAATGCCGGCGGCGTGGCGAGCACCCGCACCGCTGGCGCCGCCGACGCGCCCGCAGCCAACCCGACGGGCGACAACCGTCCCCGGGGACCGATGGACCGTGAAATCATCGTCATGGGCGACGGCCGTGTTGTTGATGTGACCGCCGGCAACCGCACACCGCCGGCCGATCAGCCTGCCGCCCAGCCGCCCTCCGTCACCATTCCCATCAGTCAGTTGCCCCCGAGCATCCGTGACCGCCTGCCTCCCGGCACGACCAGCGTCTCTATTCCCATCCAAACCGGCGCCAATCAGCCAGCTGCCACCAGCACCGCCTCGACCCCCACCACCCCCACCGCTGCTGCAGATCGGCCCGCCATCGCGCCGCCGAAGGGTCCATTTGATCGGCACATCATCCAGGCGCCGCGGGATCGGCCCTGGGACCAGCCGCCCACCCAGGGCCCGGCGCGCAACCTCCGCCATCTGGTTTTCAACCAGATTCTCATCAACCATCCGCAGCAGTTCAGCAAGGCGGTCAACCACTACAACACGCCCATCCTCAGCGCCGCGGGCAACCGCATCGTCTTCGCGGGCAAGAAGGCGTATGTCGTCGACTACGACGGCGCGAATCTGCGGCAAGTCGGCCCGGAATCGCCCGGACATATCTCCCGCATGGACATCAGCCCCGATGGCCAGTGGATCACCTACGCCGATCCCACGCGCGTCTTCGCCGCCCGCGCCGACGGCTCGGCGGGACGGCAAGTCCTCGAGTCCAGCTATGGCGCCTTCAACGGCCTGCGGATTCGCGGCCAGACGCCCACCGTCTTCCTGATGGGCACCTGGCCCGCCAACGCCCGCGCCGGCGACGATGCCGAGTGGCTGCCTTTGGGCAACGGTGTCTGGGCCATTGACCCGGTTTCCGCCACCCGCCGACAACTGGTCGATTTCGCCGCCATGGCGAAACAGTTCGGCCACAAGGATTTCACCAGCCTGTCGTCCGGATACAACGGCGACTGGGTCTTCGATGTCGCCGAGGATGGTCAGCGGCTGGTCTTCGCGCTCCAGGACAAGGTGCTCAAGACCACCCGCATCTTCGCCCTGCACGACGGCGCCCCACGTGAAATCGCCCGCGTCGAGAAAGCCCACTACAACGCCACCCATTCCCTGGCGCTTAGCGGGGACGGCTCAACGGTCGCCTATCTCACCGCCGGCGCCGAAGGCGCGCTGTTCGTCGTCAACTACGACGGCTCCAACCATCGGCGTGTCCTGGGCCCCGACGACACCCCCGTGCCGTTCACCCACCACTCGTCGCCCACTCAACTGACCTACGACGGCTCCATGTGGCTGCACAGCGTCCATAACCTGCTGGTGCGGGTCAGCGACGGTTTACCCCGCAGCGTCGGCGCCCCCAGGTCCGACTCCGTCGGCAGAACCTACCACGAGAACCACTACTGGATGATCATGAACCGCGACGCCACCCGCTTCATGTTCCGACGCCATCAGGAAGACGGCCGGCTGGGAATCTCGACCATGACGCCCAACCCCACCGACCCCGGCCCCAGCCCGCGAATCGGCGAAGTGCAGCTCGACCCGCCCCACCTGCATGCCACCGAGCCGACCACCCTCACCGCCCGGGTCCAGAGCGAACTCAAGATCACCCACGCACGCCTGGACGTCTTCAGCCGCGGCCACTTTGATCCGGACATCTACTACAAGGCACTGCGCGACGACGGCAAAGACGGCGACCAGGTGGCCGGCGATGGCGTCTGGACGGCCGCCAATCTCAAGCCCCGATCCGACCGCAAGCAGTGGACGGGCTTACGCATCCTCCGCGTGACCATCGAAGGCCTGGACGCTCAGGGACGCCGCCATGGCGCCAGCGCTGACATTGGACCGTGGCCTGTCACCGAGTGAGCGCGGGAATGAAAATGGTGTCGGGTTGAATATTTATTCATCCTGACACCTTTGACTTGTCCGCAGATGACGCAGATGGACGCAGATAAAACAGCAATTGCTGCCGATGTCTACTCTGCGTAAATCCGCGTCATCTGCGGATCAAAACGCTTTGCTTCTTCCGCTGCTGAAGCCAGAGGAGGCACCAGGAGGATTAATCATCCTGACACCTTTAGCTTGCTTGACACCTTTAGCTTGCTGACACCTTTAGCTTGCTGACACCTTTAGCTTGCGATAATGAAAGGTGACCCCTTTTCTTCCCACCTGCATGCCACCGAGCCGACCACCCTCACCGCCCGGGTCCAGAGCGAACTCAAGATCACCCACGCACGCCTGGACGTCTTCAGCCGCGGCCACTTTGATCCGGACATCTACTACAAGGCACTGCGCGACGACGGCAAAGACGGCGACCAGGTGGCCGGCGATGGCGTCTGGACGGCCGCCAATCTCAAGCCCCGATCCGACCGCAAGCAGTGGACGGGCTTACGCATCCTCCGCGTGACCATCGAAGGCCTGGACGCTCAGGGACGCCGCCATGGCGCCAGCGCTGACGTTGGACCCTGGCCTGTCACCGAGTGAGCGCGGGAATGAAAAAGGGGAATGAAAAAGGTGTCGGGTTGAATATATATTCATCCTGACACCTTTGACTTGTCCACCTTTGACTTGTCCGCAGATGACGCAGATGGACGCAGATAAAATAGCAATTGCTGCCGATGTCTACGCTGCGTAAATCTGCGTCATCTGCGGATCAAAACGCTTTGCTTCTTCCGTTGCTGAAGCCAGAGGAGGCACCAGGAGGATTAATCATCCTGACAACTTTGGCTTC
>CAZSBB010000061.1:7378-21613 GCA_964605235.1 uncultured Phycisphaeraceae bacterium
TGCTGAAGCCAGAGGAGGCACCAGGAGGATTAATCATCCTGACAACTTTGGCTTCCTTCCCACCTTTAGCTTCCGGCCTGCTTTGTCTCGCCGGAACCTTGCTGCCGGCGGTACTCGGTGGTCAGAACCCCGGCGTACCCCCAGTTCTCGGGGTCCACCTCGTCGATGACGATGTGCGTATGCTCCGGCCGTTTGCCCAGCACCCGCTGGAGGGTGGCCGTAATTTCGGCGACGATCTGCGCCTTCTGCTCGGCGGTCACGCCATCGCGGGTAATCTTCACGTTCACGAATGGCATCGCGTGTCCTCAAGCCTCTGTGGCATAACGAAAACGGCTCAGTTGGGAATGAATAACGTGTCGGGTTGAATATTTATTCATCCTGTCACCTTTGACTTGTCCAGGTGCCTGGCTGGTTGACCACACTCGAAACACTTCGAAGCCACCGGCGTTCGAAGCACCTTGCCGCATTTTTCACATGGCGGGCCATAAATCGAAATACGATGGTGATACAGCGCGTTTGCGTTCGTCTCGTGAAAACCTGTCAGGCACTCGTATTCGTCTAGGGCAGGCTGGAACAGGCGCTCTATAGGAACTCCTTCGAGTGAGATTCCGTGACGCTGACGGAATGCTTTGGTCGCCTGAATACCGTCATGCAATAACCGCTCCACACGCTCGAACTCGCCTTCATCGAGCATGGGAATGTGCATTTTGCATCGCCAGCACCAGATGACTTCCACAAGTCTCCTAACGTAAAAGGCTCAGTTGCCTGCCGAACTTCGGTGTGAACAAAGGTGTCGGGTTGACTTGTCCCTTTGACTTGTCCGCAGATGACGCAGATGGACGCAGATAAAGCAGCAATTGCTGCCGATGTCTACTCTGCGTAAATCCGCGTCATCTGCGGATCAAAACGCTTTGCTTCTTCCGCTGCTGAAGCCAGAGGAGGCACCAGGAGGATTAATCATCCTGACAACTTTGGCTTCCTCCAAAGGACTCCCTGATAGCAGCGAATCGAAACTTCAATTATACCAATGAACTCCGCATAGCACGGTACGGGCGCGATCTTCAGATTCATATGTCATATGTTCACGCCGCCCCGCCCGCCGTCCCTGGGCGAACACCGGCTGGGGCGCACCGGCGGCGGCTGGGCCAAAGTACAGCAATTTTCAGCGTTGGCGCAGCGCCCCCGGCAGTTAGGATGACATATGAACAGCCCGGTCCGCGTGGGACACGCTCCTCATACCCGCCAAGGATGCCGCCATGCTTCAGCCGTCGCCTCGTGTCGATCGCCGGGCCTTTACCTTAATCGAACTGCTGGTGGTCATCTCCATCATCGCGCTGCTGGTTGCAGTGCTGCTGCCGGCGCTGGCGAGCGCCCGCAACGCGGCGCAGGCGACCGTTTGTCTGGCGGGGATGCGGCAGTTCACCATCGGCGTCAACAGCTACGTCGAAAGCGAAAAGCAGTACTGGCCGGTGGGCACGCAATATCCCTACGCCACCGGCCCGAACTTCAACGGCGGGGTGGTCTGGCAGCAGATCGTGGCGCACTTCATCAACGGCAAGTACATCGCCGAGTCGCCCTACGGCATCGGCATCTATTCCGGGCAAACCGCCTTCTTCTACGGCACGGTGCGTGACAACAACATCTTCCAGTGCCCCACCGGCAAGGTGTACTTCAACGGGTGGGCCAGCCCCATGGCGTCCACCTATGCGTGGAACACCGCCGTCTACGGCATGGGTGACAGCGACGGCTGGTCCCTGGGGGGCTATGCCGCCACGCCCGCCTATGCCGATTACTACGGCCGGCGCCGCACCATGCAACTGGTCGTTCCTTCATCCACCGTGCTGGTCGCCGAGTACGCCGACGTGGATCGCATCTACTATGACTACAACACCGGCAACTTTCAGGCGCCCACCCACCTGACCCAACACCACCGCGGCGGCGGCAATGTGCTCTGGCTCGACGGGCACGCCTCGGCGGAAAAACGCACCACGCTGACCGCCGCCAACCTGACCATCCAGAAGGACTGACCTCCCGCCTGCCGTGAAACCCGCGCGCCGCCTTCCGCCCGACCGGCAGCACGCCGGCGCGGCAAGGATTCCCCTTTCCCTGACGAGTGCCGTTTTATGCCGATCATCTGGTTCGGTGAAGCCTATGACTATCCCGCGGACCCCGACAGCGGCGCCACCACCGTTCGTCTGACCACCTCGCTGTATCACCATTGCAACGTCTATCCCGAGCATGGCTACAGCAGCGCCGACGGCCGGCGCATCGCCATCCTGCGTTCCCACTCGGCGGACCCGCGCGTGCCGCCGTCGGATCTGCTGGTGGCGGACCTTTACACCCTGCGTCTGACCATCGTCGAACGCAACATCCAGAGCATTCTGGTCGGCACCGCCGCGTTCACCGGCTGGATTTACTACCTCAACGCCAACCGCGAACTGATGCGCGTGCAGATGTCCACGCTGGAAAAGCAGGTCGTCTGGAGCCAGTGGCCCTTCAGCCCCGACTTCGTGCTGCACACCGTCTCGGTGGATCAGCGTTACCTCGTGGGCCAGCTCCCGCAGGCGAACTACAAGAACGCGCTGGTGCGCATTGATCTCGTCGAGAAGACGTGGAAGATCATTTACGAGGACTATGAAATCAGCAACGCCCATCCGGTGTTCAATCCCATCACCGGGCGCGATCTTTATGTGCTGCGGGCCACGGGCTATGGCGTGAACGATCGGCAGGAAGTGAAGGACCTCGGCACGCCCCGCTACTGCACGCAGTTTCTGCTGGATCGGGACGGCGGCAACCGGCGCGACCTGCCCATCGGCCCGCCGCATTCGCCCAGTTCCACCGGGCACGCCGGCTGGATCGCCGACACCGGGCGCATCTGCTGCGTGGTCGATTGGGACCTGCAGCGCTATCGCCCGCTCAAGGAGTTCCCGCGCGGCAACATCGTCTGGTGCGGCCCGCAGGACAAAGAGCCGTTCTTCCTCGACTGCCCCGACCACGCCTTTCAGCACATCGGCGTGTCGCGCTGCGGACGCTACTTCGTCTCCGAGTCCTATGCCGCCGGTCTGCCCGGCCCGGTGGCGCTGGTGGTCGGCAACTTCCAAACCGGCAAATGGCGCGTGCTGCTGCGCGACTGCAAAGCCACCGGCGGGGCGTCGGCGATCTCCCACGCCCACGCCTACTTCACCGCCGACAACAAGCATGTGATCTACAACGCCGACCCGCACATGATCGGGCACGTCTATGCCGCCCGCGTGCCCGATGCGTTTCTGCGTTCGCTGGATTAGAAACTACCAATACTCACCACAGAGACCCAGAGAACACAGAGAACACGGAAGAATGCTCACCGAGAATTGCAGGATTATCAGGATGGATGCTGACTTCTCTGGTATTTACTCCGTGTCCTCTGTGCCTCTGTGGTGAACTGCATTTTGGTTCAGATTCCCGGAGTTTCCATCATGACGCTGCGCCTCACCCGTGACCAGGCCTACCAGCGCGGCTTTGCCGCCAGTCGCAAAGGCGGCTGGTTCACCGACAGCCTCGTCGCGGACGTGGAGTCCTACTTTCCGACCTGGCGCCAGGAGTATCCGCTCTCGGCGCAGCTCGATTATCGCCAGGAGATTCTCAAACTCTGGCGCGAACGGCTGCAAGCGGACCTCGACTTGACGAAGTACCCCGAGTGCCGCGGCCTGCGTGAGCTGGTCCATGCCGAGCATGAAGGCTATCTCGCCGGTTGCGGCGGGAACGAGGTGCAGGCGGCGTACCACTTCAATTTCTACTACTTCATGCGGCTGCGGCTGGCGACCCGCTACTTCGGCTTCCCCGAGGAGCTGCGCGGCAAGTACAACCCCTACGCCACCACGGCCGCCGAGTGCACTGCCATCTACTTCGCCGACACCCCCGACGGCCCGTGCGCCGGCAAGAATCTGGATACCTCGCCCAACGAGAAGTTCACCCGACTAGGCCCGGGCCATGTCCCCGGCGGCGCGCGTCCGACCGCCGTGCGCTGCGTCGGCGGCGCCAGCGCCGCGGTGCTGTGCGATGACGAGCCGGCGGATATTTTCCCGGTCAATGTCGATGACATCACGCCCCCCGAGCTGGACACCGTGCGCACCTGGGCGCCCTTCCGCCAGCGTTACGCCCAGTTCTGTGGCCCGGGCAACAGCGTGTGGGTGGATCGCACCGGCGACGCGGTGGCGGTGGAAAACAGCAACACCCTGATGGGCTATCGCTTCGCGGAGAACGGCATCGCCGCGGTCACCGCCCTGGCGTACCTGACCCCCACGCTCAAGGCGCACAAAGCCGAACGCGATGAGCTGTCCCTGCAGAAGCGCGGCTGGACCCATGATTCCCCCGACTGGTGCTACTGGCAGGGCTGCAACCAACGCTATGACCGGCTGATGCACCTGGTGAAGGAGGAAGCCCAGCGCGGCCCGACGCTCGAAGGCATGGCGAACATTCTGCTCGATCCCGCCGGCCCGCTGCCCCAGCGCATCTCCACCGCCAACGAGCCGTTTTATCCCGGCCTGGACACCAACTTCTGGACCATGGCGACCTGGGTCACCGTGCTGTATGGCCCGCAGCGCCGGGTGTACCGCTGGGCCCACACCCCCGAGCCGGATGGCCCGATTTTCCTGCGTGAACCGGAACTGGTGCTGGAGGACGATGTGCCGCCGCAGCCAGAGTTCGAGCAGCAGCGCCAACGGCTGGCGCGCATCGGCAAGCATTGACAGCCCGGCCCGGCGGCGCCCCCCCACCGCAACCGCGCGGCCGCCCACCGGCACGGACGGAACCGCACGGAGCCACGACGACAACGGATAAAATAACGGGTCAGGTTCAATATTGTCAGTGCCGGACTCGTCCCGTCATTTAACCCCTGCTGCAGCCTCGGAACCATTCTTTCCCCGGAGTTTCCCTGATGACCTTGCGCCTCACCCGTGAACAGGCTTACCAGCGCGGCTTTGCCGCCAGCCAGGAACCCAGCTGGTTCAGCGCCAGCCTCGTCGACGATGTGGAGTCCTATTTCCCCAGCTGGCGCCAGGAGTTTCCGCTCTCGGCGCACCTCGATTATCGCCAGGAGATTCTCAAGCTCTGGCGCGAACGGCTGAATGCGGACCTCGATTTGACCAAGTACCCCGAATGCCGCGGCCTGCGCGAGCTGGTCCATGCCGAGCATGAGGGCTATCTCGCCGGCTGCGGGGGCAACGAAGTGCAGGCGGCTTACCGTTACAACTTCAACTACTTCATGCGCCTGCGGCTATCGACGAGCTACTTCGGCTTCCCCGAGGAACTGCGCGGCAAGTACAACCCCTACGCCACCACGGCCGCCGAGTGCACCGCCGTCTACTTCGCCGACACGCCCGACGGCCCGTGCGCCGGCAAGAATCTCGACACCACGCCCAACCAGAAGTTCCCCCGCTTTCAGCCGGGCCATGTGCTGGGCGGAGCGCTGCCGACGACGGTGCGCTGCGTCGGCACCGCCAGCGCCGCGGTGCTGTGCGATGACGAGCCGGAGGATATTTTCCCGGTGAATGTCGATGACATCACGCCCCCCGAGCTGGACACCGTGCGCACCTGGGCGCCGTTTCGTCAGCGTTACGCCCAGTTCTGTGGCCCGGGCAACAGCGTGTGGGTGGATCGCACCGGCGATGCCGTGGCGGTGGAGCACACCAACACCATGATGGGCTATCGCTTCGCGGAGAACGGCATTGCCGCCGTCACCGCCCTGGCGTACCAGACCCCCGCGCTCAAGGCGCACAAAGCCGAGCGCGATGAGCTGTCCCTGCAGAAGCGCGGCTGGACCCACGACTGCCCCGACTGGTGCTACTGGCGCGGCTGCAACCAGCGCTATGACCGCCTGATGCAGCTGGTGAAGGAGGAAGCAAAGCGCGGCCCGACGCTCGAAGGCATGGCGAACATGCTGCTCGATCCCGCCGGCCCGGTACCCGCGCGCATCTCCAGCGCCAACGAGCCGTGCTATCCGGGTCTGGAAACCAATTCCTGGACCATGGCGACCTGGGTGGCGGTGCTGTTTGGCCCCCAGCGCCGGGTGTACCGCTGGGCGCACACGGAACAACCCGATGGCCCGATCTTCGGCCGCGAGCCGGAGCTGATGCTGGAAGACGACGTGCCCATGCAGCCGGCGTTTGAAGCGCAGCGGCAACGGTTGGCGCGCATCGGGAAAAGCTGACGCCCAGTCCGGCTATGTCCAGCCCGACCGGACCCGCCGCGAAAGCCAAACCAAATCTCCCCAACGAGCCGGAAGCGTCAGCGCCGGCGCCGGGCCACCGCCCACCAGCGCCTCACGCGCCAACCGACCACCCTCCGATCCCCGGCCGCCCTACCCCTCGCTGACGCTTCGGGCTCGTTGTGCTGTCCTGTCGCCAATGCAACTAAATGCTCTGCCCCAGCGCTGGGATCAAACACAAATATATTGGACATGTCCCGTTATTTGGAGCTGGCGGGTGCAAGTGCGTCAGCGTTTGGGGCCGGTCCGCTTCTTGCCTTTGCGGGTGCCGGGGGCGCCGGGTTTGGATTTGGGCTGCACCAGTGAATCGGGATCGATCATTTCCAGCTCCGGCGCATTCTTGAGCTGTTGAATCTGATCGCGCAGGCCGGCGGCGCGCTCGAACTCCAGCGACTCGGCGGCGGCGAACATGCGCTTTTCCAACTCCGCCAGCAGATCGTCACGATCGACTTCCGTGGCGGTCTTCCCGGTGGTCACCGCGGCGCGGGCGGTTTCCACCGCGCGCAGCTCGGCTTCGATGCCCCGCCGGATTTCCTTGCGCACCGTCTGGGGCGTGATGCCATGCTCGGCGTTGTATTGCAGTTGCAACTCCCGGCGGCGCGCGGTTTCTTCCAGCGCCTGCTGCATCGCGGGGGTGACGACGTCGGCGTACAGGATGACCTCGGCGTTGACGTTGCGGGCGGCGCGGCCGATCTGTTGGATCAGGCTGGTCGCGCTGCGGAGGAAGCCCGCCTTGTCGGCATCGAGAATGCACACCAGCGACACCTCGGGCAAATCCAGACCTTCACGCAGCAGATTGACGCCCACCAGCACGTCGTACTCGCCTTCGCGCAGCTCGCGGAGAATCTGCACGCGGTCGAGCGTTTCAATGTCGCTGTGCAGATAGCGGCAGCTCAGTTTGTTGTCCGCCAGGTAGGCCGCCAGGTCTTCCGCGAGGCGTTTGGTCAGCGTGGTGATGAGGGTGCGCTCGCCGCGCGCCGAGCGCTGCTGCGCCATGCTGCACAGGTCGGGCACCTGGTTGGCGGCCGGTCGGATGTGGATGACCGGATCGACCAGCCCGGTGGGACGGATGATCTGTTCGACGATCTCGCCCTGGGTTTTTTCCAGCTCATACGGCCCGGGGGTGGCGGAGACGAAAATCGTCTGCGGCATGAGCTTCTCAAACTCTTCAAACCGCAGCGGGCGATTGTCCAGCGCCGACGGCAGGCGGAAGCCGTGGTCCACCAGCACGCGTTTGCGGCTTTGATCGCCGTTGTACATGGCGCGCAGCTGCGGCAGGGTGACGTGGCTTTCATCAATCATCAGCAGCCAGGAGCCGTCGCCGAGGCTGGGGAAGTAATCCAGCAGCGTGTAGGGCTTGGAGCCGGCGGGCCGGCCGTCGAGATGGCGGCTGTAGTTTTCGATGCCCGAGCAGAAGCCGACTTCGTGAATCATTTCCAGGTCGTACTGGGTGCGGGCTTGCAGACGCTGGGCTTCGAGCAGCTTGCCTTCCATGCGCAGGGCGAGCACGCGCTCGTCGAGTTCGGTGCGAATGCTGGTGATGGCGTCTTCGATCTGGCGATCGCCGACGACGTAGTGCACCGCCGGGAAGATGAAGATCTGCTTGTCTTCGCTGAGCAGTTCGCCGGTGAGCGGGTCGATGAGTTGCAACGAGTCGATGTCGTCGCCGAAGAGTTCGATGCGGTAGGCGAATTCTTCGTCAGCGGGGTGGACTTCGATGACATCGCCGCGCACGCGATAGGTGCCGCGTTTGAAGTCCATTTCGGCGCGTTTGTATTGCAGGTCGTTGAGGGCGAGGAAGAAGTCGCGCCGGTTGAGCGTTTGGCCGATGGTCAGGCTGATGATCGAGCGTTTGTATTGGTCGGGGGAGCCTAAACCGAAGATGCAGGACACGCTGGCGACGACGAGCACATCCCGGCGGGAGACCAGGGCGCTGGTGGCGGCGAGGCGCAGGCGGTCGAGGTTGTCATTGCGCGAGGAGTCTTTTTCGATGTAGATGTCGCGCTGGGGGATGTACGCCTCGGGCTGGTAGTAGTCGTAATAGCTGACGAAGTAGCAGACCGCGTTGTTGGGGAACAGCTCGCGGAACTCCTCGTAGAGCTGGGCGGCGAGGGTTTTGTTGTGGCTGATGACGAGCGTGGGACGGTTGAGGCGGGCGACGACGTTCGCCATGGTGAAGGTTTTGCCGGAGCCGGTGACCCCGAGCAGCGCCTGGGCGGGCTGGCCGCGCTGCACGCCGGCGACGAGGGCGTCGATCGCCTGGGGCTGATCGCCCGCGGGCTGCATTTCGCTGACCAGTTGGAATTCATCCTGCGGCATGGAGGGATTTTAGTGAGGAGAAAGGGGAGCGGAGAAAGAAGAGCGGAAGAATTGAGCCCAGAAGGTGAAATGAAGCCATGGCGCAGGGCGAGGCCTGGTGCATCGTCACGCTTTGCCCGGTTTGAATGCAGAACTCACACATCCGCACAGGGGCTGCGCATTTTTTATGCACGCCGAATCCGGGGTGTGCAGCGTCTGGACGCCGTGAGGGCGGTTTTGCCCGGCATTGCGCCTTCTGGCACGGGCTTTGTATCTCCTGCGAGCAACAGGTTGGTCAGTTCATCCATTTTGGGTCCAACCGCAAGCTAAGGAGATTGGCATGCTTACGCGCTATCGGTCTGTCCTCATGTTGTCGGCGCTGGTCCTGGCGCTGACGCCCGCTCTCGTCCTGGCCGACGATGGCGTGTCGCAGGAAATGTTCACCGTCAACAACGTCTGGATGATGGTGTCCACCTTCCTGGTCTTCATCATGCATCTGGGCTTCGCGTCCATCGAGTCAGGCCTGACCCGCGCGAAAAACACGACCAACATCCTCTTCAAGAACACCGCCATCGTGGCGATCGGCCTGCTGACGTATTACGTCATCGGCTTCAACCTGATGTACCCCGGCTTCGAGGAAGGCAGCCATTCCTGGCTGGGTTTCGCGGGCTTCGGCCTGACGCTGCCGGAGGGCGGCGAGACCAGCGCCTACAACGTCGGTTACACCTACTGGACCGACTTCCTCTTCCAGGGCATGTTCGCCGCCACCGCCGCGACCATCATCTCCGGCGCCGTCGCCGAACGCATCAAGCTTGGCCCGTTCCTCCTCTTCACCACGCTCTATGTCGCTGTCGTCTACCCCATCGTCGGCAGTTGGAAGTGGGGCTACGGCTGGCTCAACGACCTGGGCTTCCATGACTTCGCCGGCTCGACCATCGTGCACAGCGTCGGCGGCTGGGGGGCGCTGATCTGCGCCATCATCCTTGGCCCGCGCACCGGCAAGTACGTCAACGGCCGGAGCATCCCGTTCCTGGGTCATAACCTGCCGCTGGCGACCATCGGCATGTTCCTGCTGTGGCTGGGCTGGTTCGGCTTCAACGGCGGGTCGGTCCTCTCGGCGGCCCCCGGCGACGTCTCCCGCGTGCTGGTCACCACCAGCCTCGCCGCCGCCACCGGCATCATCACCTCCATGCTCACCAGCTGGTTCATCCAGAAAAAACCCGACTTCACCATGCTGCTCAACGGCTCCCTGGCGGGTCTGGTCGGCATCACCGCCGGCGCCGACGTCATCAGCCCCATGGGCTCCATCATCGTCGGCGGCATCGCCGGCATCCTGGTCGTCTTCTCCGTGCTCTTCATCGATCAGAAACTCAAGATCGACGACCCCGTCGGCGCTATCAGCGTCCACCTGGTCTGCGGCGTCTGGGGCACCCTGGCGGTGGGCCTCTTCGCCGCCGAAAAGAGCTTCATGAACCAGCTCATCGGCGTGCTGGCGGTCGGCGCCTTCTGCCTGGTCAGCGCCGCGGTGCTCTTCCTGGCGTTCAAATTCACCACCGGCGTCCGCGTGCCCGCCGACGAAGAGCTGCGCGGCCTGGACATCGGCGAACACGGCATGGAAGCCTACGCCGGCTTCCAGATCTTCAGCACCCAGTGAGCTGCGCTCCTGCCGCTGAACCGCCCACGCCGCATCCGTCACCTGTGGTCCGCCGTCTACAATCTTCCGCCCGGAATTAAGCATTCAACCTGGAGCCAGTCATGAAGCTCATCATCGCTTTCATTCAGCCCGACAAACTCACTGCCGTCAAGCAGTCGCTCTACGAAAAAGAAGTCTTCAAAATGTCCGTGACCAACGCCCTGGGCTGCGGTCAGCAAAAGGGCTATCACGAAAACTACCGCGGCAATGACCTCGAAGTGAACCTGCTCAAGAAGGTCCGCCTCGAAATCGCCGTCAACGAGGATTTCGTCCAGCCCACCATCGACGCCATCGTCAAAGGCGCCCGCACGGGCAACATCGGCGACGGCAAAATCTTTGTGGTTGCTCTGGAGCAATGCATCCGCATCCGCACCGGCGAGACTGGCGGCGTCGCGATCGGCTGACCACCATCGCAAGCCCGAGGAGGGGTGCCGCCCCTCAAGCCCACTGCGGCCCTGCCCGCATTGCTCAACTCCTGTGAACCCTGCCGACGGCGCCACCCCGTCGGCAGGGTTTTTCATTGGCGGACCGACCGGCTTAGCCCGCGCCGCCCGAAGCTGCTCCACCAGCAACCCCCGCGCCGGCTTGCGCTTGGCCACGCCTCGACAGCGCCCAGACGCACCAGCTCACGCGCCGCTTACCGCCGCAAAAATGTATTTTCAATTAAAATACATTTTTGCGCAGGCGTTGATCGCGGGTTGGACTCATGCCCGCCAATCCCGTGGCGCCGGCGGCCCGTCACGCGCCTGCCGCATGGCGCTCACTCTGTTGCCCTCGACGCGCCGTGACGTCCCACGCCGCGCCTCGGCGTTCGCATGGTCCCGCGAGGGGTCATGCCCGCCCCAGCCGCCCAGGCCCGCCCCAGGCCCAGCAGCAGTCAGACGCTTGACCCTGGCGCGATGATGCCGCTGCCCTGCCCCAACGCAGCTACTGTGGCGCTCTTGGCGTGGTATCATCGCAGCGTCCTGCCTTCACCATTTCGTCGGGGATCATGGGCGTGCAGCACCCAGGCAATTCGTTGAACAGTCCGTCAGCCCCCGATGCAAGTGCCGCCCCGCCGCTGGATGGGGTCGATGCACTCGCCCACCGGCGGGCGCTGCTGCTGGGTCTGCCCATCCGCAAGCGCGACACCGCGGCCTTGCTGCTGCTGGCGCTCCTGTCGGACTGCTTCATCTACGCCCACCCCGGCGGCACGGGCGGGGCCGCCATGTTGCTGACGACGGTGCTGGCGGTGCTCCTGACCACCACCGGCAATCGGCGGCACGTGCATCGCGGCCTGCTGGCGGTGCTGGTGCTGGCGGCCGGCGTCCTGATGTGGAACTGGTCCTGGCTGCTGGCGGTGGTGGCGGGCGGGTCGGTCATGGCGCTGGCGCTGCGGCTGCATTGTCCGCACTGGACCATCAGCGAAACCAGTTGGGCGACCGTTGAAACCCTCATGGCGGCGCCGCTGCGGCTGTATGGCCATGTCATGCGCAAACCGCTGCCCAACCCGGCGGGCCCGCGCCGGCTGCGCCTGCATCCGATTTTGTCGCTGGTGTTGCTCCCGCTGCTGGTGTGCAGCGTGTTCGCCATGATCTTCATTGCCGCCAATCCCGTGGTGGAGTATTTCGCCAACCAGGTGTCCGACCTGCTGGGCCAATGGGTGCAGTGGCTGATGAGTCTGCTCGACGGCGCCCGCCTGCTCTGGTGGCTGGGCGCTATGCTGCTCGGGGCCGCCTTGCTGCGCCCGATGATCAGCTCGGACGTCACCCGCTTCACCGCGGCATGGCACGAACAACTGGCGGATGATCCCCGGCCAACCAGTGGCGGCGAATTCGCGCCCGCGGCAGCCGTGCTGCTCTGCGTGAACGTGCTGTTCCTCGCGTTCAACGCGCTGGATTCGATCTACCTGTACTTCAAAGCCGCCCTGCCAGCCGACATCACTTACTCGGACTACTCCCGCCGGGGCTGCTTCTGGCTGACCATCGCGCTGGCGCTCACCACCGTCATGATCGGCGCGGTCTTCCGGGATCGCCTCAACTTCCATCCCCGCCGTCGCCTGCTGCAACTGCTCGCGTACCTCTGGGCAGCGCAGAATCTGATCCTCGCAATCGGAGCCCTGCGGCGACTGCAGATGTATGTCGAATACAACGGCCTGACCCGCCTGCGCATCGTCGGCATCTACGGCGTGCTGCTGGTGACCGTCGGCTTGATCCTGATGATCGTCAAAGTCCACCGCCAGCGCAGCTTCGCCTGGCTGGTGCGCCGCGACCTGGCGGCGCTGTGGATTGCCGTCGTGGTGCTGGCGCTGACGCCTCGGGATTACCTTTGCTGGACGTACAACGCGGCGCGCATCGCCGCGGGCAACACTCAGCCGCTGGCTTTGCTGCACGGCCAACCGCTCTCGCCCGAAGCCCTGCCGCCGCTGATTCCGCTGCTGGATTATCAAGGCGTCACGGAGGACGACACTCAGCTCGTGCGTCAAGGCGTGGCGGGACTGCTGGGCCGACACTGGTTGCTGCTCCACCAGCAACCCCCGCGCCGCTGGACCCAGTGGCAAGGTTCCCAGGCCTGGGCTTTGGCGGCGCTGGAGCCGATTCGCCCGCGGCTGGACACCACCGCGCGCGATGAGCTGGGACCAGCCGAGGAAGCGCTGCGCGTGCATACCCGCCAGTGGTGGTAATCGGCAGTGCGCACAGCCCGCAACTGAAACGCCCGCCCATCCGCAGCCCAGGCGGTGGCCCGGGTCACGCCCGGCCGGCGCGCACCTGCTGGGCGACCTGACGCATCGGCGCGGTCCACAACTGGCGGGACTGGGCCGCCAGCCACGTGATGAACTGTTCGTGCTCGGCGGCCTCCAGATGCAGGCGATGACTGCCCGGCCCGGTGCCCACGCCGTGAATCATCAGGATCAGCCAGCCGCCCTGCGCCAACGCCTGTTCAACCAGATCCCGCAGCGCGGCACAACTGGCTCCGTCGCCGCTGCAATGCCCCAGCGCCGCCAGGTGGGCGCGCCATGGATCCACGATGCGGCCGTTGAGCGGGCCCCGGCCGGCGAGGAACAACTCGTCGATCAGCGGCTCGAGCGACTGCTCCGTTTCGCCCTGTCCCAGCGTGGTGTCGCAGCAGGTGTTCCCGAAGGTGCGTTGCGTCTGACCATCGAGCAGTTGGAGGGTGAAGTTCGCCAGCCGACACTCGGCCCACCACCGGCTGGGCGTGTAGCCGCGCAGGTCAAAAGCGGGATCGAGCCAGTCGAACTGCACCGGGTCGGCAATGCGACAGGGATGAAAAGCCGTGTGATTGCCCAGCTCATGGCCGGCGTGGGCGAGCGCCCGCCAGGGTTCGGGATCGCGAATGATGTCGGTGATCTCCCGCCGACGGGTGCTGCCGCTGGCCAGCAGGTTGACATAAAACGTCGCCCGCAGGCCATGACGCTCCAGCAGCGGCGCCACAAGCTGCCGATGCACCGGCAACCCATCGTCATAGGTAAGCGAGAGCGCCGCCCGGCGACCATCGGGCCAGGGAAAAGGGGCAGCCATGGGCAGAGTCCTGGAACAGGTTGAATGCTGGCCCGCATGGTAACCGCAGGACAAGGAGGGCAACACCAGAATCAACGCCCGTACCAATCTCAGCGCGCCCCCGCGCGACGCGTTGGCCATCTTGCCTTAACGAGCCGGAAGCGTGAGCGACGGGCTACGCCAGCGACGACAAATCACGCCACCTGTACACCGCCACGCCCCCGGACACCGGTGAGAGATTCCGCTGCACGTCCGAGCCAGGCGCTCGATGAGTGCGCCATGCCACGCCCTACCCCTCGCTGACGCTTCGGGCTCGTTGGCCATCTTGCCTTAACGAGCCGGAAGCGTGAGCGACGGGCTACGCCAGCGACGACAATTCACGCCACCTGTACACCGCCACGCCCCCGGACGCCAGAGAGAGATTCCGCTGCACGTCCGAGCCAGGCGCTCGATGAGTGCGTCATGCCACGCCCTACCCCTCGCTGACGCTTCGGGCTCGTTGG
>CAZSBB010000062.1:0-20670 GCA_964605235.1 uncultured Phycisphaeraceae bacterium
GCCGCGCGGGCGTACGTGCAGCAGCGTCACGATTTGCAGGGCCGGGTGACGGAATTGCTGGCGGTGCTGGGGAAGCTGGGCGCCGTGGGCCAGAAGGTATCATGATGTCCACCGGCCAGGGTGCGCAGGCGGCATCCGGTCAAACAAGGATATTTGATGGCTACGGAAAAAATCACCTTTTCCTTCGGCGAAAACTGGGCGGACTTCATCGCCCGCAACTTCAGCCCGCAGCGCGTCGACATCTCTCGCCAGTGTCTGCTGGGCATGCTCGAACGGCCGGATTTACAGGGCCAATATTTCCTGGACCTGGGCTGCGGCAGCGGGTTGTCCTCACTGGCGGCCTTCACCGCCGGCGCCGCACGCATCGTCAGCTTCGACATCGACCCGCACTCGGTCGCCACCACCCGCAAGCTCTGGGAAATGCATGGCTCGCCGGCCCACTGGGAAATCCATCACGGCTCGGCGCTGGACCGCGATTTTCTCGCCACCCTTGAACCGGCCGACATCGCCTACTCCTGGGGCGTGCTGCATCACACCGGCCAAATGTGGCAAGCCATCCGCAATGCCGCGCCGCTGATGAAACCCGACGGCGTCTTCTTCATCGCCCTTTACACCACGACCCCCAGTTCGCCGTACTGGCTCAAGGTCAAACGCCGCTACAACGCCGCCGGTAACTTACGCAAACGCCTGATGGAGTGGCACTATGTCCTGCGCCACATGGCGCTGCCCGATCTCATCTGCCTGCGCAATCCCTGGCGACGTTTTCGTGACTACCAGGCCAGCCGTGGCATGAGTCAGATGACCGACGTGCGCGACTGGCTGGGCGGCTATCCCTACGAGGACGCCTCCGTCGAGCAGGTGCTGCGCTTCGGCCGCGATGAGCTGGGACTCGAACTGGTCAACCTCAAGACCGGCGAAGCCTGCACCGAGTACGTCTTCTGTCATCCTGATCGCAACCCACAGTGGCGCCGGCCGGTCGCGCCCAGCGAGTAAACCGCATGTGCGGCATCGCCGGCATCCTGCGCTTTGATCCACCCGCCTGTTTGCCGGGTGAAATTGAGCGCATGACCGCCGCCCTCGCCCACCGCGGCCCGGACGATCAGGGCGTGCTGACCCGCGCCGGCGTGGCGCTGGGACATCGCCGGCTGTCCATCATCGACCTCGCCGGCGGACATCAGCCGATGGCGAACGAGGACCAGCAGGTCTGGATCGTCTTCAACGGCGAAATCTACAACTACCGCGAGCTGCGCCCACAGCTCGAACAGGCGGGCCATCGCTTCGCCTCGCACAGCGACACCGAAGTCATCCTGCACGCCTACGAACAATGGGGTGAAAGCTGCGTCGAACGCCTGCGCGGGATGTTCGCCTTCGCCATCGCGGATTTCCGCCAGCAGCGCCTGTTCCTCGCCCGCGATCATCTGGGCATCAAGCCGCTGCTCTACCGTGTGGGGCGCGGCTACGTCGCCTTTGCCAGTGAATTGCAGGCGCTGCGGCAAGTCAACGACAGCGAGCCCACCGGGAGCATCACGGCGCTTGATGCGTTTTTGCGCTGCAAGTACATCCCGCAGCCGGACACGGTGTTCCATGAAATCCACAAGCTCGCCCCCGGCAACCGCTTGACCATTGACTTCACCGGCAGCCGGCCGGAGCCGCAGTCGTACTACCAGCCGCGCCTGGCGCCCCCGGCGTCCGCGCCGTGGGATGAAGCCGCCTGGCTCGAACGCTTCGAGCATACCGTGCGGGAGTCGGTGCAGGCGCACCTGGTCAGCGATGTGCCTTTTGGCGTGTTCCTCTCCGGCGGGATCGATTCGACGCTGGTGGCGTGGTACATGAGTGAGTTGCTGGAGCGCCCGGTCAAGGCGTTTTCCATTGGTTTTGCCGAGCCGGAGTTCTGCGAGCTGCGCTACGCCCAGCAGGCGGCGCGGGAGCTGGGGGTCGAGCAGCACACGCAGGTGGTGGAGCCCAAGGTCGCGGACCTGCTGCCCACGCTGATGCAGCACTATGGCGAACCGTTTGCCGACAGCTCTGCCGTGCCCACGTGGTATGTCTGTCAGTTGGCGCGCCAGTATGTGCCGATGGTGCTGTCGGGCGACGGCGGCGATGAGCTGTTTGCCGGCTACGGGCGCTACGGCATTTGGCAGCAGCAGGGCCTGGCGCACGCGGCTTACCGGCTGGCGCGCGGCTGGACGGTGGATGGTGAGACCTGGCGCAGCATCGCCCGCCGGCTGACGCATCCGCGCGAAAAACGCCTGGAGTTCTGGGCGGGGTTGATGTCCAACTTCCTCGGTTCCCAGCGCCGCAATCTGTGGCGTCCGGAACATCATCATCAGCTTGATCGACCATTGGCCGCGCTCGTCGCCGCCGCCGAGCTGGCGCGTGATGATGATCCACTGGCGTTTGTGCAGACGCTTGATGTGCACACCTATCTGCCGGGCGACATCCTCACCAAGGTGGATATCGCCAGCATGTGTCATGGTCTGGAAGCCCGCACCCCGCTGGTGGATCGCGTGGTGCTGGACTTCGCCGCGGCGGTGCCCATCGCGCTGCGCTGTGCCGGACGCGGGCGGAGTCGCGTGCTCAAGCATCTGCCCAAGCTGGCGCTGACCCGCCGGCTGGGGCGCGCGTTTGTGGATCGCCCCAAGATGGGCTTTGGCATTCCCCAGGAACAATGGCTGCTGCCCGGCGCGCCGCTGCGCCCATTGCTGGAGGAAACGGTGTTGTCGCCGCGCGCCCGGCTGCATGAGTTTCTGCGTGCGGAGGAAGTGCGCCGGCAGGTGGACGCCAACGACAAGGGGCGCGGCAATTCGTACATTGTCTGGATGCTGCTGACGCTGGGCGTCTGGCTGGCGGCCAACCCGCGCGTGACCTTCCGCTGAGCCAATGTCAGCACGCCCGCTTCCGGGCAGGAGAGAGCCATGCGGATTGTGTACGTGCTGCCGTTTGCCCCCCCGGCGACGCAGTACGGCGGACCGGTGACGCAGGTGGATATGACCGCTCCCGAGCTGGCGCGGCGCGGCCATGATGTGCGCCTGGTCGGCTCCGATCTGAACATTGACCCCGCACTGCCGCGCGAGCAATGGGTTGAACGCCACGGCTATCACATCTGGTATGCCCGCCGACCAGCATGGGGCTATCCCGCACCGTACCACCTGCCCCGCGCCGCGCTGGGGTTGCAATCGGCGCTGCCCGGCGCGGATGTGGTGCATCTGCAACTGGGGCTGACCCTGCTCAATCGGCTGGCGCTCCAACACGCCCGCGCAGCCGGGGTGCCGTGCATCTACGCCCCGCGCGGCTCGCTGTGTCCACTGCGGCTGCGCGACAAGCGTCTGGTCAAGTGGTTCTTCCTGCGCCTGGTGGAGCGTCCGCTGCTGCGACAGGTTGCCGCCTGTCATGCGTTGACGGAAAAAGAACGCGCTGATCTGCACGCGCAGGGCGTGGAAGATGCGCGCATCCACATCATTCCCAATGCCGTCCCCGCCGGCGATCCCGCCCAGTGGCCCACGCAGGCGCAAGCGCGGGAGCGCCTGGGCTGGGCCGCCGACGAACAGGTCGTGCTGTTTCTGGGCCAGGTGCTGGCGATCAAGGGGCTGGACCTGCTGATCACCGCCGTTGCTGAACTGCGCGATCGCTTCCCCCGGCTGCGGCTGGTGGTGGCGGGGCCGGATGCGGGTTACGAGCAGGCCGCCCGGGCGCTGGTGCGCCGGCATCAACTTGACGAGCGCGTGCGCTTCCTCGGCTACGTCACCGGCGCGCACAAACGCGAGGTCTTTCGCGCTGCGGACCTGTTCGCCTTGATCTCGCATTCCGAGGGCTTGCCCAACGCCGTGCTCGAAGCCTGTGCCCTGGAGCGCCCGGTGCTCATCAGCACGGCCTGTCAGGTGCCGCAGGTGGCGACGGCGGACGCCGGCCGGGTGATTCCTGCAAGTCAGACGGAAACCACCGCAGCGCTGGCGGATATGCTGTCCGATCCAACTCGCATGCAGGCGATGGGTCAGCGCGCGCTGGAACTGTCGCGCACGGAGTTTTCCGTCACCCGCACGGTCGATCGACTCGAAGCGCTATACCAGCAGGTGGCGGCGCGCCGGGAGGGCAAGCATGCCTGATGCCACTCCCGCGCGCGTGGTGCGCGTGCTGCAGGTGATCGATCGACTCGACCGCGGCGGCGCGGAGACGTGGCTGCTGGGGATGCTCCAGCGCCTCGACCGGACCCGCTTTGCCTGCGACGTGCTGGTGCATACGGAGCAGCCGCAGCCGTATGACGCCGCCGTGCGCGCCACCGGCAGCCGCATTCTGCCGTGTCTGCGTCCCGCCCGGCCGTGGCAGTACGCCCGCAACTTCGCCCGGCTGGTGCGCACGCATGGGCCGTATGACGTCGTGCACTGTCACACCCATCACTGGAACGGCGTGGTGCTGCGGTTGGCGCGGCGCGCGGGCATCCCCGTGCGGGTGCCGCACAGCCGGACGGAAAAATCGGTGCCTGATGGACAGAATCATCTTCGGCGTCGAATCTATGCCTGGTGGATGACGCGCTGGATTCATCGCTACGCCACAGCCGGGTTGGCGGTCAGCGACGCGGCGGCGGTGGGTCTGTTCGGCCCGGGCTGGCAGCGCGATGGACGGTATGCCATCCTGCGCAGCGCGCTGGACTTGACCCCGTTTCGCCAACCGTCGGCTTTGGAGCCGCTGCCCGCGCCGCTGAACGATCCACAGCGCCCGCTGGTGCTGCATGTGGGGCGTTTCGATCCACAGAAGAACCATTCGCTGGTGCTGGCGGTGATGAACACGCTGGCGCGGCTGGATGAGCGGCTGGTCTTCGCGCTGGTCGGCGCGGGGCCCCTGGAAGCGGAACTGCGGCAAATGGCGAGTCAGACGGCGTGCGGAAACCGCCTGGCATTTCTGGGGCTGCGTGCGGATATTCCCGCCTTGCTGGCGCGGCGGGCGGGCGTGTTGTTGTTGCCTTCGTTGTTTGAAGGTTTGCCGCGTGTGGCGGTGGAGGCGCAGGCGGCGGGTGTGCCGGTGGTGCTGGCGGACAGCATTACGCGCGAGACGGAGATCGTCGCGCCGCTGGTGCACTGGCTGAGTCTGAAGCAGGACGCCGGCGCGTGGGCGGCGCGCGTGCTGGACGTGCTGCGTGCGCCCCGGCCGATCAACGCGGACGCCGCGCTGGTGGTGCTGGAAGCCAGTGATTTCAACCTGGAGCGCAACGTCGCTCAGCTTGAGCGCCTGTACCTACAATGGGCCGGCGTGGCGTAAAGCGTTCCGACCGATCATTCCCGTAACAGCGAACCCGAGCATGTGCGGCATTGCAGGCGTGATTCGATTCGACTCCCCGCAGGCCGCCCAGCCTGCGCTGCAAGCCGAGATCGACGCCATGACCGCCGCCATCGCCCACCGCGGCCCCGATGGTCATGGTTCCTATGTGCGCGATGGCGTGGCGTTGGGGCACCGCCGACTGTCCATCATCGATCTCGCCGGCGGGCATCAGCCGATGTCCAACGAGGACCAGTCCATCTGGATCACTTTCAACGGCGAAATCTACAACTACCTTGACCTGCGCCAGCAGCTTGAAGCCCATGGCCATCAGTTCGCCAGTCGCAGCGACACCGAGGTGATCGTCCATGCTTACGAGCAGTGGGGCGATGCCTGCGTCGAGCGTTTTCGCGGCATGTTCGCTTTCGTCATCGCGGACTTCCGTCAGCGTCGCATGTTGCTGGCGCGCGATCACTTTGGCATCAAGCCGGTGTACTACCGCAGCTTTCCTGGCGGTTTTGCCTTTGCTTCCGAGCTGCATGCCTTGCGCGCCGGCAACGCCCCGACCCCGCGCGGCAGCTTGCAGGCGATCGACCACTTCTTCCGCTTCGGCTACATCCCCGGCCCGGACACCATTTACGCCGATGTCCACAAGCTCCTGCCCGGCCACCGCCTGACCCTCGACTTCACCGGCGCCGTGCAGGCGCCCGCACCATACTGGCAGCCCACGCTGGCGCCTTCGCCTTCGCTTGATCAAAACCAATGGGATCAGCAATTCGACGACGTGGTGCGCTCGTCCGTGCAGGCGCACCTCATCAGCGATGTGCCCTTTGGCGTCTTCCTCTCCGGCGGCATCGACTCCACGCTCATCGCCTGGCACATGAGCCAGCTTCTGGACCGACCGGTCAAAGCCTTCACCATCGCGTTCGATGAATCCGCCTGCAATGAACTGCCCTACGCCCAGCAGGCGGCGGCGGTGTGCGGGGTGGAATTGATCAGTCAGCATGTGCGCCAGGATGCGGTCACGCTGTTGCCGCAGCTCATCGCGCACTACGGCGAACCCTATGCCGACAGCTCGGCGCTGCCCACGTGGTATGTCTGTCGGCTCGCGCGCCAGCATGTGCCGATGGTGCTGTCGGGCGATGGCGGGGATGAGTTTTTCGCCGGCTATTCCAAGTACCGCCTGTTCACGCACCGTCGGCGGACGCAATTGCTCGGGGCGCTGCTGCGCGGCGACGGCGATTGGCCGCTGATCGTGCGCCTGCTGGGCAGCGGCGCGCTGGGCGGCGGTCATCGCCCGCTGGATGCGTGGATGGCGCTGATGAATTACCTGCCCGACCGCGTGCGCCGGCGGATGTGGCAACCGGCGCTGCGCCAGCTCATGGAACCTCCGAACCTGCGCTTCGAGCAGGCCGGCGCACTGGCGCAGGCGGCCGCGACCGACCCTGTGGGTTACGCCCAGCTCATCGACCAGCAGACGTATATGGTTGACGACATTCTCACCAAGGTGGATGTGGCGAGCATGTGCCACGGGCTGGAGGTGCGGACGCCGTTGATTGATCGTCACGTGCAGGCTTTTGCCGGCGCGCTGCCGCTGGCGCAACGGCTGGCGGCCGACGCGCGCGGCCGGCTGACGCTCAAGCATCTGCCCAAGCGCGCCCTGCTGCGCCGCTTCCCGGCTGCATTCGTGCAGCGCCCCAAGCAGGGTTTTGCGATTCCCCGCGATCAATGGCTCGCCCGCGGCGCGCCGATGCGGCTGATGCTCGATGATCTGCTGGACGATCCCAATGGCCCGCTGCGGCAGTGGTTCACCCCCGGCGCGCTGCGCTGGATGCGGCGCGTGCATGACATGACGGGCAAGTTCTCCACCCCGCTCTGGCCGCTGCTGGTGCTGGGCGTGTGGCGGCAGCAGAACCCGGAGGTGAGCTTTGGGTAACGCTGCCGGCGTCCATCCGCGTTGGCTGGGATTGCCGCTGGGTTTGACGGTCGGCCTGTTGCTGCACATGACCGGCTGTTGGTTGCTGTGGAACGTGCCGCCGGTGCGTCAGGCGGTGATCGCGCTGGATGAGCACCGTCACCTGCTGGCGGGTGGTCTGTTGCTGCTGATCGGGCTGGCGGGCTGGTGGCCGACGCTGCGCCGTGCGCAGCACGAGCGACTGGGCGGATGGAGCAGCCATCCCTGGCGTGCGGGTTGGTGCAACGGCATTCTGCTGGCGCTGTGTACCTTGCTGTTCACCGTGCCGCTGCTGACCGCCTGGACGAAGCTCACGCCGTTCTACTCGGCGCTGCTGGCGGGGTTGCCCTTCAGCGATGCCTACAACTATCTCGACGGGGCGCTGGTGCTGGAGCACACGGGAGCGCTCCCAGCCTGGAACCAGCGTCGCCCGCTGACCACGCTGCTGCTGGCGGCGCGGCTGTGGCTGGCGCAGGGCGACTACGCGCTGGCGCTGGTGCAGCAGGCCTGGTTGGTGGGGGCGGCGGTGTTCATTCTCGCCCGCACGGTGGCGCGCGACACGTTGCCGCTGGCGGGGGCAGCGGTGGCGCTGGGTTGGTATGCCGTGGCGGGCCGAAACCTGGTGTGGTGCAATCTTTCCGAACCGGTGGGTTTGCTGCTGGGTCTGTTGGCGACGGCGTTGCTGTGGCGCGGGACGGTGGATCGGCGGCTGGGCACGGCGCTCATGGGTCTGGGGGTGCTGGCGGTGGGACTCAATGCCCGTGCCGGGGCGTTCTTTGTGCTGCCGTTGCTGGTGCTGTGGTTGTCGGCGGGATGGCGCGGCCGGCGGCGGCGCATGCTGGCGGTGGGAGCGGCGGCGCTGGCGGTGCTCGTCGGGGCGCTGTTGTTGGAAGCCGTTTGGCGCGGGGTGTATGGCGCAGGCGTGGCGGCCGGGCAGGGCAACTTCGCACTGACGTTTTACGGGCTGGCGACCGGTCAGCCGGGCTGGGAGCGAATTTACGCCGACTACCCGGAAGCGCGCAACTGGCCGGAGCCGCAGATCAACGCATTGGCGTGGACCAAAGCCTGGGAGCAGGTGCGCGCCGCGCCGCTGGATCTGGCGCGGGGGTTGGGGCGCGGGGCGATGCTGGCGCTGCGCGATCTGCTCGGTTCGCCAGCGCATGGGCTGCTGTTGCTGCTGGCGGCGGCGGCGAGTTGGCGCTTCTGGCGGCAGCGCTGGTTCGGCGTGGTGGGAGTGACGTGGCTGGGGATGGCGCTGTCCGCGCCGATCATCTATCCCGACGGCGGCATCCGGGTGTTTGTAACCACGCTGCCGCTGGCGGTATTGCCGCTGCTGGTCTTCGGCGCTGCGCCTCAAGGCGTCAGTGAGCCGCCCCGAGCATCGGTCGATCCCTGGGCGGGAGTGACGCCCGCCGTTGCTTTGACGCTGGCGCTGCTGGCGGGGGCACTGGCGTTGCCGGCGCTGCTGGTGCGTCAGAGCGTATGGCGTGGGGCGAATCACGTCGCGGCGGGGACGGACGGCACGCAGTTGCTGGCGGTGGTGGGGCCCGGCAATCCGCAGGTGCGGGTGTTGCCGGCCGGTGGTGGGGAGCCCACGCTGTTTCCCACGGTTCGAGCGGAGGATTATGCCGCCCAGCGCGACGCCCATCCGGCGGTGTCGTTGCCGGCTGTGGCAGCCGACGCGCCGGCGGTGTTGATGATCGCCTTCAGCCCCGTGCCGCCGGGGGGAACCTGGTGGTTGCTGGGATCGGCGGACCTGCCGGGCGATCGGGCGCGGGTGGTGCGGCTGCGCGGCCGCGCCGAGGTGGAGGGTCCGATTCGCTGGTTTTTCGTAGATGAAGTGGAAACCCTGGAGCGCGGGAAAGAATGATGAGCCACGCGGCCCCGACCCTGCTGCACCGCCTGCTGGCGCACCCGCTGACGCGCGGGCTGGATCTGGACGATCCGCGCACCACCGCGCTGCGCCGGCAGATCATCCAGTCCAAGCCCTGCTTGCGCCGGATCTACACGCAGTGGTATAGGCTGCTGGGCGACGCTTTGCCGGCGAGCGCGCAGCCGGCGCTGGAACTGGGGTCGGGCGCGGGATTTCTGCGGGAGGTGGTGCCGCAGGTGCTGACCTCGGAAGTGTTCCCCGGCCTGGCGGTGGACCTGATCGCCGACGCCCAGCAACTGCCGCTGCCCCGTGCGAGCCTGCGCGGGATTGTGATGACCAATGTGCTGCATCACATCCCCGACCCCCGGAAGTTTTTCGCGGAGGCGGCGCGGTGCGTCAGCGTGGGCGGGGCGGTGGCGATGGTGGAGCCGTGGGTCAATTGCTGGGCGCAGTGGGTGTACACGCATCTGCATCACGAGCCGTTTGACCCGCAGGCGACGGACTGGCGGATTGCCGGCAGCGGGCCGTTGTCGGACGCCAACGGGGCGCTGCCGTGGATCATGTTTGCGCGCGATCGGCAGCAGTTTGAGCGGGAGTTTCCCCAGTGGCGGGTGGAGACGGTACGCCCGCTGATGCCGCTGCGGTATCTGCTGTCCGGGGGCGTGTCGCTGCGCAACCTGTGCCCGCTGGGCCTGGATTATCTGGTGCGGGGCGTTGAAGCATTGCTGCCGGGCTGGGGCATGTTCGCGTACATTGTGCTGCGGCGTGTGGCGTCGGACCCGGGCGGAGAAAATGGGAACGCATGAACGAGCAGCAGGTCAGTTCAGACCTCAGTGAACCGGCGCGGTACACCCAGCAGCGCCGCGCCCATTGGGATGCCGTGGCGCAGCGTGGCCAGGGCCGTCGGGCGCGCGGGTACTACCTGCGGCGGCTGGGCGAGGTGTACCGACACCTGATTCCCGCGGGCAGCAGCGTGCTGGAAATCGGCTGCGGCGAAGGCGATCTGCTGGCGGCGGTGGCGCCCGATGCCCAGCAGAGCATTGGCGTGGACCTCGCGCCGGCGATGGTCGAGCAGGCGCGGCAGCGTTTTCCCGAGTTGACCTTTCACGCGGCGGATGTGCATGAACTGGACCTGGGGCGGACGTTCGATTTCATCATCCTGTCAGACACGCTCAACGACCTGTGGGACGTGCGCACGGCGCTGCAGCGCGTGCGCGCCCACTGCCGGCCGGATACGCGGGTGATCGTCAACATTTACAGCCGGCTGTGGCAATGGCCCCTGGCGCTGATGCGCAGCCTGGGGCTGGCGCGCCCGCTGCTGCCGCAAAGCTGGCTGACGCGCGAGGATGTGCAGGGATTGCTGCATCTGGCGGGGTTCGAGACCCTCCGCACCTGGCAGGAAGTGCTCTGTCCGCTGCGGATTCCGCTGGTCAACGGTTTATGTGACCGCATGCTGGTGAAGCTTTGGCCGGGGCGGCATCTGGCGTTGACGAATTTTCTGATTGCCCGGCCTGCGCCAGCGCCCGCCGCGACGCCGCCGCGCGTGTCGGTGATTGTGCCGGCGCGGAATGAGTCGGGTCACATCGCGGACCTGCTGGCGCGGACGCCGCAGATGGGCGCCGGGACGGAGCTGGTGTTTGTGGAAGGCAACTCCACGGACGACACGTATGACGTGATCGCGCGGGCGATAGCCGGGCGCAGCGATTGTCAGCTTCATCGGCAGACAGGCAAAGGCAAGGGCGATGCGGTGCGGCTGGGGTTCGCGCAGGCGACGGGCGAGGTGCTGATGATTCTGGATGCGGACATCACGGTGCCGCCTGAGGCGCTGCCGCAGTTTTATGCCGCGCTGGTGGAGGGCAAGGGCGAGTTCATCAACGGCGTGCGGCTGGTGTATCCCATGGCGCAGCGGGCGATGCGGCCGCTGAACTTTCTGGGCAACAAGTTCTTCAGCCTGGCGTTCAGTTGGCTGCTCGGTCAGCCGATCAAGGACACGCTCTGCGGCACCAAGGTGCTGTACAAGCGCGACTATGAACGCATCGCCGCCAACCGGGCGTACTTTGGCGACTTCGATCCGTTTGGCGATTTCGACCTGATTTTCGGGGCCGCCAAGCTCAATCTGCGGATTGTCGATTTGCCGGTGCGCTACGGCGAGCGGGTGTATGGCGACACCAACATCAACCGCTGGCGGCACGGCTGGCTGCTGCTGCGGATGACGTGCTTCGCCCTGCGCCGGCTCAAGTTCGTGTGAGCCACGAGGGGCGGGCGCTCAGGGCGCGCGCCAGCGGGCGCCGACGATTTCCAGATGATGTTTGCCTGGGCCGGCGTCGAGCGCGACCACGCCCCGACCTTCGTTGAAGCGATACAGCGCCAGGGTGTCGGCATCGCTCTCCCAGTCGGTCTGCGGGGTGAACGCCGTGGTGTAGCGCACGCTCTTGCTCAGGCGCAGCCGATAGATCACGCCGTCCACAAAGCGTTCATGCGGCAGGGCGCCGGGTCCGGCGCCGCCGACGTGCAGCCCGCCGCGCGTGGGTTCGAGTTGAAAGGGGATTTCAGTGGTGGGCATGGGTTGGCCGTTGACGAACAGGCGCAGCGTTTGACCATCCCACACGCCGGCGATGTGTGTCGGTTGGTTGGCGACAAACGCGCCGGACGTGGCCAGCAGATGGGAGCGCGCCCCAATCATCCGGCCCACCCCCCATTGGCCGGCGTCGGTCAGGAACAGGGCGACCCAGTCCGGCCCGAGCCAGGAAAGGATATTGCAGGTGCGCGGCGCGCGAATTTCGACCCAGGCTTCATACGTCTCGGGTCGATCCGCGCGATGCTCCAGCCGCGGCGCGACGGCATAGGCGCTGCGGCCATCAAACTCCAACCCGCCGGTGAAGCTCGCCACAGAGCCCGGCGGCGTGGCGGTTGCCGGTGTGCTGGCGGTTGGTGCATGGGAGGTGGTGGTCGGCGGGGCGGGTCGCAACAGCCACGCGCCCAGCGCGAGCACCGCAGCGGGCACGGCGGCGGCGAGCCACCACAGCGGGCGCGGCCGGCGCGGGGCGGGTGACGCAGCAACTGCGCTTGGGGTTGTGCGGCTGAGAGCGGGGGCGGTCAGGCGCGCCAGCTCGGCTGCCACTTCCGCCATGGTTTGGGGGCGATCCTCCGGCCGCTTGGCGATCATGCGCTGGTACAACTGCTGCAGGGCGGGGGGCGCGCTGGCGTCAGGCAACGGCGGCAGCGGCGCGCTGGCGTGGGCGAGCAGCGTGTCGAGCATGGAGTCGCCTTCGTACAGCGGCTTGCCGGTGAGCAGGAAATGCAACGTGCAGCCGAGTGAATAAATGTCGCTGCGGGCGTCGGCGTTCTTGGCGTTGCGGGCCTGCTCGGGCGCCATGAACAGCGCGGTGCCGAGCATCGCGCCGCTGGCGGTGACCTGGGTGAGCATCTGTTCCGCTGGCGTTTCCAGTTCACGTTCGAAACGCGCCAGACCCAGGTCCGCCACCTTCACGTTCTGCTGCCGATCCAGCAACAGGTTGGAGGGTTTGATGTCCCGATGGATGACGCCATGCTCATGGGCGTACGCCAAACCCTCGGCCGCCTGTTGGATGCAGCGCGCCGCCTGCGGCCAGGACAACGGGCCTTCGCGGCGCACGCGCTGGGACAGGTCGCCGCCTTCGACCAGCTCGGTGACGAGGAAGTGCACGCCCTGGTCTTCGCCGGCGTCGTAGGCCTGCACGATGTGCGGATGGCTCAGGCGCGCGGCAGCGCGAATCTCGCGCTCGAACCGCCGCAGGTGCAGGGGATCGGACAGGTAAGGGCCACGCAGCACCTTCAGCGCCACCTGTCGTTGCATGCGCTGATGCTCGGCGCGGTAGACCTCGCCCATGCCGCCGCCGCCCAGCAGTTCGAGCAGGAGATACTCGCCCAGACGCGGCGGTTGATCGCTGCGGCTGCGCAGATGCGCCAGCACGTCGGGCATGAGGGCGCGCTCGGGAAACACCGGCGTGACCGGCTCGCCCGGAAGCGTGGTTTCCCCGAGCCAGCCTTGTACCTGCGCCACGGTCAGCTCCGGCAGCAGGGCGGCGTAGGCCGACGGGTCCATGGGCAGCTTCGCCATGCGGCGGCAGGCGGCATCCAACGCGATCAGCTCACGCACCAGCGTCAGACGCGCGGCAGGCTCCACCTGCGCCAGCAACGCGCTCAGGTCCGGCGGCTCGCCACCTTTCCACTGCAATTCGGCGGCATCGCAGAGCTGGTTGATGCGCTGCAGCGCCGCCGGCGACAGCGCCCGGAAGTCGGTGGGATCAGGCATGACGCCGGCTCCCGGAGAGTCGGCGACGAAGGCAGGACCAGGCGGGGCGGAAGGTCATGTCGTGGGATTATAGGTTGCCCGGGGGTGCGGCCGCGCGGGAGTGGAGCGGTTGACTTATCCATGCACAGGCAGCGGCATGCTCGGGGCGGCGTCCAGCGCGGTGCGGAGCTTGATGCCCAGCTCACGGGCCTGGACCCGCAGCTCGGCGGCGTCGGTGAAGCGGTTGACCCCCAGGGCTTCGACGGTGGCGTTGGGGCCAAAGAGCATTTTGACGCCCGAGAGTTCGCAGTCGTCGCCGTGGCCGCAGCGGATGCACGGGACGTTGCCCAGCACGACCATGGCGCCCAGGTCGTTCATGCCTTCCTCCATGATCCAGAAGCGCAGTTGATTGAGCGCGGTCTCGGCGGCGGGGGGCATGCCTTCCACATCCGGCGGGCAGGCGGTGGTGATGACGCTGACCACCAGCTTGCCGCGGTTAAGCCCGGTCTGGTGGCGCAGGCAGTACATGCGTTCCATGAACATCTTGGTGCGCGAATCGAGGCTGGAGTAGGGCGTGTACCCGCCGATGACCACCGCACGGGCGGCGCGGAATTTCTCGGCGAGCAGCGCGGCGTCATCATGCACCACGCAATGGTTGTTTTCCTTGCACCCCAGACACGCCCGGCAGGGTTCCATATCCAGCTTGCTGAGCTTGATGAACTCGCTGGCATGGCCGCACGCCGCGAGCACCGCCTGCACCGCCTGGTCGGTGTTGCTGTTGGGAATGGGACTGCCGCTGATGCCCAGAATCGTGGCGGGCATAAGAAAGCTCCTTTGGCGTGCCGGCGCGGCGGGAACACGACGGCAAGCTGGCTATTATGACTTGCCGACGCGCTTTTGCCGCGCTAATTCCGTTCCGCAATTGGAAGGAAGTTGAGATGAACGCCGCCTACCTGCGTCAGAAACATGAAGCGGGGCTGTCGTATGAAGCCTATGTCGCCACCGGCACCGAAACCCAGCAGGAAAACTGGGACCGCATCCACCAGTCCGTCGGCCTGACGCCTGCCCAGCGCAAACTGGTCGAAAGCTTTACCCGCCGGCTCAACGTCATCGCGCTCTCGGGCATCTGGTGCGGCGACTGCGTGCAGCAGGGGCCGCTCATCCAGCACATCGCGGCGGCGAATCCGCAGGCCATCGACCTGCGCTGGCTCGACCGCGACGCCCACCGGGATTTACAGGAACGGGTGCGCATCAATGCCGGCGACCGCGTGCCGGTGCTGTTGTTCTGTGCGGAGGATTACGAGCTGGTCGGGTGGTATGGCGACCGCACGCTGGCGCGCTACCGCGCCCTGGCGGCGCGCCAGCTCGGCGGGGCGTGCCCGTTGCCCGGCGCGCCGGTGCCGGCCGATGAGCTGGCGGCGACGCTGGCGGATTGGCTCGATGAGTTTGAACGCGTGCATCTGCTGCTGAGGCTCAGCGCGCGGCTGCGGCAGGTGCATGGGGATTAACGTCCCCCCGTCCTCCGTCCCCCCGGGCCCCCGGGATGTTTTTCACGAAGTGATTCGGGGAGCAACCCTCGGATTCGCTGCGCTCATCCGCGGCTTGCGCGGGGGGATTACGCCGCGTCGCTGTCGGGGGCGGATTCGCTGCTGTTGCTCTGCACCGCTTCGACGTTGACCACGTAGTCGTCGCCGACCACCCGGCCCTCGGTGTTGCGGACCACCGGCACCGGGTTGTCCTTCAGGTGCTGCTGCCAGGCGGTTTCGTACTGCTTCTGCTTTTCTGCCTCGAGCGCGGCAAAGTTGCCCCGGCCGCGACACTTGGGGTACTTGGAACAGCTCAGCCACAGCCCGCGCTTGCTGTCGCGCAGGTACAGCGGGCTTTCGCACTTGGGACAGGGAATGTCCGTCGTCAGCGGCGCGGCCTTGGGCGGCTTGACCGTGCCCTTCTTGGGATCCAGATTCACGATGCCTTTGCACTTGGGATAGTCGACGCAGCCCAGGAACGGGCCAAACCGGCCGACGCGGCGGGTCATGCCCTTGCCACACAGCGGGCAGAGGATGTCCGACAGCTCCGCCTGGATCGGATTGCCCTCGCGGTCGATGGGGGCGGCATAGTCGCAGTCGGGATAGCGTGAGCAGGAGAGGAACCGCCCGTTCTTGCCAAAGCGGTAAGCGGTGCTGGCGCCGCATTTCTCGCACTTGTGCGGAGCGGGTTCGAGCACGGCCTTGGCGTGGGTCATGGCGTCCAGGGCGTGTTCCAGGTTGTCCTTGAACGGGCCATAGAACGCGCGCAGCATCGAGACCCAGTCCTGATGTTCTTCCTCGATCTTGTCCAGCTCGCCTTCCATCTGCCGGGTGTAGGCGACATCCATGATGCGCGGGAAGCCTTCGATGAGCTTGTCGGTGACGACTTTGCCCAGATCGGTGGCGAACAGCCGGCGATCGCGCTGGCTCAACTGCTGGACGTACTTGCGGTCCTGTATGGTCTGGATGATCGCGGCATAGGTGCTCGGTCGGCCGATGCCTTCCTCTTCCAGTTTCTTCTGCAGCGAGGCTTCGGTGTAGCGCGGGGGCGGGCTGGAGAAGTGCTGGGTCGGCTGCACTTCCATGGGCGCGACGGGCTGCTGCTGCTTGAGCGGCGGCAGGATGGCGTCATCGCCGCTGTTGGGGACGCCGGTGGCTTTGTAGAAACCTTCAAAGACGAGCGTGCGTCCGGTGGCTTTGAAGATGCCGCGGGCGTCGTTGTCGCTTTCGATCAGCACGGTGGTGGCGTCCCACTGGGCGGGGACCATCTGGCAGCCGAGGAAGCGTTCCCAGATCAGGCGGTAGAGCTTGTACTGTTCTTCGGTCAGCGACGCCCGCACGCGCTTGGGCGTGATGTGCACGTCGGTGGGGCGAATGGCTTCGTGGGCTTCCTGGGCGTCCTTGTTGGAGGAGCTGAAGAAGTTGGGTTTTTCGGGGAGGTATTGATCGCCCCACTCTTCGCCGATGTAGCGGCGCGCCATGCCCAGCGCTTCGCCGGACAGGTGAGTGGAGTCGGTACGCATGTAGGTAATCAGGCCGGTCTGGCCTTCCTTACCTTTGATGTCGATACCTTCATAAAGCTGCTGGGCGATGCGCATGGTGCGCTGCAGGGGGAAGCCCAGGCGATTGGCGGCCGCCTGCTGCAGGGTGCTGGTGATGAACGGCGCCGGGGGCCGGCTGGTGGTGCGCTTGGTTTCGATGGACTTGATGCGATAGCCCGGCGCGTCGGCGGCAACCGCGCCCACGTAGCGCACCAGATGCTGGGCGGGGCCTTTGCCCTTGGGATCGTTGGTTTCGCGCGTGTCCTGCACGGCAAAGCCCAGGCGCTGGGCAGCGCGCAGCGCCTGCTGCCGATCCCTGGCGTCGAACGACTTGCCCTCGAACTCGACGAGGTCCGCCAGCAGGCAGGCGCGGTCGCTCAGCCACGCCACCCGCGCCTTGCGGCTGACTTCGACTTCCTTGCCCTTGTCGTCAATCGCGCTGGCGACGAGGAACTCCTGGTACGCCTTGGCGAGCGCTGCGACTTGCTTGGGATCGGTGGCGAACACGCCGGTGATGCGCCAGTACTCGTCGGGGATGAAGGCGTCGATCTCGCGTTCGCGTTCGACGACCAATCGGGTGGCGACGGACTGCACGCGCCCCGCGCTCAGCCCGCCGGCGACTTTCTTCCACAGCAGCGGGGACACCTGGTAGCCGACGATGCGGTCGAGGATGCGGCGCGCCTGCTGGGCGTTGACGCGGTTGATGTCGATCGGGCGCGGGTTGGAGAAGGCGTGCTCGATCTCCGTCTTGGTGATGGCGTTGAACACCACCCGGCGCGAGCGGTCGGTGGGCAGGTTCAAGGCTTCCGCCAGATGCCAGGCGATCGCTTCCCCCTCGCGGTCCAAGTCGGTGGCGAACCAGACGTCATCGGCATCCCTGGCGGCTTTGCGCAGGTCCGTGACCGTCTTCTTCTTGGCGGGCATCACCTCATAGGTCGGGGCGAAGTCGTGTTCGAGGTCCACGCCCGGCACCGGCTGCTTCTCGCCCTTGGGCGCCCGGCTGGGCAGGTCGCGGACATGCCCGACGCTCGCCATCACCAGGTAATCGCCGCCGAGGTATTTGTTGATGGTCTTGGCTTTGGTGGGGGATTCCACAATGACCAGGTGCTTGCCTTTGGCGCTGCCTTTGAAACCACCCCCGGAAGTTTTGGATCCATCGCCATCCTTGCCCGCAGTTCGCCTGCGGCCGGTGGCTTTGCTCTTGGTGCTGGTGCTGGTCTTGCGCGCCATTGTCGTCCTGTTCATGCCCAGCGCGGGGCGTGGGCGAATCGTGTCATCAGTGAAACCAACGGACCCGCAGGTTCCTCGCAAGCCTAGCGCTGCCGCACGGAAAAATCCGGGGTCTGGAGGGGCTTATCGGCTCAGAGCGGGCGGAACACTTCAGCAAGGATAGGCACGATTGTCAAGCCCGAACAGTAGATGCTTTATCAGTCGGCGTTTACGAATGACAGCGCCGCCTCCACCTTCGCCGCGTCCGATAACTGCTCCCCGGGCAGCCACTTAACCCCCGCAAACCGCCGCAGCCAGGTCCGCTGGGTCTTGGCGAACCGGCGGGTGAGGATTTTGGTCCGTTCAAACGCATCATCGAGCGTCATCAGGCCCTGCAGATGCTGGATAACCTGTTGATAACCAAGGGCTTGCCGCGCTTGCGTCCCCAGCAGCCCCGCAGCTTCCAGCCGGGCGACCTCGGCGGGCAGCGATTCACCATTGAGGCATATCTCCGCCGCGAGCTGGGGGTCCACGCGGTCGGGGTAGAACATCGCCTTGACCCGCAGGTTAATCCGCTGGTTGATCAGCTCCACCGGCCAGCTCAGACCAATCATCAAAAACCGTCCCACATCACTCGAATCACCCCCCGCCAGCCCCGTATCGTCCCATTGCTGCTGGTGAACGCTGATCGGCTTGCCGGTGAGCTGGTACACCTCCAACGCGCGGGTCAGGCGTTTGCGGTCGTTGGGATGGATGCGGGCCGCGGCCGGGGGGTCCACCGTCTTGAGCCGGTCATGTAGTTCACCGGGCGACAGTTGATCCAGCTCCGCCCGCAGCGTGGGATCAGCAGGGGGGCCGTCGAACAACCCCTCCAGCAACGCTTTCAGGTAGAGGTTCGTCCCACCCACCACGATCGCCCGTTTGCCCGCCGCCGCCAGCTCGTCGAGCGTCGTCTGCGTACGGGTCAGCCAGTCGTGCACGGTGAACGGCTCGGTGGGCTCCACCACATCAATCAGATGGTGCGCCACCGCTGCCCGCTGCGCAGGCGTGGGCTTGGCGGTCCCGGCATCCAGGTGGCGGTACACCTGCATGGAGTCGGCACCGATCACCGCGCCATTTAATTGTTGCGCCAGCGCCACCGCCAGGGCGCTCTTGCCCCCGGCGGTGGGACCAAGCAGGATGATCGGACGCTGGGCTGGCGTGGAAGTCATGCAGCCGATTGTACGCCCCCCAGAATTCCCCTTGGCTGAAATGCCGATCGCTACCTGCGCAAAACCTACCACGGAGGCACAGAGAACACAGAGCCATACTCACAGAGAAATGCAGGAATATCGGGGATATGCAGCTTCTCCTGCTTTGACTCGGTGTCCTCTGTGCCTCGGTGGTGATTGCTTGTTGATCGTGATCGTGGCCGCGCCTGCCTCACCGCCCCACGCTGGGCAATCCCGCCAGCGCCATGGCGATGTCTTCCTGCGGATAGGCGTAGTCCTTGAGCTTGCCCGCGAAGTAGTCCAGATACGCCTGCATGTCGAAATGGCCATGCCCGCACAGGTTGCAGAGGATCGCCTGCGACTCATTCTGCTCCCGGCAGCGGATGGCTTCGCGGATCGTCACCGCCAGCGCGTGGCTCGGTTCGGGCGCGGGGACAATCGCCTCGGCCTGGGCGAAAGTCCGCGCTGCCTGGAAGATTTCCAGTTGCGGCACGTTGACCGCTTCAAACAGATTCAGGTCATACGCATGGCTGACCAGCGGCGCCATGCCGTGGTAGCGCAGCCCGCCGGCGTGGAAACCCGGAGGCACAAACGTGCTGCCCAGCGTGTGCATCTTGACCAGCGGGGTCAGGTGGGCGGTGTCGCCATAGTCGTAAGCAAACGCGCCGCGCGTCAGCGAGGGGCAAGCCGCCGGCTCCACCGCGACGATGCGCACCGCGCGCGTCGAGCCCCGCAGTTGCTCCCCGAGGAACGGAAACGCCACCCCGGCGAAGTTGGACCCGCCGCCGGTGCAGCCGACGATGACGTTGGGCCAGTCGCCCGCCAGCTTGAACTGCTCCATCGCTTCCAGGCCGATCACCGTCTGATGCAGCAGCACATGGTTGAGCACGCTGCCCAGGGCGTACTTGGTGTCGTCATGCTGGGCGGCCACCTCCACCGCTTCGGAGATGGCGATGCCCAGTGAGCCGGTGCAGTTCGGATCCTGCGCGAGAATCGCCCGGCCGGCAGCGGTCTCCATGCTGGGGCTGGGCGTCACCTCGGCGCCGAACATATTCATCAGCGCCTGCCGATACGGCTTCTGCTGAAAGCTGACTTTGACCATGAACACCTTGCACACCAGCCCGAAGCGCTGGCACGCGATCGACAACGCCGATCCCCACTGCCCCGCGCCGGTTTCGGTGGTGAGTCGCCGCACGCCCGCCTGCTGGTTGTAGTACGCCTGAGGCAGCGCGGTGTTGAGCTTGTGCGAGCCGGACGGACTGGTGCCTTCGTACTTGTAATAAATCCGCGCGGGGGTGTTGAGCGCCTGCTCCAGCCGCCGGGCGCGATACAGCGGCGTCGGGCGCCACTGGCGGTAGGCGTCCAGCACGGGGCCGGGGATGTCGATCTCGCGCTGGGTGGAAACTTCCTGTTCGATCAGGGCATCAGGAAACAAAGGCGCCAGGTCGGCCGGCGTGATGGGCTGCTGGGTGCCCGGATGCAACACCGGCGGCAACGGCGCCGGCAAGTCGGCCGCGAGGTTGTACCACGCGGTGGGCAGTTGCTTTTCCTCGAGCGTGAACTTGATCTGATCCGACATGACAAAAATCCCTCCTGGCGGCATGTTCCGCCAAACCGAAACGCGTGAGGGCGGGAAAGCAGCGTTCCGGGCGCGACGCGGGTGCCAATCTAGACATCGGAGCGCGGGATGCAAGCGCGCCGCCGACCCTCAGCGTCTGCGGCTCGCCGCCGGCGCAGCTCATGGAGTGTCGTGGCGTCAGGTGCTATGATGCTGCCGCACGCTGCGGGCGTAACTCAATTGGTAGAGTGTCAGCCTTCCAAGCTGAATGTTGC
>CAZSBB010000063.1:0-19882 GCA_964605235.1 uncultured Phycisphaeraceae bacterium
TGTCAGCCTAACGGCGCAACGGACTTTCATCCCCATCTCACGCTTCCGGCTCGTTCGCCCGCTTCGCTTGACGCTCGCGGCACGCTGCCTTACAAACCTCGCCTTCCCGACCTGACCGCTTTTCAGAGGAGCGCCCCCATGGCGAACGCCAAACCCTTGCGCACCCGTCTGCTGACCCCCGGCCCCACCGCTGTGCCCGATGCCGTGCTGCTGGAGATGGCGCAGCCGATCATTCACCATCGCACCGCCCAGTTCAAAGCGATTTTCACCGAGCTGTCGGCGCGCCTCCAGCGCGTCTTCCGCACGGAAAAGTCCCCCGTGCTCACCCTCGCCGGCTCCGGCACCACCGCGTTTGAAGCCGCCCAGGTGTCGCTGCTCAAACCTGGCACCAAGACCCTCACCATCGCCGGCGGCAAATTTGGTGAACGCTGGCAGGACATCTATGACGCCTACGCCCCCGTGCTGGGCATCACCGAAAACCTCAAGCTCAACGTCCCCTGGGGCGATGCCGTCGATCCCGCGCAGGTCGAAAGCCTGCTCCAACAGCATCCCGACATCAGCGTCGTCTGCCTCGTGCATTCGGAAACCAGCACCACCACCGCGTGCGATCTGCAGAAGTTGGCGCAGGTGGTGAGCAAAAGCAACGCGCTGCTGATTGCCGACGGCATCACTTCCGTGGGCGCGATTCCCGTGGAGATGGACGCCTGGGGCGTGGACGCGCTGGTCACCGGCTCGCAGAAGGCGCTGATGCTCCCGCCGGGGTTGGGCTTTGTCGCGCTGGGCCCGCGGGCGTTGGCGCGGCTCAAGGAAACCCCCGCCAAGGGGTGCTACAACCTGGACCTGCGGCGGTGGCTCAAGAGCTGGGAAAAGAACGACGTGCCCTTCACCCCGCCGGTGAGCCTGATCCGCGGCCAGCGCGTCGCGCTGGAAATGATTGAAACCGAAGGCCTGGAAAATGTCTGGGCGCGCACCCGGCTGCTCGCCGACGCCACCCGCGCAGCGTTCACTGCCATGGGCCTGAAGCTCGCCAGCACCAGCCCCGCCGACTCGGCGACCGGCGCGTTCTATCCGCAGGGCGTGGAGGACAAAAAGTTCCGCAGCACCCTGCGCGACAAGCACGGCATCGCCATCGCCGGCGGCCAGGACGGACGCGGAGCAAGCTGGGCGACGAGCATTTTCCGCATCTCGCACATGGGCTATGTCGATGCCGGCGACACGCTGGCGGCACTGAGCGCCATCGAGACGGAACTCGCCGCCGCCGGCTGCAAGATTGCGCCCGGGGCAGCGCTCACTGCCGCCAGTGCCGTGCTGGGCCGGTGAGGGACAAGCGGGGCAGGAGGATAAGAAAGGGGATAAGTACATTATTTTGCTTGCAGAATAATGTACTTATCCCCTTTCTTATCCGCGCAGCGTCAGTTCGGACCCGGTTACAATCCACCCGTGAAGCATCACCAGTCCATCCTGGGTTTACGGTGGTTGTTGCTGCTCCCCGCGCTGTTGCTGCTGGGCGGTTGTGAAGCATTGTCCAACCCCGGCGCCGCCAGTCGCGTGCAGGGGCTGCTCGACTACAGCGACCATACCGCCGTCGGCGTGGAGCATTACAACAGCCGCCGGTGGTACAGCGATGGCAGCACCCATGCGGAGGATCTGCAGGCGCGCTACGACCAGCGTGAGCCGTGAATGGAAGCGGACGCAGCGCCGTCAGCGCTCCGCAAACGTCCACCGCGCCGTCAGCGCTCCGCAAACGTCCACCGCGCCGGCTCCACTGCGTCGTACGTCAGCTCCACGTGATAGACCCCGCAGCTGCGCAGCTCCGCCTCCGTGATCGCCGGCTCATTGGGCGTCACCCCCGCGCGGAAGCGATGCACCATTACCCGCACCGCCAGCGTCTGGCTCAGGCCACCCACATGCGGCGACAGCGCGCCGAAGCACACGCTGCGCTGGGCGTCGCAGCCGGGGAAAATGCCTTGCGCGTGCGTGTCGAACACCACCTGCCGTCCGCTGACGGCAAAGCTGTGTTCGTCCACATCCCAGACGTACAGCGGGTCCCGCCGCGCCTGATATGGTGAATTCGTCAGGTCGCCACTGAACATCCGCAGCCTGCCGTCGGCGCAGCGGTAGAGCGTCAGCGGGGCTTCGCGGTTGGGATCGCGCACAATCGTCAGCGCCGGCAGCGGGGCGAACAGGTCCTGCGTGTGCAGCCAGCCGGTGTCGCCGCGGTCGCGCGAGGTGCAGCCGGACCAGTCGGGTCCCGCGGCGTTCTGCTTGCGGGCGCGCACGGCGACCAGCCAGCCGTCGCGTCCGCGGGCGAGCTGGCCTTCGGTCAGGTCGAAGCCGGCGACGGGCGCGATCGCCGGGCCGGTCTGCGTCCAGACGTAGCGGCGCTGCGCGGGGTCGAAATCCCAGCGCAGCGCCGCGATGCCGGTGTTGAAGTGCTGCATCGCCGCCCAACTCTGGCAGGCGTCATCCAACGGCACCGGCGGCACCAGGCTTTGAATCACCGTGTGCGCCTGCTCCATGGCGCAAAACGCAGGGCCCTTCCCTCCATAGCCCTGCTGACACAGGATGCGCGGCTCGTCGAGAAACACCAGATCGTCGCCCGCGTCGTTGAGCGCCGCATGACGCTGCCAGATGCGATGGTTGTCGCTGGCGGCGGCGCTGTGGCGATACGTGCCGGTGCTGGCGTCCAACTGCCCCGCCTGCTGGGTGCTCCACATGAGCAGGAACACGTTGGCGTTCGCCGCCGGCTTGCCGCGCACCAGCGCCCCGCGTGGCACGCCCAGCGCCATCGGATGACGCATGAGCGTCACCTGGCCATACGTCGGACTGGCGGGATCCCGATCGGTCAGTTGTTTGGCGATGAAGCCTTCGCGCAGCACCGGCCCGGCGGGATGATCCTTGCGCACCTGATAGGCGATGCTCAGGTCATCGTCCTGGCAGCGGATGCCGCGCGTCGCCAGCAGCAGCAGCCAGCGGTTTTTCGCCAGCAGGCAATAGCTCGGGTGCGCGGGAAACACGCCGTCGCGCCAGGATTCCCCCGGCAGCGCGAGTTCATTGACCAACGATCCGCGCGGTTCAATGTGCATCAGCATCGCAGCACCCAACTTGGAAAAAAAACAATGTTGACGTCTCTGGCGAGCCCCGCGCGTGAGCAAGGGGTTGCGGCGCAGCCGCAGGGAAAATCCGATTTGCCTGGCAACCCCTCCCTCACGGTCGGGCTCGTTAAGCCAGGGGTGGCGTACATCCGATCGCCAGCACTCACGGCTTGACGCGCACCAGCGCCGCTTCGTTGCGTCCATACAGCACATCACCGACCCAGATGGGGCTGGCGAGGCCGCGGTCCAGCTGGGCGACCGGGGTGACCTTCAAGGTCGCGGGGTCGAACCGGTAGAGCACCTTGTTGTCATCCTGACACCACCAGGTGTGATCGCCGGGGCGCTCGAAGATGCCGCCGATGGGCGCAGGGAGGTCCACCCATTGCAGGAGTTTGCGCTGGGCGAGGTTGTAGCGGTAGAGGGCGTACTGTTTGGTTTTGTCGTTGTCGATGTGACCAATGATTTCGTCGGGTTTGACGCCGGGATACAGCCGGCCGGTGTGGGTCAGGCCGGGCTTGACGGTCAGGCGTTCGACTTCATTGAGGTCCAGGTCGAACACGACCAGTTGGGCTTCACTGGGTTTGGGGGTGGTGGCGTTGGGATCGTCATTGAGTTGGCCGGAGTACACCACGCGGCTGAGGCTGTCGCAGACGAGCAGGCCGCGGGGGGTGAGGAAGTTCAGGTCGCGGTGATGGCCATGGAAGGAGTTGTCGGTGCGGTCATACCAGCCGACGCCGCCGCCGGTGACGCCGCGTTCGCAGCGGCCGGCGAAATACATGCGGCCCGACGCCGAGGGCCGCAGGTAATAGGCGAAATGCGTTTTGGCTTCGGTGCCGAAGTGACCCAGAGCGCGGGGGTTGTACTGCGCCTCGGCGGGCACGGTGGCGCTTTTGGGCGCCGGGTTCCACGGCCGGGCGGGGTCGTAACTGTACATGATGGCGTTGGGATAGCCCACGAAGTAGTTGATGCCGTCCTGCACCAGATGGATCGGCCCGCTGGGCCCGTGGCTGGGGAACACCTCCATGCGCTCCGCGCCGGGATAGAAGCGGAAGAACCCGCAGTATTGCTGCGCGTTGCCCAGCAGCGAACCATCGGGCAGCAGCACCAGCGATTCCAGATGAATCGGGCGCGTGCGCGTGACCTTCCCGGTGGTGACGCGCAGCACATCTTCCGTCGCGCCGGCGGGACGCCATTGCACCGCCACCTGTCCGGTGGAATCGCAATCGCCGATCTCCACGACCTGCGGCAGATCATCCTTGGCGGGCACGTAGGGCTTGAGTTCCTGCGTCCGGGCGGGCAGGTTCTGTTCGTTCTTCTCCAGGTTCTGGGGATACAGCGCGCCGTCGACGGCAATCCAGAATTCATTGATGGCGGTGGGCGCGAGCAGCCGATTGCCTTCGACCCGGGCTTTGTCGCCCGCGGCCGGAAGCTGGACGTCCGGGGTGATGGGAATCTTCATGGAGAAGCGCACGCCGTCGGCGCGGTAGCTGGCGGACATCCACTCGGCGCCGTCCTTGAGCAGCCGCTTTTCGTTGGTTTCGGTATTGATGGCGATCAGTTGCCATTTCCCTTTGCCGACCATGGCGTAGATCCACGGCGCATCGAGCGCCAGGTAGTAGACATAGGTGAGCTTCTCCTCGCGCTGGGTGTTGATCTCCGTCCAGGCGCGGACCGCCAGGGTGTCGGGATTGATCTGCACCACGCCGCCGAAGCCGTTGCTGCTCTGCGCCCCGCCGTAGAGCATGCCGTCGTTGCCGAACTCCAGGCGGTAAAGGAAGGAGTAACCCTTGTCGGCCGGCAGCACCGCGCCCAGGGTTTCCATGCGGTTGGTTTTGGGTTCGTAGTAATGCACCTGGGCGCCGGCAGCGCCGAAGAAGATGCGCCCGTTGGCGGCGCGGCATTGGTTGTTGATGCGATAGTTGCCGTTGGCGTAGCCGGGCAGATCGAAAAGCTGCTGCTCACCGGTGGCGAGGTCCAGCACCAGCCACTCGGGCAGGTTGGCGTAGCGGGGGTCGCCGTAGCCGTAGTTGAAGAACTGTCCGATGAACACCCCGGCCGGATGTTCAGGAGTAGGTGCGGCGACGGCTTCGGTCATGCGGCGGGCGGTCTGGATCGGCTTGCCCAACTCGGTGACGGTGAGCTGCTTGAGGTTCTGGGCGCTGGCGTGGGGCGCCGGCGCGCAGGCGACAACGCCCAGCAGGGCGATACAGATGAGGAGTCGTAGCATGGCGAAAGGATTCCAGATGAAAAAATCGACCCGGGTGCTCGGGTCAGGAAAGCTCAGGACCGTCGGCCGAGCGGCGGTTCAATAGGGGTGGGAGGTGGAGTAATACCATCGGGCGGATTCGCTGCCATTGACGGCAGGAATGGTGGGTCCGATTTCGCTGGCGTAGTCCACATAGGCGCGCACCGCGCCGCTGGCTTTGAGGGTGGCGGCCGCCGCGCCGTTGGAGTGCGACGCCAGAATGCCGTTGATATAGGTGGCGTTGTAGGAGCCGCCGGTGCCGCAGTAGACGATGGGCAGGTTTTCCAGCCCCTGTTTGACGTTCTTGAGGTTGATGTTGGTCATGTTGGCGTTGTAGGTGTAGCTGACCTTGCTGCCGCCGTTGTTGTGGAAAGCGGTCGCCAGCGGGCAGCGCCAGGTGCTCGGGTGCTGCTTGCTGTAGCTCAGCCCCGCGTTGCTGTGGTTGGGAATGCTCAGATACCAGGGAATGAAGGTTGGGCCGTTGAAGTAAAAGCCCGGCGCGAGGCGATCGTTGTAGTCCTGGTGGTAAATCACGGCATAGAGCCCGATCTGCTTGAGATTGTTCACGCACACCACCTCATTGGCGCGGGTGCGGGCGCTGGCGAGCGCCGGCAGCAGAATGGCGACCAGCAGCGAGATGATGGAGATGACCACCAGTAGTTCGATGAGGGTGAAGGCGCGGGGGGAAGTATGGCGGACGATAGAGGGCATGGCAGGTCTCCGGATCGTCAGGACCAGGCGGGGTTGATCATGTCGAACGCTTGCCAACCGCTTCGCGTGCATGGGCGCACCCGCAGCGCGAATATGCTTCTGATTGCAGTATTTTCGATGCTAACTGGGACTTCTCGTGAAGTCAATGATTTCGCGTTTTCTCCTGAGCCGGTAAAGGGGACGGGGATTGCCGGAAGGAGCGTCAGGCAGAGTGCAGCCCTGGGGGGTGGGCGGGGCGCTGGTTGGAAACCCGGGGGTCCGGGGGTCCGGGGGGGCCGGGGGTTACCAGGTGAAGGAGGAATGCGCTTTGCCCAGCTTCCACCCGCCGTAGGAGTCGTAGTCGAACAGACCGGTGCTGATGGAGTTGGGCGTCTCCCGGCTGGCGTGGCCGTCGGCCCAGACGATGTTCATGCTGCCGGTGTGGCCCCAGCGGTCGAGGTAGATGTTCGGGTCGAGGTAGAAACTCAGGCGATAAGCGGTTTTATCCCCCAGATTGGCTTTGGCGGTGGCCGCCGAGGAATCGCGCACGCCGTCGAAGATGATCGGCCGCTGGCTGTAGTGCTTCTCGATGTCGACGGTGCGCAGGTTTTTGGGCGCGGCCCGTTCGATGTGGGCGTAGGAGCCGTTGGCGGTGTAGTTGCCGCTCTTGGCGGCCGGGGCGCAGGTGCTCATGCCTTTGTTGCGATTGGTGGGGCAGTACCACATGCTGGAAGTCTTGGCGGCATTATCCGCGTCGTAGCTGCCGGCATAACGCGCCAGAAAATGCGCATACGGTCGGCCCAGTCCGCTGTTGCCCATGGAGGCGTACCAGCCGGGGGCGTTGTCCTCGAGCCCGGCACTCAACGCCCGCACGATCATCTGCCGGTTGTCGTCGGCATACATCTGCCAGGCGATGCCCTGCTGCTTGAGGTTGGTCAGGCAGGTGGTCGCCTCCGCCGCCAGCCGCGCCGACGCCAGCGCCGGCAGCAGGATCGCCACCAGCAGCGAAATGATGGAGATGACCACCAGCAGCTCAATGAGCGTGAAGGCGCTGCGGAAGGAGCGACAGGCGTTACGGTTCATGGCGTGTCTCCAGAGCATCACATACGTTTCCGGGCGGACCTCTAAGCGGCATGCTCAGCCGGCTTCGCCCCGGGGACGCGCCGACCGCGCCGCGTCGAGGCTCCCGGTTCAAATCATGCTAATCTTGACTTCACGTGAAGTCAATGAATAATATCCGCTGCGTCGGCCCGGTCCGTTTCACCGGCCGCACCCGGCTCGGTCAGGACCTGCGGACCTGCGTTGCCGCGGGGCGCAGGTTTGGCTGGGCCGGGGTACAGTGTCATAGGCCTGACCCGCAGCAGTGTCAATCAACGTGCCCGGTGGTATTTTGCCCGCCGGCCCAGGACCTCGGGGACCAGAACCCCATGCCGCGCTTACCCACGCATCGCCAACGCGCGACGTCCGCCCCCGCCCGGCTGATCGATGTCGCCGCCCGCGCCGGCGTCAGCCGCGCCACCGCCTCCAAAGTCCTCCTGGGCACCGGCGGCCCCAACACGCGCGTCAGCGATGACACCGCCCAGCGCGTCCGCTCCGCCGCCGCCCGCCTGGGCTATCACCCCAATCGCATCGCCCAGCAACTCAAAGGCGCCCGCTCCGGCCTGCTGGGCCTGGTCATCGGCTTCGGCTCCTCGGCGGTGCTCAATGATCGGGTGATTCAGTTTGAACGCATCGCCTGCGAACGCGGCTACCGCCTGTTCCCCGGCCACGCCCACGGCGACTCCCAACGCGCTGCCGAGTACATCCAGGACCTGCTGTCGCGCGGCATCGAGGCCCTCATTGCCGTGCACTTTGGGCCCCATCATCTGGACCATCTGCTCCAGACGCAGCCGGCGTGCCCGGTGGTGTTCCAGTGCCAGGTGCCCGTGCCGGGGCATCCCTACGTGCTGCTCGATCGCGCCGCCGGCATCGCCGCGGCCGTGCACCACCTGGCGCAGCGCGGCCGGGAACGCATCGGCATCCTCAGCCATGACGCCGGCCCGGCGGTCGAGCCGCGCCTGCAAGGCTACTGCCGCGCCCACGCCCAGCTGGGCCGCAAGGTGGATCGCCGCCTGCAATGGTTGAATGTGGCGCCCTATCCGCAGCAGACCAACTACAACCGGGTGATTGACGAGTTGATTCTGGACGCCGGCGCCGACGCGGTCTTGGCGAACAACGACCTGGCGGGCGTGCTGTTGCTCAAAGCCCTGCGGCGCCGGGGCCTGCGCGTGCCCGAGGACGTGGCGGTGGTGGGCTTTGACAACCTGGACGTCGCCGCCGCCGCCGAGCCGGAGCTGACGTCGATCGACCAGTGCAACATTGAAGTCGCCTCCCGGACCATCGACTACGCCCTGCAACTGGCGCAAGGCGCGGACCCGGCCGCGCTCCCGCCGGTGCTGGTGCAGCCGGAGCTGGTGGTGCGGGCGTCGAGCGGGGGGTGAACCGCGGCGTGGGGAAAGCAGAGCGCGAATGCTCAACGAGCCCCGCGCGTGAGCAAGGGGTGGTGGCTCAGCGGCAGCCGGGAGGCGCAGAGAAGCAACCGCTTGCTCACGCGCGCGGCTCGTTCAAGAAAATGAGGTCTTGCGTTGGCGCTGAACTTCGCCGCGCATTACGCCGCCAAACGAAGCTGGTTCAACTTCATTGCAACTCAAACGGCTTACCCAGCGCGCTGGTGCGGAACAGCCGATACCTGACCGCCGAGAGATCGAGGAACGGATAGCGCTGCTGATACTGGCCCAGGTGCATCTGGAAACCATCACGGGTTTCGGTGTAGTACCGCCAGAGCATTGGGCCTTCGTAGCAGTCGAGATAGAAGTTGCCGATGTAGACCGTTTCCCCCGCTGCGACGGTGAAGGTTCCGCCTTTGGCGTGGTTATTCGCTTGCAGTGTGCTGCGTTTGGGGGTGATGCGCACCACGCTGAACCGGGGGCGGGGCTGGGCGGCTTTGATGGTGTACCCGCTCAGGGCGTATTCGCCGGGTTCCAGCAGCAGGGCATAGGAGACGAAGCCGCGCTTGGCCGCCAGCCCCCCGGGGCCGGTGAGCTTGAGGTCCGCCGGCTGGGCGTCGTCGCGCGGCTCGGGCGTGATTCGATCAAACGACAGATCCAGCAATTGCGCGTTGTCGAATCCCCCGCAGTTCCACAGCCGATCCCAGCAGACATCCAGCAACACCACGCCCATGGTTTGCCGCTGCTGAGCGTACGCAGCCGCGGTCGCCTGCGGGAATTTCGCTTTGGTTTCCGTGGGTGCCGCGCAGCCACTGGCCTGCAACCCCAGGATCAAGACACACCATCCGACCAGCGCCAGTCGGTGCTTACACATAACCGTCCCTTTCGAGGAATGGGTCTGCCTGACCTGGCGGAATCAAGCAGCAATGAAAGACATCCCGTGAAGGAATGTGAGTATGGCTGGGGGCGGTGGGAAAATCAATGAGCAACTTAACCATCGGCTGGGCGGTGTCTCAACATGGCTGGATGTCTTGCTGCTCCCACCAGGTGAAAACGAAGGCCCCGCGTCCCGTCGCCGAACCAGCATGGTTCAGCTATGTGTCCAACACATCGCCACCTTATCATGGTTGATAGTTCCATGGACCGCGGGGGACGCCGATGAAGCGCGGCTGGTTGGACCGATCATGGGTGAAGCTGGCGCTCCGCATCGTCGGTCTGGCGGCGCTGGCTCTGTGGTTGCTGCATTATGCGGCAGAGCCTCCGCGCCATTTCTATCCGCTGTTGATCAAACCCCCGGTGGCGATGCCGTTGCCGATCGCCGAAGAGATGTTCACCTGGCGCGTGCGGGGCTTCGCGCGGCTGGGCAAGCCCGAATGGCTGCTCAACGCCGAGGTGATGCTCACGCTCTGCGGCATGGTGGCGCTGTACCTGGCGCCGTTGGCGCAACCGCGCGCACGACCCCGTCCTGTGGGTTTGACCTGGGGGCAAATCTTCATCAGCGGCGCGTTGAGTGCCTGTGCGCTGCTGGCGCTGACGCTGGTGGGTTTGATGCTCGCGGTTCGGCAGGGCTGGCTGGACCCACGGTTTCGGCTCTATCGCATTCTGGACATCACGTATGGCAATTGGCCCATTGTGCGCATGGACATCTCCACGCCGGTGCGTTTCTTGCTGGGCGGGACCGGGTTGATGACCTTGGTGTTCTGGGGGGTGAATCGAGTTTGCCGGCTCAATCCCCGTCGCCTGCTCTATCGCATGATCGCCGGCGGCACTGGCATGGCTCTGCTGGCGATGGTATTGAACACGCGCTGGGCTGAACGGCTGGTGGTTTATGTTTACTATCCGCGCGTCGAGAGCGAGTGCTGGTATGCGCTTTGGACCGGCTGGACCATCTGCGCCTGGGCGGCAGGCGTGGTGCTGCTGGACCGAGGCATGCGGCGGCTGCGCGTTTGTCGTCGTTGCACCCGCAGCCGGCGGTTGCGGCGACAGGGGCGCTGTGGATGCTGCGGCTACAATCTGGTTGGCGCGCCGGGGCCGACGTGTCCTGAGTGCGGGCAAGTGTTCGGTTGAGAAGTGCAAGCCCAGCGTCCCGCGCGCCGAGCCAGGTTGGCTCGGCTATATAGCTGAGCGAATTACACCGCATGATCATCCAGCGTCGTCGGGTCCGGACGATACAGCCGCGTGTCCAGCGCCCAGATTTTTTCCGTGAAGGAACCGCCCAGGTCTTCGCCGCCGCCGGCCTGGTCGCCGCGGGTTGCTGCGAGCGCCATCTGCAGTTTCGCGTCCACGTTGTCGAGCATGTGAATCGCGATGGCTTCAGGCGTGGCGGGAATCTTCAGCGCCCCGAACTCCGGCTGACCATGGTGCGAAAGGATGATGTGTTCCAGCACGCGCACCAGCGGACTGCTCAGCGGGGTGCCGGCCGATTCGACGGCTTTGATCTTTTCCTGCAGCCAGGTCAGGCCGCGTGCGATGTGGCCGACCAGCAGGCCGTCGTCGCTGTAACCAAAGCCCTCTTCCCACGTCAGCTCGGCACACTTGCCCAGGTCGTGCAGGAACAGGCCCATCAGCATGATGTCCCGATTAAGCTGCGGATAACGCGGCAGAATCACCTCGGCGAGCTTGAGCAGACTCAGCGTGTGTTCGAGCAGGCCGCCCAGGTAAGCGTGATGCAGCGTCATCGCGGCGGGGGCCTGACGGAACATCTCCATCAGCAGTGCATCGTCGAGATACGCCTGCGCCAAAGCTTTGAGGCCCGGATGCGACAGCGATTCCATCAGCGCGGCGACTTCACGGAACATCTCGTTCACGTCGTACTGCGTGCACGGCATCAAATCCTTGAGTTCATGCGGCGACGGCTGCACCGGCTTGATCTGCTGGATGATGATCTGCACTTCGCCCTGATACGGCTGACTCTGCCCCTGCACCTGGGCGAAGCCGTTGGTCGGCAGCGTGCGGAAAAACTCCTCGGAAATGTTCCACATCCGCCCCGGCACGCGCCCGGTCTTGTCCGCCAGCAGGCATTTGAGGAACGGCTTGCCGGCGCGGGTCTGCCCGAGCTGACAGTTCTGCACCGCGAACACGCCCTCGACCAGTTGGTTGGCGGACAACTCTTTGATGAATGTGCGCTCACTCATGATGGGGGCGGCCTTGTGCGAGGAAGATGCGAAGGGGCATCGTAACGCAGTGCTGAGGGCAGGTCGAACGGAAGCCGGTGCCGCAGCCGGACGAACGCCTGTACCGTTTTGGACGAGCCCCGCGCGTGAGCAAGGGGTTGCGGCGCAGCCGCAGAGCTGGGCGTGGGGTCAGCAACCGCTTGCTGACGCGCGCGGCTCGTTAAGCAAATGGATACATGCGTTTGCCCGGGGCGCCGCAGCCGGGGAAGCATGGGACAGACGCCCCGCCAGCGCATGGACGTCATACAATGCCGTCATGGATCGACCGGCTTCGCACAACTCGGCGCTCAATCGGCTGATCGATCAGCTCAACAAGCTGCCGGGCATCGGCCGGCGCTCGGCGGAACGCGTGGCGTTTCACCTGCTCAAACAGCCGGAGTCCGAAGCCCTCGCCCTGGCGCAGGCGATCCACGACTTCCGCGCCAACCTGCGCGTGTGCGGGCGCTGTCACAACGTTGCCGAGACGGACCCGTGCCCCCTCTGCTCCGATCCCCGCCGGGACGCCACCGTGCTGCTGGTGGTCGAGCAGCCCAGCGATGTGGTGAACTTTGAAGCCACCGGCCAGTACCGCGGGCTGTACCACGTGCTGATGGGTCGCCTGGCGCCGCTCGACGGCGTGGGCCCCGGCGAGCTCACGGCGGCGGCGCTGCTCAAACGGGTGCGCAGCGAAGGCGTCAAGGAAGTCATCCTCGGCACCCAGCCCACGCTCGAAGGCGATGGCACCGCGCTGTACCTCGCGGACGAACTACAAAAGGCGGGCGTCACCGTCACCCGCCTGGCGCGCGGCCTGCCGGTGGGCGCCAGCCTCGATGCCGTGAGCAAAGCCGTCCTGGGCGACGCCATCCACGGCCGGCGTCAGATGTCGTAGTCTTGCTCACGCCCTGATAACCAACGCCCGGCTGCCTAATCGCGCGACACGGGGGCGACGCATTAGGGTTTTGCCTATTTCCCGCGCACCCCCGAAAGGGATTTGACCGCCCCAACGGCGCTGTGGGGGTGCAGATGTGTTTATTGATGGATAAGAAGGGGCAACAACCCGGCGAGTTCGGGGTGCGAGCGACGTTCTCGATCGGTCTGGCATCACCCTTGCATATGGGTACAGGTGTCCGGGTTTTCACCGGAATTGGCCCAGTGCGTGTGCAATGGGCCGCATTTACAAGGAGTGAGGCACATGCATCGCCCCACTTGGACCTACGCGTTTGAGAAGTCGGTTCGCATCGCCGCTTACACCTCGCTGCTGGGCACCCTCGTGGTGTACCTGGCGATCAACCTGGGCGCCGTGAAGTTCGAGCCCGCCGCGCAGAAATTCGATCGCCCGATCACCGGCACCGAACTGGCGGAAATGCTCGAAAACAATGCCGACGCCATGCGCACCCGCATGCGCAACTACGATGCCGTCCTGGCGAAAGCCAGGGAAATCGGAGACCGCTCGGTCATCGGCAGTTGGGCGAGCTTCGGCCCCGCCGCTGACGCAGTGGAAACGGTCGCCGCTCCGGTTGAAGCCGCTCCCATTGCCGCCGCGCCCAGCGTGGTGGAGTAAGTCAAAAGCCAGCCTCGCTCCTGCCGCCGAGGCGCTGTGCGCCAGGCGGCAGGGGCGTTTTCAACCTCACCCGCTGTGGTGCAGGCACGCTGCATCAGCCCGGTTGAGGTTGCCGCCGCCGACAACGGAATCAGAGCGCCTGGCTGCACCGCTGCGCGATCACCACGCATAGGCTTTGGGCGCTTCGCCGCCCGGGCCGGGGAAAATCTCGTTGAGTCGGCCCAGCGCCGCTTCATCGAGCTTGATCGCCAGCGCCGCCACCGCCGTGTCGAGCTGCGCCAGGGTGCGCGGCCCGATGATCGGTGCCGTCACCACCGGGTTGTGCAAGAGCCACGCCAGCGCCACCTGGGCGCAGCTATGTCCCAGCTCGCCGCAGAAGGCGGCATAGGCTTCCAACTGCGGGTCCGGCTTCTCCGCGCCCGCGTGACGCTGATTGCTGTCGCCCGTCGGCTTGCCCGCCAGCGCGCCGCCCGCCAGGGGGCTCCAGGGAATCAAACCCAGGCCCAACCCCCGGCAGGCGGGAATGACTTCCAGCTCCGGCATGCGCACGCGCAGGTTGTAGTGCGTCTGCTCGCTGACGAGGCCCAGGAAGTTGCGCGCCGCGGCAGTGTAGTGCGCGCTGGCGATGTCCCAGCCGGCGAAGTTGGACGAGCCGACGTACACGATCTTGCCCTGCCGGGTGAGCGTTTCCATCGCCTGCCAGATTTCATCCCACGGGCAGGTGCGGTCGACATGGTGCATCTGATACAGGTCGATGCTGTCGGTCTGCAGCCGGCGCAGGCTGTCTTCGCAGTGGCGCATGATCTTGCGCGCGGACAAACCCTGCGTGCCGCGGTTGGGCTCGGGGTTTTTGTCGTCCATGGGGTTGTAGACCTTGGTCGCCAGCACGATGCGGTCGCGTCGCGCGGGGTTGGCGGCCAGCCAGCGCCCGATGAGCCGTTCGGTGTCGCCGCGCTGGTATTCGCCCCAGCCGTACATGTCCGCGGTGTCGAAGAAGTTGATGCCGACGTCCAGCGCGTGGTCCATAATGGGAAACGCCTGATCGTCCATGATTTTCCAGGCGAAGTTCATGGTGCCCAGACAGAGGGGGCTGACCTTCAGGCCGGTGCGTCCGAGATGGCGATATTGCATGACAGGCTCCAGGGGGCGGCAGGGCGAGGGAAAACGCAGTGGTGAAAATAGTACGCCATGAAGCGCCGCAGCGGTAAGATCAACCGGCCGATTCAGCCCCGAGTCACTGACCCGGGGCTAAGTTGGTGATGTCTCCAGGCATCGAGCGGATGTGCTGCTGGTCGGTGCCTGGGGACGTGCATGAAGCCTTTATGTGATCTGGTCGACTCATCATTGGCGGGGCAGTGAGCCATGCGCTACCGGGTGTTTTTCCTGGACGAAGCTTTGGCGACGCTCCAGCACATGCCGCCCACGGTCGCACAGCGTATTGTTCGCAAGATCGAGCGCATGCGCGACGGGTTGGTCGGTGACGTGAAGCGGCTCAAGGCGTTCACCCCCAGCTATCGACTGCGGGTGGGTGATTGGCGGGTGCTCTTCGAAGTGCAGGACGATCAGATTATCATTCACCTGATTCGCCACCGCTCCAAAGCCTATGATTAGCGCTGGAGAAATGTGATGGACAAGAAATACGACATCTGGGTGAAGAACGGCACCGACGAATACGTGGTGATTCCGATCAAGGACTACCAGGAAATGTGCCAGCGTCTGGAAGACGACGCGGATTACCGGGCGCTGCAGGCTTCCAAGCGTCGGCAGGCGGGGTCCGCCAAGACGTCGCTGGCGCAGGTCAAACGCAGCCTGGGCATGGCCCGCACGCGCAAGGCCAAATAGCTCAGAATCGGTTGTCTTTGGGCGCAGTGGATGATGAAAAACCTATCCGCTCCGGGCCGCCAGCCGGGGGGAGCACAGTCTCTGGACAAGGGGGAGGTCATGGTTGGGTCAGGTCAGCCGCAGGCTCGCGCTCGTGGGCCGCTGGTGTTTGCGATTCTGTTGATCACGTTGGGTTTGGGTTGGTTGCTGACCGCGCTGTCGGTGGGGCCGGGCATTGACTGGGTGTGGACGCTGGGCCTGGGGGTGCTGGGCGTGCTGGTGTTTCTGCTCAGCGGCGGGGTGGACAAGGTCAGCGTGATTCTCGGGCCGTTCCTGTTGCTGTGCAGCGTGCTGTCGATCCTCCGGCAAACCGGCAAGCTCAGCGTGGACGTCGAAGTCCCGCTGCTGGTGATGTTGTCGGGCGTGCTGTTGCTGCTGGCGCAGTTGCGCGTGGTGCCGCCGCCACGGTGGATGAAGCCGGTGGGTGGGGAACAGGAAACGGGTAAACAATAAGAGCGCTTGCTGATCAGGAATTGGCGCAGGACAACAATGATGTCGCAGGATGCGGGCCAGCGATCACCTGTTGATGGGGGAACACCATGCCGCGCAAGCATGTGATTCGCTGGGGCATATTGTTCGCCTACATGCTTTTACTTGCGGTCATTCTGCTGGTGGATCAGGACGGCAATATCACCCACCTAAAGAATGGACTGGCGCAGGAAATTCTCGACCACAAGTTGCGCGCCGCGTTGTGGTGGCCCTATGGTTACTGGTTGGCCTGGGCGCTGGGGATTACTTGCTGGTGGGTAGCCCGTGGGGCGATCGATAGGCTGGCGTCTCAGGCGCCGCTTGGAGCCTTGATTGGCATTGCCGCGCTAAGTGCGTGGGCGGTGTATCAGTGGGCACCGCTGAGGCCGGGCGGTTTGTCTCACGCGGGCATCGCACAATTGCGCGCCTCGCCGTTGGTTACGATGGTTGGCAACATGCTGCGGGTGATGGCAATTGGTGGATTGGTGTACCCGTTATGCATGCGCGAGCGCTGGTTGCACGGTGCGGGCATCAGCGCGCGGATCGGCTTGACCATGCTGATCTTGCTCGCCGGTTACCTGTGGGCTGTGGTTTTGTATGTGTTGCCCGGTGGGTCAGGTTTCTGGATTGAATAGGATGAGGAAAGCCGGTTTGCCGCAATGTGCTCACGCCGTGCGGCTGGTCCCGGCATTCCCGCTGCTGTCGCCCGCACCATGCCTGGCATCGCTCCAGCGCCACGCCTGCCAGCGGGGGCGGTCGGCGGTGAAGAGTTGCGGTTGCTCCTCGTCGCCGCGCGCCAGTTGGCGCAGACGTGCCGTCAGTGCGGGCGTGAGTTGATGCTCGCGGCGGCCGAGCATCACGCTGAGCGTTTCCAGCAGTTTTTCCAGGCGGTAGGTCTGATCGCCGCTGTCGGTCACGAAGCGGAAGCTGTCGACGAAGGTGGGACAGAAGCTTGACAGCGCGACCATGCTGGCGGTGCCGATGACGGAGCCCGTGCTCAAGCGGCTGCCGATGGCGGTGCGGACAAAATCGCCCAGGATGCCGCCGAAGAATTGCCGGCCGGTGTCTTCGCTGGCGGCATTGGCGCTCAGGCGGGCGCGGACGGAGCCATAGGTGTTCTTGAGGTTGCTGACCACGGTGCCCGCGCCGAGATTGACGAACTGTCCCAGCACGGCATGGCCGAGGTAGCCGTAGTGGCTCTTGTTGCTGTAGCCCTGCACGATGACGGTGGAGATTTCCCCGCCGAGCTTGCAACCGGGGCCGACGGCCAGCGGGGGACGCAGATGGGCGCCTGGCGCGACGCGCGTGCCCGCGCCGAGGTAGCAGGGGCCTTCGAGCACCGCGGTGGCGGCCACGACGACATCCTGATCCAGCGCGATCGGGCCGGCTTCGGTGTTGAGCACGCAGCCGGGCTGCAGCTTCACGCTCGGATGCAGCTTCAAAGGATGCTCACCAAACGCCAGCACCGGCGGCTGCGGTCGCACCACCGGCAGGTCGAGCGCCAGCACGTCGGCGGTGAGGTTGGCTTCCAGTTGCTCGAGCAAAGACCACGGCCGTTCGAGCAACACCCTGGCGGCGGTGGTGTGCACGAGCGATTGCGTGGGCACGATCCATTCGCGGGCGTCTTCCGTCACGCGCCAGCATGCAGCGAGCAGTTGGCCATCGGGCTGGAGCAGCGTTTGCCCGGGGATGAGCCTGGCGATCGCCTGCAGCGCGTCGGAGGCGGCGCAGCGTCCATTGACCAGCAGCCAGGCGCCCGGCGTCGGCGCGGGGTTGATCGCCACACCCGGCGCCAGCTCACCCGCCAAAGCCGCCAATGCCGGGGGGGTCAGCAGGGCGTCGGCGCGCCGGCCGAGGTGGTGCTCGATGCGCTGCCGGGTGGTCAGCGCGCCGCTGCGCAGCTCAAACACCGGGCGCAGTTCCGTCATCGGCCCCCACGCGCCGCTGCGATCGTCGAAAATAACCAGGCGGGGTTCAGTCATATGGCAGTTATCGGCTAAATCGCCCGGCGTCTGTCCGGGGATGGCGAACCTCCGAACGCTTCCACACATTATGCACAAACCATGTTCAGCGGCTTGGTGGAGGGGTCGGCTACGTTTGCCCCCCTTTGGCGGGCGGTGTAATCTCAACGGGCTAAACTCTAGGCATTGCAGGACGAAGGAGCGGCCATGAAGGTCATCTGCGATCGCGGCACGCTGGTGGATTTGCTCAACCTGGTCAGCGGGGTGGTCGCCAGCCGCACACCCAAGCCCGTGCTGACCTGTGTGAAGGTGATTGCCGACGGCTCCGCGCTGACGCTGCTGGGCACCGATATGGAGGCTTCCATTCGGGTCAGCACCCAGAAGGTGGAAGTCCACGACGCCGGCGAAGCGCTCATCCCCGCGGACAAGTTCAGCCAGATCGCCCGCGAAAGCGTGGACCCGACCATCACGCTGGAGGTGAACAAGGAGGAAGCCCTCATCACCGGGCAGGACTCCAAGTTCAAAATCTTCTGCTACCCGGTCGCCGACTTCCCGCCCACCCCGGCGTTCAAGGGCGACGCCGATTTTGAAATCAACGCCGGCCTGCTGCATCGCCTGGTGCGGCAAACCATCTTCGCCACCGCCCGCGAGAACAGCCGTTACGCCATCAACGGCGTCCTGCTGGAGCGCGAAGGCAACAAGCTGAATCTCGTCGCCACCGACGGTCGGCGCATGGCGCTGGCGAAGGGCTCCTGCAAGGCGGCCCAGGGCGACAGCCGCGGCGCGATCATTCCCACCAAAGCCCTGAACCTGCTACTGCGGCTCTTCCCCAATGAGGAAGAAGTGGTGAAGGTGAAGGTTGCCGACAATCAGATCATGTTCGCCGGCGCCGACGCCATGCTCACCAGCAGTCTGGTGGAAGGCAACTTCCCGCCGTACAAGGACGTCATTCCCAAGGACGGCGACCGCAAAGTCGCAGTGGCGACCGATGTGCTGGCGCACGCCACGCGGCGCGCTGCGCTGCTGACCAATGAGGAATCCAAGGGCGTCAAACTCGCCTTCTCCAGCGAAGGGTTGATCATCACCAGCCGGGCGCCGGAGATGGGCGAAGCGGAAATCCGCGTCGAACTCAAGAAATATGAAGGCGAGCCGGTGGAAATCGGTTTTAACCCGTCTTTCATTCTTGATGCGCTCAAGATCGTGGAACATGACGAGGTCGCGTTGGAATTGAAAGCATCGAGCAAGCCGGGCGTGCTGCGCACCGGGCCGGACTTTTTGTATGTGATCATGCCGGTGAGTTTGCAGTAGCTGGGTGTGCCAACCCGGCGACTGGGAATTCGTCGAGGACACGTTTGTGACGGTTCCGGGATGACATCCGCGACACTTCCGGGGTTACTTCCGGGGGGGCAAGGTTTCCCGCCATGGATGAATTCAGCTGGACGGACATCGAGGACATCGCCATCGCGCTGGCGGAAACGCATCCGCAGCGCAATCCGTTGGCGGTGCGTTTCACTGAGTTGCGGGAGCTGGTTGAGCAACTCGAGGGGTTTGCCCCCGCGCCGGGTCAGACGGTGAACGAGCAGATTCTGGAAGCGATCCAGGCGGCGTGGCATGAAGAGGCGGGCGATCGGCCGACGGGTCGTGATGATGAGGACGAACGCCCCGGGGGATATTCTCCCGTGCAGCCGTTCAAGCCCAATGGCTGACCGCGCCATGCGGCAATTGTGCGCCGCTCGTGAGTGCAATTGAGGTCCACGCAGAGCGCCGCCAGTGCTGGCTGTTGGGGTGGGCGCATGGTGAGGGTCGGTCAGCGCCGGTTGGGAAACCGGCTGGGACATGGAAGCGAGAGAACTGATGAACGACAGTGCCGCGGCTCCGATCAGCCTGAAGGATCAGCACATCCAGGTGTCGCTGGCGGATTGCTTTCTCCAGCAGGTGCCCGCCGAGAGCATCGGGCGCGAAGTGCTGGCGCTGATGGATAAGCAGGACCATCCGCGCGTGCTGATCGACTTCGCCGATGTGGATTTCGTCTCCTCCGCCTCGCTGGGGGCGCTGCTGATGATTCGCAATGCCGTGGACCGCGCCGACGGACGGCTGGCGCTGGCGTGCGTCAACCGCAAGGTGAAGCAGCTCTTCAAGATCACCGCGCTGGAAACCAAATTCCCGGTGTACGAATCGCTCGCCGTCGCCGAGACCGCGCTGCTGGCGCGCTGATAAAAAGGGGATAAGTACATTATTTTTACTAAAATAATGTACTTATCCCCTTTTTTATCAGCGCCACCCCTTACGTGTTGAACTCCAATAGAAATGACAGGGCTTGCTTTCAATAGAAGTGTCACCTCC
>CAZSBB010000064.1:0-19210 GCA_964605235.1 uncultured Phycisphaeraceae bacterium
CCCCTGACACTTCTATTGTCATAATGACCGTGACACTTCTATTGAGTTCCTACAGATTGCTTTCCACGGGTTGCGCTGCGCTTCACCCGTGGCTACTTTCCTTGACCCCTTCGGGGTCACAGCAGGCAAACCAGCATTTCCTGCAGCCCGGGTTGCCGTTGATGACACGGCATGATCGTGCCGCTTGCATGAACAAAGTGTAGCGTCCGACGGCTGTCGTCAAGCAGCAACCTGCGTCGAACGCCGTATCGAATGCCGCGTCGGATGCTGTAGCCCCGAAGGGGCGTTGGTCAGTAGCCACGGGTGAAGCGCAGCGCAACCCGTGGAAAACAGCGTCTCCCCGGTGTGCTCAATACCGATCAATGCTGGCGCAGAACTCGGCGTCGGCGGCGGGGGCGCGTTGGAGGCGGGGTTGCTGGGGGCCTTCGCCGGTGTGGCGCAGGCGGTCGAACTGGCGGGTTTCGCGCAGGCGCGGCGGGCCTTGCAGACGGCAGCAGTTGCTTTGGCGCAAGATGGCGTTGATGCGGTCGGGCAAGTCGCCTTGCACCGCGATTTTCAGGCTGCCCAGTTGCAGGTCCACCACCTGCCCCCCGTCGTGGACTTCCAGCACCACCGCCGCGCCGGGATCGCGCGGGCCGACCCGCGCCGACGACAGCAGTTGCTGCAGCAGTCCCAGTTCGCCGTTGAACGCCGGGGCGTGCCCGTTGCCGTTGCCGTTGCTGTGTGAACGCGGGCGCAGGGCGATGCGGACGGTCTGGGTGAAGCGTTCGGGGGCGCGTTCGATGGGCACCACTTCCTCCACGCGAATGCTCGGCTCCTCGCGGCGGCGGTCGACCTTGCCGCGGATGAAGACGATGCGATCGGTTTCCAGCAGCGGGGCGCTGATGGCGTACTGATCGGAAAACACCACGCCGTCGATCGCGCCAGTCTGGTCCTCGAGCGTGATCATCGCCATCTTCTGCCCGGCACTGCGGCCCTGCTTCACAAAGGTCGGCCGCACGCGCGTGAGCATGCCGCCGATGATGACTTCCACATCCGCGCCCAGTTGGCGAATGTCCGTCACCGCCACGTTCGACAGCGCCCGCAAGGCGCCGCGGTACTGATCCAACGGGTGGCTGGAGACGTAGAAACCCAGCACGCTTTTTTCGTGCTGGAGCATTTCAGGCGTGGACCAGGGCTTGACGTTGGGCAAGGTCGCCTGCGCGGCCTCCTTGGCGGGGGCGGCGGCGGCAAAGCTTTCAAAGAAGTTCATCTGCCCGGCATCACGGTCGGCGGCAGCGCGCTGGCCGGCCTGCATGGCGCTTTCCAGCGCGGACACCAGGGCAGCGCGCTGCGCCGGCGCGTGCATGCCGTCGTACGCGCCGCATTTGACCAGCGCTTCCATGGTGGCGCGGTTGACCGCGTGCAGCGAGACGCGCTCGCAGAAGTCGTACAGGCTCTTGAACGGACCATCTTTCTGCCGCTGTTCGATGATCGCCTGAATGGCTTTTTCGCCAACACCTTTGACGGCATTGAGGCCAAAGCGGATGTGCCCATGATTGGCGTCGCGCGGCTCACCGTCGGCGAAGACCACGGTGAAGCCGACCTCGGAGCTGTTAATGTCCGGCGGCTTGACGTCCACACCCGGCTCACGCTGGCTGTCGGGGTACTTGACCCGCTTGCACTCGTCGATGTACTCGACCACCTTCTCGGTGCTGACGGATTCGTAGGTCAGCAGGGCCGCCATGTACTGCACGGGGAAATAGGTTTTCAGGTAAGCGGTCTGGTAGGCGACGATCGCGTAGCCGGTGGAGTGGCTCTTGTTGAAACCGTAGCCGGCGAACTTGAGGATCAGCTCGAACAGGTCGTCGGCCTGGGTCTTGCTGAGCCCCTTGGCCTGGGCACCCTCGACGAACTTGGGGCGCACCGCGTCGATGTCTTTCTGCTTCTTTTTGCTGATGGCTTTGATGAGCGAGTAGGCGGCGCGCAGGGGGATTTCGCCCAGCTCGTGGACGATCTGCATCACCTGTTCCTGGTAGACCATGATGCCGTAGGTCTCAGCGGTGAAGCGATCGACGATTTCATGGATACGCGGGACGGGCTGGCGGCCGTGCTTGCGGTCGCAGTAGTCGGGGATGAGGTCCATCGGCCCGGGACGGTAGAGCGCATTGGCGGCAATGAGGTCTTCGAGGCGGTCGGGCTTCATCATCATGAGCAGGTTGCGCATGCCGCCGGATTCAAACTGGAACACGCCCGCCGTTTCGCCGCGGCGGAAGAGGTCGAGCACGCGCTGGTCGTCGAAGGTCAGGCGTTCCATGTCCAGCACGTCTTCGCCATACTCGGGCAGGTTCTGCGCTTTGCGGGACTGGTTGACCGTGGCGCGGATGGTTTGCTCATCCAGCGAAGCGCGAATGAGCTGACGGGCGCGTTCGATGATGCTCAGGGTGCGCAGCCCCAGGAAGTCCATCTTGAGCAGGCCGACTTTTTCGACGGTGGGGCCATCCCATTGAGTGACAAGCTGCTGGGTGTTGGGCGGCTGGTACAGCGGGATGATGTTGTCCAACGGCTGGGTGGCGATGACCACGCCGGCGGCATGGATGCCGACATGGCGCGGCATGCCCTCCAGCGCCCGCGCTGAATCCAGCACGCGCCGATACTGCGGGTTCTCATCGTAAAGCTGGCGCAGCTCCGGCTCCTGCTGCAGCGCGTCTTCGATGGTGATGCCAAGTTGTTCGGGGACGAGTTTGCAGAGCTTGTCGACATCACCCAGCGGCACGTCATACACCCGGCCGACGTCGCGGATGGCGGCCTTGGCTTTCAGGACGTTGAAGGTGATGATCTGGGCGACATAGCCATATTTTTGCCGGACGTATTCAATGATTTCCTGCCGGCCGTTCTGGCAGATGTCGATGTCGATATCAGGATATTCCGAGCGGTCGGGATCGGTGAAGCGCTCGAACAGCAGGCCGTATTCGACCGGGCAGGCGTTGGAAAGACCCAGGCAGTAGCCGACCATGGTGCCGACGCCCGAACCACGGGCATTGGCGGGGATGCCGCGCCGGCGGGCTTCGTTGACGAAGTCCCAGACGATCAGGAAGTAAGCGCAGATGGACTTGTCGGACAGCACCTTCAGTTCGCGGTCGAGCCGGGCGCGAATGGCGTCGGTGATGCCCGCCTCGCCGTAGCGCCACACCGCGCCGGCCTCCGCCAGCAGCAGCAGCGCTTCGTCGCACTGGCGTTTGAGTTCCTCGCGCGAGAGGTCTTTGTCGGCCGTCTGGTCGAAGGGCAGCAGTTCAACCTGCGTGCAGAAGTCCTTGAACCAGTCGGTGCTGCCGCGGGAAAAATCGCTCTGGAACTTGGCGACACGCTGCGCGGGCGTGGCGGCCTTGAGCTTGGCGAGGCGCGCGCCCAAGGCGATCTTGACCACCGGGGCATGGTTGGACTTGAAGTCCAACTCGACATTGCACCGCGCGGCAATGGCGGCGGCATTGCGCAGCGCTTCGGGCACGTCCTCAAACAACGCCTGCATCTGCTGCGGGCTTTTGACGTAAAGCTGCCGGGGGTAGCGCAGGCGCGTTTCATCGCCCTTGATCTTGCCCATGGAAATGCAGCAGAGCGTGTCGTGGATGTCGTGATCGTCTTCGAGCAGGAAGTGGGCGTCGTTGTCGCACACCAGCGGAATGTCCAGCTCGCGCGCCAGGGCGATGATGTGCGGATTGATGCGGTCCTGCTCGTCGGTTTCGTGGCGCTGCAGTTCCAGAAAGAAGCGCGGCTGGCCGGCGGCGTCAGGTGCGAATACGTCCCGATGCCAGATCGCCTCCTCGCGGGCGCGCTCGTAGGCGGCCTTGTCGCCCTGGGTCACATAGCGCTGCAGGTGAAAGGCGATGCTCGAACCCAGGTGGCCGTTGATGGCGATCAGCCCGTCGGCCCACTGCGCCAGCGTGGTTTTGTCCATGCGCGGGCGGTAGTAAAACCCGTTGATGAACGAGTCGGAGCTGAGCTTGAGCAGATGCTTCCAGCCGGTGAGGTTTTCCGCCAGCAGCACGAGGTGGAACCCGCCGTCCTGCACGCCGGTGAACTCGCGGCGGGTGCGGTCGGAGGGTTGCCCGTTGCCGTCGGGGGCGACATACGCTTCGATGCCGAGGATGGGTTTGACGCCGGCTTCGCGAGCTTTGTTGTAGAACTCGACGGCGCCGTAGAGGTTGCCGTGGTCGGTCATCGCCACCGCGGACATGCCCAGCTCTTTGACCCGCTGGACGAGTTTGCTGATGCGGTTGCCGCCGTCGAGCAGGGAGAACTGGGTGTGCAGGTGGAGATGGACGAAAACGTCGCCGGCCGGGGCCATGGGGTCAGCAGTCAAATCGGTTGGCGATTGGCCCATCCTTGCGCCACTCCATCAGCGCGTCGCACCACACCAAAGTCGGCGGCGACTGCGCGAAGATGTCATTTTCTCGTGCAGTCGCTAGTCTACCGCACCAGCTTCCCGCGGTCATCCGTGAGCGCTGTTCTTCGACACAGAAAGCCAGCCATGCCTCCCCAGCAAACCATCAACCTCTGGCCTGATGACTGCAAGCACAACCAATGCGGCCCCAACGAGCGGCCGGCGCTGTGGCATTACCCGTGCACCGAAGGGAAAACCACGCAACCCCGCGCGGCCGTGATCGTCTGCCCCGGCGGCGGGTACACCGGCCTGGCGAACCATGAGGGGGAGCCGTTCGCCCAGCTTTTCGCAGCGCATGGCATGGTGGCATTCGTGCTGCGCTACCGCCGGGCGCCCAACTTCTTCCCCGCACCGCAGACGGACGCCACCCGGGCGCTGCGGCTGATCCGCAACCGAGCCGATGAGCTGGGCGTGGACCCCAATCGCCTCGCGCTGATGGGCTTCTCCGCCGGCGGGCATCTGGCGGCAAGCGTGGGCGTCATGCCGCATCTGCATGTGGACGAACACGACGACCTGGCGGCAGAGCACTCGGCGCGACCCGACCGCTTGATCCTGGGTTATCCGGTGGTGTCGATGCTGTGGGATCACCACGTCGGCTCGATGCGGAATCTGCTGGGCGAGGACGCGCCGCGCGGCATACGCCAGCAGCTTTCGCCGGAATTGCACGTCACGGCCGACAGCCCGCCGGCGTTCATCTTTCAGACGGCTTCGGACCCCAGCGTGCTGGCGTCCAACAGCCTGCGGTTGGCGCTGGCGTATGCCCAGGCGGGCGTGCTGTGTGAATACCACCAGTTCGAGCGCGGCCGGCATGGCGTGGGGCTGGCGCTGGACGACCCCAAGCTGTGCGGCTGGTCGCAACTGCTGCTCAACTGGCTGGCGGACTGGGCGAAGTAGGGATGGCGCTCGGATAAAAAAAGGGATAAGTACATTATTTTTAATAAAATAATGTACTTATCCCTTTTTTTGTCCGAACCACCGACGCCAGTCGGTGGGTTTCCCAGAGCAACCCTTCGCCCCCCCACTTGGCAGCGCTGGCTCAGGCTGGTATCATGCTTGGCTCGCTGCGGCAGGCGCGACTGCTTGCCGGGCATCTGCTGAAAGGGCCTGGATATGGCACATAAGAAGGGTCAAGGCAGCTCGAAGAACGGGCGCGACTCGAACCCCCAGTACCGCGGCGTCAAAATGTACGGCGGGCAGGCGGTTCGCGCGGGCAATATCCTGGTTCGCCAGTGTGGCACGCCCTACAAGGCGGGACATAACGTCGGCACCGGCCGGGATTTCACGCTCTTCGCCCTGGCCGACGGCGTGGTCAGCTTCCGCGGCCGGTTCGTCGATGTGCAGGTAGCGCAGAGCAACTGACGCCCTCCCCCGGGTCCCCCGGCCCCCGGTCCCCCCGGCGTCGGCCCCCGGCGAGCTTGATCAACTGAACCCCTCAACCGCGCTGCCCTCCAGGTGGCGCGGTTTTTTCATGCGCGCACATCTGGCGCTTAACTTAGCCCCGGGTCAGTGACCCGGGGCTAAATGGGTCGGATGGAAGCAACATCTATATCCGCGTGGTGGCCAGCGCGGGCAGGTCCAGCGTGTCATGCTGGCCCGCCAGCAAATGATGGTGCGCCAAGCCGGCGATCATCGCGGCATTGTCCACACACAACACCAGCGGCGGCAGGCAGGTCGGCAAACCGGACTGCGCCCCCAGCAGCGCCAGCCGCTGACGCAAGGCGCTGTTGGCGCTGACGCCACCGCCGATGATAACGCTGCGCGCCGGCTTCGAGCGCGCGGCCAGATGCTCCAACGCACGTTCAAGCTTGCGGATGAGCGTGTCGATGGCGGCCGCCTGAAATGCCGCTGCGAGGTTGGCTTTTTCCGTGATGCTCAGAGCGCTGGCGTCACGCTCGAAGTGCGCGGCCGCGCCCCGGCCCTGGGGCAACCCGCGCACGCGATACAGCAGCGCAGTCTTGAGCCCGCTGAAGGAAAAGTCCAGGCTGTCCTTGCCCAGCAGCGAGCGTGGCAAAGGTTCCACCGCCGCGGCATCGCCCTGCTGCGCCAGTTGATCCAGGCGCGGACCGCCGGGATAGCCGGCGTCGAGGATCACCGCCGCCTTGTCATAGGCTTCGCCCACGGCATCGTCGATGGTGCCGCCCAGCCGCTCCATGTGCAACGGGTCATGCACGAGGTACAGACTGCTGTGCCCCCCGGAAGCAACCAACCCCAGCGCGGGATACGTCGGCAGCACCGGCGGATGCTGGGGATCGAGCACCAGGCCGGCGGCAAACAGATGCGCCTGCACATGGTCGATGCCGATCAGCGGCTTACCCAGCCCCCACGCCAGCGCTTTGGCGGCACTGACGCCGATGAGCAGCGAACCAATCAGCCCCGGCCGATTGCCCACCGCGATGGCGTCCAGTTCACGCGGCTGCACGCCGGCTTCGCGCAAGGCGGCTTCCACCACGGGCGTCAGGCGTTCCAGGTGCGCCCGGCTGGCGATTTCCGGAACCACCCCGCCGTATTCCTCATGCAGATCATGCTGGGAAGCGATGACATTGCTGCGCACGTGGCGCCCATCGACCACCACCGAGGCAGCGGTTTCATCGCAACTGGTTTCGAGGCCCAGGATGCAGGTGGTCACCGGAGATTCCCGCCCGTGGCCGCCGCTCACTCGGTGGCGCCCACGGCTTCGAGATCGCGGCTGGCTTCCACGTGCCCCTCGGCTTTTTCCACGATGGGGGTTTTGCCGGAGAGCTGGTCGTCGATCTTCTGCAGTTCCTCGTCGATCTCCCCGAGCCGTTCGTTGATGAGCTCACGTTGGCGGGCGAGGTTGTCGCGGCGGGCGTGCAGGCGCACTTCGGGGCCGCCGTCGGTGCCGACCTGAGGCCAGTCGCCGTTGGTGATTTTGCCCGCCATGGCGGTGAGCGCTGCCGCCAGCTGGGTGTCGTGCAACTGGTCGCGCAGCAGTTCGGCGGTGATGGGCACGGCACTGCTGGCGTCGGCTTGATTGCGCAGCACGTCGCTCTCCCGGCGGGCTTTGATCATGTCCATGGTCTGCTGGGGCGACATGGCGACATAGAAGCCCGCCTGCGGATCGACGCCCCAGGTTTCGTGGTCCTTGACGCGATGGATTTTCTGGCCGCTGGGGATGTAGTAATACGCGTTGGTGATTTTGAGCGCTCCGCCCTCTTCGAGCAGATGCAGCTGCTGGACGCTGCCTTTGCCGAAGGTGCGTTCGCCGATGAAGCGGGCGCGGTCGTTGTCCTTGAGCGCGCCGGCAAGGATTTCCGACGCCGAGGCGCTCGAGCCGTTGGCGAGAATGACCAGCGGCCCATCGAACAGCGTGCCCTCATCGGTGGAGCGTTCGACCTGCTCGGGCACGCGCCGGCCGCGCACCGAGACGATGGTCTTGCCCGCCGGCAGGAACATGTCGGAAATCTCCACCGCCGATTCCAGCAGGCCGCCGGGGTTGAAGCGCACGTCGATGATCAGCCCACGCAGGTTCTGGGCTTTCATGGCGTTGACCGCAGTGCGCAGTTCCGCGGCGGTGCGCTCGGAGAACTGGGTCAAACGGACGTAACCGATGCCCAGTTTGGGATCGATCAGCCAATCCCAGTGCTGCCCGTCGCCACGGCGGAGTCCCTTGACCGTGGAGATGTTGATGACCGCGCGGGTGATGGTGATGGTGGCTTCGTCGCCGGACTCATGGCGCACGCGAACGGTGACGTTGGTGCCCTCGGGGCCGGTGAGGCGTTCGACGGCTTCGGAGATTTTCATGCCTTCGGTGTCGGTGCCGTCGATGGTGAGGATGATGTCCCCCGCCATGATGCCCGCCTTCCACGCCGGCGATTCCTCCAGCGGGGAGACGATTTTCACCCGGCGCAGGTCGGGGTCGGTGATGACCTCAGCGCCGATGCCGCTGAACGAGCCGCGCACATGCTTGTCGAACTGCTTGAGGTCTTCGTCGGTCAGGTAATTGGTGTAGGGATCGCCCAGGGAATCGATCATGCCCTGCACCGCGGATTTGATCATGGCGTCGGTGTCGGGCTCGGTGACATAGCCCTCGACCAGCTCGTGGCGCAGCGCCGCCAGCAGGCCCAGCTCGTTGAACGCGCTCTTGCGGAACGCCAGGGTGTTGGGCGCCCACAGCAGCAGATTCGCCGCCAGCAGACCCAGGAGAATGACCGTGTTGAACCGGCGGCTGCGCATGAGCTTCCTTTCCACATTGCTGAGCATGGTGGAGGAAATAGTACGCCCGCACGCGCCGGGCGGCAAAGAACGCGGCAAGAGTTGCAGGCGCGCCCCGGAAAAAACGCGGTTGCCCGTGGCGATCAACGAGCCGGAAGCGTGAGCGACGGGCAGCGTCAGGGGACGCCGGTAATCTTTCGGCAAGACCACCGGCGTCTCTGGACGCCAAGCGCTCTGACCGTCGCTCACGCTTCCGGCTCGTTGATCGCCACGGGCAATTGCACCTACCGGGGAACTTCCGGGGGGATTACTTCTCGGCGAACTTGTCTTCGGTCACCAGGTGCGAAACGGGCGAGGGTTTGCTGAGTTTGCCGTCGGCGTTCTGGCGGACCAGGAAGAAATACATGTCGATCTTGGGTCGCATACCGACCACGAGCTGGCCGTCGGTGTAGTTGCCGCGCATCTGCTCGGCGCCGCGGCCATCGGGATAGCGGGAGAGATAGAGCAGATACTTGGCGCCTTCTTCCTGTGGGAAGCGGATGATCATCCGCCGGCCGTCGTTCCACTGATGCGGCGGCTCCCAGCCCGTGATCGCCGGCGCGGGGTCCACGCCTTCCGCCTGCAATTTCGCCAGCGGATGCTCCTGCGGACCCTGCCATTGCGGAGTGGGACGAACCTGCGCGTAACGCGCCAGCACCGCGTCGGTCTGGTCGCCCGGCTGGTCGTATTCCGCCTGCAGACCCGCCAACTCGAAGCTGCGCTGGGGGACGACTTTCATCTCGCCCAGCCAGTGGGTGCTGTTGCGGGTTTCAAGCAGGACCCGCTCCAGTCGCAAAGGCTGATCGACCACGCCGTCGCCGCCTTCATGCTTCCACCAGGTGATTTCCAGGCCGTGCGTCTGATCCCAGGGATGATTCGACGGCAGCGGGAAGCGCACGTAGCGCCATCCTTCAAAATTGACGAACGACCAGGTGTGCGTGTCATCGCAGTTCCAGTCTTCCGCGGTGCCGACACTGGTCCAGACTTCGCCCTTGGCGTCCCGGACCTGATACACCACGCGGCCCCAGGAGGCGTTGCCGTTGATCCAGACGCCCAGGGCGCTGGCTTGGCCGGGGATCGCCAGCGGCGCGGCGGGGACGAGGGAGACGTAACCCGCCATCAGCGGCTTGTCGTCCACCGGACGCGCCGGCAGGGTGACTTTCGCCGCCGGGCCGTGGCTCGATGAACCGTCCAGAGCGACGGCAATGTTGGGATCGACCTGCCGATTCACGCCCACATGATTCTGGGCGTAACTGTCCTGCGGGCTGCGGTCCACGCGCCAGTGGCCGGAAGTGAAATCCGCCAGCGCGACGGTGGTCGCGGCGGGCGCCTGGTCATAGCGTGGCGGGTTGACGGGGATGATCCGGCTGGCGACGCCGGCGCCCTGCAACCACACCGGGGCGGGGGAAATGGTCAAGCGCACTTTGCCCGCGGTGATGGGCAGCTTGGTGGTGTTGCCCATGCCGTCGGTCAGCAGCGCGGCGCCCTGGCCGGCGACCTGGACGTCGACTTCCTGCTCGCCGCGCACGCGCCACAACGCGTGGCGGTAGTCGCCGGTCGCCTGATGGAGAAAGCTCAGGCCAAAGGTGGTCAGCACGTCCGCCGGCACGCGTCCGGCGACATCCGCGCCGCACACCATGCGGGTGGTGGTCGCCAGGGTGGCGACGGCGGGCTTGGGACATTCCAGGGGAATCCGCGCCCACACGCCGGCGCCGTAGTGCTCGGCGCCGTAGTAGTTGCCCGCATCATGCGGCACAATGCCTGCCTCAAAGCGCTCGATGTTGTACGCCATGCCCGTCAACCAGTAGCGCGGATAATGCTCCGCCTGCTGCTGGAGCGTCAGCGCGCCGGGATTGGTCGGGAGGAACGGCCCTTCGCACCAGTAAATGCCATGCTGGGGCCAGCCGGTTCGCGCCGCTTCCTGGCGCAAGGTCCACAGATAGTTGATGGTGCCCACCGCCACCGGCACCTCGGGGGTCAACTCGAACATCGGCATGTCCATGCCATAAGCGTCCACCAACTCCTTGGGGAAATCATGCTCCAGGAAAGGAATGGTGTTCTGCGGGCCGCCCCATTGCAGGACAAGCTTGGCGGAAGGCGCCTTCTGCCGCATCATCCGGCCGATGGTCTCGAAAATAGTCATCTGCCGGCGCAGGTTCTTCATGGCCGCTTCATCAAACGGCCACGGTCCCTGCCCGGTGTAGCGGGGGTTGACGGCATGGGTGTAGCTATGGTCGAAGCCCCATTCCCCGCCGTAGAAATAGGTCGCCTCGTTGTACAGGTTGTAGACCGGCTCCATCAGCTTCCACTCGTCGTCGAGCATCTTGCGCACCTGCTCGGGGTCGTTCTCCTTGAGCCGGTGATAGATGGCGACGATGGTGTGCGGGCCGCCGGGGAGGAAGTCGTACTTCTTGAGCAGCTCGGGGGTGAAGAAGCCGGTGTGCAGATCGTTGAGCCGGATGCCGATCTTTCGCAGCGAAGCGAGGATGGGATCGTTGGCGGGTTTGTTGACGGAAAACGCCACATAATGTCCCAGCAGGTTCCAGGCGCCAAAGCGGGTTTCGTTGAGCGCATTGCCATAGGTGCGGTCGTTGGGCGGCAACAGCACGAGCGACAGGGTGTTCTGCCGCACCACCTCGCCCACCTGCACGCGGATGCGCAGTTCATGCCAACCGAGACGGGTGACGTCCTTGAGGGTCAGCGCCAGGTCCGCCTGCCCGCGCGCCGGAAGCGTGCCGGTGGTGGTGGTGCGGGTGGTTTGCGTGCCGTCGTAGCTGGTGGTTTCCAGGGTGACGGTCGCGGGGAGGGACGTATCGCTTTCGCTGCTGAGCGCGAGGGTGTACTGCGGCTGCTGGGGTTGTTCGAAGAGGTGGCCGTATTCCAGCGGTTTGACTTCGTAGCTGAAGGGCGCGCTGGCGAGGGTGACGCCGACGACGCGCAGGCTGCTGTCGGGGCCGGCGGGATGTTCGCCGTAGTAGATGGGATCGGGATAGCCGCGCAGGAGGCTGACGGGCTTGGTGATCTGCAGGTCGATCAGTTCGCCGCGCTGGTCGTTGAAGCCGTAGAACGCATCGGTGTCGACCGGCACGCGGACGAGATAAATCGGCTGGCCGTTGGGCGCGGTGCGGTCGGTGCGGACCACGTTGCCGGCGGCGATGGCGGCGTCGGTGACTTCGAACGCCGAAGTGGCGCAGTAGCCGCCCATCGACTTGTAGAAGCGCAGCACGCCGCGCGGCACCTGCCCCGCTTGCCGATCATCAACCCACACCGCCAGGTACGCCGTCTGCCAGGGACGGTACGGCACGCGCAGGTTGTACTCGGCGGGGTCCATGTCGAACGGATCGGGCCAGGAAGTTCGGCCGTTGACGTACGGGGCGTCAGGACCCGAGCCATGCGTCAGGCGGTAGCGCCAGATGCAGCGCGACAGGTCCAACGCCGGCCCCGCGGTGAGCAGGTGCATGGGGACCACGTCCGAGCCGCCCGGCACGGTGAGGCTGACCGCCGTCGAAGCGCTGTGGGCGATGGCGTCGGCGCTGTGGCCGTAGTGGGTCAGGTCCAGTGACAGATGGGAACTGTCGGCCGGGGGCGTGGCGCGAGTCAGGGATTCAACCTTCGCCCCGCGCACCACCGTCACCACCAGCGTCGCCGGCTCCGCCAACGGGGTGCGGTGTTCCGCCAGCAGGCGACTGTCCATCCACAACTGGCTGCCCTTATCGGTGAGCACCATGCGCAGGGTGTACGGCTTTTCCGTCAGCGGGACGATGTCACTGTAGTCCTGGCCGATCTCCGCGCGGTCGTGGTCATCCCACAGGTTGCGCACGGCGGGAAAACGCCAGCCATACTGGATACTGCCCTGCGGCTCGAAGCGCGTGCTGAACGGGCGCTCGGACGCCTGCACCGTGTGCAGCTTCTGCCCGTTGGCCATGGCGGTCAGTTGCACCCGCGGCCCCGCCAGCAGCACGGCAGAGGTGGTGAGCTGGGCGACCTTGCCTTCGGCGGGCAGCAGTTCCACGGTCACCCGGCTGTTGGTCTGGGTGAGATAAAAGCGGAGCGACAGTTCGGTGGGCGCGGCGATCGGCTGGTGATAACGGAACGCTGCCTGCGTCGCCCCGCCGGTGTCGACCGCATCCCCCTGCCAGGCGCCCGGGTCCGCCGCCTGCAGCCCCGACGTCGCCCCCAACATCAACCACATCGCCACCAACGCCGCGTGCGCCATGGAGGTCAACCGCATGCAACTGCCCTTCTGTCTGACGGAGAAAATGGAACCAGCCGAACGCTGAGCATATAACGTTTTTATGTCGGCGACAATCAATTCTGAAGGCGCGGGCGCGGGGCAATAAAAGAGGGACGTGCATTATTTTGGTCAAATCATGCACTTCGAAACTATCTCAAAAGAATAGAAACCACAGAGCCACAGAGATCACCGAGAAATGCTCACCGAGAATGCGGGAAAACCCAGCGGACAAGTCAGCTCCTCACGCTTGCTCTCGGTGTTCTCTGTGCCTCTGTGGTGCGTTTTGAGACAATTTCTTATTCCTGTGGTGCCCCGGTGGGAATCCTCACGCTTCGGTGGCGCGGATGAACTGGCGATACAGGTTGGCGTACACCCCGCCGGTGGCGAGCAGTTGTTCGTGCGAGCCGCGCTCGATGATGCGGCCATGGTCCAGCACCAGCACGCGGGTGGCGTTGCGAATGGTGCTCAGGCGATGGGCGACCACGAAGCACGTGCGGTCCTGGAACAGCACTTCCAGTGATCTCTGAATGCGGGCTTCGGTCATGGTGTCTACGCTGCTGGTCGCTTCGTCGAGGATCAGAATGCGCGGGTCCGCCAGCATCGCACGCGTGAAGCACACCAGTTGCCGCTGTCCCAGCGACAGCCCCGCCCCGCGCTCGCCCACCACGGTGTACAGGCCCTGCGGCAGGGCTTCGAACAGGTCCAGACAACCGAGCTTGCGGGCGGCATCAATCACCTGCGCATCGGTGGCGTCCGGCTTGCCCACCTTGATGTTGTCCATCACGGTGCCGGTGAACAGGAAGTTGACCTGCAGCACGATGCCCATCTGCCGATGCAGCGACTCACTGCTGACCAGGCGGGTGTCGTGCCCATCCATCAGCACCGCGCCCTGCGTGGGCAGGTAGAACTTGCTGATGAGATTGATGATGGTGCTCTTGCCGCAGCCGGTGTGCCCGACCAGGGCGATCACCTCGCCCGGCGCTGCCGTGAAACTCACCTCATGCAGCACCGGGCGCCCCGCCACATAGGCGAACGTCACGTCGCGCAGCTCCACCTGGCCACGGATCGGCGGCAGGGTCTGCGCGTCCGGCGGGTCGCACCAGTCCGGCTCGCTGTCGAGCAGGCGGAACAACCGCTCCGCGCCCGCCATCGCCCCCAGCGCCTGCGTGTACAGCGTGCCGATCACCTGGATCGGCTGAAAGAACACGTTGGCGAGGAAGAAGAACACGATCAGGTCGCCCGGCTTGAGGCCCGGCGTATCGCCCAGCGCCCAGTAGCCGCCCACAATCAGCAGGCTGGCGATGAAGAACTGGTTGTTCAACTGCAGCAGCGGCGTGTACTGGGCATTGGCGCGGCTGACGTTGACGTTCATCTCCGAATGGCTGCTGATCAGGTCCGCGAACATGTGGGCGTTGACGTCCTGCCGCACAAAACCCTGCGTCACCCGGATGCCCGACACGCTCTCGGCGATGGAGGCGGTCACCCGGCTGTAGGACTCCTGCACGTCGCGGTGCACCTTGGCGAACCGCCCGGCAAAGGCGCGGTTCATCAACCAGATCACCGGCGCCAACCCCGCCACCAGCAGGAACAACACCCAGTTGAGCCACGCCATGGCGATCGCCGCCACCAGCATCTGCCCGCCGTTGACGATGCCGATGAAGAACACTTCCTGCACCCCGGCGCGCACGCTGTCCACGTCGGACGTGAATCGGCTGATCAGTCGGCCAACCTTCATGCGTTCAAAAAAGCTCATTGGCATGACCTGCAGCTTGGCGAACATGGCGTTGCGCAGGTCGTGCACCACGTTCTCCCCCAGCTCCATCGCCAGCCGGGAGCGGAAGTGCATGGTGAACTGGGTGAACGCCGCCAGCGCCGCGTAGGCGATGACCGCCCACACCAGCCCCACGCCTTCGGCGCTCAAGGGCAGGCCCCAGAGGTTGTGCCCGGACACCGGCCCCCGCATGATCCAGCCGACCAGCAGCGCCAGCAGGGGAAGCTGAATCGAACGCACCGTGACGATCACCGCCAGCCAGTTGCGCTTGCGGGCGTAGGGTTTGGTGTAGCGGAACAGGCGCAGGATAAGCCTGAAATCCAATGGGCGCGTGTCCGCGTCCACCTCGCCGGCGACGCGCGCCACCCGCGCCCCGCCGCCGCCGCCACCGCCTAGCACCGAACCAACCATATCACTCCATTCCCAGCAGGCGCCGGCTCGCCGGGTCGGCGATCTGCAGACGCGCTGCTTTCTGATAGTGGCCTTTGGTCTGCATCAACTGCTCGTGCGTGCCGCGCTGCACCACCCGGCCGTGGTCCAGCACCAGCACCAGGTCCGCCCGCCGCAACGTGCTTAAGCGATGGGCGACCACAAACGTCGTGCGCCCGCGCATGGCGTTGTCCATGGCTTCGAGAATCTCATGCTCGGTCTGTGGATCGATGGCGGCGGTCGCGTCATCGAGAATCAGCAGCGCCGGCTCCAGCAGGATCGCGCGGGCGATCGCCAGCCGCTGCCGCTGTCCGCCGGACAGGTCGGTGCCGCCTTCGGTCAGCACGGTGTCGTAGCCCTTGGGCAGCTCCATGATGAAGTTGTGCGCCGCCGCCACCTGGGCAGCTTTTTCCACCTGCGCGCGCGTGGCGTTGGGATGGCCAAAGGCGATGTTTGCCGCCACCGTGGCGCTGAACAGGAAGTTCTCCTGGAACACCAGCCCGATGTTGCGGCGGAGGTCGTCGACATCCAGATCGCGCAGGTCGATGCCGTCGAGCAGAATGCGTCCAGCCGTCGGATCGTAGAACCGGGGAATCAGGCTCAGCAGCGTGCTCTTGCCCGCGCCGGTCGCGCCCACCAGGGCGATGCACTGGCCCGGAGCGGCGGTGAAGCTCACATCGGTCAGCACGCCTTCGCTGCCGCCGTAACCGAAGCTGACGTTTTCAAAGCTCAGTTCGCCCCGGGCTTTGGGGAGATGAGCAGCGTCGGGTTTGCTGATGATTTCCACCGGGGCGTCGAGGATTTCAAACACCCGCTGGGCGCTGGTGAGGCTGATCTGAATGGTGTTGGTGATGTTCACCATCATGTTGATCTGCGCGGAAAACTGTTCGAGCAGGCCGGCAAAAACGATGAGTCCCGCGCCCAGCGGCAGTTGCCCCTGAATGGTCAGCCAGCCGCCGAAGCCCAGCAGCACGATCATGTTGACGTTGCTCAGGAAGCCGATGGTGGGTTGAAAGACCGTCACGCGCCAGAAGATCCACTGCGCCTGGTCGCGCACTTTGTGGTTGGCGTTTTCGAACTTGGCGACTTCCTCGGGCTGCCGGGCAAAGCCCTTGACCACGTGGATGCCCTGGACGTGCTCGGCGAGGCGGAGGATCAGTTCATCAACCAGCCGGCGATTCTCGCGGTACGCGGGCTTGACGGTGTGGCCGAACACCAGGGCGAGGATGACCATCACCGGCACGCTCGCAAGACAGGCGAGGGTGAGCTTGGGGCTGATGGCGAGCATGTAGCAGACGGAGAGGGTGACGGTCAGGGCGAGGTCGATGGATTGGAAGGCGACGGTTTCGATGAACTGGCCGACCAGCCGGCAGTCGCCGGTGACGCGGTTGATGATGGAGCCGGAGTTGTTGGCGTCATAGAAGCGGAAGCTCAGGCGTTGGAGGCGGTCGAACACCTGGGCGCGCAGGACGGTGACGATCTTGCGATGCACCAGGTCGGCTGCGCTCATCTGAGCGGTGTAAAACAGCAGGCCGCGCGCCACGGCAATGAGCAGGATGCCCACCGCGACGACCAGCACGCCCAGGTCGGCGGTCCAGTCGGCGGGGATGCGGAAGTGGAAGGGCTCGACCATGGGGCGTTGGGCGATGTCGCCGACGCCGTAGCGGATGATGTCCACCCCCAGGCCGGTCAGTCCCAGACCGGAGAGGGTAAAGAGCAGCAGGAGCAGGCGCAGGAACATGACCTGCAGACACTGGCCGGGGGTGCGCAGCGCCAAGCCGATCATGCGGCGCGCCAGTTTCCAGCCGCTGGAAGTGGGCGCGGTTTCCAGGCCGGGCGAGTTGGCGGAAGCCGCGGGCGTTGCGTTGCCGCTTGATCCCGGCGCAGCCGCGGTGGAGGTTCCCTGCGCTATACCCGGGGAAGTGGCGGGGGCACTTCCGGGGGTGCTTCCGGGGGTGCTTCCGGGGGCACTTCCGGGGGCGGATGGAGGTTGGTCGGCGGGAGTGTTCACGTCAGCAGCATTCCGAAGCGGCGCGCCGACATGGCGCGTTGCTTCGTGGAGCTATCTTGGCGAGCGCGCGGGCAATTGGCAAACGGACCGTCTGCCCGCGTGCAGGAGAACATTGCAGGATCACCGGGTCAGCCGGCCATGAACGGGGTGGTTACACGCCGTCGAAGACGCTGTCGACGAGATCCTCGCTGCCGCAGTACAGGCATTTTTTGTGGCGTGGGGACATGGTGCGGTCGCACTGGGGGCACTGGCGGGCGGTGCGGGTGACTTTGCCGTCGGGCACGCCGTCGCGCAGGTCGAGTTCCTGCACTTTCGCCAGCAGGTCAGCTTCACTGAGTTTGCCGCGTTGCTTGAGCAGTTCCCACATCGCCATGGAGATGAGGGTGAGTTTGTCGAGGCGATCCTCCAGCGCCTGCGTGCCGTCGCGGGCTTCGCGGGCGGCGGCCTGGGCGCTGGCGGCGGCGCCGGCATTGACGCTGTTGGCCTGGGCGAGTCCTGCCACGGTCCAGAGATGCAAGCTCATGTGGGCGCTCCTTTGCTGTGCGTCAGGTCCGATGCTTCGGGCGGCCCCGGCTCCGCCCCCCGGAAAGTAACCCCGGAAGGTGACCCCGGCCACTTCACCCGGAACCGGAAGCCGCCCGAAAGCTAACCGACCACCGGCAACTTAACAACAACCCCGCCGCCGAAGTTGCGCAAAATCGGCGGCGGGGTCGTGTTTCTGCGACAGCTCGGCGGGGCGCCCAAGCAGCGCGCGTTGAAGCAATCACCACAGAGCCACAGAGAGCACAGAGCAATCATCACAGAGAATCGCAGGAAAATCAGGGGATATGCCGCTGCTCCTGCTTTCTCTCCGTGCCCTCTGTGCCTCTGTGGTCAGTCTTGTGCCCAAGCCTTACTTGAGCAGCAGCTCGGCGATCTGCACCGCGTTGAGCGCGGCGCCCTTGCGGATCTGGTCGCCCGCCACGAACAGGTCCAGCCCGGTCTTATCCGGCTGGCTGATGTCCTGACGAATCCGGCCGACGTAAATGTCGTCCCGGTCGGTGGCGTCCAGCGGCATCGGGAAACGGTTGTTGGCGCGGTCGTCAATCAGCGTCACCCCCGCCGCCTTGCTGAGCACTTCCTTCGCCTTGACCTCATCGGCCGGCTGGTTGAACTGCAGGTTGATCGACTCGGCGTGCGCCCGCATGACCGGCACGCGCACGCACGTCGCGGTGATCCGCGGCGAGGCGTCGTTCCAGATCTTGTGCGACTCCTTGACCATCTTCATCTCTTCCTGGTTGTAGCCGTTGGGCCCCATGTCCGAGTTGTGGCTGAAGAGGTTGAAGGCGTACTGCTGCTTGAAAATCCTGCAGGTGGGCTTCTGCCCGGCGAGCACCTCGCGGGTCTGCTGCTCCAGTTCGAGCATCGCCTGGGCGCCCGCGCCGGAAGCCGCCTGATAGGTGCTCACGACCATCCGCTTGACGCCGCCGAAGGCGCGGTGCAGCGGGGTGACGGGCACGAGCATGATGATGGTCGAGCAGTTGGGATTGGCGACGATGCCGCCTTTGCCCAGCTTGATGCCCTTGAGCGCGTCGGGATTGACTTCCGGGACGACCAGGGGAATGCCCTCGGTCATGCGGAACGCCGAGCTGTTGTCCACCACGGTGCAGCCGGCGTCGGCGGCAATGGGGGCGAACTGCTTGCTGATGGAACCGCCGGCGCTGAACAGACCCAGGTCGTAGCCCTTGAAGCTGTCGGCAGTGAGTTCTTCGATGGTGTAAGTCTGGCCCTTGAAAGTCTGCTTCTTGCCCGCGCTGCGGGCGCTGGCGAGCAGACGAAGCTTGCCGATGGGGAAGTTGCGCTGCTCGAGCACGCGCAGGAACTCCTGTCCCACGGCGCCGGTGACACCGGCAATGACGACATTGGGGGCCGACAACGACATGACACGCATCCTTTGTGAAAACGGTTCCGCCGCGCACGCGCGCGGCATTGCGAACGCCGCAGTATACCGCGCCGCAGGGGTGGATGGGGGGTTCAGGGAGAATCCGGGGCGGGCAAACGCATGTACCCCGGACATCCTGTGCGGAACGAGCCCCGACCGTGACAACTTTATGCGCCAGCCGCGTTAACCCCTTGCGCCCAGCGCAGTTGGCG
>CAZSBB010000065.1:0-17569 GCA_964605235.1 uncultured Phycisphaeraceae bacterium
CGATCCGGCAGCACCAGCGCGTAGCGACACAGATGCGGCGGATGATCGCAGACGAAAGTGCCGGCTCCCGGTCGGGCGTGCACAAACCCGTCGCGCATCAGCCGATCCAGCGCCTTCTGCACCGTCGGCATGCCCACCCGAAATTCCCGCTCCAACTCCGCGCGGTTCGGCAACCGACTGCCGGGGCCGAACGCACCGGTGACGATGCGCTGGCGAACGACGGCGGCGATGCGTTGGGAACTTGTTTTCATCGGATCATTGACACGCTTAATATATTTTCAGATTATCATTCAATTATGAAAATATCTTATCTGGCCCCCCAAGGGGCGTCAACGAAATTCCGGGAGCTTGGTGCAGGGATTTTCCGCGCCGGCATCGGCGCGCTGCTGCTGTTGGCGACGGCTGCGTCAGCCTCGGGGCCCGCGCCTGCCACAACCACGACCGAAGCCGCAACGCTCAGTGTCGTGGCTGTACCCGCCGGCGCACAACTCAGTGCCGCGGTGTACGACGCCGCCGGCCGCCAGGTGCGCGTGCTGCATCGGTTGACGCCCGCGCCGGCGTCCGGGCCAGTCACGCTTAGCTGGGATGGTCGGGATGATTTCGGCGCGCCGGCGCCTGTGGGCACATACACCTGGAAGGCGCTGGTCAACACCGTGCAGGTGCGCGCCTTGCCCAGCGTGGGCAACACCGGCACGCCGCCGTATGGCGACAGCAACGCCAGCAAGTGGGTCACCGGCGTGGCGTTCGACGCGGCCGGCAACTGGTACCAGACTGCTTCCTGGGATGAATCGGGCAAAGCGCTGCGCAGCTTCGATGCGGCGGGCAACCCGCGCTGGAGCTATGGGCACAACGGGCTCTATGCCGTGGCGACCGATGGTCAGTACGTCTATGCCGTGGCGTCGAATCTGGGCGGCAAGGAGAGTCAGCAGTGGGTGCGGCGGCAGCGTTGCAGCGATGGACATCCCGAGATGTGGGCGGACATGCCCGAAGGCCTGGTCATCAACGCCGCCGCGCCGATCCCGCCGATTGCTGCAGGCCTGCGTCACCGCACCAACGAACAGCAGCGACAGGTGGTGGGGGTGAGCGCCCTCGCGGTGGATGCCGCGCATCTGTACGTGAGCAATTGGCGCGAGAACCGCATCGACTGGTACGACAAGCGCACCGGCGCCGCAGCCGGCAGCCTGCCGTTTCCCGGGCCGCGCGGCCTGGCGGTCGATCCGCGCGGCGGGCTGTGGGTCGCCGACGGCGTGGCGAGCGTGGTGCGCCTCGACCTGACGGGCGCGGTGCTTCAGCGCATCACGGGACTCAATGAGCCGGACGCGCTGGGACTGGTCGGGCCCGCGCAGGACCTGCTGGTGGCGGAGCGGGGGCCGAGCCAGGTGCTGTGTTTTGCCCGGGAAACAGAGCAATTGCGCTGGGCCCGCGGCGGGCGGGCGGCGCCGGGACCGGTGCGCGACGACCGCTACCGCTGGGACTTCCTGTGCGCCGTCGGCGGCGGCGTGGACGGACGCTACGGCGTGACGGACAATGGCAATCAGCGCCTGCTGTTCTACCAACCCGATGGCGCGCTCTGGCGGCAGTACAAAGCCGACTTCGCCCAGCCCGGCCCGTTTGCCGATCCCAGCGTCGACCCGCGCCTGTTGCTGTCGGGACGCTTTCAATATGACGTAAACCTCGACACCGGGGCGTGGACTTTCACCCACAACTGGCTGCTGCCGGACCTGCGCTTCATGGACGGCAATGCGTTCTGCCGGAAGCTGTCCAACGGCCGGCGTTACCTGTTCTATCTCAACCCCAGCAACTGGGGGCTGGGCGCCTATGCGTTGGGCGACGATGGCACAAGCATTCGCCGCAGCACCATGCTCGGCACGCTGTGGACCGGCGCGGATGACAACACCGATCACCAGTGGAAGCCGCGCCCGTTCCGCTGGATCGACCGCAACGGCGACGGACAAGTTGAGGACAGCGAAACCAATTTCGAAGCCAGCGCTGCCGACCTCAACTACTTCGTCTGGCGCGGCTGGATCACTGAGCGCGGCGACTGGTACTACCACAACGTGACGCTCAAGCAGATCGAAAAACTCGCGCTGCTGGGCTTCGATGCACATGGCAATCCGCAGTACGACTGGCAGCAGCGCCAGGTCGTGCTCCCGCCGGAGAAGCTGCCCGCCGGCTGGGAAGGCTTGCTGCGCGTGCTGCCCGGGAGCAGTGAAATGCTGCTGGGCGGCTATCCCGCGTGGACCCAACCCCAGCGAAAGCCCGGCGGGTTGTACCACCAGGGCGGCTGGGCGATCGCGCATGTCAATGCCGGCGGCGAAATGGTCAGCCAGTTCCTCACCGAGCAGGAGTTTGTCGCCTTCGCCACCGATGGCCAGTTTGTGTATGCCGGGCACAATCCGCGCGGCCAGGAAGTGCACGTCTACACGCTCGATGGCTTGCTGGTCGCCAAACTCATTCCCGGTGCGGCATATGGCCACACGCTGGGTTGGATGGACACGGCTTCGCCGCTGACGGCTTTCATTCGTCCGGATCAACCCACGGAGCATCACCTGTATACCGAAGACGTGTTGTACTCCTGCCTGCTGCATTGGGTGCTCGCAGCGCCGGAGGGAACGCTGCGCCGCACCGAGGGCGTGGTGGAGCGGTGAAGGAGACGGGCGGGCGAACGCTTGTTTGCCTGCCTCTGCAACGAGCCGGAAGCGTCAGCGACGGGCAGGGCGCCCCACATCTGATGGGCGGGGATCATGCCTTGAAGCTTGGGTGACCGGACGCTGTACCCGTCGCTGACGCTTCCGGCTCGTTGCCCAGCGCTTGGCGATCTTTTTGTAGGTCCGGGCCGGCAGGGGCGCTTCATGAAAAAACCCCGGGATTAACCGGGGTTTGGTGGGGTTGCAGGATGGGGGATGGCAATCAGTTCTGCAGATTGCCGCGGTCGATGGAGAGTTTCATCATGGTGGGCAGCAGGTGATTGGAGCCGCGGTAGGTCAGCACCTGGCCCGAGAGCAGGAAGACGACTTTGTCGCCGCGCTCGAGCACGAGGTCTTCCATGCTCTGGAGAATCTGGCAGGGGACGATGATCATGGGCGGCTCCTGCGCCTGTTTGCCGTCGGCGTCGAAGACGAACAGCAGGTCTTTGCCGTTGGGCGAGCGGACCAGTCGGCCGCGCCGGTTGACGACGAATTCACCCTCGCGGCGCAGCTGGGGCCGGGGCAGTCCCGGGGCGACGCCGATGACCTTGGGGTCCACTTCCACCTTGGGCGTGGGCGACAGCAGGGGGCTGCTGGACGGAGCCGTGGGGTTGGTGCGCTGAGCGGGTTCGATCATCGGATTCTTCTGCAGCTTCTGCAGCATCTGATCGACCACATCGGCGGCGGGCTGGGCGTTGTCGCCGGCGGGCTTGGGCGTTTCGGCGGCGGCGGGGGCGGCCGGCTGGGCTTCCTTGGCGGCGGCGACGCCTTCATCCGCCCGGGTCTGCGTGCTCGATGCGCACCACAGGCCCAGTGACAGCAACAGCAAGGCGGCGGCGAAACGGGGCATGATGAATCTCCCTACAGGTGGCGAGGTCCGGTCCAGTGTAACCGCTGACGCCATCGACTCAGCGCCACGGGGCTTTGACCTGCGCCAGCAGCTTGACCGCGGCATCGGCGGCAATGGCGAAACACTCGCCGGCAGACAGATCGACGAACGCCTTGCTCTCGCTGCCGCTGACGTGGGTCGCCTGCACGGCCTTGGAGTGTTTCAGGTGCGGTTCGAGGATCGCCGGGCCGGTCCAGCCGCGCGCCACGGCGTCGGCGAGGATGCGCGGCGCCTGGCCGTTGCCTTGGCCGATGGGAACGTGCTGGTTGCTCTTGTTGCTGTCCTTGAGATGGAAGGCGTCGTTGCGTTCGCGGAGCTTGAGCCAGTTGCTCCACACATCGTCGCCTGACTGGTTGTAGTTGTCGAAGTCGAAGATGAGCTTGAAGACCTTGCCGTCGTGCAGGTTGTCGGCAATCTCCACGACCTGATCGCAGCGGTCGCCGAAGATGTGGCGTTCGTTTTCGTGATAGAGCACGAGGTTGAGCTTGGCCGCCAGATCGCGGAGGCGCGCCAGGCGGTCGAGGGATTCGCGGCGCCACTGTTCCAGCGGGGCCTGTTGTTTGTTGTAGTAGCTGAAAATGCGGACGGCGCGGCAGTTGAACACGTCGGCGAGCTGGCCGAGGTGGCGCAGCTTGTCGAGGTCGATCTGCAGGTCGTCGCTGATGTCGATTTTGCCCAGGGGCGAGCCGAACATGTTGACGGTGACGCCGGCGGCTTTGAGCTTGGCGGCGGCGGCTTTGGCGACCTCCAGCGGGAGGGCGGAGATGTTGTGGCCATCGACGCCGCGCAGGTCGATGTGCTTGAGGCCGGCTTTCTGCAGCGCGGCAATCTGGTCATCGGTGGAGGGGCCGGCTTCGTCGGCGAAGGCGCTGAGCGTCCAGGTCATGATGCAAAACTCGCTTTCAGGTAAGGGCGGGAGACGCGGCCGAGCGCGGGTTTGCGCCACGCGCTTGGCGCGGGTCAAGTGAAGTTACTGCTGCGGGGATTCGATGGCGCTGGATTCCACCAGGGGCATGGCCGCCGCGCCGGGGTCTGCGGTGGGGGCGGGTTGGGGCGCAGGCTCGGCTTGTTCGCCGGGCATGGGGGCGGGTTGCTCATCGGCGGTGGGGGCGGGGCTCAGGCGCAGGGCTTCGTCGACATCGCCGCGCCACACGCGGATCCGGCCGGCGCGCCATCCGCCGGGGAGGTAACGGTTGAGGTAGACGGTGACGAGTTCGCGTTGTTCGGGATCGTTCAGGCCGGGCGTGACCGGGCGCACCAGGTCCACGGCGGCGCTGGTGCCGCGGATGCGGACCTGACGGATTTCGATGACCGGGACATCGGGGGTGACGCCGGCGCTGGACCACATCGCCTGATCGCCCAGGCGGGGGAGGATGGCGGCATAGGTGAGCGGTTCGGTGCCGCGCGGCATGACCAGTTGGTAGGCGCCCGGCTCAGGGCGCTGGAGCAGGACCGCCAGCACGGCTTCGACCACGGCGTCGCGGACGTTGACGTTGTTGGGATTGTTGGTCGCCAGCGCGTCGCCGGGTTGAGCGGGGACGTTGACGTAGGGCGAACAGGCGGTCACGGACGCCAGCAGCAGGCCGACGAACGCGAAGCGGAGCAGACGAGAACCCATGGCGCATCCCCTTTGCGGGCAGGAACGGATGACGGTCGCATAACCGGCGTCAGTTTACACCAAGCCGTCGAGCCGCGCGAGTGGGGTCGATTACCGCAGCAGATCGCTGGTGACATCGAGCACCGAGCTGATTTCGACGGTCTGGCGGGCAGCGCGGCTCTTTTCCGCCGCGACGGCGACCGCCACCGCCCAGGTGCCGTCGACGCCGCCGGTCCTGGGGCGCTGGCCCTGGGCGATGCAGCCGAGGAAGTCGCGGATCATCTTGGGGTCCGCGCCGCCGTGGCCGCCGGTTTCCTTGCCGATCTTGTGAATGCTGTGGTCGCGGGTCCAGCGGGGGTAGACATGGATGTCGTTGTCCATGTCGGTTTCGCCGTGGGCGCCGGTGCCTTCGATGAGGTAGCGGCGGAGCGTGATGGGGGTGGCGAAATATTCGCTGTGGCTGGCGGTGACGCCGTTCTGGTATTCGACGATGGCGATGCCCTGGTCATGGGTGTCCTTTTCGGACGTGTACATGCACAGGTCTTTGTGATAGCCGTCGACCTTGGCGGTGTCCTGGTTGAACATCTGGGTCGAGGCGCCCAGGTGCATCTTGACGTAATGCGCCACATCGGGGCATTCGTCGGCATAGGCGCACTGCGAACAGGTCGGGCCCACTTCCACGCCGGGGCGCGGGGTGAAGGGCAGGCGTTCGGGTTTGAAGGTGAAGACGTTGGCGAAGCAGGACACCCGCAGCGGGCGGATGGGATTGAGGAAGTGGTTGAGCACGTCGAAATCGTGCGAGCCCTTGTGCAGCCACAGGCCGCCGCTGTACTTCATCAGGCGATTCCAGCGGGAGTGGTAGGTGCGGCCGCCATCGTAGTGCTCGATCGCCTGGATGGAGAAGATGTCGCCGAACGTGCCCGCGTCGATCAAGGCTTTGAGCTTGCGGATCATCGGGGCGTGGCGCAGGTTGAAGCCCATGTAGAGCACCTTGCCCGCCTGCCGGGAGGCTTCGATCACCCGCAGGCAGCCGTCGACGGTGGTCGCCAGCGGCTTGTCCACCAGCACATGCTTGCCATGCTTGAAGGCAGTCAGCGCGCCTTCCTCATGCAGATAGTCAGGCGTGGTGATGATCACCGCGTCGACATCCTTGCGCTGGCACAAAGCCTCGGCATCGGCGTGCCAGGTGATGTCCGGACGCTGCAGGTAAGCCTTGCCCGCGTTGACGCGCTCGCCGTTGGGGTCGGCAATGCCCACGACCTCCGCCTGGTCGGCGAACTCCTTGACAATGTTTTCGCCGAAGCTGTTGATGCCCCGACCGCCGGCGCCGATGATCCCGATCCGCAACTTGCTCATGTTCGATGGACTCGCTGGTGGGCGGTCAACGCCATGCCAGCCCGGCACGGCTTGCCTACCCAAGTTTGAAAACGCCAACTGTACGCCTCCCGCTCAGGCGATGCAAAGGCGCGGAACAGCGCGTACAGACCAATGAAATCGACTTGGGATGGACCGGCCGGTCGGTTCAGCCGGCGTAGCTGGCGCAGAAGCTGATGGCGTGGCCCAGGTAGCGGGCGTCGAACTCGGCGCGCGGCAGGGTCACGCGCCCGCGGTCGGGATCCGCCAGCAGCACCTGGCGCTCGTCAATGCTCATGACCACCACCATGTGCGATTGCCCCGGCACTTCCAGCACCCGCAGCGGCGTCAGCAGCGGCCCTTTGAGTATCCGCAGTTGCTCGACGGTGGGGTGGATAATCCGTGCCCGCACCGGCGTGCCCGCCAGCCGCTGGTTGAGGCCTTCCATCGCCCGGATCAACGTCGCCCCCTGCGCGGGGCGGGTGGTCGTGAGCTGCGCCATCTCCGCTTCCGTGGCGGGAACCCCCGGCAGACGCAGTTGATTGATCGCCGTGGCGCAGGCCGCCGGCACGCAGGAATAATCCGTGCTCTGCAGCACCAGCCCCGTCGGGCTCGCCTGCGCGTCATCGAGATGCGGCGGCGGCTGGATCATCCACAAGCCGGCGTACACGAACAACCCCGCGCCCACCAACGCCCCCGCCGCGGCGATGCGATGCTGCTGAGGATGCGGACTCAAACCCCACACCACCCCCAACCCCAGCATGAAGAACGGCGTCGCCAGCGTGGATTCCAGGTAGTACAACCAGCCCGCCGGGATCACCTGCACCGCCAGCTCCGGCCGCTGCACCAGCCAACCCCAGAAGCCCATCAGCAACAGCGACAGCACCAGCCCCAGCCGGGCACGCCAGCGCGGGCCGCGCCCCAGCCCGTGGCCCCCCAGCAACGCCAGCAGGCCCAGCGCGGCGACCAGTGAAAACCACAGATGTGGAATGGTTATGGCGGTGTCCATCAAACTACTCCGACTCGCAATACGTCGGCAACTTGGGACCAACGCATAACTCGATTCGGGTATTGCCAATTCAAGTTTGATGAGAAAACCGGAACCGCCGGAGCGCTATTGACGCATCCATCAGGCCATGCAGCAGTTGCGGCTCAGGGCGTCAGAACGCCGCGGGACGCTCGGTCGTCAGCGCCCGAATGTTGGCAATCAGCAGATCGATCCAATGCTCCGCCATCGGCACGCAGGCGAACCGCAGCAGCGCCGGCGTGTTCCAGCCCGACCACGGGGCGTACTCCCGGCTCGCCAGCACCGCCCGCACCCGGTCGACGCACGCCCGCGCCGCCTGCGCCGGTTCCAATGCCCCCGCCAGGTCCCCGGCTTCATAACGCTGCACCGCGCGGGCGACCTCATGCAGATATTCGTTCCACGTCTGATGCACCTGCACCTGCGAGCCGACGTCGAGGATGAAGAAGTCCCGGGCCGCGCCCTCGAGCTGCGCCTGTGCCGCCCGGGCGCGCGCCGCGGCGTCAGCCCATTGGGGCGCGGCGGCGGCGGTGTCGCGCAGGAAATACTCCGCCTGCTGCGCCAGCGTCCGCGGCTGCGCCTGCCAGAACTTGAACGGCAGCGTTTCGTAATGTCGCCGGCGCCCGGGATTGAACAGTTCTTCAATCATCACCGTCGCGCGCCGCACATAACCCACGTCGCCGATCATGTAATCCTCCCACTGGCCCCACTGACCCCACTTGCTGGGCGAGTGGTACAGGTGTTCATAGCACGCCCGGGCGTCCGCCGCCGCCGCGCCGAACCGCTGCGCACACCAGTGCGTGAGGAACTGCTCGCCCGCGAAACGCCCCTGGTTCCACACCTGGGCGATCATGGCGATGCTGCTGATGCAGTCGCGGATGCGCCCGACGTTGATCAGCAGGTAGCCGGTCAGTTGCCGGTCGAGCACCTGTGCGAACTGCTCCTGCACCCGCGCCGGCGGGACGAAGTTGGTGAGGAACGGCGTGTTGAAGTCCCACATCGAAACATGGAAGTACACCCCGCCGTCGCCCCCGCGCCGCTGCGCCGGCAACGCCGGGGCGACCTGCGCCGGATCACAACCCTCGGCAATCATGCTGCGAAACGTGCCGTAGCCGTTGTCGGCGTACACCGGCATGACGCCCTCGGGCAGCTGCGTGTGCCCGTGCGTCACCAGGCGATTGCCTTCCATCCAGGTGTTGTGGATGAAGGCGGGTTGCGTGTGCCCCAGATGCTTTTCGACCAGGGCTTTCTGCTCGCGCAGCACGCGCGAGATCACGGCTCCGCGCTTGGCGTCGGTGTCGTAGCGTTCGGGTTCGTGCATCCAGAAGGGGCGATCGCCCTGGCCGCGAAAGCCCAGCGTCCAGATGACATTCTCCGGACGCGGGTAGCGCAGCAGGGCGTTTTCCCAGGCATTGAGGAAGACGTGCGGATGGTCTTCATAGTTGAAGTTGAAGCCCGGCTCGTCGCTGCGGATCGCCCAGTTGCCCACGCCAAACGGGCAGCAGTGCTCCTGGGTGATGAGCAGACCCAGACGCTGCGCCAGCGCCAGCTCGGGTCGGCTCGGGTCGTTCCAGTTGGGTTTGACCATGTTGCCGCGCAGCCGCAGCAGCGTTTCGAGCAGGCGATCCCAGAACTCCCAGTAGCCGGCGCGCTGGTCGTGGCCCTGCCAGTCCTGGAGCACCTGCACGTTTTCAACGTGCCAGCCGCGGTAACGGAAGGCGGCAGGGGTGCTGGTGTACGTTACGTCGCGCAGCGCGACTTGAGCGCGGGGCTGGGGCATTTGCCCGGTGAACGCCCAGAGCGGGTCAACGCCCAGGTGGGTGTGGGAGAAGTGGTACAGGCCGTAGATCGCGCCGCGCTCGCCGCCGCCGGCGATGAGGATGCTGTGCTGCCCGTTGGCTTCGGTGCGTTGGCGCAGGATGAATTCCTCCGCGCCAGCCAGGTCGTCGGCGCAGTTCCACTGCCGCGCCAGTTCGCCGGTGCTGTCGATGTACAGCGCCAGCGGCGCGTCGGCCGGGCGAGTGCTGCCGAAGCGCACTTCCGCACTCAGCACCCGCGCCAGGTCGCGCGCCACCGCGCGGGCGGCATGACGGACGCCAAACGGTTCGCCGGTCGCCAGCACCAGCGCAGTCTGCGGATTCAGCACCAGCTCAGTCATACCATTGCCAGCCATCGGTCGTACTCCTGCAAGCAATCACATGGCGGCCAGTGCCCAGGATCGCGCTGGGCGCAGTTTGCCGTTGATCTCAATGGCTATTTACCCCGGTTTGGCGCGGGCGTGCGACAGCCCAGAGAAATCTTGCCCGCATTCGGTCGGCTGTGTTGGGGTTTATGGGTGGTAAGAATCCTCCGGCAGAGCCGGGGGCTAATGGGGCGCCAGCGCGAAGAGGGTCCGTTAGCCCCGGGCTCTGCCCGGGGACGCCCGCAGCATCGCCCGCGTCCGGCCGGATATGGAGTGTATGGGTGGGAAGCATCCCCCGGCAGAGCCGGGGGCTAATGGGGCGCCAGCGCGAAGAGGGTCCGTTAGCCCCGGGCTCTGCCCGGGGACGCCCGCAGCATCGCCCGCGTTCGGCCGGCTGTGGAGTGTATGGGTGGTAAGAATCCCCCGGCAGAGCCGGGGGCTAACGGGGCGCCAGCGCGAAGAGGGTCCGTTAGCCCCGGGCTCTGCCCGGGGACGTCCGCAGTATCGCCCGCGTCGGGCCGGATGTGGGGTGTATGGGTGGTAAGAATCCCCCGGCAGAGCCGGGGGCTAACGGGGCGCCAGCGCGAGGTTGTCCGTTAGCCCCGGGCTCTGCCCGGGGACGCCCGCAGCATCGGCCGTGTCCGCTGCATCGCGCAACGTCGGCTCAATACCCCAGCGCGGTGAGCGACTGGTACGCCACCAGCGCCAGCCCGTACGCCAGCACGCTCATGTAGCCCAGTTGCAGGAACGCCCACTTCCAACTGCCGGTCTCCCGCCGGGTCACCACCTGCGTGGGCAGGCACTGCATCGCCAGCACATAAAACACCAGCAGACTCACGCAGGTCGCGGTGGTGAACACCGGCGTCCCGTCGGAACGCTGCGCCGCCCGCATCGTGTCGTACAACGGCTGCGGATCTTCCTCCGCAGCATCCGCGCCCGCGCCGTACACGATCGCCAGCGTGCTGACAATCACCTCCCGGGCGGCGAACGAGCTGACCACGCCCACGCCGATCTGCCAGTCATAACCCAGCGGCCGAATGATCGGCTCGATCAGATGCCCCAGCTTCCCCGCCGCGGAATTCGCCAGCGCGTGCTGCGCCTCCAGCCGGTCCGCTTCAGTCAGCAGTTCCTCCGCCTGGGCGTCGGCGTCGGTGTTCGCGGTCTGGCTGTCGAGCACCAGTTGGGCTTGCTCACGCAACTGCTGGGCCTGCGCCGGCGGCTCGCTCTTGGGATAGGTCGAAGCCGCCCACAGCACCACCGAGATCAGCAGAATCGTGGTGCCCGCCTTCTTGATGAAAATCATGCCCCGGTCATACGTGTGCAGCAACGCGTTGCGCAGCACCGGCAGCTTGTAGCCCGGCAGCTCCAGCACCAGCGGCCGCGATTCACCCGGCAGGATCGTGCGCTTGAAGGCGAACGCCATCACCAGCGCCGCGACGATGCCCAGACAGTACGCCCCGGTGAACATCAACGCCGCCAGCAGCGGTTGCTCGCGGAACAGCAGGGCGGTGACCATGGCGTACACCGGAATGCGCGCTGAGCAGGTGAACAGCGGCAGCACCAGCGTGGTGACGAGACGGTCGCGTTTGTCGTCGATCACCCGGGCCGCCATGATCGCGGGAATGGCGCAGGCATGCGCCGAGAGCATGGGCACGAAGGCTTTGCCCGGCAGGCCCACGCGCCGCATCAGGCGGTCCATGACGAAGGCAGCGCGGGCGAGATAGCCCGTGTCCTCCAGCAGCGCCAGGAAAAAGAACAGGATGCAGATCTGCGGGAGAAACACCAGCACGCCGCCGACGCCGCCGATGATCCCGTCGACCACCAGCGAGCGCAGATCGCCCTCGGGCATCACCTGCGCCGCCCAGCCCCCCGCCCAGCCGAAGAAGCCTTCGATCATGTCCATTGGATAGGACGCCAGCCAGAAAATCATGGCGAACACGGCAAACATCACGCTCAGGAACGCCGCCACGCCCACCACCGGATGGGTCAGCACCCGGTCGATCGCCGCGGTCTTGCGCCCCGTCGCGTGACCCGGCGCGGTGATGCACTTGCCGCCCACTTCCTCCGCCCAGTCGAACCGCGCCTTGAACGGGCAGCCCCCGCAGTTGCACGCCTGCTTGAGCGCCGGCGGAACCTCCGGCGCCGCCAGATGCCCGGTGACCAGCCGCTCGATCTCCCGCTTCAGGTCGTCCATGCCCCCGCCGGCGCGCGCCGACAGCGGCACCACCGGACAACCCAGCTCCAGACTCAGCTTGTTGCTGTCGATGCGCGTGCCCGCCTGCTGCGCCAGGTCCATCATGTTCAAACCCACGATGGTCGGCAGACCCAGCTCCAGCACCTGCGACGCCAAGTACAGGTTGCGCTCCAGATTGGTCGCGTCGAGCACCACGATCACCGCCGCGGGGCGGGGCACGCCGGGGAAATGGCCCAGAATCACATCGCGGGCGATGCGCTCTTCGCTGGTCGCCCCCGCCAGCGAATACAAGCCCGGCAGGTCGATCAGCTCCACCGTGCCCTGGGGCAGGGTCATCGTGCCCACCCGGCGCTCGATGGTCGTGCCGGGGAAGTTGGCGGTCTTGGCGCGCAGCCCGGTGAACAGGTTGAAGATGGTGGTCTTGCCCGCGTTGGGGTTGCCCGCCAGCGCGATGGTGATCACGCCGTCCTGCGGTTCCGTCGGCCGCTGCAGCACATCCAGAGACACCGTGGTGGTCATGACAGTTCTCAGCCGGGGGCTCAGGCAGGCAGAGGCTACCGGCCCGCCGCAGGAGTGGAAGTTGCACCAGCCGAGGTCGCCGCCGGCGCCTGGGGATGGTCCACGCACACCGCCACCATGACCTGGTGCGCCAGCCGATGCGAGACGCCCAGCCGGGTGCCCCACACGCGGACGATCAGGGGATCGCCCTGCTTGACCATGACCACCTTGCGTCCGACGCAGACGCCCATGGCTTTGAGCCGCTGGGTGTCGTCGTCGTCGGCATCCATGCGCGTGACTTCCACGCACATGTCGGGGGGGATGTCGGTCAAAGGCACAATGCGGATGCGTTCGCTGGGGAGGACGTTCAGCGGCAGCGTTGATTGTGACGCATTCTCAACCATGGCGATATGGTAGCGAGTGGGCGGGGGGGTGCAAGGGGTCGGGGCTGTCGGGACTGATTAATCTGAATTTTTGGCATTGGTGCGGCTGCGGGTGGGCGCAGCCGCATCAATGACTGCCTATGTGGAGCATGTCTCTAGGTGGGTCTGACTTTATATTTTCTCCTTACGTCCTCTGGCCCCCTATCGTCTGCCACCTTATCTTCATGGCTGAAGTGTTCACGGCTTCCTCTTGGCTCGCTTCGCGCCATTGTGGTTGGCCCGCTTCGTACTCTTGGCGCGGCGCTTCTTCGCCGTGCTCGTCTCTGCCGATGGCCACACGGCAGCATTCTTCCTGCTAGATGGTTTGCCATTTTGCAAGAGGTCAGCCTCGGTAAGCACCACATGCCATTCGTTGGACTGGTGTCTTAGGACCTCCACGAGCCATGCAGGCGGTGACGGTGGATAGGGCCGCAACACGCGCTCACCGAATGCGAACCACACGATGGCGCGGCCGGCAACGTATTGCCGAAGCAGGTCTTCCCGGATGTAGACAACGTTTCCCACGAGGCCATCGACGCCGCTGAGTGTGATCGTCGCAGGGCTTCCGTCAGGGAGTACCTGATCGAACGACTGTGCGACGCCGCACAGCTTGAAATGCGCGGAGAAGGGCTGAGATGGCACGAGGGCGCTTCCCGTGCGATTCATCTCACTATGGTAGCTCTCCCAGGCGTAGTCGTGCGCAAGGACCTCCACCTCGACGGATTGAGTGCCGGTCCAAACTTGCTCGCGGTAAGCGTCCTCGGCAAGAGCCACAGAAGCGAACTTTGGATGCCACGGGATCTCCCCCGCGAAGATGTAGTGGTCACTCGGCACGCCACGAGCTCGCAAGGGGCAGTTCCCAGCCTCCAGCATAGCCACGAGGCGTGGCTCGTCCCCCTTCGAGGTCACTAGTGCTGACAGGAAGGCCCACGCACTGCGACCAAGCACCCTGTCTTCGGCGCTGATGTACCCGTGCACAGCGAGCCATGGCCCAGTGTGCCGACCGATTGTCTCTCGACGAACGATGCCGAGATGCAGCGACGTCGTGTCGGCGCGAATCCACCTCTCGTGACTGTCCATGCCCGGCGATAGCCACACCTCCAGCACGGAAGAAGAACCGTCGGTCGGTGGCTTCTCCGGAAACGATGGATCGATGTCGACGTCGGAGAACTCGCGGTCCCTGCGTGGATACTTTTCGCCGTCATCGAGGAGCCCTGCGTAGGTGTAGAACCCGATCCAGCCGTACTTCTTCCCATAACGTTCGACGAGTGCCTGGTCACCATGGCCGTGCCGATAAGCGTCCTCCGCAATCCTCTTGTCAATCGTGTCGAAGGTTGCTGCTCGCCACCCGAGCGCCCACACAACCCTGCGCACATGAGCAACGGCGGCCTGATGCTCCGCGTGGTTCATATCGTAGTTCTGACGATCGTCGAACAGTCGCCCCAGCGTGTAGTTCTCGAAGTCCATGCGGAGCGTCCGCGCTGCTTCTTTGGCTTCTGGGGCGTCTTTGGCGAGAGCCTGGACTGGGGCGGGTGCGGCGAAAGCCCATGCGCTGCTCAGCGAGGTGGGCAACGAGGCCGGGCAGAACTTGGACGCGAATGCGACGATGCCGCGTACGTAGAGCCGCGCGAGGTAGTGGTGCGTCGGTGCAGTCGCCGACTGCCCCACAAGCGCCGACGCGAGCTGTTCGAGAAACGGCCGTAGAAGTTCTCCGAACCCAGCGTCTACCTGCTGATGGCTCATCACCACGCCGTATGCGGCCGCGAGCATCCGATCGCTCACATAGGCGTCGTTCACCGGCAGCGAATCGATGGTCAGCGCGAAGAGTCCCTCGGGGTCGACGCGACCGTACCAATAGAGAGCACGAGTTGCTTGGTCGCGAAGCCGTCGGACGGTGCTCGTAAGCGTCCACATGATCCAGCGCGCGCGCAGCCGATCCCCTTTATAAACTCTCTGCGCTCGCCAGCGCTCCTCCAGGTTCTGGAGGTCGCGGAGCACGCTTCGACCTCTGCCTATGAGATTGTCGTGGTTCTGGCGGATCCACTCCGTCCAGCGAAGATCGCGGTCCGAGACCGGCATCGGTCGCAGCGCTTGATCCAGCCCCTCAGCGTTCAGCGGATGGCCAAGCACACCGCGCACTTGCCAGAGGCGATCGAGAAGCTCTGACTCTCCGACTCGAACGAGGTCGAGCAGCGCAGCGACTGTCTTCGCATCGAGCGAGGCGGGCTCGAGATGTGCTGCCATCCGCAAGGCTCGCCCGCGCAGCGGCTCGTCTACCAACTGCCAGAGTTGCTTCGCATAGAAGCGACGCGGAACCTGCCCCACCAACGAGCGAAGAACATCATCGGCAAGCGGGTGCCGGACGTCGTATTTGCCAGCCAGCGATGTCGCCGTGGAGGCCTTCTTGACCCACGCCTCGAAGGCGACCTGGCCGTGCTGCGCCAACAGCGCGTTGGCGATGATGTGGCCACCGAGCATGTCGTATACGGGTACGAGCGTGTCGCCACCGCTTGAAGGCATGCGGAGCAGCACACCCTCATGCTCCAGCGCGCGCACGATGCTCTGGTCCCACGGACGTTGCGCATCTCCGAGCAAGGTGCGAAGCTCATCAAGCTCGACAGAACGAGCTCGCGACGCCCACAGCTTATTCGCGAAGACCGAGATCGCCGCGCGGACGTTTTGCGCGTAGAAACGATGCGTGCGCGGAGCAAGGTCAACAACGCGTACGCCGACCTGTTCCAAGTATCGTTCGAAAAGCGCCGTCAGAGAGCCCGGCATCGCGCCTACACCGACGAGCTGCTGCCTGGCCGGGTTCGTCACCTCGCAGAAGAGTCGGAGTGTGAGCGGATGGCGCAGGAAGCTGGGCAAGTATGCGTCGGTGGCGTCGATCCTCCAATGCTGGAAGTGCGCACGAACTGCATCGAGGGTCGCGTCGCCGTAATCCTTGATCTCAACACGTCGTGTTGAATCAGGGAGAGCGTCGTCCACAAACTCGGGGCGCAACGTGCAGATGAGTAGCACGTACGGGTACTTCGCGAGCGTGGTCTCCAGCGCAGCGAGCAGCGGCTTCCACGTCCTCGGATCTTCCGACTCATTCAGGCCGTCGATGAAAATGGGGAGACGCTTCTGAGCGCGTTGGCCGACAGCATCGACTGCCGCGAGCAGTGCCTCCATGCTCGGTACAGGTTGCGCTGCGATCGACACGCGACGAGCCAAGTCGTCAAGCGTGTGACTCGCGTGGAGGTCGCGTCCGTGAAGCAGCAATCCGGGCGGGCGCGCAGTCGTTCCGGCCGTAAGTTGCGCCGCGAGGTGCGTCTTCCCGCAGCCAGCGGGCGCAAGGAGCGCGACGAGCCGTGAAGAGAAGCCTGCCTCGACATCGTTGAGCAGCAACAACGTATCATGGCACCCCGCCACGGCGTTAGTTGCATAGAGCCCAGCACGCTGGTTGCTGGCACGAAGTCTCCTTGGGGCCGCTGCCACCTCGGCAGGAAGCGCGCGTGGCCGAGCGGTGAGTTCGTCGCGAAGGAGGTCCAGGTCGCCGAGGCCGATGCCTGCTGCGACCCTGTCCAGGATGTCTGCCGATTGCCGGGACTGGGCGACGACGCTCGTCACGAACGGTTCAAGCGGGGCAGGCACGGCTGGCGAAGATTTCACCGCCTCCGCGCTGGCGCGCAGTTCGGTCGCGAGTTCGCGAAGCGTGTTCCACGCCTCCACTTCACCGAGCATGCGCCGCAGTTCGCGCTCGGCTTCACCGACGTGATGCACGTCGGGCTGCCATCGTGCTCGAATCGGAGCGACAGCCTGTTCGTGACGCTCACGCAGGATGTCGGGCGTGAACACCAACTCGCCGAAGTAGGTGCTGCGTAGAACGAGGGCCGGCCCAGCGAGGAGGTTGTCGACCTCGTCACCCGTCCACAGGTGCAGTGTCATCGTGGACGAGAGCCCGTTGAACCAATCCTGGTCGGCCTTGGTCAGCGTGCGCCGTGTCCATAGAACCCAGTCGGTCAGACCAGGGACATGCGCTTCGGCCTTCTTGATACCGTCCCTGATGTCGTTCCGACGGGTCGAACCCAGCGCGCCGTTTGCGGCAAGGTCGTACCACTTGCACTGCCAGCCCCACCAACGAGCAGGGCCGCCAAGCGCATCGCAAAGCTTGTCGAGCTTGAGATGGAACTCGACGCCGGGCTGGTTCGCAAGGGCGCGGAACGAACCGTAGCCGCCGAAGTTCTGGCGCACGAGGCCTCGGCAGAGCAACTCGAAGTTCTTCTCCGTGCTGCCCGGCAGACTCGTGAAGATGTCCCAGTTCAGCGCTGGCATTACGGCTCCGTACTCATCGGCGACCTCGCCCGTGCTTGCTGTCGGGATAGTCATGGGCCGAGTAGACTTCGATCCGCGCACCCTTCAGGACCATCACCTTGAGGAAGGCAGAAACTTCGACCTCCTCGGTTGTAATGATGACCTTGTTGCCATCGTGCTTCACGTTCACGTCGTAAATGAACTGCTCCAACTCCTGTGGACCGAGCGATGCGACGTTGAGCTTCCCAAGTAGATCGAGCATCCCGTCGCTGTAACGCCCTGGCCACGCTTGTCCCACCGTTCGAGCGCCATTCGTCTCATCCACGCCGACCTGCTTCGTGAGCGCGTCGATGATCTCCTTGACCTTCGTCGCGTGTCGCAACCGAAGTAGAAGTGTCCCCTTATTCAACCGAGTAGAACTGTCCCC
>CAZSBB010000066.1:0-15118 GCA_964605235.1 uncultured Phycisphaeraceae bacterium
GGATCGCTGGCCCGGGGCCGTCGCTTACGCTTCCGGCTCGTTGTGGCGGGTGGGGAGGGCGGGAACCCGGGGTTAATCAGCGTTCATCACGCAAGCGCCGGCGTTGTGTCGGTGTGGGGGACGTGAAGCCGCGACTCAGCGGCAAATTTGGGGTCGGTCAGGTTCGCGGCCAAAATACGCCGGTTGGTCAGGCCGGCGCCGCTGGAAACTGACGCGGCTCCACGTCGCCCACACGGGCACTTGGTTCCACCGCACAAGCGGGCAACGCTCAGGCCGCGAACTTCCGGCGCCTGATGGCTGCCGTGCTAGTCTTTCTCTTACCCCAACCGGATTCAGCGGGTCATCCACCGCCGCAACCCGGCACAGACAGGTCCACCCCGTACGCATCCTTGCGCAAAACACCAGCAAACACCCCCCAGCCACCCTGATTCCCTGCCACCAGCCCATCGCCCGTTTGCATCCGCCATCCGAGCGCCATCAGGCCAGCATATTCACATCCGCCAGTCCTGCCTTGACGAGCCCCGATCGTGAGGGAGGGGTTGGCTTAGAAAATATCTCAAAACTCACCACAGAGGCACAGAGGACACCGAGCGCAAGCGTGAGGTGCGGACTTATCCGCTGGATTTTCCCGTATTCTCGGTGAGCATTACTTAGTGCTCTCAGTGGTTCCTGTTCTTTTGAGATGGTTTCTTAGTTGCGGCAAACCCCTGCGGCTGTGCCGCAACCCCTTGCTCACGCGCGGGGCTCGTCAAGACGCCGGCAAGCGCCGTCGCCATGCCTGCGACACAACCTCACCGACCAACTCATCCGCCGAGCCGCGCACACCCGGAGCGCAGCATTACCACCGGCACGCCGACGACGCACGCCACGCTCACGCTGCGGTCGCCGCCGGGGCGGGTTCGACCCACTCGGCGGCAAGCAACGTCAGGGCGCTTTCGCCTTCGACGTCCCAGTCAATGTCTTCCCGGGCTGCCAGCTCGAACAAATCCACCAGACGCATGTCGTCGGTGAGTTCCCGAGGCGGCAACTGCTGTATGAAATTGGCTTCGTTCGACATGTCCGTCCCTGCCTCTCCAAACCATCACGGCTTCAGATATGGTCCGTCCCGCCGTGCAGAAATGCACACTCATTATAACGTCGAGTCAAATAAATCCATTCCTTGAATTTTCCATTTTTCGCCAGAAATCTGCACAATCCGCGCGAACGTCGCTCATGGTGCAGATGGTCGAAACCGATGGGGCATACCTCCCCGCATCGAGAGTAAGTGGTCCGGATTCAAGCGGTCACCCCGGAATGAATTTCCCACCCAAGACCAAGGGATGATCAAACCGCTCTGAACGAGCCCCGATCGTCCGGGAGGGGGCGCTTGCCGGGCGGCATATCCCTGCGGCTGCGCCGCAACCCCTTGCTGACGCGCGGGACTCGTTGAAGCAGAGCCATGGGTGCTGGTCCTGACTTCTCCCTCCAACCGCCCCGGATTTTTCCGCAGCGCCGGTCCCGCTCACCGCACCGCCCACGCCAGGGCGAATTCCCAGTCTTCGTCGAGCGTGTCGCCACGGGTGACCTGCACTTCATAGCGCCCGGCGGGCAGATCGCGCAGGAAGAGATGTTCCACGTTGTCCACTTTGGACGCCGAGGTCGCCACCACCAGGCCCTGATCGTTGAGCAGTTCCAGATCGAAATCCGCCAGGCGCGGCGTGTCCAGCCACACCCGCTGCCGTGCCGGCATCACCATGCCGGTGCGCCCGTCAATGCGGCGATGCCAGGTGAGCGCCAGACACACCTGCGGCGCGGGGTGGGTCAGTTCCAGCAGCCAGCGCTCGGGTTGACGTGCGCCGGCGTTGCGCCAGGCGAATCCATGCCAGCGGGCGTCGGCGGGAATCTGTCCCGGCGCGATCGGGCCGCGTTGGATGATCGCGTAACTCTCATCCAGCCGCAGTACTCCCGCGCCCAGATGCTCATCGAGCGGATGCGCCTCGCTGGCGCGCCAGGTGTCAGGCTTGGACGCCCCCGCCAGGAGCGCTGCTTTGAGGACCAGATTGCGCTGCGCGGGATGACCCTCCCCGCGCGCCCGGGCGGCTTCGAGCAACCGCGCCGCCACCGCCGCCGCCGCCGGGGCCGCGAAACTGGTCTGACTGCCGGGGGCGACGACATCGGGCTTGCAGCGCCCGCTGCTCAGGCCGCGCGTGTACCCGCCGCTGCTGCGCCCATCCGCCCGGCCGACGGTCAGGCCGTTGAACGCGCTGGCGAGCAAAGTCGGCACCGGTGATTGCGGGCCGTTGTCCACGGCGGCGATGATGAGCACATTCGCCTGGTCGGCGACCCAGTCCAGCCGGCGCAGCACGCCCTCGGCGGCGCGGGCTTCATGCTCGGCGATCCAACTGTGGGTGATGATCTGACAATCATCGGTGCGCGGCCCGATGCCGGCGCCCGTCTGCAGGTAGCCGCCGCCCACCCAGTTTTCACTGCTGTAACAACGCACGCGCGTGACGCCCGGCGCCAGCCCCTCCGGGCCATACAGCACTTTCGCCGTCGCATGGGCGTGCGGGCTGACGCCGCCGGGTCCGCTGGCGGGTTCAAACTTCACGCCGCGAAACCGCGCCTGCCCGACATGCGGCAGGTAGCCGCCTTTGATCGCGCCTTCGACATGCCCGATCACAATGCCCCGGCCCGTCGGCATGCGGTCGGCGGGCAACTGGGCTTCCAGGTCGGTGATGCCCAGCACCCGGCGCGGCGATTCCTCCTGCGCGGCGGCGGGGGCGACGCGGTAGGCGAGCAGGTGACTGAGCAACACGCCCAGCAGCGGGCGCCACACCCCGCGGCGCGAAGCAGGTAATGCAGGTTGACTCATGCGCGGCTCCCGCTGGGCTGCGGGCGGCGCCGGGGCGCGTGGGCAGCGATCAACTGACGATACAAACTCACCGTGCGTTCCAGTTGCAGGCACAGGCTCAGGTGCGCCCGCACATGCGTCGCGGCGGCGGCGCCCATGGCGTGCAGGCGCGGCCGATCCGCCAGCATCTGCTGGGCGGTGGTCAGGAACGCCTCCCGCTCAATGGGCGTGGTCTGGCCGGTGCGGCCCGGCACGATCATCTCCGCGGCGCCGGCGGTCTGCGTGCGCAGCACGGCGCGGCCGGTCGCCATGGCTTCAGCGCAGACATAGCTGAAACCCTCCTGCGCCGAGGGCAACAGCAGCAGATCGATGGCGGCATAAATCGGCTGCGGGGCGCGATAGCTGAGAATCTGCACGCGCTCATCCAGGCCGCGCTCGGCGAGCGAACGGCGCAGCTCCGCTTCGTGGGGTCCTTCACCCACCAGCAATAGCCGCAGGTCGGGCAGCCAGGGGCGTGATTGCTCGGCGAGGTCGAGGAGCCAGTGTTCGTTTTTGGGCACGTCGAAGCGGCCGACGTAAGCCGCCACCGGCGCGTCGGCGGGGAGTTGCAGTTGGGCGCGGGCGCGCAGGCGTGCCGCTGCATCCGCCACCGGGAACCGGCTTTCGTCCAGGCCATGGGGGATGACGGTGATGCGCGCGGGCGCGACGCCGGCGCTGTCGATGAGCCACTGGCGGGCGGCGCTGGAGGGGGCGTGGCAATGGTCGCCGAAGTCACTGAGCCAGCGCCACAGCCCGCGCAGGGGGATGCCGGTCAGGTGCAGGGTGAAGAGCAGGGGAATGCGTTGGGCGCGGGCGATGCGTCGGCCCACCAGGGCGGCGCGACGGGAATGGGCGTGGACAATGTCCCACCGCTGGCGGCGCAGCGCCCGGGCGGCGCGGTGGAGCGCCAGCAGGTTGCCCTTGAGCGGCTGTTCGAGCCATTGGGCGGGACTGTCGGCAAACAGTTCATGCCAGGCCCCGCGCTCGCCGGCGATGGCGACCTGACAACCCCGGTCGACCGAGCCGCGCGCCAGTTCATGGAGGTAACGGCTGACCCCGCCGGCGTCGGAACCGGCGGTCAGGTGCAGCACGCGCAGCGGAGGATCGGTGGCGCTCATGAATCGGCCGGTGGCCCGTGGGGAAGCACTCAGGAGCCGGGCGACGGCCGGCGCAGGATCAGTTCCGTGCGCACCGCGCCTTCCATCTGCACCAGGCCCAGCCAGGCGCCGTTTTCCTGTCGGCGGAGGAAGACCGGCTCGGTGACTTTTTCCAGCGGCAGTTGGCCCAGTTGCTCGTTGGGCAGGTTCTTCAGGTCGGCGGGTTGGTCGAGCCGAATGGCGTCGCGCTCATCGGGAATGCTCATCACCAGCGGCTGGCCGCCGAAGCTGACTTTGCTCTCGGCGACGTTGACCAGCAGTTGCATGGTGCCGATGACGATTTCCTTGACCGGTTTGTAGGGCGTATCGCCGCCGGTCGGCGGGGTGTCGTACAGCGCCAGGGTCAACTGGTACGGGCCTTCGTACTGCGCCAGTTGCTGGGCCCGGATGGTTTTCTTCTGCTGCTGCCAGGTGGCGGCGACATTCTCGCGCGTCTGGTCGGGGAGCGACTGCAGTTGCTCCAGGAAGCTCAGCGCGGTGCGATCGCTGCCGCCGGCGGAGGCGACGAGCACGGCGGCGGCGCCTTTGGCGAGCTCGGTGTCGCGGCTCATCGCCAGGTCCAGCAGCGGATCATCGCTGGTGAACTGCCGCGCCCATTCATGGTTGGGCGGCAGCACGCCCAGCGCCACCTGCTCGCCGAACCACTGGGCGACGGGGTTGTTGGTTTCCCGGCGGCGGAGCACATTGACCACCAGCGGCGGCTGATTGCGTTTGGTCATGATCTGGTAGACGAGCATGCCGAAGCCCTGGCGTTCACCGGGGCCCAGTTCCAGCAGCACTTCGCCCAGCGGGCCTTTGCCGCCGAACAGGGCGCGGACCGCCATGACGGAGGTGTCGCGGGAGCCGCGCAGCACGATCTGCACCAGCGACTGGGTCGCCCGCGCCATGTTGGGTTGCGCAGAGAGGAACGCCACGGCTTCCACGGGGGAGGGAATCTGATCCAGCGCGGCATCGAGCAGCACGCGGTACCGATCGGGCGATTCAGTGGGATAGCCCTGGGGCAGCAGGGGGAAGACGAAGCGCGGCAGGGCGCGCCAGGCGATGGCGCGCACAGCGCGATCGCCATGCTGCAGGGCGCGGAAGATGCCGTGACGGGTGGACCAGACGGGGATGGGCAGGCGCATGCGGGCCTTGCGCAGACCGGCTTCGCCATCGCCGGCGCCAGGCGCGCCGAAGAGGTGTTCGATCGCCCAGTTGACGGCGGGGCCCAAGTCGCGGGCGCCGGTGTCGGCGTTGGCGATGACCTGGAGGGTCTGCTCCTGCACGGCTTTGCTGGCGGAACTGAGGAACTGCTCATCGAGCCAGGCGGCGGCGAGGGGCTCGGCGCCGGCGTTTTCGACGACCAGGACGATGGCTTCACCGAGGCGTTTTTCGGGCATGGCGTTGAAGCGGATGCCCTTGGCGAGGGTGGAGGTGGTGGCTTCGTTGCCGCGTGCCGCGTTGAGCAGGGGGTTGATGATGTCGGCGACGGGCGGGCCGTCGGCGTCGGCGAGCATGTTGTTCGCCGGGCCGATCATATTGCCGGTGGCGGCGGGGTTGTCCCCGAAGCCGCTGGCGAGGAGGCCTTTGAGGGCTTCGACTTTGGCTTGTCCGCTGGCGAGGCCCTGGCTGGCGACGAAGGTGAGCAGTTCGCGGCTGGCGCGGGTGGGCGGGATGGTGCGGGTCAGTTGCACCATGATGAGGTTGCGGGTTTCGCTGTCGGGGCTGGTGAGCAGTTGGCGCAGGAGGTTGAAGAGCGTGTCGCCGAACTGGGCATAGGGGACGACCTGCGCCTGGGCGAGGGTGTGGGCGATGGCGCGATGGCTCAGGGGATTGGTGTCGGCGGCGAGCTCCGCCAGTTGGTTGATCTGGAAGAGGACGCTCGGCTCGAGGCGTTTTTCGCCGGCGGGGCCGTCGACGGCCTGGATGGGCTGCGCCGCCATGGCGCGGAGGGCTTCGAGCTGCGCCACGTCGATTTTCCACGGCAGCGGCGCCGGGCCGGTGAACTGGAGATCGCGTCGGGTCAGGGGATATTCCATGATCGCCCAGACGCGGGTGGGCATGGGGGCTTCGATGTCGGTCGAAAGGCCCAGGACGGTTTTCTGAAGGTCGCGGAACTCCTCGGACTTCATGCGGTAATCAAGGGCGGCAACGGCGGCGGCTTCACGTTCCTCGCGGCTGTTGCCCGCGCGTTTGGGGGCTTCGGGACGTCTGGCGTAGAGGCGCTGCATGTCGAGCTTCATGCTGTAGAGCATTTCGCCGGCTTTGAGGTCCCCGCCGCGGATGCGTCGTTCCATTTTGTACTGCACGACGCCGTTGGGCGTGAGGGTGAACTTGGTCGCCATGCGCGGGGGGGCGTAGATGGGATCTTTTTCTTTTTCGAACATGCGGGCGCGGGAGCCTTCGTTGACTTCGCGGGCATCGCGGCGCGCCAGTTCGAGCAGGTCGTTGGTCTCGCCGTAGTCATTGAGGCGGTAGGCGATCAGCCGGCCGCCGGTGAGTTTGAAGGTGGAGTTGCCGATGTCCACGGGGGCTTCGCCCGGCTCGATGAGCAGGGGGATCTGGATCAGCTTTTTGCCGATGGAGGCTTTGACGGTCCAGATGTCACCGTCGACGGAATCCTTGAACACTTCATCGCTCTTGAGCAGGGTGATGAGGTCGATCTGCAGGTTGACGGCTTCGGAGCCGCTGGGGGCGTCTTCCTCCTCGGCGTTGCCGGCGGCGGGCAATTGCGCCCACGCCAGGCGTGGGGACAGCGCCCAGGCCAACGCGGCGGTCAGGAGGAGAGCCAGACGCAGAGGTGCGAGGCGCGGACGATCCGGCATGCTGTTGATCCAAAGCAGGAAGGGAGAATCACTTGCCGTCGCGCCCGCCGCGCGGCGACCAGTGAATCGTAACAGGCTGCGCGCGGCCCTTCCACCATTTTGCGGGGGAATCGTGGCGCCCGGCGGCGAGAGGGGTAAATCCGCTTGCGGGTGGACGGCCAGATGATGAGTAAATGATGATGGCATCCCTCTGGGTTGCGCCATGGATGACCGCCACCGTAAACGCCATCGACGAGCAACCTGTTCTGAACCAGCACCAACCGTCGGGGCTTGCTGTTATCCACCAGGGTTTCAGTGCATGGTCTTCGCCCTGAAGGGGGCGCAGGAAAGTAGCCACGAGTGGAGCGCAGCGGAACTCGTGGGCAAGAGCGCATTTGCAAGTCCTCCCCCCGGCAAGGGTGAAGGAAGCCTCCGCCGTCCCTCCGGGACGGATCAGAATCAAGCGCGATCCTCAACCACGGGTTTCGCTGCGCTCCACCCGTGGCTACTCTCCACGACCCCTGTCGGGGTCGAAAACATCCCCTCCGGAAACTCCCGGATGCCCCCGGATGCCGACGTAATTCTGGACCGCCTGGTCGCAGGAAGACTTGTGGGCAACAGCAAGCGTCGGGAAGGGTTTGCTTACCAAATGTCAAATCCCTGCGGCTGCGCCGCCACCCCTTGCTCACGCGCGGAGCTCGTTGCAGCAGAGCCATAGGTTCTGAACCCCGGATTCGTCACCGGTCAGCGCGTCAGTCAGACTGACCGGAGCGCGGGCGCTGCGTCGACGGCCGCACCGGAATCGGCGCCGGCTGCGGTGGACGCAGCAGATCCGCCAGGCGATCGAGCAGTTCGCCCGCCACATCATCGAGCTGATCCAACCATGTCGGTTGCGCAGCCCGGCGCGGCGGCGCGGCTTTGGCGAACGGTGTTGCGAATCGCTTCATGGCAGGCTCATTTCATGAAGTCAACCGGGCAGAAAAATACGCTTACCCCGCAGTTGCGCGGGCGGTGCTGCTGCAATCCTCGGCGCAATGCCAGAGCCGCTGAACCGGAAACGCCCGGCACGGTCGGCAAAGTGATGCAGCGCAGCGAAGCTAAGGTCTGGTTAAGCCGGGCAATTCGCCGGTGCGCCCATACCGCCAAACGCCATGCCCGATAACCCGATCTGCCCGTAAAAATCCGTCGGGACTGGCGTGCGCCCGCGCCATATCGCAGGCTTGAGTTGGTCTGTGGGAATGGTGCAATGAACAGTGGTTCCATCAATGGGATGGTAGGCCTGCGGGGCGCGGGTTTCCTGCGCCCCACCTCGCCGGTGCAGCGCGCCGCGGCGCTGGGCGCAGCCATGCAGCGCACCACGCCGGTGCAAAGCGCCAAAGCCGAACGCAACAGCCAGCCTTCCAGTTGGCTGCGGCTGGTCAAAACGGAACTGGTCACCAAACATTCCCTCGAAAGCCTGTTGGCGCAGCGCCAGGCATCCACGGACCTGACCATGCCCGCCACGGCGCTCGCGCGCCTGCTGGGGCGCGGGAGGCTGGTCGATGCCCGGGCGTGAACCCCCGCTTTTCAGGCCATATGAGCGGCGTTTCCGCATAAAATCACCGCACAACATTCCTGGGCCGCGCGTCCTGAATCAAGTGCGCCGGGCATCTTGTCGATGCTGAGGAGCGTGGGGGACACCGGCCACGCCGCCCGCCGCCAGAGGTGTCAGGTCCGACCAGGAGTGAATGGAGCATGCTGCGTCTGGACCTTGGAAACGCTCGTGCGGGAATGCGTCTGGCGCTGCCGGTGCGACAACCGCGCGCGCCACAACAGATTCTGTTGCGCGCCAATTATGAGCTGACGCAAAGCACCATCGCCCGTCTGCCGGAGATGGGCGTGCGCAGCATCTGGGTGCAATACCCGGGGATGGCGTTCGTCGAAAAATTCCTGCCCACCGAAGTGCTCGAAAGCCAGGGCGAGGTGGTGCAGGAGATCGGCGCCTGCTTCGAAGCCGCCCAGAAACAAGCGACCGCCAAGCTCAATTACAACAGCTACACCAGCGCCATCAGCAAGCTGGTCAACAGCCTGGTCAGCAATCCGCAGGCGGCGATGTACCTGCAGGACCTCATCGGCGCGGGGGCCGACGGCCTGATGCGCCACAGCGCCAACGTCGCCTACCTGAGCCTGCTGATGGGCCTCAAGCTCGAAGGCTACATCGTCAAGCAACGCAAGCACATCAACCCCGCCCAGGCCAAGGAAATGACCAGCCTCGGCGTCGGCGCCATGCTCCATGACCTGGGCGTCACCCTGCTGCCCGAGGACGCACGCAGCCGCTTCGCCCAGGGCGGCGACGAAACCGACCCCACCTTCCAGGAACACACCACCCTCGGCTACAACCTGGTGCGCGGCAACATCGAGCCCAGTGCCGCCACTATCGTCCTCAATCACCACCAGCGCCACGACGGCTCCGGGTACGCCGGCGGCGCCACCCCCGCTCTGTCGGGCGAACGCATCCACGTCTTCGCCCGCATCGTCGCGCTGGCGGATCACTTCGACCATCTGCATTTCCCGCCCGGCAAACCACCTGCCCCCATGGTCCGCGTGCTGCGGCAACTGCTTGAGCCCGATGTGCTCGCACAGTTCGACCCGCGGGTCATGCGGGCGCTCTTCACCGTCACTCCCCCCTACCCGCCCGGCGCGGTGCTGCGATTGAGCGACGGCCGCTGGGCCAGTGCGATGGATCACAATGTCGATGACCCCTGCCGCCCGGTGGTGCAGCTCATCGGCGACCCCAGCCTGCCGCCGCCCGCCCAGGAGTCGGAGGAACCCCCGCTGGACCTCAGCGCGGACCACTGCAACCTGCTGGTGACGCAATGTGACGGGGTGAACGTGTCAGATTTCAATTTTGAACCCCCGCCCTTCCTCCACGACGAAGCTTTAGCGCTAAACTGGTGCTGAACGCCTGATCCCGCCAACCCCGGCTGGCCGATGACAATGTGGACAACGTGGTGCACTTCACACGTTGCCCTGCTTAGGCTACAATAACAGGACTAAGGAGTCCTTTTATGACCATCTCTTCTGCTGTACCGTCTCCCGCTCAACCGGCGTGGATTGCACGCTATGCCCGGAAGATCACCACCGCCGCCGCGGCGATGTCGCGGATTGAGCGTGGCCGGCGGCTGTTCATCGGCTCCGGTTGCGCCAAGCCCGCCACCCTGGTCGATGCTTTGGCGGACCATGCCGGGCATCTGGCGGACAACCCGGTGATTCACATCCTGACCCTGGGCACCGCGCCTTACGTCGACCCCCGCTACACCGAATCCTTCCGCCACAATGCGTTTTTCGTCGGCCCCAATGTGCGGGCGGCGATCTCCGAAGGCCGCGCCGACTACACCCCCATTTTCCTCTCGGAAATCCCCAACCTGTTCCGCTCCGGCAAGCTGCCCATCGACGTGGCGCTCATCAGCGTCAGCCCCCCCGATGAGCATGGCTTCTGCAGCTACGGCGTATCCGTGGACGTCGTCAAGTCCGCCACCGAGTCGGCGCGCATCGTCGTGGCGGAAGTCAATGAACGCATGCCCCGCGCCCTGGGCGACAGCTTCATCCATGTCAATCAGATCAACGCCCTGGTCCCCGCCAACTACCCCCTGCCCGAACTCAAGCACGACGCCCCCGACCACATCGCCCGCCGCATCGGCGAACACATTGCCGACCTGATCGAAGACGGCTCGACCATGCAGATGGGCATCGGCTCCATCCCCGACGCCCTGCTGGCGTTCCTCAAGGACAAGAAGGACCTGGGCATCCACACCGAGATGTTCTCCGAAGGCGTCATCGAGCTGGTCGAAAAAGGCGTCATCAACGGCCGGCGCAAAACCATGCACCCCGGCAAAATCGTCGCCAGCTTCATCATGGGCTCCCAACGACTTTACGACTTCGTTGACAACAACCCCATGATCGAGTTCCGGCCCACCGAGTACACCAACGACCCCTTCCTCGTCGCCCAGAACGACAGAATGGTCGCCATCAACTCCGCCCTCCAGGTCGACCTCACCGGCCAGGTCTGCGCCGACTCCCTGGGCACCTACTTCTACAGCGGCATCGGCGGCCAGGTCGACTTCATCCGCGGCGCTTCGCGCTCCCGCGGCGGCAAACCCATCATCGCCCTGCCCTCCACCGCCCGCGATGGCAAAGTCTCCCGCATCAGCACCATCCTCACCCCCGGCGCCGGCGTCGTCACCAGCCGCGGCGACGTGCATTACGTCGTCACCGAATGGGGCGCTGCCGATCTGCACGGCAAATGCATCCGCGACCGCGCTTTGGCGCTCATCCACATCGCCCATCCCGACTTCCGGGAAGAACTCATGCGCGACGCCCACGAACGTCACTGGGTCTCCAGCACCCAGACCGCCGTGCTCAAAGCCGGCTCCGAAGACCTCGAAGACTATGTCTCCAAGTACAAGCTGCCCGATGGCCACAGCGTCGACGTGCGCCCCATCCATCCCACCGACCAGGAGCTGGAGCGCGAGATGTTCTACGCCTTCAGCGAACAGACCGTCTACCACCGCTTCTTCGCCCCGCTCAAACGCATCGGCCAGGAACGCATCGAACAGTTCACCTGCATCGACTACTCCACCCAGATGGCGCTGGTCGCCATTCAGCACGAAGGCGCGGCCGACCACATGCTCGGCGTCGGACGCTATGTGCTTAATCCCGCGACCAACACCGCCGAGGTCGCCTTTGCCGTGCGCGACGGCTACCACCGCATGGGCCTGGGCCGCTACCTCTTTGACCAACTCAAGGAAATTGCCCGGCAACGTGGCATCAAAACCATCCTCGCCGCCGTCCTCCCGGACAATGGCCCGATGCTCCAACTCTTCCACCAATGCGCCACCGGCCCGGTCTCCAGCCGCCTCGAAGATGGCGTCTATGTGCTGACCTTTGACCTGCAAACCTCCGACGCCACCGCTGCGGAAACGGAACTGACCACCGCCTGAGCTGCGAATCAACGCCCTCGAAAACCCAACCCTGAACCCCCAGCCCCCGGCCCCCGGCCCCCGGATTTGTTCCACTCACGCGCGGCTTTCACGCTTCTCCACCACCAAAGCCGCGGATGAGCAGAGCGAATCCGGGGGTAAAGGGCCAACTTCGGAAGCACTACCGAGGGAAGCTCCAAGGTGAACTTCCGGGGGAACTACCGGGGAGAACTTCCGGGGAGAACTTCCGGGGGGGCTCACGTCGCGCTCACCACCCCGCAGTATCATCGCTCACGTATGACGCCCTACCTGCTGCTCTTCGACATCGACGGCACGCTGCTCCGCTGCGGCGGATGCGGCATGCGCGCCATGCGCACCGTCGCCACCCAGCTCTATGGCGACCACTTCCGCTGGGACGGCATCGAACCCGGCGGGCACCTCGACCCGCTCATCTACGCCGAAGCCGCCGCCCTCAATGATCTGCCGCATTCGGACACCGAGCACGAACGCTTTCGCGGGGCCTACCTGGACGAACTGGCGCGCAAGCTGGAACTCAACCGCGCGGGCGTGCGCGTCCTGCCGGGCGTACGCGCCTTGCTCGACCAGTTGCATCACCGCGCCCAGACCGCCGGCGACGTCATGCTCGGACTGGTCACCGGCAACTACACCCGGGCGGCAGCGCTGAAACTCGCGACCATCGGCGTCGAATGGGACTGGTTCCGCATCACCGCCTGTGGCGACGAAGGCCCCGACCGCCCCGCCCTGGTGGAACTCGCCCTGCAACGCTTCGCCACCCTCTGCGGCCATCCGGCCGACCCGGGGCGCACGCTGGTCATCGGCGACACCGAACGCGACGTCCACTGCGCCCACGCCCATCACTGCCGCGCCTTCGCCGTCGCCACCGGCTGGGTCTCCGCCCCCGCCCTGCGCCAAGCCGGCGCGGATTACGTGGTCGACGATCTCGCCGACCCCACCCCCCTGCTGCGGCTGCTGGACCAAAGCCAGCCCTGCTCCCACCACCAGCGCGATGCCGGCCTAACCACAGATGAAGCAGCCGAGAGATAAAGTCCGGGATCGCCATCGGCAAATGAGCTAAGCCCCGGAGCAGCGCTGTGAATCCGCGGGTACATCACCGCCGGTCAGCACCACGGCGGTCAGACGCCCGGCATTGTCATATTCATACTGCGTGGTGCGGCCCCGTTGATCGGTGGCGCTGGTTCGCCGCCCCAGTGTGTCATAGGTCTGGCGGGTGGTGGAGCCGTCGGCGTAGGTGGTCTGCGTGAGCCGCCCCAGCACATCGTAGGTGAAGGAGGTCGCGCGGCCCAGCGCGTCGCGGGTGAGCGTCTGACGACCCAAAGCGTCGTTAGCACGGGTCAGATTTTATTTGACTCGTCCCGCTTTCATCTTCTTTTTTTGATCCATAACCCACGCCCCCAGAAGATACATCCCCCCGAGCACAATCGATGCAATACAATACACCTCAACACTCCACATGCTGATGTATATTGAATAAGATACCGGTATATACGCCCCCGTTCCACCCAGATAGTATCCACCAGCATCTTTCCCGCCATATATTGCACTTCCACCCACCCAGGCGGCAATGGATGGCTTATATATTGTTAACAAACCAAACCCGAATAACATATTAACAGTGATAATTAGAGACAAATTTTCCCAACGGCTTGACTTAACTTCCTGCCTCCATATCGATTTTACTATTATCCAGGCCGCCCAAAAAAATAGTCCCCCCATACACGATATCATTGAAAGCAATATTTTCCCGGTTATCATAATTATTACATCCGTGATACATATGATATAACCCACCTAAGTATTTCATCATAATTTGATGTTGTGTATGCCGACAGGGGGAAGAAAAGGGGTCACCTTTCATTATCGGGGAAGAAAAGGGGTCACCTTTCATTATCGACGGGCGAAGATAAGGTGTCTGGATGAATTTTGATCGATTGAATATTCATTCTGACACTTTTTCTTTGCCATCACTAAATCCTGTTTACACGTAATCTGGCTCTCCATACCTGCCTATTCCTTGACCAGGTCGAGCCCCACAATCTCCGCGACCGACTGCACGGGCAGCGACTCGGTCAATTCAATACGGACTTGGTGTCCCTGCGAATCGGTTTCCACCAGGAACCGTCCCAGTTCCTGATCCAGATGAAATTGCGCCACCTGGGTCATAGCCGAACCCTTGTTCGTCAACGGCATCACCGACAACAAGGACGACAAGGATGATATCTGGTAGGAAAACGACAAGTCATGTTTTCGCGTCTTGGGAGACGACTGCCGAACTGCCTGATACGCTACCATCGCAGAATCGCCTTGAACATTGAGCACCCACCGCAGGTCGAACAGCTTGCCGTTGCCGTATTGGTCCAAGAGGGAACACAGTTGGTCGCGCAAATGCGCGGCAGATGCCGGACCGGGCAACTCGCAACGGACCAGCTTGGGATTCTCGCCGCGAATTCCACCGTACGACAGAAACAGATCCCCCCCGGTGGCGTGCGCCACAAACACGTTGCCCGCGTCTTCGGTGACTGTCAGCGGCCACAACGACTGTGCAGCCAGACCGCGGTAGAACAGGCTCAATGTGGCCCGATCCTTAGCGGCACCCGACGGCGTGGCCTTATGCCCCAGATAGGCACGCCCAAGTTTGATACCACCCTGCCACTCGTCAGAGTCGCGCTGCGACTGGGTGGAGCCTTTCCGCTCATAGCCGATCAACACCCCTATCGATGCTTGCTTGCCCCACGCAGTTTCGGCCACTGTGAGATAGCTCAACAGTGCATTCAAGGCGTCCGGCTGCGAAGCCAGTCTGCCGATCAGAAAAAAGCCCGTAAACGTGACTTCACTGGGAGCAGGCAACTCGGGCAAGCACGCCCCAAACTCCCCTTCGCCTTCGTGCTGATCCATCGCCAGCGTAGGTATCCACTTGGTTACTCGCTGCTGCGCACCGTCCGCGCTGGCAGCGATCACATCCAGCGAGTGTCGATCTTGTGTCACGAACACATAGTCAAATCCCATCGATTCAACCTCCTGGCCCACAGTAGGGCACGTCGTATCGGCCTCAACGCAATGGAATAGGAACCACCTGGGAATGAAATGGGGTCAGAAAAAGGGGTCACCTTTCATTATCGACGCTCTCCGCCTTCCGGGGCCGGCCGCGGGGGGCCAGCGTCGGGTGCAAGCCCAGCCGGTCGGCCACCTGTCGCGTCCAACGCTCGCTGCCATAGGGTCGACCACGCTGGACGCTCTGACGCAGCGCCGACAGTTCCGCCGCCGTCTCCGCCTGGTTCACGCGGCGCAGCCACTGCCCCGGCCGATCCACCG
>CAZSBB010000067.1:0-15094 GCA_964605235.1 uncultured Phycisphaeraceae bacterium
ATTGCTCAAGTGCCGCCTGGAGAAGGTGCGCACCAACGCCGAGTTCTTGCTGACGATGAATCTGAACTGAATACTGGCGAGCAAGCTCGCCAGCTAAACGTGATGGTGATCGCCTATCACCTGATTCTGAGTTGTTATGGGTTCTGGTTGCCCAACGACCCGCGCGGCTCGTGGTCCAGCGATGTACGGGTTCCGGCGTTGCGCCACTTCGGGCCCGCCACCAAAGTCACCACGCACCGATCCGTAGCCCACATCGCCCACGATCGCCAGCAGCGCGTGGCAGCCAAACAAGCCTTGGCGCATCCGCCGGTGAAGCTGTCGGGTCAGCAGGCGCGGGCGGTGGCGCATGGACTTGCCGTGGCCCAGCAAAGACACGATCTGCAGATGTATGCCGCGGCTGTGATGCCGGATCATGTGCACACGGTCATCGCACGCCACCCCAGCCTGGACAGCGCAGCAATCAGCCGTCGCTTGAAGGCGGCTGCGACGCAAAGTGTGAACGCGGAGGGCGTGGGCCTTGGTCGTTCCCTGTGGGCCAAAGGGCAATGGGTGGTTTTTCTGCATACCCCCGAAGATGTTCGCCGCACCATGGCATACGTTGACGACAACCCGCGCCGCGCCGGATTACGCCCGCAGCGCTGGCGCTTCGTGATCCCATACCCCGCTTAGCGGGCGAGCTCGCTCGCCCAACCTCACTCCCACACCACGCCCACCGGCAGCGCCGCGCCAGGTTTGAGCGCTGCCCCATTCCACGCTTGCACCAGCGCCGCATCCGCTGCCGCCGCGCGCCCGCGCAGGGGGCTGTCGGGTTTGAGCCGGTAATCGCCCTGCTCGACGTTGACGAAGCCCGCATCCACACCATCCCGCGCGCACAGGGCGTTGTCCTGTTCATCCAGCTTCGCGCCCACGCCGCTGCTGTCGTGGACGTAGAACCGCTCGGTCACGCCATTGCCCCAGAAAATGTTGTTGGCAGCCGTCACCACGGAGCCGGACACATCCAGCCCCTGGCCGCCGACGCCCTCGGGATCGACGCCCGGATTGTTGCCCACGATGGTGTTGTGCCGCAGCACCGCTTTGGAAGCGACATTGGTGCCGCCGTCCACTTTCACCCCAGCCGCGTAAGTGCTGGAATGATTGGCGACGATCAGATTGTTGATGACCAGACCCACAGCGCCTTCATCCAGATGCAGACCGCCGCCGGAGTGGCCACGGTTGCCGGCAATCAGATTGCGGTCGAAGGTGACCTGGCCGCCCACGGCAATCGCGCCGCCGCCGACGCCGGAGCGTTCGCCGCCCCATTCGGAATTGCCGCCGTTGCGGAGGATCACATTCGCCTGCACCAGTCCGTTGCAACTGATGGAGAGTCCACCACCATGGGTGACGCCGACGACCAGGTTGTTAGCGATCTCATTGCCGCGCACCAGCGCCTCGCCGGGTGCATTCCCGCCCGCCGCGATGCTCAGTCCGCCGCCAAAGTCTTTCCCGACGTTGTGGGAGAAGCGGCATTCGATCACTTCGATCCGCGTTCCCGTGAGCCGCGCCCCGCCGCCGGTGCGCAGCTCGGCGGTGTGTTGGTGGTCGGTGAATTGGCCATTGTCGTGGATATCGCAATCACGCAGCGCCGTGCGCCGCCCGCCTTCCCACCCGAGCACCTGCACGCCGCTGGCGCCGCCGGTGATTTCCAGACTCTCCAGCAGCACCAGGGCGAAGTTGTTGCATGTCAGCACGGGTCGGGTGGCGTCCTCCGCGCGAATCATGCTGCGTCCCGTGCGCTTCTGAAAGCTGGCCTCATACCCGCCGACCAGCATCAAGCCCAGTCGCTTCCCCGCCTGATCGTCCTCATTGCCCAGCGTCGCGCGATGCTCACCCTGCGTCAGCCGGATGAGCAAGGTCTGGTTGGGCTGGTGCAAGGCCCAGGCTTCCGCCAGCGTACGCAGCGGTCGGCGCACGGAGCCATCGCCGCCGGGACTCGCCTGGGCGTCCACGTGCACGGCCCGGATGCTGGGCTCCTGCTCCAGTAGCGTCAGGATCAACACTTCATCATCACGCTGCGGCGGCAGGGATGGGCGCGGCAGTTGATTGAGATCATCCGGGTACAACTGGCCTAACTCCGGCGCTGCAGATGGCGTGGACGGGGCGGGCGCTGTGATGGTGGTGCTGCTGGACGATGTGCTGGCGGCGGGAACGCGTCGTTCAGGGATGGCTCGGGCCGGTGCGGCCGCCTCCGCGCTGGGCCCGTTCCCGCGCGTGGCAGCGGTCAGCATCCACGCTGGCGCCCAGGCAATCTGCGCTGCGGGTTGGCCCGCCCATTCCCAGGCTCCGACATCCACGCCGCTGCCCGCTGGCCGCACCTGCTCGGCGAGATCCGCCGCCGGCGCGTTCCATTGCTCCGGCACCGCCCAACTCGGCCACGGCGGCAGCTTGGGCGGCAGGGGGTTAAAGCGATTAAACGGCGGCACCCGCTGGGCCACATGCTGACGCGCATCTTCAGCGAGCATCTGCGCCGTGGCTTGCCGCGCGTAATCATTCGTGATTGCGTCGATGCCGGCATCGATCAGCGCACTGCCCGGCGCAGGCTGCAACCGTAAAGCGCGGGCTGGCCCTTCATGCTCCTGCACTGCCGCCAGCGCCAGCAGGGAACCGAGCGCCAGCAGGTCGTTCGCCTGCGCCAACGTCAAATGCGTGGTCCGCGCGGCGCGCCCACCTTCAGCGACCTGTTCGAGCCAGGTCGCCAGCGGGACAAAACTCGGCTGCTCGTTTTCATCGCTGGTGTTCGCCCGCAATCGGCCGACCAACACGTTGCCCGCCAGCAGGTTGCCGGCAATCCGGGCGTGGGGCGTGATGCCGAACACCGCCACCGCGCAGCCGAGGTTGTTCCACCGGCCGCTGGTGTCGTCGCTGCCGTCGCCGTTGGCGTCATGAAAGGTGTGGACGAACAGGTTGTTCAGGAAGGTGTTGCCGGTGACGGTGCTGTAGGGTTCGATCAGCGGATTGTCGGTATAGCTGTTGCGGACGTCGGCATTGATCATCAGCGCCGCCCGGCCGCGCCCCGGCTGAATGACGGTGTTGTTGGCGATGAGGTTGAAATGACAGCCATGTCCGCCGGCGTTGCCGTTCCACAGCACGATGCCCGAGGCGACATTGCCCCAGAGGAGGTTGTTGCGGATGACGCAGCCGCGCACGCTTTCGAGGTTGATCGCGCCGCCGCCGCCGGGGTAGCGTTGGCGTTGCTCGGGCCAGCCGCCACCGTTGTTGAAGATCAGATTATGTTCGATGACCGAGCTGGTGCAGACGCCGCCGTAGGGCGGGGGCGCCCATTCGTCGGCATTGGTGGCGTTGAGTTGGATGCCGCTGGAGCCGTTGGAATGGACGATGTTGTGGTGGATGCGGTTGCCGCCGCTGGGATTGGACAGGTACAGGCCATGCTCCGTGCGGGAGCCGGCGAGCACGCAGTGGTGGACTTCCACTTCACTCATCGCGCCGGTGAAAACCGCCCAATCGCCGAAGTCGTGGATGTGGCAATGGTGGATGTGCAGGTCGCGGAACATCTGGCCGGGGGCGAAGTGTCCGCCAGTCCATTGGCCGCCGTCAGCCCAGGCGTACTGATGGCAACCGATGCCCGCGCGGCTGGGGCGCGTGGAAGTTCGGACCCGGCCGGATTCACCGGTGCCGATGATTTCGAAGTAAGCGATTTCAAGATGGCTGGAACGCTGGATATTGATGCCGTCGTGGTTGGCCGCCAGTGGTAATCGCGTCCCGTCGATGCGCGACAAGGGTTGGCCGTCGGGCCCGGCTGTGCCCAGCAGGCGAATGGGCTTTCCGGGGGCGCCGCGTTTGTCGTGGAAATTGCAGCCGGGGTAATCGCCGGGAGCCACACGGATGGTGTCGCCCGCCTGCGCTAGTTTGATGGCGGGATCAATAATGCGGAAGGGGCGCGCGGGTGAGCCATCGCCATCGTCGCGGCCGCGCTGGGCGTCGACGTGCAGGTCGCGCGCCAGCAAGGGGGATGCGCACAACGCCAGCAACGCCAAACCGACGAAGCGAAGTGATGGCATGGATTATCCTTGGGGGAGTGTCGCCAGCGGCTTGAGACGCCGGTTAATTGATTGTGCGCTGGCGTGGTGCTGTTTGTCCAGCAAAATCAGCGCTGCCACGATTCCGCAGCGTGCCCTGATGGACAGGATCGCTACGGTCGAAATTCGCATTTTGCTCTGGCGGGGGGTGGTCTAGGATAGAACCATGCGCCCGGCGCCTCGCGCGCCTGATGCAGCTCAGACGCCGATGGAGGGTTGTGGTGCGGATTCGCCTCATCATCATGCTGATCTTGTGTGCTGCCATCCCAGGTCTGGCGGCGGACTGGCCGCAGTGGCGCGGCCCGGGGCGCGACGGCGTCAGCAGTGAAGCCAGTGGTTGGGACGGTTCCTGGCCGGTGCAGCGGTTATGGTCGGCGCGGCTGGGGCCGGGCTCCACTTCGCCGATCGTGGTGGCGGATCGGGTTTATGTGCTGGGTTGGAAAGGTCCCGACGGTTTGGCCCACCAGCCCAGGTCGGGGCACGATGTCCTGCACTGCCTGCACGCCGACACCGGCAACGAGCTTTGGCAGGCAGCGACGCCCGCGCCATACCATGGCCGCAAACGCATCGGCGATGAAGGGCAGTACGGCGGGCCGTCGGGCACGCCCACCTACGATCCGCGCACCGGGTGTTTGTTCATCCTCAGCAACGATGGCCAACTCCGCGCTCACGATCCGCAGGCGCAAGGTCGGCCGACCTGGTCGTTGAACTTGTACGACCGTTTCGAGGTTCCGCAGCGGCCCAGCGTCGGCGGCGGCCAGCGCGACTTCGGTTACACCGGCTCGCCCTTGCTCTATGAAGATCAGGTCATCGTTGAAGTGGGAGCGACCCAGGGAACGGTGATGAGCTTCAGCGCAACCGATGGCGCGCTGCGCTGGCGCTCCCAATACGTCGGTCCGGCGGGGCACACCTCCGGTCCGGTGCTGCTGCAGATCAACGGGCGCCCCGCGCTGGCGGTGCTCACCCTGCGCGAACTGGTGCTGCTGCGTCTGGATGCCCATCACGCCGGCCAGACCCTGGCGACCTATCCCTGGGCGACCGAGTTCGGCTGCAACATTGCCACGCCGGCGGTGGTGGACAATGACCTCCTTCTCACCAGCAGTTACAACCGCCAACGCACCGAACGGCTGCATTTTGACGGGCAATCCTTGCGCCCGCTCTGGACTGGGCGCGCCCACGCCACCATCAGCACGCCCCTGGTTTATGGCGGTCTGGTTTATCTGCTGGACAACAGCCTGCGCGCCTGTGACGCGGCCAGTGGCGCGGTGCGATGGAGCGCCCGCGGCTTCGGCCTGGGCAACGCCATCGCCACCGCCGATGGTCGCATCATCGTGTACGGCCGCCGGGATGTGGCGCTGCTCGATCCGGAGGGTCAGGAACTGGCGCGCATCAAGGCGGTTACCGCGGGCTCGGAATATCCGCATCTGGCGCTGTCCAGTGGCCGCCTGCTGGTTAAGGATCGAGATGGCAACCTCGTCGCGCTGCGCTTGCCGACGGCCCGGGCGCCGCAGGCCGCACAGGAGCAGACGCCGCCCCTGACCTCCACTTCGCCGCGGGACGGTCAGCCGACTTCCCCGGAGCGGACCACCGAATCCGACGGCAGGACAGCGTCGAAACGCGCGCCGGTTTTTTCCACCCATGGCGCCGGCTGGGCGTCCCTGGTTCCGCGCGGCGCCGCTCAAGCAACGGCGGACGGTCGGTTGGTGCTTGATGGCGGCGCGCTGCTGTTACCCCAGCACACCGCGGCTGTGCTGCTGCAAAGTTGTCAGGCCAGCGGGCAGTTGAGCATCGAGGCGCTCATCCAACCGGCTGCGGCAGGACAGACCGGGCCCGCGCGGATCATTTCATTTTCCAAGGATGCGCACGAACGCAACTTCACGCTCGGCCAGGAGGGGAATCGGCTGATTCTGCGCCTGCGCACCACCACCACCAACCCCAACGGCATGAATCCGCAACTTGACCTGGGGCCCATATCGGTCGAACAGCCGCAGCATGTCGTGGTCAGTTTTCAAGCCGGTCAGGTGCGCTGCCATGTGGATGGCCGACTGCGGATGACCAGTGACGCCATCGGCGGCGCGCTGACCAACTGGGAGCCGTTCACGCTGCTGCTGGGCAATGAAGCAGGCGACGCCCGGCCGTGGCGCGGCACGCTCAGCGGGGTGACACTTTGGGATCGGATCCTGAGCGATGATGAAGTCGCCGCCCGGGCGCGGAGCGCACGACAATCTGGCGCCGACCCGCTGTAATCTCGTCAATCACCCGCGCCTTGCGGATTCATGAGCAATAGATTTCCAAGGTCATCGTTGTGCCGAACATGAAGCCCAAACGCCATATCCACTTGCTGTTTCTCATCTTGCTCTCATCTTCGCCGGCGCTCGCGCAGACGCCCGGTTTGAGCTACCCGATCGTGGACACCAGTCAGACCCGCTGTTACGACCAGCGGCGCGAGATCGCCTTCCCCGGTGCGACCTCCAACTGGTTTGGGCAGGACGGACAGTATGCCGGCCACGCGCCTCAGTATCGCAACAACGGCGACGGCACCATCAGCGATCTGGTGACCGGCCTGATGTGGCAGGCGGACCCGGGCGCCAAAGTCACCTATGACGAAGCGGTTGCCGGCGCCGCCCGCTGTCGCACCGCCGGCTACGACGATTGGCGCTTACCCAGCATCAAAGAACTCTACTCGCTGATCCTGTTCTCCGGCATCGATCCCGATCCCCGCGCCGGCGACAGCACCGGCGTGCGCCCCTTCATCGACACCCGCTACTTCAAATTCCAGTATGGCAACCTTGCCGCCGGCGAGCGCATCATCGACTCCCAGTGGGCCAGCAGCACGCGCTACGTCGGCACCACCATGGGGAACAATCCCACCCTGTTCGGCGTCAACTTCGCCGACGGACGCATCAAGGGCTATCCCATTGTCGATCCGCGCGGACATCACAAGGGCTACTTCGCGCTCTACGTGCGCGGCAATCCCAGGTATGGCGTGAATGACTTCGTCAACCACGGCGACGGCACCGTCACCGACCGCGCCACCGGGCTGATGTGGATGCAGGTCGACAGCGGAAGACTCAAGGCTGGCCCGCATCGCGACGGCAAACTCAACTGGCAGCAGGCGCTCGCCTGGGCGGAAGGCCTGACTTACGCCGGCTACGACGACTGGCGGCTGCCCAACGCCAAGGAACTGCAGAGCATCGTGGATTACAGCCGCGCCCCGGCCGTCACCCAATCCCCGGCGCTCGACCCGCTGTTCGACGCCACCACCATCCGCGCCGAGGAGGGGCGACGCGACTATCCGTTCTACTGGACCAGCACCACGCATGTCAGCCAGCGCGTCGGCGGGGGGGCGGCGGTGTATCTCGCCTTCGGCTCGGCTTACGGCTACCTGCGCGATCCACGCACGGGTGAGGTGCAACTGATGGATGTGCACGGCGCCGGCGCCCAGCGCAGCGATCCCAAAGCCGGCGACCCCAGCCGCTTTCCTCAGGGCGAAGGTCCCCAGGGCGATGTGATTCGCATCACCAATTTCGTCCGCTGCGTGCGTGGCGGGCAGGTCACGCGCTTGACCACCAGTGCGGTTGCACCTGACGAGCCGGTCAATGTCCAGACGTCTGGCGCTGCTGCCAATGCCGACGACGGGCAGGCGTTCATGCAACGGCATGACCGCGACCGGGATGGAAAAATCTCCCGGCGCGAATTTCCCGGGCCAACTCAGCATTTCACGCAGTTCGACCGTAATCACGACGGCTATCTCACGGCTGAGGAAGCGCCCTCCGGGCCACCGCCGGAGCGACCAAGCCGTAACCGGTGATCCCCCGGCATGCTGAACCGGCGGGCCATCCTGACCCGTCCGCCGGCACGGTTGATTTTCGCTGTCGCTGGGTGCGGTTACGATAATGGGATTCGACCTCACCAGATGCAGCGAAGGAACTGGCATGATCAAGTTATCCCTGTCCGGCCGACTGTTTGAAGCCCGCGGCGGTTACGAGCGCGACCGTGAAGCTTTTCTCGATTTCGCCCGGGCCGCGGGCTACCAGGGCGTCGAGTTGCGCTATCCGCAGATGCCCATGGAAACGCCGCCAACCCTGGTGCTCCAGGTGCGGCAGCGTTTGCAGCAGCTCGATTTGACCTGGGTGTTCGGCACGGTGGAGGGCATCAAGAATCCGGAAATGTTCGACCGCGCCGTCACCACGCTCAAACAGCATGTGGCGGGCGGGGCGCTCTTCACCCGTTTCACGATCTTCACGCCCGAGCAGATCGAGATCGCCCAGCGTTTCGCGGATATTGCCGCCGACCTGGGCGCAACGCTGCTGATGCAGTTGCACGACGGCACGCTGGTGGACACCGTGCCCCATGCCGCCGCGACCATGGCGAAACTGGATCGCCCCAACATCAAACTGGCGTACGAAGCGAGCCATCTGATGTTCGCCGGCGACGCCCGTTATGTCGATGGCATCGACCAGTTGTTGCCGCACATCGCCGCGGTGTCCCTGCAGAACTACAAACCCGCACCGGCGGGGGCGGACCCGGCGACGATCATCAACATCAAAGGCAAGCCCTATGTCCGCGCCTTGCCGGGTGATCCTGAGGGGCTGGATTTCGCGGCGATTTTCACCCGCCTCAAACAGGTGGGGTTCGCCGGCTACGCCACGCTGATGTGCGACTGCATCCCCGGCATGAAACCCGACGCGCTGGCGCTGCAGTGGCGTGAATATCTGCAGTCACTGGTGTGAAGCGCCTGCCGCCCACGCCGCCGCGGCAGGCAGATGACGCCGTCCGTGCAGTCCGTCAGCACCTGCACTGCCACCGCGCCAGCGATGAAAACTGCTGGGCGCTGGGCTGGGCGCATCCGTCACGAAAACATGCGATTCCAGGCGCTTCGGTGAGATAAATTGCCGCGCGGGTCAAAGCGCAAAAATCAGCGAAAACCCCGGAAAAACGCGGAAAAAAGCGGTGGGGGTGGGATTCGAACCCACGGTGACGACGAGCGCCACGCCGGTTTTCAAGACCGGTCCATTCAACCGCTCTGGCACCCCACCAGTCTGGGTCTGGTGCAAATCATTCTAGCGTTTGTCGCGCGCCCGGCGCGGCTGGTCAGGCTGGCGCTTCGGTCACCTGCTCGGCGGCGTCCAGAGCGCTGCGCAGCGGGGCATATGGCACATCGTGCAGCGCGACCTGCTGCCGGATCGCCAACTCGGCGGCGAGCACCGCGGATTCGCCCAGGCCGATGAAGACCGGCTCCATGCGGGCGCTGCCATAGGCGATGTGCGAGGCGCTGAAACACACCGGGATCAGCAGGTTGGCGCACTGGCCACGCGGAGGCAGGATGGCGCGGTAACTGATGGGATACGCCACCGCCGGCACCTGCACATCGCCATCGTTGAGCACCCACGCCTGGCCGTCGCGCCAGGTGACGAAGCGGGTGCAGTTGTGCGAGTCCATGTTGTAGCTGCCCATGCCGATGCTGTCCTCGGCGCGGCGGCGTCCGGTGCAGTCGGCTTCGGTGATGACGTAATCGCCCACCAGCCGGCGCGCTTCACGCACGTACAAAGTGTGCGGCCAGTGCCCGGTCTGGGTGAACTCATCCTTGGGCAAGCCCCAGCGGCGGTAAGCGTTGCGGTACATCTCCGGCACGCGCGGGTCGTTGGCGATGGTCCAGTAGAAGCCCTTCTGATAGGTCACGTGCGCCTGGAACAGCTTTTCGCGGGTGGCGTAGTCGCCGTTGGCCCACGCCCAGCCGGCGCCGATGAAATCGCTGGAGACGGCGCCGTGGTTGTTGGTGTCGGTCTTGCAGAATCCGCCGGGGGTGCGGTTGGGGAAGATGTCGAACTTGCGCGGCACTTTTCCCTCGGCCACCACCTGCTGGTTGAACTCATCCTTTTCAGCGGCGTACCAGCGCACCGCCAGTTCATGGTGCAGCGGGTCGTAGCCGGCGGGCTTCTCCCAGTCGATCTTGAGCGCGGGGTCATCGGTCATGCACATGCGGAAGCAGTACGCCTGCACGCGCTGGTCGCCTTCGCCGACGCGCTGGTTCTGGTCGACGTTTTCGATGAACGGCAGCAGGCCGGAGTTGGGATCGCCGGGCTTGATGAACGGATCCACCCGATGGCTGAACTGGTGGTAATGGCGAATCTGGATGCCATTGAGCGTTTCACCGTAGGTGGCGTTGCTCTCCCGGCCGACGGTGTAGCGCACGCCGGCTTTCGCCATCAGGTCGCCTTCGTAGGTGGCGTCGATGAACATTTTGGCGCTGACCTGCAAACCGCCGAGCAGGCGAATGGATTCGATGCGGTTGCCGGCGATCTGCACGGCATCGAGGTACTGCGCCAGCAGCGGTTGCACGCGCGCTTCACTGAGCCACTGTTGGAAAACGTCGGCGGCGACATGGGGCTCGAAATACCATTCCTCTTCCTTGCCGTAGGGCTGGCCACAGCGCTGGTAGAAGCTGCGCGCCAGGCCGCCGATGACATGCTTTTTGCCGTAGTCGGTCCAGCCCAGGCCGCCGGTGGTCAGGCCGCCGATGAACTGTCCGGGATGGAGCAGCACCACGCTTAGGCCGCGCTGGGCAGCGGTGTAGGCAGCGGAGATGCCCGCGGAACTGGCGCCATAGACGCACAGGTCCACGCGCAGGTGGCGGTCATCGGGTTTGATCCAGTCGGGACGGTAGTAGTGCAGTTGGTTCATGGGTGGGTGCATCGGGCGGGAAGGAATGGAAGGACCGAATGTTAGCAGGCGATCAGGTTTATCGCATCATCCCCGGCAAAACCTTGACACCGGCAGTCCGGTGGGCGACGATTCAACTGCTCTGGACCCCGTGTTTGCCCCAGGGCGCGGTTAACCAATTGTCGAGGGATCAACCATGCCAGCGGAACCGGCAAAGGTCTTGTGCCAGGCTTGTCAGCGCGCTTATCGCTGGACCGAGCAGTACGCGGGTAAAAAGGTCAAATGCAAGTGCGGCGAAGTGATGCGCTTTCCGGACCAGCCGCCGGTCGCCGCCGAAGCCGACATCTACGAGCTCAATCTTGATTCTGAGCCGGTGGCCCGCCAGGCGGCGCAGCCCGCGCCCGGACAGCTGCGCGCGTCCACGCCGGCGCCCGCTCCGTCATCAGGTAAGTCTTCCGCGGCGGTGCCGTTGGCTGGTGATGAGGGCGAACACTTTGGCGGTTTGGATGCCCTGGCAGCGCCCGATGACGGCGCGCCGATCCTGCCCGACCTGGCCGCCGCCGCCACCGCGCCGGTGTGTCCGGGCTGTGGCAAGGCGGTCAAGGCGGAAGCGGTGATCTGCGTGGGCTGTGGCTACAACCTGCGGGATGGCAAGCAGCTCAAGACGGAGTTGGGCGTCGCGGCGGTCAAGGGCCAGGGCGGCAAGCCGCGGGGCGGGGCGCGCTTCGCGTCGGAGCCGGTGTATGAAGGTTTCTTCGGTCGGCTCAGTCGAAGCTGGGAATACTCCAAGATCGCCTACGGCATCATCTGGGATTTCAAACGCCTGCTGTTTTTTCCGATCATGTCCGGCACCGCCTGCTTCCTGGTGCTGTTGTCATTTGCCCTGCCGCTGTTCCTGACCGATCTGCACAATGTGGTGTTCACTTCTTCCAGCAGCACCACGCCGCATGTAGCAGCCCATGCACCGGCAGCCCCGGCGCCGGCGCTGGATGCGGGTGATGCCCCGGCAGATGCGGTGGCGACCCCGGAAGTTGCCACCTCGGATGCTGCCCCTCCGGACCTCGCCGCCGCACCTGCCGCCCAGGCCGGGGCGACCGAGGAAGACGCCGGCGGGTTTGAGGAGTCATTTGACGATGCTGCCGCCGACGAGGGTGAGTATGGCTTGTCGCCGGTGGGCATGGTGTTCACTTTCGCGTTTTACTTCGCCAACTATTTTGTGATCGCCTTCTTCAACACGGGGTTGATCGCGTGCGCCATGAAGGTGGCGTCGGGGGACAAGCCGACCATCGGGTATGGGATGAGCATCGCGTTCAAGCGGCTGCCGCAGATTGCCGCGTGGGCGTGCCTGTCGGCGGTGATCGGCCTGTTGCTGAAGCTGATCGAAAGCTCCAGCGAGAAGGTGGGCAAGTTCATCGCCATGGTGATGGGCGCCGCGTGGACGATTCTGACCTACTTTGTCGTGCCGGTGCTCGCGGTGGAAGGCATCGGGCCTTTCCAGGCGATCAAGAAGTCGGCGGTGGTGCTCAAGGAAGTGTGGGGCGAGGGTGTGCTGGGCAACTTCTCGCTGGGGTTGCTGGGCTTCCTGATTGCACTGCCGGTGTATCTGCTGATCGGCGTGATGTTCTTTTTCGCCTTGACCTCGGGCAACACCGCGCTGCTGGTGGTGGCGGTGATCGCTTCGGTGATGCTGCTGGTGGTGCTGGCGGCGGCGAGCAGTGCCGCGGACATGGTGTTCAAGGCGCTGCTGTACAACTACGCGACCGGACGCGACATGCCCGGGGATGTCGACCAGGCGGTGCTGGCGGGGGCGTTTGGGAGCAAGGGGTGAGGCATGGATGCGGAGGCGCAAGCGTTGCCCCGGCGGCGCAGCGTGATTGCGGCGCATCTGATTCATACGCTGTATGGGCATTGGGCCGCCAATGACCCGCGCGGGTCTGGTTCGAGCGTGCTGCATGATGAAAAGTTCGCGCCGCTGGGGGAGATTCATCACGGACGCAAGCCCGAAGCGCAGCAGCCCACGGGGGCGCACCTGCGGGCGTTTCATCGACAGCATGAAGAACTGCTCAATTTCCCGCTGATCTGGATGCATGACGCCATGCGCCAGGAGGCGGCGCAGGCGGTGGAATCCACGATTCAGGAGCGCGGATACACCTGTTACGCCTGTGCAGTATGTCGCAACCATCTGCATCTGGTGATCCGCACCCACCGCGACCGGGCGCAGGCGATGTGGGAGCATTTCGCGCAAAGCATCCGGGAACGCTTGCGCCTCCGCTTCCCACAGCAGATCAACCCGCAACACCCGGTGATCTCCGCGCGACCCTACAACGTGCTGCTGTACACCCCGCACGAGGTGCGCACCCGCATCAGCTACATCAGCGCCAACCCCCCGCGCGAACAGCTCCCCCCGCAGCCATGGCGCTACATTACCCCCTACAACAACTGGCCCTTCCACCGCCAGACGCCAACCCCGTAGCTTCACCCGCTTTGCGCCTCTGCATCCCCAACTGTGCATCCTAACCCCGCGCCAACCACGCGCCGTGATCGCCCGTTACAATCCCGCCCCATGCTGCTACACGATGCTCAACTGGACGACTTGCGTTCGCACGGATTTCTGCTGGTGCGCAATTTTCTCGCCCCGGGTGAACTCGCCCGCGCTCAGGAGAACCTGCGGCTGTATTTCCCCACTGCCGAGGAATTGCAGCAGACGCCCGAGCGTTATCCGCACATTCAGCAGGACCCCGAGCATCTGCAGGTGGAGTTTCCGTTCGCCGACTCGGCGCTCAATCAACTGACGGTGCATCCCCAGTTGCTCGAACTCACCGAGCGCCTGCTGGGGGAGCCGGGGGTCATGCTGTCGCGTTCGGTGGTGTGGGCGAAGTATGCGGGGCTGGGGGACTTCGAGCAGGTGATGCACAGCGATTTCGAGGGCAACACGCTGGTGGTGCCGCGGGATGACGGGGTGTTTCTGCAACTGCTGTACATCGTGTATTTGAGCGATGTCACCGAAGAGCTGGGGCCGACGTGCGTGGTGGATCGGCAGTACACGCGCGAGCAGTCGATCTGGCCGCCGTTCCGCAGCCGGGAGGAATATGCGCGGATGTATGACGTGGAGCAGCCGGTGCTGGCGCGGGCGGGCGATCTGCTGATTTACACGATGTCCACCTTCCACCGCGGCAGTGCGCTCACCGCCAGCCATGGGGCGCGGTTCACGCATCACATCGAGTATCGCAGCACGAAGAATCTTTACAGCGGGTATCAGAACTTCGCCAGCTATGGCGAGCAACCCGCGCTGCATCAACTGCTCGAACAGTCGACGCCCCGGCAGCGGCAGGCGCTGGGATTTCCGGCGCCGGGGCATGCGTACTGGACGCCGCAGACGATCGCCCAGGTGCAGGAGCGTTATCCGGGGATGGACCTGTCGCCGTACCGCGCGATGATGCAGTCGGTTTGAAGTTGAGGCCGGGAGGGACTGCTGGCGGGCGCAGGTTGGCCGGCTGCCGCTATTCGCCGCGCCGCGCCCGGGCGCTGGCGAGGGCTTCGCGGACCAGTTCATTGAGTTCGCCGGGGCTGAAGTCTTTTTTGTTGGGCAGTTGCAGGTAGGGCAGTCCCGCCGCCGAGGCGATTTCTTCGATCAGTTCGTTGTCGTGTTCATTGCGGTTCTGGCCGGTTTGGAGCGCGAGCAGGGGGGCGAACTGGGTGGAGCAGATGACGAAGTCCAGTCCGCGGGCTTTGACCAGATTCAAGAGGAACTCGGAGCGGTCGATGTTTTTCGGCAGGGCGACCAGATCGCTCAGGCGGACTTTGGGCAGGACCAGTTTGTCGTCGCCAACTTCGCGTTTGAGCAGCAGGTAAATGTTTTTTTCCACGTCGGTGAGCATCGCCTCGGCACGGCGGAAGGGGTAGCTGCCGTCGACCGGGCGTTGGGGCCGCCGGCCGATGTTGATTTCCCGCTTCCACAGCACGCTGGCGACGAAGATGCCCAGCACAAACGACACCGACATCAGAAACGTCATCATCGGGCAACCTCTCTCTCTTGTTCCCGACTGGTCCAGGCAGGAAACGGCCCAGCCTAACCTTTGGGGCAGCGGGATTCAATGGCTGGCAATGGAATTGGGCGGTGAGGGGCAAGTCCTGGATAGCCCATGGTTATGGTTGCTGAGGGGGAACCCGACGACTGGCTTCGTCGGCTCGGATGACGTCCTGATCCGCCGCGCGATCCTCCGAGCCGCCCACGCCAGTGGGCGGGTGCTCCGCGCGCCCGGACCGACCCTGAACATCCCCCCTTGCCCTGCCTCCTGCAGTGCGTTGTTGAACTCCAATAGAAATGACAGGGCTTGCTTTCAATAGAAGTGTCACCT
>CAZSBB010000068.1:0-14955 GCA_964605235.1 uncultured Phycisphaeraceae bacterium
GAATGGGAGCACCCCGGCTTGACTCGCGGCAGACTTTCATAGAAGCGACGGGAAGAGCGTTTGGTCGCCAGGGCGTTGCCGACCTTGCCGGGCGTGGTTGGCGTCCGGTCACGCCGCCCGTCGCTGACGCTTCCGGCTCGTTGCCCCGCGCTCCACCGGCGCGAGCAGGGCTTACCCGAACCACTGCCGCAACTGGGCGAGGTTCACGCCGGCCAGGTCATTGACCACGCGATGCGCCTGATGCAGCACCTGACTGTTGCCGCTGGTCGCCAGCCCCAGGGACATCAAGCCCGCGCCGCGCGCCGACTGCACGCCGGCCGCGGTGTCCTCGATGGACAGGCATTTCCCGGGCGTAAGCTGCATTTGCGGGTGCAGGGCGGCAAGCTGCTGGACCGCCAGGGCGTAGCTGGCGGGGTCGGGCTTGGAACGTTCCACCAGGTCGGCGGTGACGATGGGGTTGAACACGCCTTCGAGTTTCAGTTTGCGCAGGATGAGGTCGATGTCATGCCGGGTGGCGCCCGAAGCGATGGCGATGGGCAGCTTCCCGCGCAGGTCGGCGATGAGCGCCAGCACGCCGGGGATGGCGTCGACGCCGGCGTTCACTTCATCCTCGAACGCCTGTGCTTTGGCGTGCCCCAGATCGCGGACCTGCTGTTCAACGGTCGCGCTCCCCGCAACGCCCGCCGGGTGGCCGAGCATCACGCGGAAGGCATCGCGGTCGTCGTAGCCGATGTACTGGTCGAGATATTCCTCCCAGGTGAAGCTGACCTCGACGGATTGCGCAGCCCGGAGGAAGGCGCGATAGTGCAGGGGTTCGGAGTCGACGATGACGCCGTCGAAATCGAACACCACCGCTTTGAGCGGCCCAAGGGGAGCGGGGATGGTCACTGCATCACCGCCACCGCCATCGCGGCATAAGCGGGGAACAGCCGGCGCATCGCATTGCGATAGTCGTCGCTGTTGACCGCGAACACATTGCCTTTGAACATCTGGAACTGCTTGTCGTCGATCACCGGGGTGTCGTAGTACATGGTCAGATGGCCCTGCAGTTGACCCATCGCGCCCACATAGCTGGCGGTTTCGCCGTTGGGTTGTTGATAGGTTTTGGGGGAGTAGTAGACATCGACGCGTGAGCCGGCTTCGCAGGTGGCTTTGCCGTTGTGCAGACCGATGCGGAAGTGCGCCCGCAGCGCGATGTCCGCGCCGACCTCGGTCATCATGTTGCCCATTTCGCGGTGGTTTTTGCCGAAGCTGAAGAAGCCGTCGTACAGCCGGGGCAGGCCGGTGACGGAATAGATCTGCACCTTTTCCTTGCCGCCGCCCTGCAAGAAGCCATGGTTGTAGCTGTCGCCTTTACGGACGCCTTCCTTGCCTTCGAGCATCTGGGTGATGGTGTGGCTCTGGGCGATGCGCTCCGACGGCAGCACTTCGTAGCCGGCGGCGCGCAGAGCCTGGGTGTATGCGGCCAGCAGTTCGTCGGGCAGTTGCTCCATGAGCGCTTCATCGAACTTGTATTCACGCTTGCCCACGCCCGCCAGCCGGACGGCGGTCATCAGACCCAATTGGTTGTCGCCCAGCACTTTGTCGCGGTTGGTGACGTATTCCACGGTGAACTCGACGACGGCGACCCGTTTGCCGGCATCCTTGGGCAGCGACCAGAAGCCGGCTTTTTTCCAGTGCGATTTAGCGGAGGACTTGTCGGTGGCGTTGGCGGCGCTGAGCTTGTTGTCATCGTAGCGCGTCGGGGCGCCACAGGCGGTCAGCAGCAGAGCGATCAGGACACACGACAGCGGGCGGAACAGGCGGGGCATGGTTTCTCCTTGGACTAACAACAGGGGGCTGCCGCGCGGGGCGGCGGATCGGGCAATTTACCCAGCGACGTTGACGGTGGTCAACCATGCAGCACGGTCCATTGCCCCGGCTGCAGAAAGCCCTGTAAACCGCTATCCACATAATGCACGGGCAGGTTGGGGAAGCGCTCGGCGAGCAGTTGCGCCTGGCGGCGAATCGCGGGAATTTCGCTGGCGCTGTGCAGCGTTTCGATGACGCCCAGGCCGCACTCCAGCGCCGCCAGCACGGTCCATTCGATGATCTCGCCGAGGATCACCGCCTGGGCGCCCAGACGTTTGGCGGCCTCGGGCATGTTCCACTGGTTGCCGCCGAACCCGCCGATCAGGAACGCGAAGCGCTCAATCGGTTGCCCGGCGTCGCCCCACACATTGACCGTGGGCAGTTCCAGTTTTTCCCGGCAGCGCGCCCCCAGCGCCCCGAGCGACAGGGGTTGAGGGAGTTGATGGACACGAAAATATTTTTGCGTGCCGACCACGCGCAGGTCGGGCAGGTCCAGCGCCGCGACCGCCTGGTCCGGCACGCCGTCCCGGGGCAGGGCGTCCCACGGGCTGTGACAGCGGAAGAGCGCCAGGTCGTGCGCTTCGATCAGCTCCATTCGCGCCTGGTTGGCGAGGAGCTGCTCGCGCTGCTGGGGGCTGTCGTACCAGGGGCTTTGCTGGGCGGCGAAGTAAGGCGTTTCATGCACGATCAGGAGATTGCAGCCGCGTGCGAGCGCCGCGCGGATGCTCACCGCGTGGGCGTTCCACATGCAGGCGACGCCGGTGACAGGCTGCTCCACCCGCCCGCGCAGCAGGCCATATTCGTCGCCGGGCGTGCCGGTGTGCGCCGGCGCCAGCTGGGTGATTGCCGCGGCAATGTCGCCGACCGTTAACGCTGTTTGTGCGGTTCTCATCGGTTGCATACGGGGGCCTTACAATAAGTCGTCATCTTTCGTATTGCCGGGGAACGCCCAGCGGATAGAATCAAGCACACACTTCGGGTCGAGGAGAGGATACGGGAGAAGCGGCACGATGCCCAAGGTGACGATCATCAAGGGGCCGGACAAGGGCAGGACGCTGAAGCTGGATCGGGACGAGACCCAGCCCATGACGCTGGGCCGCAAGGATGCTTTTTTTACCATCAAAGATCCGTTGGCGTCCCGGCGGCATATTCAGTTCATCCACAAAGACGGCCGGTGGTATCTGCGTGACCTGGGTTCCTCCAATGGCACGCTGGTCAACAATCATAAAATCGACAAGCCGGTCAAGCTGCACGACGGCGATCTGATTCAGGTGGGGGCGTCCACCCTGCTGGTGGGCAAGCCGCGCCAGGTGGAATCGGCGGCCCCGGACGCGCCCGCCGATGACGAGCAGTCGCAGGTCCAGACGCCGACGCCCGCGCCAGAGCAGGAGCCGGAGCAGGAGCAGGAAGCCGCTCCGGTTGTGCTCTCGAGCAAGCGTCCCCGGCATGAGGAATCGAGCTTCGGCCACCCGGACCCGGAAGACCCCAACGACGCGTCTTCATTGTTGCTGGATGTGTTTCAGGAAGCGACCGACGACGCGCCGCTGCCGGATTACGTCCCGGATTACGATCCGCTCAACCCGCGCAGCCGCCGGCACAGTCGGCAGCAGGACATCGCCGAGGATCCTCCCGCCGCGCCGGACCATGACTCCACGATCCAGGTGCCGCAGGAAGTGATCGCCCGCATTGCCGCCGAGCTGGGCGATGAGGATGACGACGACCTCGTCCCACCCCGCAGCGCTGATGAATCCGCGGACCTCGAAGCGCCCGCACCCACCAAGCGGCGCAAGTAAGCCATCACCAACGGCGCGAGCATCTCTCTGAGCCGACGACGCCAGTCGTCGGGTTGCCTGCGCCCGCGCCAGGGGTTGCCGATCGCCCAACGCCTTGCCCACCCGCCCACTGGCGTGGGCGGCTCGGAGGATGTGGGCACGCGGCGATCGGTGGCGATGTGGACCGGGTTCCTTTCACCCGTTAGCTCTGCTGCGCCGCCGACGTTATCCTGACTGGTCTGCTATTGCGCAAAGGAGCCTGCGGTGTCGGAGCTGCCCATCGGTATCGGAATGATCGGCCTGGGAACCGTCGGCGGCGGAGTGGCGCAGCTGCTGACCACCTGCACCGACCAGTATGCCGCCCGCGCCGGACGCCGCCTGGAACTGCGCAAAGTGCTGGTGCGCGATGTCGCCAAAGCCAAAGCCCGCAAGCTCGTCGACCCGGCGCTGCTGACGGACGATCCCGAGCAGTTCTTCGCCACCGCCGGCCTGAATGTCATCTGTGAAGTCGCCGGCGGCACCGGCGCGGCCGGGCAATACGTCCGCCGCGCCCTGCAAGCCGGCCTGCATGTCGTCACCGCCAACAAGAGCCTGCTCGCCGCCGCGGGGCCCGAACTGTTCGCCCTTGCCCGGCAGCAGAATGTCAGCATCGCCTTTGAAGCTTCCTGCGGCGGGGGCATTCCCATCATCGTCGCCCTCAAGTTCGGGTTGATGGCGAATCGCATCGACGCGCTGTACGGCATCCTCAACGGCACCTGCAACTACATCCTCACCGAGATGACCCAGCAGGGGAAGACCTACGCCACTGCCCTCAAGGAAGCCCAGGACGCCGGCTACGCCGAAGCCGACCCGACGCTGGATGTCTCCGGCCGGGACGCCGCGCAGAAGCTCTCCATCGTCGCCGCGCTGGCGTTCGGTGTGCGCGTGGATGACAGCCAGGTGCATTGCGTGGGCATCGACAAGCTGGATTTGGCGGACCTGCGTTTTGCCCGCGAGATGGGCTATGAATGCAAACTGCTGGCGATCGCCGAGCGCACCGCCGCGGGGCTGAGCCTGCGCGTCGAGCCGTGCTTCATTCACCGCGAAACCCAACTGGCGCAGGTGCATGGCTCGTTCAATGCGCTGAGTGTGTATGGCCACGCCAATGGGCATACCTTTTACTACGGCCGCGGCGCCGGGCCATTGCCGACCGCCTCGGCGGTGGTGAGCGATCTGCTGAACATCGCCGCCGGGTGGTATCCCACCGCGTTCGCCGCGATGAACCTCTGGCCCGACCAGCACGAACCGGCCGACCAGGCGGACCCCGACGCGCTGCCCAGCCGGTTTTATCTGCGGATGAACGTGGTGGAAGGGCCGGGCATGATGGCGAAAATCGCCGGCATCCTGGGCGAGCAGGGCATCAGCATTTCCGCGGTGATGCAGCATGAATCGCAGGACCGCTACGTCCCGGTGGTGATCCTCACCCATGCCGCCCCGTGCGGCGCGGTGCGCAAAGCCGCCCGGCGGATCGAAGCGCTCGACGTCATCCGCAACCATCCGGTGGTACAGCGCATCGTCGAGTTCCCGCAGGGCTGACCGTTGCTTCCATGAATCTCCATTTAGCCCCCGGCGACTCGCCGGGGGCTAAGTGAAACTTCCCTAAAACCTCCCGGAGCGCCACGGCTTGATGTTCGCTTCGCGCAAACTCCTGGCCCTCGCCATGCTGCTGCTGTTGGGCATCGGCTGGTGGTTCTGGCCCCGCGCGGCGAACTACGACTGGCCGGTGACCAACGCTCCGCCCACCGCCGGCCGAAACCTCATCGCTTTCGGCGACAGCCTGACCGAAGGCGTCGGCGCCGACGCCCAGCTGAGCTGGCCCAGCCAACTGGGGCAGTTGCTCAAGGTCACCATCCTTAACCGCGGCGTGCGCGGCGACACCACCGCCAGCGCCCTGCAACGCCTGCAACGCGATGTGCTCGACGCCCAACCACGCCTCGTCATCGTCGGCCTGGGCGGCAACGACTTCATGCAGAAAAAAAGCCAGGATGCCGCCTTCGCCAACCTGCGGCAGATCATCGAGCAGATTCAGCAGCGCGGGGCGCTGGTGATCCTGTTGGGGTTCAAATTTCCGCTGGGTGAAAGCTGGGGGCCGCGCTATGAAGAGCTTGCCCGCGACACCGGTTGTGCTTACGTGCCCAACCTGCTCGGGGGCATCCTGGGGCACACCGATCTGATGTCCGACGGCGTGCATCCCAATGCCCAGGGGTATGCCCTCATCGCTCAGCGCATCGCGCCGGTGCTGCAGAAACATTGGCCCGCCGTGGAGACCACCGCTGATGTCCAGCCCTGAACGTTGCAACATTCTGTACGTGCACTCGCACGACACCGGGCGTTACATCCAGCCCTATGGCTATGCGATTCCCACGCCGCGGCTGCAGCGGTTGGCCCAGGAGGGCGTGCTGTTTCGGCAGGCGTTTTGCGCCGGGCCCACCTGTTCGCCCAGCCGCGCCGCCTTGCTGACCGGGCAGTGGCCGCATTGTGCGGGCATGCTGGGGCTGGCGCATCGGGGCTTTTCCCTGCGTGATCCACGCGAGCATTTAAGCCATTACCTGCGTGGGCAGGGCTACCGCACGCTGCTGTTTGGCTTCGAGCATGAGGCGGCTGACCATGACGTGAGCACGCTGGGTTATGACACGGTCGTGCGGCAGCACGCCAACGAGGACTATCAGCACGCGCTGCCGCTGCTCAGCGGGGCGCAGCCGGATTTTTCGGGGCAACCGTTCTTCATGTCCATTGGTTTTACGCTGACCCATCGCACCAACCCGCCCAACCACCCCAGCTATTTCAACGGCAAGGAAAGCCCACTGGGCGATCCGCGTTACGTCCGTCCCCCCGCGCCGTTGCCGGATACGCCCGAAACCCGGCAGGACATGGCGGATTTCGCGGTGGCCGCCCGCCGGCTCGATGAACGCATCGCGGCGGTGCTCGAGGCCCTGGATCGTGGCCCGCACGCCCACAACACGCTGGTCATCTGCACCACCGACCACGGCATCGCCTTCCCTGCCATGAAGTGCAATCTCACCGACCACGGCACCGGCGTCATGCTCCTCATGCGCGGACCCGGCGGGTTCACGGGCGGCCAGGTGATCGACAGCCTGGTCAGCCACCTCGACATTTTTCCCACCCTCTGCGAACTCAACTGCCTGCCCGCGCCGGCGTACCTGCAGGGCCAAAGCCTGCTGCCGCTGGTGCGCGGGGAAGCAACCCAGGTGCATGACGCCGTGTTTGCCGAGATCAACTTCCATGTACCGTATGAGCCGGCCCGCATGGTGCGCACGGAGCGTTGGAAATACATCCGCCGGTTCGACGGGCGCGGCCAGGTGAATCTGCCCAACTGTGATGATTCACCGAGCAAGGATTTATGGATGAATGCCGGCTGGCGCGAGCGCCCGGTGCCCGCCGAGGCGTTGTACGACCTGACCTTCGATCCGCAGGAAATCTGCAATCTGGCGGACGAAGCGCGTTGCCGCGAAGTGCTGACGGAGATGCGCGGACGGCTGGAGCGGTGGATGCGGCAGACGAATGATCCGCTGCTGCACGGGCCGCTGGTCCCGCCGGTGGGGGCAAAGATCGGCAATCCGGAGGGCGTATCGCCCAGCGAGAAGTTTCAGGTGGTCGGCAAACAGTCCTGAGGGTGCATTCCCGCCGGAAAGGTTGTGATCATGGCTCGTGGGCTCAACATTGTTTACATCCACTCGCACGACACCGGGCGGTACATCCAGCCGTATGGCTACGCGGTGGACACGCCCAACTTGCAGCGGTTGGCGGAGGAGGGCGTGCTGTTTCGGCAGGCGTTTTGCGCCGGGCCGACCTGTTCGCCCAGCCGCGCCGCGTTGCTGACCGGACAGTCGCCGCATTCGTGCGGGATGTTCGGGTTGGCGCACCGCGGCTTCCGCATTGCCGACTACTCCCGGCATCTGGCGCAGGTGCTGCGCGGGCACGGTTACGTGACGGCTTTGGCGGGCGTGCAGCATGAGGCCCGGCCGCCGGCGGCGCCGCTGAGCGAGTTGGGTTACGAGCATCTGCTGACCTACCGTGGCGACAACCTGTCGGATCATCCTGACAGCGAGCAGCGGGCGGCGCGGTTCATTGCGGAGCACGACGGCAGTCGGCCGTTCTTCCTGGCGGTGGGTTTTCAGCAGACGCATCGGGTGTTTCCCAGGGAGATCGATCCGCGTGATGATGCGCGTTACCTGCGTCCCCCGGACACGCTGCCGGATAATGCCATCACCCGGCGGGACTTTGCCGCCTATCGCACCGCCGCGCGGATTCTCGACCAGCGCATGGGCGTGGTGTTCGACGCCCTGCGCGACAGCGGCAAGCTCGCGGATACGCTGGTGATCGCCACCACCGACCACGGCGTGCCGTTCCCCAACAACAAGTGCAACACCACCGACCACGGCCTGGGCGTCATGCTCATCCTGCGTGGCCCGGAGGGCTGCACCGGCGGCAAAGTGATCGACGGCATGGTCAGCCACATCGACCTTTTCCCCACCCTCTGCGAAATGGCGGAACTGCCCCAGCCGGCGTGGCTGGAAGGGGTGAGCCTGTGCCCGCTCATCCGCGGGGAACGTGCGGAAGTCAATGAGGAAGTGTTTGGCGAGATCACCTATCACGCCGCCTATCAGCCGGAGCGCGCGGTGCGCACGCAGCGGTACAAGTACATTCGGCGGTTCAGTGATCGCCCCACGCCGGTGCTGGCGAATGTGGATGAAAGCATCAGCCGGGACTTCTGGCATGAGCAGGGGTGGCTGGATCAGCACCTTGCCCAGGAGCGGCTGTACGACCTGATGTTCGATCCCAATGAGGTGAACAATCTGGCGGGTGAAGCCGCGCACGCCGATGCGCTGCGGGAGATGCGTGGGCGCTTGCAGCGCTGGATGGAGCGTACTGGCGACCCGCTGTTGCGGGGGCCGGTGCCGGCGCCGGCAGGAGCGAAGGTGACGCCGGTGGACGCGCTGACGCCCAAGGGGTGAGGGCGGACATGACGTTCGGCCAATGTGGCATCTTTCCGAGCCGACGACGCAAGTCGTCGGGTTGCGTTCGCGCGGGTGCTTGATGATGCGTGGACCTGCGTCTTTCCACCCGCCCACTGGCGTGGGCGGCTCGGAGGATGCGGGCATGTTCTGGTAGGTCCGGGCTCGCCCGGACAACGGTATGGCGCAGCGAGCAAGCATGTCCGGGCCAGCCCGGACCGACAAGGCGCCTACCCCCCGCATCATCGCGGGGGCGGGGCATTTGTTACACTGACGAGCGTGCTGACGCATCGCATCATTCCGTGTCTGGACGTCAAAGCGGGGCGGGTGGTCAAGGGCGTGAACTTTGTCGGTTTACGCGACGCCGGCGACCCGGTGGCGATCGCGCGCCAGTATGACGAACAGGGCGCCGACGAACTGGTGTTCCTGGACATCACCGCCAGCCATGAGGGCCGGGACATCATGCTGGATGTCGTGCGCCAGGTGGCGGAGCAATGCTTCATGCCGTTCACGGTGGGTGGGGGGATTCGCACCATTGAGGACGTGACCGCACTGGTGCAGGCGGGCGCGGAGAAGGTGAGCATCAACACCGCGGCGGTGGTGAATCCGCAGATCATCGTGGACACCGCCAAGCGGTTTGGGCGCTGCGCCACGGTGGTGAACATCGACCCCCGCCGGGTGTCGGCCGAGGACTACGAGCAGCGCACCGGCCAGCAACCGACGCAACTGAGCAAAGACGGCCGGGTGTTTGAAGTGCACACCCACGGCGGGCGCAAGCCCACGGGTCTGGAAGCCGTGGCGTGGGCGCGGCAGGTGGTGGAAATGGGGGCCGGTGAAATCGTGCTCACCAGCATGGATGCCGACGGCACCAAGGATGGCTACGACGTGGAGCTGACCGCGCTGGTGGCGGCGGCGGTGGATGTGCCGGTGGTCGCCTCCGGCGGCTGCGGCAGTCCCGCGCATATCCACGCGGTGCTCACCGAGACTGGCGCTGATGCGGCGCTGGCGGCGAGCATCTTCCACTACGGCGAATACTCCATCGAAGAAACCAAACGTTACCTGGCGCAGCGCGGCGTACCCGTGCGGCTGACCCCCGACATGGCGGCGGCCTCGGCGTAATGCCCCAGCCCGGCATTTCATGGAAGCGGAGGAATTGAATGGCGTCGTCTGGCGGAGAGCACAAACCCAAGATCGCCCAGCGCGGCGGCAAGTCCATCGCGGACACCGGCCTGCGCAAATACTTCGAAGCCTGTGTCCGCTACAAAGCCTCCGACCTGCTGCTGCGGGCGGGGCAAGTGCCGCGTCTGCGCATTCGCGGCGCGCTCAAGAGCCTGGAAACCACCCCCCTGGCGCATGACGATTTTGAAAAGTGGCTCCAGGAAGGCATGAGCGACGAACACTGGAACACCTACGAGCACTCCGGCTCGGCGGACCTGGGCTTCGACCTGGACATGGGCGAGGAAGGCAAGCATCGCTTCCGCTTGAACATCTTCCGCACCCGCGGCCGCAGCGCCGTGGCGGCCCGGCGCGTGGACAACAAAATCCTCACCTTCGAACAGCTCCACCTGCCCAAAATCATGGCGGACGTCTGCCTCGCGCCTCAGGGCATCATCCTGCTCTGCGGCGTCACCGGCTCGGGCAAAAGCACCACCATCGCGTCCATGCTCCAGTACGTCAACGACCGCAAGCAGGTCCACATCGTCACCATCGAGGACCCCATCGAGTTCCTCTTTGAAGACAGCAAGGCGATGATCAACCAGCGCGAGGTCGGCATCGACGTCGCCAGCTTTGCCGACGGCCTGCGGGCGCTGGTCCGTGAAAATCCGGACATCGTGCTCATCGGCGAAATGCGCGACCGCGAAACCTTCGAGGCTGCCCTCCATGCCGCCGAGACCGGCCACCTCGTCTTCGGCACCATCCACGCCTCCAGCGCGTCGCAGGCGTTCACCCGCATTTACGACCTGTTCCCCCAGGAAGAGCGCGAGCAGATTCGCGTCATGCTCGCCCACCAGTTCCAGGCGTTCATCTACCAGAAGCTCCTGCCCACGCTGCATGAGAACATCCCGCGCATCCCCGCGATCGAGATTCTCATCAACACCCCGCGCTCGCGCAAGTACATCCTCGACGGCCGGGAGCATGAGCTGCCCCAGGTCATGCGCGACTCGCGCGATCAAGGCATGCAGACCTTCACCGATGCCCTGGTCGAACTGGTTCAAAAGCAATTTGTCCACCCCCGCGTGGCAAACGATGTTGCACCAAACCCGGAAGAACTGAAAATGCGCCTGAAAGGCATCGGCAACTAACCCCCGGAAGTTGCCCAGGGCAATGCAGTGCGTGGGGGGTGATGCTTTCAACGCATCACGGTGGCTGGAATTGCCTGCAGGATGCCTGGCTCCGCGAAGGATCGGCCGTCGCGGTGGCAGCGAAAGGAATCGTCTCATTCGGAAGCGCTCGCGCCTATGACGCCTATACCTGCCGAATCCGTCTTCCTGATGAGCCTCTACAAGCCGTTGCTCCTGGGCGTGCTGGTGGGGCTGTGGGCGTATGCCTTGGCGTACATCGACAAGGATCTGCGCTACTTCTTCCTGCCGCGCCAGACCTGGAACATGGTCCACATGGGCACCGGGGCGCTGGGCTTCCTGCTGTTCCTGCTGATTCCCCTGTTCTGGATCGGCCTGCCGCTGGCGCTGCTGGTGTGCCTCAGCTCGCTGGTGGGTTACCACTTCTATCGCAACACCAAAGTCAAGCCCGGCGACCGCTGGCGCATGAGTCTCGACAGCTTCCGCCAGCGTTGGGATGACGCCCAGCGCGCCAAGCAGATGCAGCGGGCGACGGTCAACTTCATCGGCGCCGACAAGAAGCCCAAGCCGGTGCCGGTGGGGGAGGACGCCCGGGCGCCGATCCACGAAGCCCTGGAGAATCTGCTGGAGTTCGCCCTGCCCCGCCGCGCCGAGCGCATCGACATGCTCGCCGACGCCAGCCAGACGGAGATCGTGGTCACCATCGACGGGGTGAAGTATCCGCAGACCAAGCTCGAACCGCAGCTGGGCATCGGGCTGATCGACTATCTGAAGGAGCATGCCGGGCTGGACGTGCAGGACCGCCGGCGGAAGCTGCAGGGCAAGGTGACGGTGAACGTCTCGGACATGGGCCAGCAGAAGTTCGAGATCACCACCAGCGGCACCACCCAGGGCGTGATGCTGGGCATCGCCATCAATCCGCAGTTGCGGGCGTTCCTGAAGTTCGATGAGCTGGGCCTGCTGCCTTCGCAGAAGGAGGCGCTGGTCGCGGCGTTGGAGGACAACCTGCGCTGCGTGATTGCGGTGGCGCCGCCCCGGCACGGCTTGACGACCACGCTGTACAGCCTGGTGGATCGCCACGATCCGTACACGCAGAACATCATGACGCTCGAGCCGGAGATCGCGCTGGAGCTTGAAGGCGTGTCGCACGGCAAGATCGCGGCGGGGCCCGAGGCGCCGTCGCTCGCCCAGCAGTTGCGCACGCTGCTGCTCAAAGAGCCGCGAATCGTGTTGCTCAGCCAGCTCGCCGACGCCGAAGCCGCCAAGCTGATTCCGCCGCATGTCGAGGAGATGCGGTTCTACATCGGGCTGCGGCAGGCGGACACCTTCACCGCCTTGCGGGCGTGGGCGCAGGCGCTGGGGGACGCCAAGCTCGCGGCGGATTCGGTTTCCGCCATCATCGCCCAGCGTCTGATCCGCAAGCTGTGCCTGACCTGCCGCATGGCGTACCAGCCTGACCCGGCGATCCTCAAGAAGCTCAACCTCCCGGCCGACCGCGTGAAGCAGCTTTACAAGCACTCGGGCCAGGTGGTGGTCAAGGAACAGACCGAGCCCTGCCCCGACTGCCTGGGTCTGGGTTACAAAGGCAGGACGGCGATTTTCGAGGTGATGCTGCTCGACGACGCGGCGCGCCGCTTCATCCACGAAGGGCAACTCGATCAGGCCCGCGCCCACCTGCGCAAGAACCGCATGCTGTACCTGCAGGAATCGGCGCTCACCAAGGTGGTCGAAGGCGTCACCAGCATCAGTGAAATCACCCGCGTGCTGGCGGGCGAAGGCAAAAAGTAACCCTCAGACGCAATGTGGAATCAGCGTCCCGCATTGCCAATCAGTCATGCAGTTTTCACCACCGAGACACAGAGGACACCGAGCAATTCATCCTGAAACCAAACGGTTGAATGGATTTGATCCATTCCTGCCTCATCTGGCACTCCGTGTTCTCTGTGTCTCGGTGGTGAGTGGTTTTTGGCTTCGAATGGCAGTCCAACAACGCGTTGTAGGAATGTAGCCCCCGACTGGAAGGACTCACTCGCATGCTCGCCAACCTGCTCGTGCTGGGCTTTGTCATCTTCATGGCGTACTGGTGGGGCAACCGCGGCCTGTTCAGCGCGTTGCTGCATCTGCTCTCGACCATCATTGCCGGCGCCCTGGCGTTCGCCCTGTGGGAGCCGATCACCATGGGCATGCTGCTGCGCACCATTCCGCCGCATGCCTGGGGCGTGGGGCTGGTCGCGCCGTTCGTGCTGCTGCTGCTGATCGTGCGCACCGCTTTCGACAAGGGCATCAAGGGCAATCTGCACGTCCATGGCCTGAGCAATCTGCTGGGCGGGGGCCTGTGCGGCTTTCTCTCGGGCATCCTCGCGGCGGGCATTCTCATGCTCGGGCTGGGGCAGATGTCCCTGGGCGCCACCGTCGGCGGCTGGCAACCCTACATCACCGGCAGCGACGGCAACGTGGTGGACAATCCGCCGGGCAACTTGTGGATTCGCGTCGATCAGCATGCCGCCAACTTTTTCTCCCGCCTGTCCAATGGCGCGTTCTACCCCGGCCTGGGCGACAACGGCACCCCGCTGAAGTTCTATCGCCCGGACCTCGCCCGGCAGGCCGGCATCTTCCGCATGCACAGCGACCAGTACGCTTCGCTGGTGGCGATGCCCGGCAGCGTCAACGTGACGGCCGCGGTCGCCTCGCCCACGCCGTTTCGCAACATTGACGACTCGCTGCTGCCCGCCATTCAGAACGACGTGCGCATTGCCGACCACATGATCCTGGGCGTCGACACCCATTGGACGCTCACCCCCGGCACGTACGACGGCGACTCGACCCTGCGCGTCACCTCCACCCAGGCGCAGCTCATCACCCGCCCCCAGGGCGATCCCCGCGGCCCGCGCAAGATGTACCGCGCCCTGGGCGCCGCCCGCCGCTACGGCGGCAATGAAACCGATCGCCAGTTTGTCCCCTTCACCACCGACAAACGCCAGGTCAGCGCCACCAACCCGGAAGATGACATCGCCTTCTTCTTCATCTATCCCGCCAATGAGGAACCGCTGTTCGTGCAGATTCGCCAGTTGCGCTTTCCGCTGACCGCGCCCGCCGAGGAGCCTGAGCAACTGGCAACGCTGTTCGGCAAGCTCCGGCCGGATCTGGTGACCGCCTACGCAGCCGCGGGAGCAGTGCCCAGCGACGGCGGCGGGGACGGCTCCGCGGGAGCAACCGCATCGGCGGACGGCAACGTCGGCGATCGCCAGGGGATCAAGACCGGCTCGGTGGCGGTCGCCATCGAATCCACCAACAAGCTCCCCGCCCAGTTCTCCCGCAACGTCAAACGCAACCTCGACGTGCAGGGCAAAACCATCATGGGCGGCGAGGCGGAAATTCCCCTCTCCCGCGAACGCATCAGCCCCGCCAACGTCATCGATGAAGTCAACAAGCCCGGCCACCGCGGCATCGTCCGCGTGCAGGTTGATCGCGATGCCGCGCAGAGCCTGCTGGGCCGCAGCCGCACTCTGGCCGCCATGACCCAGCCCATCTATCTCACCGACGATTCCGCGACCCGCTGGGAGCCGGTGGGCTATGCCTGGATGCGCGGCGACAAGATCACCATCCGCTTCGACCCCGCCCAGCCGCTCCGCGCCGCCAGTGAATTGCCCATTGCCGACATGCGCCAGGGCGAGCAGTTGTATCTCTACTTCTACGTCAACCCCGGCAGCAAGATCGTCGCCTACAACGTCGGCTCCACCAAGCAGGACGTGGACCTGGACGTGCCCAAGTAAGCAGTTAAGCCCAAGCCCCAGTCAGCAGCAGTCCCCAGGCCGCGGATGAGCGCCGCGAATCCGGGGGTTGCTCCCACGCTCTGGATTCTTCAGGGCAAACGCAGGTACCAACTTGCTTACGAGCCCCGCGCGTCAGCAAGGGGTTGCGGCGCAGCCGCAGTGGTGCGACGCCACGAAAACCACCCCTCCCTCACCAACTTTATGCATCACGCCGTTTGCCGCTGCCGTTTGGCGATCAGCCAAT
>CAZSBB010000069.1:0-12249 GCA_964605235.1 uncultured Phycisphaeraceae bacterium
CCGAGGGGATGACGCATTATGACATCCGGTCGCAAATGGCGCGAATCGCTCTAAGACAGCTCCGAATAAGCATGGCGAGCCTGGTTGGAGGGTGTGGGCGCCCGGGGCTTGATGTGGTGCGCAGGATGCGCTGATGCACTCATGTCCCGGTGTTCACCTGCCGGTTTCACGGGCTTGTGCTCAGGCAACCCGGTCCCTGCGGCAACGTGGCGCCGCGAACCGTTCCCGACCTGCTCTGGACGAACATGGCCGGTAAAGCCGCTAACGGGCGTCCTCGTCGGCACGGGTCTGCTGCCGCGCTCGCCGGCCCCATTGCAGATGCACCCCGCGCACCCCGGCGGACAGCAATTGCTGGTACTCCGCCAACGCCAGCGGCGGATGCGGCCAGACCTGCACCACCAGGTCATAGCCCGCCGGCCAGTCGTGTTGCCCCAGCCGAAACGCCTCGCGCAGCAACCGCTTGATGCGATTGCGCACCACGGCCGTGCCCACCCGTCGCGGCACGCTCAACCCCAGCCGACAGTGCGTCTGGCCGTTGGGACAACCGCTCACGGCAATCGGCCCGAGACTCTTGCGCACCTTCGCCGCGCGCACCGCCGCGAACGCCCGCTGGCCATGCAGGCGCTGGGCGGCGGTGAAGCGCAATCGGCGTGCGGAGGGCTCGCTCATGGCCGGTGGGTTTACCTGTGGCGCAAATGGATGGCAATCAGTTAGCTCCGGGTCAATGACCCGGGGCTAAATGGAACGGCACGGGTCGATGTAAACCACTATCAGGAAGCCGTTCGACAACACAGCCCCCCATTACTGCTCCGTCGCCGCCGGCATGGTGATCCACGGATTGTCCTGCACCGCCTGGGGAACCGGTTGCGCCGCGGGCGTGCCGCCGGGGACCACCACCGGGCCGTCGAGCGGCTCGAGTCGTTCCAGCGTTGCCGGGGCGGTGGACCGTCGCGGCGCGGGGGTCGTCACCGTTTGCACCACCGGCTGAGGTTGCGGTTGGGGCTGCGGCGCGGGCTGCACCACCGGCGGCAACAGCGTCTGCGGCGCCACTGGCTGTGGCGTGGATCGCACCACCGGTTGAGGCGCGGCCGGGGCGGATTGCATCGTCGGCTGGGGAACGCGCGCGTGGGGCGATGACACCCCCGGCGCGGGGATCTTCACGCTGCCGGCGGGGGGGACGAACAGCTTGGGACTGAGCCCCACGAACTGCAGGTTTGACACCCGGCCGAACCCACGCGGCTGGCTGTGAATGCCCAACTCCGGCGACCAGTTCCAGAATGACCAGTGCCGCGGAATCACCACGCCGTCGAGCAACACGAAGTTGTCATACAGAATCGCATGCGGCTGAGCCTGGGCGACCGCTTCAGGACCCTTGCCGTAGGTCACGATGTACGCCATCGCCCGCAGCCAGTTGGTGCCGGGATCGACATACGCGATGTACCAGTCATCGGGCGCGTCACCCACGCCCGCGCCGAAAGTGATCTTCACCGCCGGGTGCGGCTGGCCATTGAGAATCTGCGGCGGCAAGGCTTCCTGAATCGCGCCCCGGTCGTCGAGCTTGAACGGCGCCGCCAGGAAGTAGGGCCAGGTCAGCATATGAAAACGCGGCTTGTCGAGCTGGCTGTCGGCGGGATAGACCCAGGCGTCCTGGCCATCGAACACCAGCACCGTGCCGTCACGCAGGTCGGCGCGCACCCGGCTCAGCGCCGTGTCGAAGATGAACCGGCCGTCGATCACCCGCCGGTCGCCGAAGTCCACCGCGATGTGGGCGGAGATGCCTTCCTCCCGGTTCCACACACTGCCGCCGTGCGCTGCTTCCATGCGCTGCACGAACGCCAGGGCATCGCGCGACGCAGCCTGCTGCCGACGGATCAAGTCCTGCTGCTGGCGGGCGTGCGCCTGGGCGCGGGCCTGAGCCTGGACATCCACATGCTCGACCACGGCGGAGCTGGCGACCGGCGCGGGCGCCAGCGGGGCGGCTTCCACCAGTTGCGGCGCAGCCGGGCCCGCCGGTTGCGGGGTCAGCGGCATCATGCCGTCGCTGCGGCCGGCGGTGGCGTTGGCGTCCAGCGCCACGTCGGCGATCTCCACTTCCGTCGGCTGCGGCAGGCGCTCGATGCGCATCGGTTGGGCGGGCGCCGTCTGCGGTTGCGGCGTGCCGGCAGCAGGTTGCCGAGGCTTGTCACCGCCCAGCCCCAGGAATGACCAGAAACTGCGTTTGGGCTCGGTGGGCGCGGCAGCAGCGGCCGGGTCCGGCGAAAGCCGTTGCAATTCAACGGGCTGTTCCAACTGCGGAGCCGGCGGCGTGGCTTCGGCGGTGCGCAATTCGGCGCGCGACTGCGCTTCCTGGATGCGAATGGGTTCGGTATCGCCCACGCGCTGCACTTCCAGCCCGCCCATCTGTTGGCGCATCTGTTCGAGTTGCGCCTGCATCTGCGCGTCTTCCTGGGCGCGGCGGGCGGAGGGGTTCTGACAGGCGATCTGGCTGCCGCACAGGCTGACCATGCCCAGCAGCGCACAAGCGGTGCGCCACGGCCGACGGTTGCGTCGCTCGTTCATCGACAGTCTCCTTTGCCAGCCGGCGGGACGTTTTTACCCGGGGTGAATGATGCCCGCGACATTGGGATTGCCCAGCGGGGTTTCCGCCGCCGCCGGGGGGCCGCCCATTTCCGCGCCCAGATCGCCGCTGATCGCCTGATCGACCTGCTGCATCAGGTCCAGGTAATCCATCTGCGCCATCTGGAAACTCTGCAGGGTGAGATTGCGGGCGACGGCGTTCTGCAGCTTCTCGAGCTTGCGTTTGTCCTCGACCTCGATCGGCCGACCTTGCGATTGCTTTTCCATCAGGCCCTGCGCCAGCCGCTGATAGTCGGTCAGGGCGCGTTGGGCTTCGATGTCTTTCTCCAGCGCGGTCAGGGCCGCGGTGAGCTTCTTGGCGATGGTGTGCTCGGCAATCTGATCGCCCAGCGCGCGGGCGGCAGTGAGGATTTCTTCGGTGCTGGGCATGAGGGAGTCCTATGGGAAATAGAGAAAGACCAAGGTTAAATCATTTTCACCACGGAGGCACAGGGAACCCAGAGAAATGCGCCATATGCCATGCATTTGCAGTCTGGATTGCGGTCAGTCTTGGTCTTGCTCTCTGTGACCTCGGTGCCTCGGTGGTGAAATCTTCGCTGCTTTACGGTTGCTTACGCCGGCGACAGCTCGGGACGCAGGTACGCGCTGCGGATGCTGCCGGTGGGCGTGACGCTGCTCTTCCAGTCGCAGGGATGGGCGTCGGCGCCCAGGTAAAAGTCCACGGCATACAGTTCCGCCAACTGCTTGAGCGTGGCCGCGCTTAGCGCTGGTCCATCGGCGGCGGCGGTGAACTCATCCACATCGCCCGCCGACAGCAGGTTCGGCTCCACGCTCACCAGCGTGGGGTAGCTCAGCAGCCACTGGAACGCGAGCTGGCGGATCGAGTAGCCGTATTGCCGGGCGATGGGGCGGATGACTTCGTTCTTTTTCAGCCCGTAAATCAGCCAGTTCTTGTCGCGGAACTTGCGATGGTCGTGCGCGGGGAACTGGTGGTTGGGGCTGGTGAACTCTTCGTCGAGGATGCCCGAGTTGGTCGGCACGCGGGCGATGACGCCGCCGCGCCCGCGCTGCTGGGCGATCTCGCAGAACTCCCGGCCGGGGTCCTGTTCGTACAGATTGAAAACCGTCTGCACCACCGCCGCGTCATGTTGAATGAACGCCTGATAGCCTTCCTCGCGCCAGCCGATGGCGGGGCCCAGGGCGATGCCCCAGTGGCGGATTTTGCCTTGCTCCTGCAGCTTGGTCAGCGCGGCAAACAACTCATCCTGATACTGCGGCAGCTTGAGGTTGTGCGCCTGGTACAGGTCGATGCAGTCGATGCCCAGCCGCTGGAGGGACATTTCCAGGTCGTACTGGAGGAACTTGGCGGAGAAGTCCTGTCGGCGTTCGCGGTGGCCGCCTTGTTCGCCGGGGTCGCTGTAGAAGTCGTAGCCGAACTTGGTGGAGATGACCAGATTATCGCGCCCGGCGTAGCGAATGGTCTGCGCCAGCAGCAGCTCGGCGCGGCCGTTGCCATACGCCGCGGCGGAGTCGAAAAAGTTCACCCCGCGGTCCACGGCATGGTTCTGCAGCCGAACGCCCTCGCTGTCGGAGAAGTCGCCCCACCAGTTGGTGCCAAACACGAAATTGCCAAAACCCAGCACAGAGACATTCAGGTCAGTGCCAGGGATGGTGCGGTATTGCATAACTTTCAAACTCCGGGCGGGTCGGGATCAAATAGTTTACCGGCCCAGCGTTAACCTTTCATTTCAGCCCCCCCCAAAGCCGCGGATGAGCGCAGCGAATCCGGGGGATAACACCCTCGCGCCGCCAATCCCGCGGAGGGGGCATTGTGGCTTCCAACCCCCGGATGCGCTGCACCCATCCGCAGCTTCACCCCCTCAACCTTTTCTGTCTTCCATCCCTGCCTTCATCTCTCTCCTGCTTCATCCGTGTTCATCTGTGGCAAAAAAACCAGCACCCCTCACCGCAACGGCGCCAGCCCGACCGCCTTACGTTGCTCATTGAGCTGTACCCACGCCGGCGGATGCTGCCGGATGAAGCGTTGCAACTGGCTGGCGCTGCACCCGAGCGCCGCCGCCGCGTCGCCGACCTGCCAGCCGGCGTGGGCGAGCTGGTCCAGCGCCTCGGCGAGCAGGGCGGGAAAGTCGGCATGCTCGGGATTCACCCGCACCAGTGGCCCACCGCAGCGCTCCCGCCACAACGCGCTGGGGCCGTCCGCCGCCGGGCAGCGCAGCGTGACCGCCAGCTTCAACCGCAACCTAAACAGTGCGGCCGCGCGATTGCGCGCCTGCTCCCGGCGTTCGCCGGCGCTCGCTTCCAACCCCGTCGGCTCATGCCGGGCGACCACCGCCGACTCCGTTTTGTTGCGATGCTGACCCCCCGGCCCACTGCCCCGCGCCGTGCGCAGCGTCACCTGCCGCAGCAACAGCGGTTCAGGCCAGCCCGCAGGATGTCCCGATGCTTGTTCCGTCATGCTGTGATGGTATCCTCCCCATTGGGCAGGAGAAGGGGATTACGAGCCCCGCGCGTGAGCAAGGGGTTGCGCCGCCGCAGGTTTCGGGATTGCACACCAGCAACCCCTCCCTCACGGTCGGGGCTCGTCTGATGCACCGCCTGAATGATGCTGATTCGCCCAGATGGAGCCGGCTTGATCATGGAGTTCGATTACGAAAACGACGTCCTGCTGCATCAGGACGATTTCGCGCAGGGCTTCGCCCGGTGGCATCACGAGGGCGTCGGCGAAATCTCTGCCCCGCCCAATGCGGCTCCCGGCATGCGCCTGCACTGCTTCGGCTCCCGGCAGGGACAGGCGGGCTGCATGGCGTTCTTCCGTCCCGACCTGCCCGACTGCATCGCTTACGAGTACGACCTGACCGTCCGCAGCCACGGCGGCCTGATCATCAACTACCTGGGCATCCGCGGCCTCCATGGCGAGGACCTCATCACCGATGCCGCGCGCCTCGAACCCCGCACCGGCATCATGGCGAACTACTTCTCGGCCGTCTGGGGTTTGCAGTCCTATCACCTGTCCATCAGCCGGTTCAACGATCAGGGCGAACACACCGGCACCTGCAACATCCGCCGCAACCCCGGCAGCCTGCTGGTGGGCCACGGCATGGACCTGGTGACCCAGACCAATCACACCTACCACATCCGTGTCATCAAGGACGCCGGCCACATCGCCCTGTACGTCGATGGCCAGCACGCCCTGGGCACGGTGGACCACGACGCCGCGCGCGGGCCCATCCCCACGGCCGGTAAATTCGGTTTTCGTCTCATCGGCAGCGATGTCATGGCGGACATCGCCAACTTCCGCGTCTTCCAGCTCAAACCCAACCGCCACATTTGGGCCGACAGGGCGCAGTATGACCCACGAGTTCCACGGGATGCCCGGTGACTCCCCGCCGCGCGGCATGCTGGCGCGCCTGGACGCCTGGATGGCGGACCATCCGTGGCATCCGCGCCTGGTTCCCTTCATCGTGTATGTGGCGCTGCTGCTGCCCATCGACCTGGCGCGCGACTATGCGCTGTGGTCCTACCCGCTGCTGTATGTGCTCCAGTGCGGGCTGACGCTCGGGCTGCTGTGGCGCTACCGTCGGCTGTTGCCCGAGCTCAACGGGCGCTTCCACTGGCTGGCGCTGCCGGTCGGCGCGGGCGTGTGCGCCGCGTGGATCATCTTGGGGCAAGCCAGCGAAACGCTGCTGGAACTGGGCGACCCGAACCCCGCCCTGCCGCACTACTTCGCCCGGATGGAACCGCCGCTGCGCGCTTTGTCGCTGGGCCTGCGCCTGCTGGGCATGAGCATCGTGGTGCCGCTCTTTGAAGAACTGTTCGTGCGCTCGCTGCTGCTGCGCAGCCTGCAATATCCCCGGCGGGTGGCGGTGGGCCTGATGCAGCTGTTGGAAGAAGTGCCGCTGCTGGGGGACTGGCTGCTGCACACGCCGCTGGCGCAGCGCGCCGATCACCACGAGCGCGTGTTCGAGTACGAATTCAACCGCACCGAGCTGGGCCAGCTCACATGGTTCGGCGTGCTGGCGTCGACGGTGGTGTTTGCGCTGCATCACGTACCGCGCGACTGGGCGGGCTCGCTGGTGTGCGGGGTGGCGTACTGCCTGTTGCTGGCGGCGACGCGCCGGCGCGGGCTGGGGCCGGTGGTCTGGGCGCATGGCATTACCAACGCCCTGCTCTGGGGGTACTGCGTGTACACCGGGGACTGGCGGTTCCTGTGAGCGCCGATTTTCCGCCGCCCGCTGCAACTCCCGCCCGCCGGCGGGGTAAGCCTCAGTGAAGCTCGAATCAGAGCATCTGCGCGGCCGGTTCGGCGCGGAGCCTCAACGCTCCGCCACCCCATGAACCGGCAGCGCCGGCGCTCGGTGCGCTCCGGCTGCCGCCTGGCGTTGACCCGCCGGCGCGGTGCAAGTGCTATCCCTTTTCGCAAGGAGCCGCTTCATGCAGATCGACATCGTCAGCAACGGATTTGACCTCACCGCCGCTCTGCGCGAGTTCGTCGACCGCCGACTGACCGCCGCCCTCGACCAGCACAGTAACCACGTGCGGCGCGTGCAGGTCCGGTTGGAAGACGTCAACGGACCCCGCGGCGGTGTGGACAAACGCTGCGCCGTGATCGTCCATCTGCTCCAGCGCTCGGCGGCGCGCGTGCAGACCAAACGCGCCGACCTCTACGACGCCATCACCGACACCGCGCACAAACTGCGGGAAATCGTGGGCCGACGCATCGAGCGCCGCCAGGAACGACAACGCGGCCGGTGAAGGTGACTCACTTCAGCGCCGCCCCACCACATACGCCACCCAGTCATGCCGCGCCGGCAGCTTTCGCTGTGGGCGGTACACCCCGTCACTTCGGCCGCGCATGGCGTCATAACTGTCGCACCAGACTTCCGCGCTGCGGTAGCCCGCTTCGTGCAGCAGTTCGCGCAGCTCGGGCAAGGTCCACAGCCGCCAGTCGTAGCGGAATGCGCTCGCCCAGCGCTGACGTCCCGGCAGGTCGAAGTGGATGCGGCAATCGGTGCGCCGGGTCAGCGCGTCAAAGCTGCGCTGCTCCCACAGATAGGTGAACGTCGGCAGCGCGCCATCCATCGGCTGCACCCGTCGCCGCTGCGTGCTCACCTGCTCAGCGCCCGGGCCCCCGTAGACGTCCAGCACCAGCACGCCGCCGGCGCGCAGGCGCGCCCGGCTGCGGCGGAAGTAGTCCAACAGCTCCGCGCGGGTGTGCAGCCCCAGCACGCTGAAGTTGAGCGCTGCAATCACATCGCAACGCTGCGTGTCGGTGCTGCGCACATCGCCATGATGGAAGCGCACCTGTTCGCTGGCGCAGCCCAGTTCCTGTTGCGTTTGCCGCGCTGCCCAGCGCAGGGTCGGCTGGTGCAACTCCACCGCATCGGCGCTGCGTTCAGGATCAAGCTGCACCCACGCGATGCTGACCGCAGCCCCGCCGGCAAAGTCTTCCCGCAGCACCCGGGGCGCCTGGCGTCCGTGCCCGCCATGAACCCGCTGCAGGAACGCCACCTCCGCCAGCGGGTGCTGCACGGCATGCCGGTACAGCTCCAGCCGATGGGGACGCGCAGCCTGGGATGGTGTCGCAGCCATGGCGGGATGGTACTGCATGTGGGTCGCGCGGCGGCTCGTAAAAAAGGGGATAAGTACATTTATTGCACGCGATAAATGTACTTATCCCCTTTTTTTATCTCCGCCCGCTTCGCCTACAATCGTCGCACCATGCCCACCGCCACCGCCGCCGCTGCTGAACCCGCTGCCGCTCTGGGCATCACCCTGCGCCAGGTCAGCAAGGACTTCGGGCCGACGGTGCAGGCGGTCGCGCCGCTTGACCTCACCATCGACGCCGGCGATTTCGTCGCCCTGCTGGGGCCCTCCGGCTGCGGCAAGAGCACGCTGCTCCGGCTGATCGCCAACCTTGACCAGCCCACCACCGGCCGCGTGGAATTGCAAGGACACACGGGCGGCCGGCTGCCGATTGCATACGTTTTTCAGGACGCGCATTTGCTGCCGTGGCGCAATTTGCTGGGCAACGTGACGCTGCCCCTGGAGCTGATGGGCGTGGGCCGCGCCGAGCGTGAAGCCGCGGCCCGGCAGGCGATCGAGCAGGTGGGTTTGCTTGAAGCAATCAAACGCTATCCCGCCCAGCTCTCCGGCGGCATGCGCATGCGGGTGTCGCTGGCGCGGGCGCTGGTGACCCGGCCGCGCCTGCTGCTGCTCGATGAACCCTTCGCGGCACTGGATGAAATCACCCGGCAGGAACTCGACGAAGCGCTGCGCGCCCTGTGGCTGGAGCGGCGGATGACGGTGGTGTTCGTCACCCACGCGCTGGCGGAGGCGGCCTTCCTCGCCCGGCGCGCGGTGGTGCTGTCGCGGCGGCCGGCGCGGGTGATGGCGGATCATGTGCTGGAATTGCCCGAGCAGCGCGACGGGGCCTTGCGCACCAGCGCTGCTTTTGCCGCCCAGGCGCGGGTGTTGTACGACGCGCTGCATGCCGGGGGGGTGCTGTGATGTCCAGTCGCGCGCGCAGCGTGTTGGGGCCGCCGCTGCTGGTGTTCGTGGCGTCCATGGTGCTGGCGGAAGCCGCGGTGCGCGTGGGCGGCGTGCCGTTGTGGTTGCTGCCCCCGCCGAGCAAGGTGCTCATGGCGCTGTGGCAGGAGCGGGCGACCATGGGCAAAGCCGTGGGCGGCACCGCGCTGGCGGCGCTGCTGGGTTTCGCCCTGAGCGCTGCAGTGGGTATGGGCATCGCGATTGTGCTGTCGACCGGGCGGTGGGTGCAGCGGGCGTTTTATCCCTATGCGATTTTTTTCCAGACCGTGCCGATCATCGCCATCGCGCCGCTGCTGGTGATCTGGTTGGGTTACGGCCTGCGCACCATCGTGGCTGCGGCGTTCATCGTCAGCGTGTTTCCGGTGATCGCCAACACGCTCGCCGGCCTGCTCGCAGCCGATCCCGCGCTGCGCGACCTGTTCCGGCTGTACGGGGCGGGACGCTGGGCGACGCTGTGGAAGCTCAAGTTCCCCGGCGCGCTGCCGCAAGTGATGACCGGCCTGCGCATCGCGGCGGGATTGGCGGTGATCGGCGCCATCGTGGGCGAGTTCTTTGCCGGCGGGGGCCTGGGCATCGCCATGCAGATCGCCATCCGCGAACAGCGCAGCGACATGGTCTTCGCCCTCGTGCTGCTGGGCGCCTTGCTGGGGCTGGCGATGTTCGGCCTGGTCAACCTCGCCAGCTTTCTGTGCCTGCGGCATTGGCATGCGTCGCAGCGGTGAGGGCTGCTACCATGTGCCTGCGGAAACGAGCCCCGCGCGTCAGCAAGGGGTTGCGGCGCAGCCGCAGTCTTCAGCGCCATGAGGCCACCCCTCCCTCACGGTCGGGGCTCGTTCAGCCAAGCTCCGAAGTTCTCGAAAGGATCGCCATGCTGCGTTCGCTGACTTTGCTGCTGCTGTTGTCGTTGCTGTTGCCCATAGCGGGTTGCTCGGACCAGAGCGCTCCGCACAGCGCCGAGGGATTGACCAAAGTGAAGCTGGCGCTCAACTGGGTGCCCGAGCCGGAGTTCGGCGGGTTCTATGCGGCGCAGCCCAAGCTGTACGAGGAAAACGGCCTGGCGGTGGAAATCCTTCCGGGGGGAGCCGGCACGCCGACCGTGCAGATGGTCGGCGCGGGACAGGTTCAGTTCGGCATCGCCTCGGCGGATGAAGTGCTCATCGCCCGGGCGCGTGGCGTGGACCTCGTCGCGCTGTTCGCGGTGTATCAGGATTGCCCCCAGGGCATCATGGTCCACGAAAGCCGCGGCTTCAAAAAGCTGGCGGATGTGTTCGCATCCGAGGGCACGCTGGCGCTGGAGCTGGGGCTGCCGTATGGCAAGTTTCTCAAGAACAAATACAACCTCGACAAGGTGAAAATCGTGCCGTACGCCGGCGGGGTGGCGCAGTTCCTGAGCGACCCGAACATGGGCCAGCAGTGCTTCATCTTCTCCGAACCGATTGCCGCGAAGCGCCAGGGCGCTCACCCCAAGGTCTTCCTGATCGCCGAGTCCGGCTACAACCCGTACACCGCCGTGGTGGTGACGCGCGGCGACTACCTGCGCGAGCACCGCGCGACCTGCGCCGCCATGGTCAAAGCCGTGCGCGCCGGCTGGCAGCAATACTTAGCTGATCCCGCCCCGGCGAATCAGGTCATGGGCGAGCTCAACCAGCTGATGGACGCCGAGACTTTCGCGCTGGCGGCGGCCGCGCAGCAGCCGTTGATCGAAAACGCCTACACGCAGGAGCATGGCCTGGGCGTGATGACCGCCGACCGCTGGGCGGAACTGGGCCGGCAACTGGTCAAGCTGGGCGTGATTGAAAAAGCCGCCGCGCCGGGGGAGTGCTTTGTGGACCTGGGTGACTGAGGCAGAGAAACGGCGCGCCGCTGCTCCGGGTGGCGCCAGCGGACGCCAATGGGCACGTGGCGTGCATGAAGATCACCATCGTCAGCCCCGAAGCCGGCCCGCTGTTTGACGCGGCCATGCGCCATTCGTTTGGCGGTGCGGAAGTGCGCTCCTGGCTGTTCGCGCGGGGCTTGGCGCGCCGTCCCGAGGTGCAGGTGCAGGTGGTGGTGCTGCATGATCAGGCCGGGCGACAGATCACTGCGGATGGCATCGAACTGATCGCTCGGCGCAGCCTGGCTGCGTCTGGCTTGCGGCGCTGTCTGCTGGGCATTTCCCGTGATGTCCGCCCCTATGCCCAGCAGGTGGGCCACTTCCCGTGGGTGAAACTTTTGCGGTGGAACGGGAACCTGCTCTGGCAGTTGCCGCTGCTGGCGGTGAATATGGTCCTGTGCCGGCTGGATCGCCGGCGGAACCGGTTGCAGCATGATGAGCGACTGGGAGAACTGGCGGGTGATGTCCTGTGCGGATTTGGGGTCAATCACACGACGGAAATCGTCGTTGGCACCGCCGCGCGCCTGGGCAAGCCTTCGGTGCTGTTCATCGCCTCGGATCACAGCCTCGATGCCCGCGTCTTTCACGCCGGTTCGCGCCAGGTGACGCCTTGGGGTGAGGTCGGCCATCTGGGCTACCAGACCATCATGGCCGCCAGTCTGATCGTGGTGCAGACCGAACATCAGCGGAAGTTGCTGCGCGACGGTTTTGGACGCGACGGCGTGCTGATCCGCAACCCCATCGAACTGGACGCCGCCGCCCCCGCCGCCCCGCCTGCGCGGCAGTACGTGCTCTGGGTTGGACGTGCCGAGGAAGTGCAGAAGCGCCCGAGCCTGTGCCTGGAACTGGCTCGGCAATGCCCCGACATTCCCTTTCGCATGGTGCTGGACCAGGGCGTCAATGATCAGTCCCGGCGCGTCATCGCCGCCGCCCCGCCCAATGTGACGGTGCTCGGTCCACAGCGTTATGAGCAGATGGATGAACTATTCGCCGGCGCGCTGGCGCTGCTGAGCACCTCGGCGTTTGAAGGCTTCCCCAACACCTACCTGCAGGCGGGCAAGCACACCACGCCGATTCTCGCCTTGGCGGTGGACCCGGAAGGGATGCTCACCCAGCACGGCGCGGGCGTGTGTGCCGCCGGTGAGCTGGAACTGCTGGCGCGCACCTTGCGGCAGTGGTGGAGCACGCCTGAACTGGCGGCGCGACACGGCGCGGCCGCGCGGGCGTACGTG
>CAZSBB010000070.1:0-11592 GCA_964605235.1 uncultured Phycisphaeraceae bacterium
TCGTCTGCGATCATCCGCCGCATCTGTGTCGCTACGCGCTGGTGCTGCCGGATCGCCGCTATCGCTCGCGGTTTTACCGGGCGCTCGAACACGCCGCCGCGGCGATGGCGGCCGAGCAGGGGCTGCTCATCGAGCGCTACTACCATCACGATCCGACCGAGCATGAACGGCTGGAAGAGGAAGCGGCGGACCATCGGCTGGCGGGGGTGATCTTCGTGCATCCGCAGTGGGATTTATGGGAAAGCCTGGCAGTGCGCACGCCCAACGTGCCGCGGGTGATCGTGGCAGGTGAACCAAAGCTGGGCATCCCGGCGGTGGATGTGGACATGCCGGCGTTCTATGAGCAGGCGCTCACGCTGCTGGCGCAGCGCGGCTGTCGGCGCGTGGCGGGGTTGTTCGTCGATCCCGTGCACCGCGGCCCGGCGCTGTTTGCGGAGCTGGCGCACAAGCTGGGGCTGGAAACGCGCCCCTACTGGCTCTGTGCGCTCGCCAATGATCAGGGGCATGACCCGGTCTGCACCACCGCGCGGCTGCTGATGGAGCTGAGCGACGATAAACGTCCCGATGGCTTGCTCATCGGCGATGACAACAGTTTTGAAGCGGCGATGACCGGCCTGCTGGCGTCGCCGGTGCGCGTGCCCGAGCAGTTGCAGGTGGTGGCGCATGGCAACTTCCCCTTGCCGCCCGGCGGGGAACACTGGCCGGTCCAGCGTTTGGGTTTCGATGGCTACGCCTTCATGGCGGCGGCGTTCAAACTGCTGGCGCGACAACGCGCCGGCCGACGCACCCCTGCACTCACCCGGCTGCGTCCAGTGACGGCAGCCCAGGCGGCGGCGGTCCCGACGACCGTTGGTTAAGGAGACTGGTCCATGCGGCGAACTGTGGCGGCAGCACCGGCGTTCACCCTCATCGAACTGCTGGTGGTCATCACCATCATCAGCCTGCTCATCGCCATTCTCCTGCCGGCGCTGCAATCGGCGCGCGGAGCGGCGCGGCAAACCCAATGTCTCAACAACGTGCGCCAGCAGGCGGCGGCGCTGAACATCTACTGCGTCGACAGCAACGGCGACATCCCGCCCCACCATGTCGCCAGCGGGGCGTTTCCCGCCTTCGCCCTGATGGTCAACCAGAACCTGCTGGGCAAGCAGGACATCACCGTGATCTACGCCGGCACGCCCTACGCCGCCAGCGCCGCCGTGCCGCTGCGCTGCCCCGACGGCCTGGGTTACATCGATCCCTACGACCACAGCACGGTGCAGACCGATCTGCTGCAGTTCAACAATGCCGTCAGCGGGGTGGGCTGGGTCCAATGCGGCGCCGATCCGCGGCAGATCGTCGCCAACCCGGCGGGGCAACGCGTGCTCACCGAGTATGTGCTCAACGGCGTCGGACGCGGCTGGCGCGGCGTCTACACCTGGGAGCAGGTCATCTCCCAACCCGTGCTCTTTCCCAACGACTACGATCCGCCGACCCGGCATCGCATCGACGACGCCACCAAGCCGTCGCACACCTTTGTCTCCTCCGACGGCAGCTACGCGGACTTCGGCGTCGGGCTGGCGATCTGGCGCCACCTGAGCACCTCGGCGAACTTCAGCTATCTCGACGGTCACGCCGAAAACATCAAACCCATCGACACCCGCGGCTGGGTCGGCAGCGCGCCGATCAAGATGGCCGATCCTCGAATGACGCTCAAGCAGTGACCTCGCCTTGCCGTGCGACTGGCAAGCCGGCGCCAGCGCTCAACCGCGCGCCCGGGCGCTGCGCAGCAACTGCGCCACATGCTGCTGCGGATTCGCCATCGGCAGGTCCTGCAGTTCCCCCAGCTTGCGCCACACGCCCGCCTTGGGCCGCAGCCGTCCGCCGATCACCTGCGCCTGATGCACTTCAAAACGAATGGTGCGATGGGTGGTCTGCTGCGTGAAGCCACCGATGTGCACCGGCGCCGCGATTTTCAAGCCCAGATGCGCCAGCGCCCAACCCGTCAGTTGCGGCACTGCATCTTCACTGGTGGGAAACTGCCAGAGGTTCGCCCACAACCCCCGCGCCGGCCGCCGCTCCAACAGCCAGGTGTCCCGGCGGTGCAGCGCCAGCACCACATGGGTCACCGCGCGCGGCGCCTGGCGCGGCAAGCGTGCGGGCAATGCTTCCGCTTCCCCCGCCTGGGCCGCGGCGCACTGGGCATACAACGGACAGGTCAGACACGCCGGCGCCTTGGGGGTACAGACCAGCGCGCCCAGGTCCATCACTGCTTGATTGAAATCGCCCGGCCGCTGCGGGTCCACGCTCGCCTGCGCCAGCTCCCACAGCCGAGCGCGCACCGCCGGCTGGTCGATGGGCTCCCGCACGCGCCACAAGCGACTGAGCACCCGCGCCACATTGCCGTCGAGAATCGCCGCCGGCTGGTTGAATGCAATGGAAGCGATCGCCCCGGCGGTGTACGGCCCTACCCCCGGCAGTTGGCGCAGCTCCTCCACCGTGCGCGGCAGCGCGCCCCCAAAATGCTGCAGCACCGCGACGGCGGCGGCGCGCAGGCTGCGGGCGCGGGTGTAGTAACCCAGCCCCTGCCACAGCCGCAGCACCTGCTGTTCCGGGGCGGCCGCGAGCGCCGCAAGCGTGGGCAACTCCCGGATGAAACGGTTGAAGTAGGGAATGACCGTCGCCACCTGCGTCTGCTGCAGCATGGCTTCGCTGACCAGGACATGGTAGGGATCGGGCACGCTCCCGCCGCGCTGACGCCAGGGCATTTCCCGCCCGTTCTGGTCGTACCACGTCAGCAGCGCCTGCCGCAGCGTGGGCAGATGCGGGCCGGTCGCGCTGCTTCCCTCCATGGCTGGCGGCGGCAAAGTCATGGCGTGTCAGCATACCGGCTGGCGCGCCAGCAGCCCACCATACTGGCGCGTGACACCAGCAACATTTTCCGGGGGCAGTCAATGGTTGAAGCGGACTGACAGCGCCCCTACACTCATGCGCTGCCGCAAGGTGTTTCGCCGGGCCCGCCTGCCCGACGAAGGAGCCAACCGCCCGTGGAGAAAAATCGCAAGTGCGACAAATGTGATCGGCCCGCGACCAACCGCATTTTCGAGCTCCACCAGGGGCAGAAGGTGGTCAAGTACCTCTGCGATCTGCATGCCGCGGAAGCCGGCGTGGTCTTCAAACCCAAGCCGGTCAGCGAATTGCTCACCAACTTCGTCAAATCCCACAGCGGCACGCCCGCACGCGATGAACTCATCTGCGAGCACTGCGGCCTGACCTACAGCGAGTTTCAGGAACGCAGCCTGCTCGGCTGTGCCCAGTGCTATGGCGCGTTCAGCGAACCGCTGCAAACCCTGCTCCATCGCGCCCATCAAGGGGGCGAGCAGCATGTGGGCAAAATCCCCCGCCGCGCCGGCGCCACCGGCGAGGAACGTCAACAACAACTGCTGCGGCTGCACAAACGGCTGGAGGAAGCGGTCACCGCCGAAGACTACGAACTGGCGGCGCAGCTCCGCGATGAGATCGGCTCGCTGGAGCAAACGACATGAACCTGGGCCCCCTCATCGATCACGCCGGCGAATGGCTGCGCGGCACGGGCCCGCAGAGCGATGTCGTCATCTCCGCGCGAGTGCGGCTGGCGCGCAACCTGGCGGGGTTCAACTTTCCCAATCGCTGCGATGCCCGCCAGCAACGCGAAGTGCTGGCGCGCTGCCGGCGGGCGATCATCCAGAGTGAAATCGCCGCCGACTTGTCGTGGTCGGACCTGAGCGAACAACCGCAACTCGAACGGCAACTGCTGGTCGAACGTCATCTGATCAGCCGACAGCATGCTCAGGCGGGTGACGACCTGCCGCGCGGCGTGGCGGTGGGCGCCGGCGAAACCATCGCCCTGATGGTCAACGAGGAAGACCATCTGCGCATGCAGGTGCTCCGCAGCGGCATGCAGCTTGAGGCTGCGTTCATTCAGGTCAACCAGATCGACGATCTGCTCGAAGAACGCCTGACCTTCGCCCACTCCCGGCAATTCGGCTACCTCACCGCCTGCCCCACCAACGTCGGCACCGGCATCCGCGTCAGCGTCATGCTCCATCTGCCCGCGCTGAAAATGACCGGCGAAATCGAAAAGGTCCGCCGGGCGGCGCGCGACATGCACCTGGCGGTGCGCGGCATGTTCGGCGAAGGCTCCGAAGCCCTGGGCGACCTCTACCAGATTTCCAACCAGACCACCTTCGGCCGCAGCGAACGCGAAGTCCTCGCCGAGTTCCAGCGCTCCGTCGTGCCCCAGATCGTCAACTACGAACAGCAGGCCCGCGAAGCGCTCCGCCGGCAACGCCCCGCCCAGCTCGACGACAAAATCTGGCGCGCCTGGGCGGTGCTGACCCACGCCCGGGTGATGCGCACCGATGAAGCGCTCTCGCTGCTGTCGATGCTGCGGTTGGGCGTGAACCTCGGCCGCATCAGCAAGGTGGACCTGCGCACGATCAACGAGCTGTTCCTCATCACCCAGCCGGCGCACCTGCAAAAGCTCGCCGGCCAGGAAATGGACCCCGCCAGCCGCCGCCAGGCCCGCGCGGAACTCATCCGCCAGCGTCTGGGCGCGGTGTGAGGGATGAGGGACGCCACATCCACCTCATGGTTTCACAAGCACGCGTGAACCGGCGATCATCGGTGTGGACGTGCGCCGGATCGTTGGCGTACTGCGGAAGCTGGCATGAACGCCCAATCGCCGCGTGGGGCGCAGTGCAGGGCAGTTGTGGCAGTGCCGTCCGATGGGGATCGGAGCGCGCCCGGAAATCATGCTGTCGTGGCGCACCTTCGTGTCAGCCCGCGTGCATTGCATGCTGACGACGGACTTCAGCGGTCAGACAGCGAGCACGCCGCCGGGCCGATGCTCGCCTTCACGCCGCGCGCTATTCATCAGGGCAGCCCCCACAGCGCGGCGTAAAAACACGACGGCAACGGGAGTTGCTGGAAGTGGAGCGCTGCACCGCAAGGTGAGCGACGTAAGCCTGGTGTTGACAAGTGCACGCCAGATGACGCTTCAGTCGTATGGCCGAATGTGCAGCGAAATCGAACGTCTCAGACACGGTATAGAACAGATCATGCGTCGTTTCGTCCCGAATTGGATCGACAACGGATCGCAATGCTTTATCAAAAAGCTTGTTATGCCGACTACCGTTTTGAAGCCATGCTCGAACCACCAAATCCGCGTGCGGCGAATAGCCGACTTATTCGCCGCAGGAGTTGCGTCGATTGACTGGTCGGAGCGGCGATTGCCGCGTACAATCACCGCACATTATGCGTCGAAAATCACGCTACATCCACGATCGGTCCGGCTGGCCCACATTGACTTGGGACGACCAGACGCTGGCTCCGTTGCTCGCCGCCACCCGACACAAGCAGGGACGGCTGCTGGGCAAAATGGAAGCACTTGGCTATGAACTCCAGGCCGAAGCCGCGTTGACGGTGCTCACCCGCGACGTGGTCACCACGTCCGCCATCGAAGGCGAAGTGCTGAATCCCGACGAGGTTCGTTCATCGATCGCGCGGCGGCTTGGGCTGGATGTGGCGGGCCTGCCGAAGGCGGGGCGGGACGTCGAGGGCGTCGTGGAGATGATGCTCGACGCCACACAGAACTTTGCCGCGCCGCTGACGAAGGATCGGCTATGGGCCTGGCACGCCTCGCTGTTTCCCACCGGCCGCAGCGGCATGTCGCAGATCACGGTGGGCGGATGGCGCACGACGGAGTCGGGAGCGATGCAGGTGGTGTCCGGCCCCATCGGGCACGAAAAGGTGCATTTCGAGGCCCCCGAAGCCACGCGTCTGGATGCCGAGGTGACGCAGTTCATCCAATGGTTCGAGGGACCGACGCCCACGGACCCGGTGCTCAAAGCGGGCATCGCCCACTTCTGGTTCGTCACCATCCACCCGTTCGACGATGGCAACGGGCGCATCGCTCGCGCGATCGCCGACATGGGCCTAGCCCGCGCCGACGGCATGAAGGAACGCTTCTACAGCATGTCGGCGCAGATCGAGGCTGAGCGCAAAGACTACTACCGGAACCTGGAGTCCGCCCAGCGGGGCGATCTGAACGTCACGCAGTGGCTGACGTGGTTCCTGGGTTGCCTGGACCGTGCCTTGGACGGCGCGCAGCAAACTCTCGCCTCGGTGTTGCACAAAGCGGAGTTGTGGCGGCGCATCAACCGCCAACCCGTGAATGATCGCCAACGGCTGATGATCAACCGCATGCTGGACAACTTCGAAGGATTCCTTTCCACCTCGAAGTACGCCAAGCTCGCCAAGTGCTCGACCGACACCGCGCTACGCGACATCCGCGAGTTGTTGGAGCGCGGGATTCTTCTGCTAAACCCCGGTCGCGGGCGCAGCACGAGCTACCGATTGGCCCCGCCGCCGAAAATCGATGCGTAACTCGCCAGCATCGGTGCGCTGTTGCGATTCCTCTGCCGACAGGTGATGTCGGTAGAGCCTGCGTAACAACGTTAACCGGGCCAATGGCAACCGGCGAGGGGCCGCAGATTCAGGATCTGGCCAGCGTGTAGTGCCCCATTTTCGATGGGCCGACGAACTCGTTGCGGCCATCGGCTTTCAGGGCATCGACCTCGCGCTTGGCCGTGGTGTGCGAGCAGCGGAGCTTCTCGGCGAAGCCCGGCACGCGAAGGCGCTCGAGCGGCGGTCGCTTCTGTGCCGCGTTTTATTGAAACGGTCATTGAGTGCGACAAGTCTCGAAACCACAAAGAGAAAGCCCTTCGACGTGCTCGCCGAAGGGCCAATTCTCGATCAAAGTCGCACCTCTCCTTCCGTCTTTGAACCCGTTCCGCTCGAGTTCCTGGCCTGGTTTCTCGACCCATCTCTGCAACGCAACGTGATCGATGAACTTATGGCCGACTGGGTCGCCGGAACGCTCGACGACGGCCGCTTCGAGGCCCTTCCAGAACGCGACTGAGGCAACATTCTCCAAGCAGCCATGGGGCCGATATGGCCTGATGGTGACGCCTCGAACCACCACATCGCACCACATTCTTGCATTGCCCTGCCGGTCATCTGCATCCGCCAAAACACGGCCTGTCAGGCGGACGGGCCCTCTGCGACCAGGGACAGACACGCTTCAGCGCCGCAAAGTCTCCGGTTGTCCCTGGTTGTTTGTCCCTGCATCAGGATCTGTTGGTGGAGCGGCGAGGGAACGGAATGACCAGCCGCGGCAGGTCGTCTGGCCAGTCCTTGCGCGGCACAAGTGGCGGCGGCGGGTAGGACGGGCTCTGCCTAACGCGCAGAACGTAATGGCCAGGCCGTGGGGCTCGGACGAAGCGAACCATGCCGCGTCTGGTCAATGGGGACAGCTCACGCTTCGCCTGTTTCGCACCGATCCCGAATCGCATCTCGACCATTTCGCGCGTCAACCTCACGCCGTCGCGCAGCTGGTCGAGTATCCAGTATTGCCGTTCGTTCATGCGCTCGCCGAGTTCGGCGTCTCGCTGATCTTCGATGGCTTTCTGTTCAAACATCCGGAGCAGTCGGTCGCACTCCGTCCGGAGACGCTTCACTTGATCCTTGAATCTGGGGGACGGGTTATCATTCATCATCGTGGCTCCTAACGTCGGGTCTGCGGTTCACCCACAGGGAGCCACATTTGCGGAGGGAGATCAAGGCAAGGTGGCCTTGTCAGTTGCCGACGCTATCCCTCGACGGCCCACTTCTCCTCATGAAATGGGCTGAAGATCAGCTCGTTGGGGGCGGGATACTCGACCGGCAACAGGTCGAACCGGAACGGGTGCCCATGGACCTGATCCAACGGCACATCATTGAGGCCATTGGCCTGCGCGTATGCGATCGCCTGCTTGATGTAGATTCGGATCACGAACAGAGGCGGCAACCCTGGCCTAGTGGTCGACCACCAGTGGAACAGGTCCCGGCTGCACTTCGAGGAGTTGCAGGACCGGCATGCCAGGACGATGTTGTCCCCACTGTCAGCGCCCCCGGCGCTGGTCGCCACGACGTGGTCAAGCGCTGGCGTCGTTTCCTTGGAACCGCAGTAGACGCACTGCTGTGGCAGCTTCTGGCGGATTCGCTGGTCGAGTACGACTGATCCCGGCTTCAATCGACCTTGTTCCATCTCCCGATAGTTTCTGGCCCGAATCATGTAGTGCTTGGGACCATACCGCGCCGCACGATCGTGAACGGCAACTTCAGCCATCGTGAGGTTGGCATAGGCCCACGCCAGGTGCTGCCAGAGGGTTGGATTCGGTGGGCAGGGCATGCAATTTCCTCCCGTGAGACATCTGCTGTGGCCAATACCGATCGTGTCCTCGACACCGATGTACGGCATCATCACGCCAACGGTCGAGTGCCCCGGCACGCTGGGAACCCTGAGCAACCCCAGAATGCCTGACCTGTGTTCGCGCCCCGTTTGGCCGTTCGCCGCACCATCGGCGAACCACACACGGGACAACTGGGCGCGACGAGTGCCCGGGCTGGTTCAGCAGCCACCTCGACTTCTGGGGGCATCGATGGGATGCCGCCGGACCGTTGGACCGTGGCAACCATCTGCTCGAGGGCTGGGCCGTCGATAAGCTCCACTCCGTTCTGAGCGGCGAACTGGCTCGCTTCTCGTGTGAAGCGTCCGCTGGTGACAACGATCGCCGCCGCGGCTCCGCGAGCTTTCTGAACGCCGAACAGCTCGCGTACCACCTTGACGCCCACCTTCCACGCCTTCCACTGTTTGGCCTGAACGACCGCTTCGCGCCCATCCCGAGACAAGATCAGATCAATGCCGCCATCGGCGACACCGCCAGTATCCGCAACGCTGTAGCCCTGGCGACGGAACGCTTCGGCCAGCAACAGCTCGAACTCGCGCCACGGCAACGCACGAATACTGTCGATGCCGGTCTGGCGCTCCAGGCGATTGCTGTCCCCCAGCTTCTTGAACAGCGCCACTACCCACACCAGGCCAACCGCGCCCGCGATGTAGGGCGAGAGCATGACCGACACCGTTGAGAACATCTTGGTCACGGGAACTGCAATCGAGTTTCCATCCGTTGGCGCAACGCCGTTGAGAATGGCTGGCGCAATGAACCGGAACAACAACCATGTGAGCAGGATCACCGGCGGCCCCACCCACCAGGGAGCAACCCTGAGCATTTCCAGCAGCTCATCCAAGAACCGATCAGATTCAGAACGTCGTCGTGACATCATGACCCTCAGATGCGTCGGAACTACATGTCCGTGGTCATCGACTTCCTGAACACGCGTCTCACGTCTCCCATCCGAAGCCGTTGCTGCCCAAAGAAGAACGCACCCTTCTTCGGCAGGACCCCGCGTATGACATCCTCCATGGGCTGAGTGTGCGCCATTTCAATCCGGACAGGCGGCCCATCTGCCGCCTCGCCCAGCAGGGGCACAAGCTGGTCGGTGCAATCGCGATGGCTGTCGTAAATGCACATCCAAAGCGATGGCGGCGATCCGGTTTGGCTTAACGTGGCGATGAAGCTTCTGCAGTCGATGGCATCCGTTTCAAAGATACGGGCCGGGCCAGCAAAATATTGATCGTCCACGCCAACTCGGACATGGTCGTCGTTGGTGCCCTTGGCATGCAGGATGGCAATCAATGGTCGGCACTTTCCAGCCTCCTGCCGAAGCGTTCGTCCGATCCGCTGGATCATCGAGCGTCGGTTCTGGGTGGCGGCGACGATCACGGCAGCGTCAACGGTGGGCACGTCGAGTCCCTCGTTCAAGGCGCGACACGCCAACAGGGCACTTGGGCCAGCCAGGCGGAAGGCCCCCAGCACCCGCTTCCGTTCTGGCTTCGTCAAACCACTGTGATAGACGTGGCACGGAACGGGCTGGTGCCCTTGGAGCGACCGCGCCGTCGCCATAGCCATCGTGCGGAGCGATGCCTCACTATCGACCGATTGCACACTTCTGATGCGCTCAAAGAAGACCAGGACCTTTCTGCCATCACCGACAAGAGTTCGGATCAGATCAGGTGCAAGGGCGATCTTCTGCTGGGCGGTGTAGACCAGCTCCGCCTTCTTGAAGATCAAAGCAAAGAGCTTTAGGACGAGCGGGTCCTTGTCATACCGAGCGAGGCGCTGCAACTCGACCCATAGCGACTCGTTCCAGATGCCGCCGAGGCCGTAGGCGCTCTTCACCTTTGCAAGCGTCTCACCAGCCTCGTTTTCGAGTCGAAGATACTCACCAATCTCTGTCTCGGTGAGACTCAGGCCGATGTTCACAATGTCGAACGGCGGAATCACTCCCTCGTTGACCGCCGTCCGCAGGTTGTACTCGTAGACGATCTTCCCAAGTCGTTCGATCTGAAACCGCCCTACGGTCGCGGACAGGCCGAGCTTGAAGTCAAAGGGGAAGTCCAGAATCCGCGGGTATAACGTCGCTGTCTGGCTCAACACATGGTGGCATTCATCCGCAATAACCAAGCTTCGGTCGCCTCGTCGGCTGCATCGGTTGAGGAGTCCGTCTTCCAGGAACGAAACAGCCGAGTGGATTGTCGATACGACGGCGCTAACGGGTTTGCCGTTTCTGAACGTGGCGAAGGTGTCCTTCTGCCCGTCGCCTTGCATCCCGACGGGAGCGTCAAGCACCTTCTCCAGCCCGATTCTCCATTGCTCCATGAGCGGGATCGTTGGGACGACGACGATGGGATGAAGCCTGGGGCCGAACTGCTTGGTAAGCCGCTTGATCGCCTTGTAGGCCACATGTGTCTTGCCTGAACCGGTCACCGCTTCGATGATGCCGCGGCGTCCCGCTCGTTCCCAAGCGTCTAATGCCGCATTCTGCCACAGATCAAACCTCTCCCGGTCTGTCTTGGCCCCGGACGCAATCCCGCCTGTCTCGTGCACGCAACCCGTCATTGCACCCCTCTTTCGCCGATTGGTCTGTCGGCATAGCGGTCCCCCGGTCGGGTGACCACAACGGACCGGTTGGATTCTCTATTCAGCACTTAACCCGGTCAACACGCCGTTTCCGCAGACGGCCTAGCGATTGGCGTTCGGCAGCTACCGGCGGCTACAGGTGATCGCATCCTAGAGCCAACCTGTGACAGGTCGGGTCACACCTGGGAGATGCACCAGATTGGGCGCAGGTCTGGCCAGGTTGCCGATGATCGTTGAGATGGTCGTGCGCGAACAGCGGCATCCTTGTCACCTGCCCCGCCGGCCCGGCTGACGCCGCACGTCCCACCGCGGACCGATCCGCCGCCCGTCCGCCGCGCCCGCGTCGGCGCATCACGATCGGACGCGGCCATGCAGCAACCCGACCTCACCGAAACGATCTTGGATGCGTTCGCCGAACTGGTCGCCCTGCACACCGCAGCGGCAGCGGCAGCGGAGCGGGTATGGTCGGCGCTGGCTGAGCATGGCGGTCGTGGCGGCCATGCGCTCGTGTGTGCCAGGTGCCATCGGCGGCAGTTGGCGTCAGGTCGTCCTCGGCTCGACGCGACCACGTTCTCGGTCGAATGGCGCGGGCGGTGCTGTGACCTTGGCCCGGGCATCTCGTTCAAGCTGATGCAGCGGTTGTCACAGTTCCCGAATCGGTACTACAGCTACGACACGCTGATGGCTGACGTGTGGCAGCGCCGGTGTTCAA
>CAZSBB010000071.1:0-10608 GCA_964605235.1 uncultured Phycisphaeraceae bacterium
AAGCGGGCGCGGATGATGCACCCGCCGCGCCAGATCATGGCGATCTCGCCGAAGTTCAGCGTCCAGTTGTATTCCTTCTGCGCTTCGCGCATGAGCTGGAAGCCCTGGGCGTAGGAGCAGATTTTCGAGCAGTACAGCGCGTCGCGCACGGCTTCGATCAGCGCCTTCCTGCTGCCCTTGTACTGGAACCTGGGACCCTTGAGCACCTTGCTGGCGGCAACGCGTTCGTCCTTGATCGCCGAGAGGCAGCGGGCGAACACGGCCTCGGCGATGGTCGGCGCGGGCACGCCCATGTCCAGCGCGCTGACGCTGGTCCATTTGCCGGTGCCCTTCTGGCCGGCGGTGTCGAGGATGTAATCGACGAGGAACTTCTTGCCGCGTTTGTCGGCCGGGTCCTTCTGCTGGAGGATGTCGGCGGTGATCTCGATGAGGAAGCTGTCGAGGTCGCCCTGATTCCAGGCGGCAAAGACCTTGCTCAGCTCATCGGGCTTGAGACCCAGCAGGTTTTTGAGGAGGAAGTAGGCTTCGCAGATCATCTGCATGTCGCCGTATTCGATGCCGTTGTGCACCATTTTGACATAGTGACCCGCGCCATCGGGGCCGATGTGGGTGGTGCAGGGCACGCCACCGGTGATGGGCTGGCCGGGGGCAGCGCCTTCCAGCGGTTTGCCGGTCTTGGCGTCGACCTTGGCGGCAATGGCGTCCCAGATGGGCTTGAGGCTTTTCCAGGCTTCCCTGGAGCCGCCGGGCATGAGCGACGGGCCGAAGCGCGCGCCTTCCTCACCGCCGGAGACGCCTGAGCCGACGAAGTGCAGGCCCTTGGGCGTCAGTTCCTTCTCGCGGCGGATGGTGTCGGTCCACTGGCTGTTGCCGCCGTCGATGATGATGTCGCCCTGCTCCACCAGCGGCAGCAGTTGTTCGATCACGGCGTCCACCGGTTTGCCGGCCTTGACCATGATGATGATCTTGCGCGGGCGCTTGATGGCTTTGACGAACTGAGCGAGGTCCAGCGCGCCGACCAGTCGGGGAAAGCTGGGTTCCCCCGCCTGCGCCTCGGCGAGGAAACGCTCGGTTTTTTCGGTGGTGCGGTTGTAGACGGCAATGGTGAAGCCATGGTCGGCGATGTTGAGCGCCAGGTTCTTGCCCATGACTTCCAGGCCGATCAGGCCGATATCTGCAGTGGACATGTTCGAGAGACTCCTGTGAGGTTAAGCGGTCAGCGACGTTTCAGGGGCATCACCGGGCCGCGCGTTTTTTGAGTTGCACAAAGCGTTCGAACTGCGCCGGCTCAACGCGCTGGCGCAACAGTTGTTCATCAATCTGCCGCTGTTTGCAGATTTCACTGATGTCATAGTCATCCTGCGGACGATCGGCACGAAGCTTCATCGCCAGCAGGTCGTAGACTTCCACCATCTGCACCGTCTGGCCGGCGAGCCGCGCACTGATCGCCCGTTGCAGCATCGCGGGCACATGGGCGTCTTTCCATAAATCAATGGCGATGCCGGTCTGGTGGTAGAGCTTCCAGGTGCAGGAAGGATCGAAATGCCATTGCCGCATGGCGTCCGGATGCTGGGCGAGCGTCTGTTCGTGATCGGCGGCGGCGATGAAGTCGACATCCTCGGTGAAGCGGGCGCGGCCGTAGTACATCGCCGCCAAACCACCCACCAGGGCGTAGCTGATCCCCAACTGTTCGAACAGCCCCACTGCATCCAGCAGCGCGCGGGTCAGATCAGCTTGAGGTGCAGCGTCGTCCATCAACAGTTCCCGCCGAGTGTGCAGAGCCCGGTTGATCACATCCAGGCACTGCCCCAGGTCACGTCCGGGTGAAGGGGTTTTCTGCATCACCATGACTGGTTCACCTTCACGGCGCCGAATCCGGCCCCCTCACCCGCGAACTCATCATATGCCTAACCTGGCGCGCCCCGGTTGCATTCCCACCACCAGCTTCAAAACTGATTCGCCTGAATGAAGTCCTTATCACCTTTGAGGTAGTTGAGCAGATTGAGCGTGGCCCGCATGGCTTGGCGCTCGACGCTTTCAAACGTCCGGCTGCCCACGTGGGGGGTGATGATGATGTTGTCGATGTCCTTGAACGGGTGATTGGCGGGCTGGGGTTCGACGTCCAGCACATCCGCGCCGTAGCCGCCGAGTTGGCCGGACTTGCAGGCGGCGGCGAGGTCGGCTTCGTTGACCAGACCGCCGCGTGCGGTGTTGATGACGATGACGCCCTTCTTCATCCTGGCGATCCGCGCGGCATTGATGAACTGGCGGTTGCTGTCGTCCAGATTCATGTGCAGGCTCACCACGTCGGCATTGGCGATGGCTTCGTCGGCGGTGGCGGCGCGCTGCACGCCGTACTTGGCGGCAAAGGGCTCGTCCCAGTACACGTCGTAGCCGATGCTCTTCATGTCGAACGCCGACGCGCGTTTGATGACTTCCTTGCCGATGCGGCCGACGCCCAGCACGGCAATGGTTTTGCCGAACAGCTCGTTGCCGGTGATGCGTTTCCACTCGCCCTTCTTGGTCGAACGCAGGTGCGGCCAGAAGTGCTTGACCAGCGCGATCATCAGCCCGAAGGCGTGCTCGGCGACGGTGGTGTGGTTGACGCCGGGGGTGAACAGCACGGGAATCTTGTGGGCGGTGGCGTGCTTCACATCGATGGAATCAAGCCCGATGCCGTACTTGGCGATGACGCGCAGTTTGGTGGGCGCGGCAAGCAAGGCGTCGATGACCTTGGCGGTGATGTGGTCATCGCCGTTGAGCAGGCCGTCGAACCCGCCGTGCTGCTTGACGAGGTCGAGCATCTGGGCTTCGGTCAGCGGGCCGCGGGCTCGGACGACTTCGTGGCCGGAGCCGGCGAGCAACTGGTGATGCGGGCCGGGGGTATCCTGGTAACTGGTGGTGGTCAGGAGGATGCGCATGGGTGAAGTTGGACCTCAAAGGCGGGAAAGACGGACAGATTATCGCAGCCGGGGGGCAGCGTAAAGCCGCCGAACGGGCTACGATCAGCGCATGAACGACGCCGCCACCCCGTCTGACCAGGCCGGTTCCGTAGGCTCACTGGGCGCCAAATCCTGCCTCGATTGCCACGAGCGGCTGAAACTGCTGCGGCAACTGATGCGCGACATGAGCCGGCACACCGACCCCCAGGAGATGGTGCAGGCGGCATCCAAATCCATGCGGCAGCTTTTCCCCTCCGACCGCTTCCTGTCCGTGAGCAATCGCAACCTGGCCGCCCCGGCGTACCGCGTCACCCGCGCCAGCCATTGGGAACATCAGCCCAATCCGTGGAAGGAAGCCCACCTGCTGCCCATTCGACGCGGCGGCGTGCTGGGCGAACTGCTCAACGCTGGGCAATTCCGCATCATCGACGATCTGCAACTCGCCCCGGACGACCCGGCGGCCGCGGAAATCGGCGAACACCGCAGCCTCATGGCGATCCCCATGATCGACGACGGGCCGGTGCAGAACATGCTCATTCCCATGCGCCGCGGCGCCCACGCCTTCCGTCCCGAGGAACTGCCCGACTGGGCGCTGGTGGTCAATCTGTTCGGCCGAGCAACGCAAACGCTGCTGCTGCGGCAGAAGGTGGAAGAAGCGCTCGCCCAACTCGACCACGAACTGAATGTCGTCTCCGAAATGCAACGCTCGCTGCTGCCGGCCGACCTGCCGGTGATCGACACGCTGGGGCTGGCGAGCTACTACCAGACCTCGCGCTACGCCGGCGGGGACTACTTCGATTTCTTCCGCTACCCCGACGGCAAAGTCGGCGTCCTGCTGGCGGATGTCTCGGGCCACGGCACCCCCGCCGCGGTGCTCATGGCGATCACCCATGCCGTCGCCCACGGCCACCCCGGCCCGCCGTCGCGCCCCAGCGAATTGCTCCGCTACCTCAACGACCGCCTCACCGAGCTGTACACCACCGACACCGGACGCTTCGTCACCGCGTTCTATGCCGTCTACGATCCCGCTTCCCGTCAGCTCCGTTACAGCAGCGCCGGGCACAACCCGCCGCGCCTGCAACGCGCCGGGCAGACCCAGATTGATGAACTGAGCACCGGGGCCGGCCTGCCGCTGGGCGTGCTGGCGGAAGAAGATTTCGCCGACGCCACCCTGCAACTGCATCCGGGCGATCGCCTGGTGTTCTACACCGACGGCATCACCGAAGCCCGTAACCCCGCGCGCGAGCTGTTCGGCACCGAACGCCTTGATGCTGTGCTCCGCCAAACCCCCGGCGACGAAAACGCCCTGCTGCAAGCCATCGTCAAAGCCACCTGTGACTTCTGCGAATGCGCCCGCCCGGATGATGACCGCACCCTGCTGACGGCGCTGGTGCGGTAGCCGCACATCCATCGACATCCTGCGGTCAGGTTCAGCACGCCAGCGCGGGTGGAAAATCTCCTTGCGCTCGCACAGCGAGCCCTACGCGGTCGCGCCAGGTAGCCAGGTAGGGCTCGCTGTGCGAGCGCAAGACCAGCGACCGCCCGGCGACAATCCATTCACACCCAATCAGGCTGCCCTGAATTAGCACATGTATCATTTTAATTGCAATTTGATTTATTTTAGCTAGGATGCCGTCCATGCAGGTTATTCCCGGTCAATTGCAGGAAGCGCTCGCGGCCGTGCAGGAAGGCTCGCGCTACGGGGCAGGCACCCGGCTGACTGAGAGTTTGCGCGCTTTACTGGCCAGCGGACAGGTGCAGCCGGGCGAGCCCCTGGCGACGGAGATGCAACTCTGTCGCTCGACTGGGCTTAGTCGGGCTACCGTCCGCCGGGCATTGCGCCCCTTGGCGCGCGAGGGCCTGATCATCACCCGACCCGGACGCGGCACCTACGTCGGTCATCTGGTCGGGCAATCTGTAAGTCAAGGGAGGCTCACGCGGCGGAAAACCGTGCGCACCGGCCTGCGTATGGCGGTGCTGGCGGATCGCACCGGTGAATGGGAATCCGACTGGTATAGCCAGGGCGTGTTCGCCGGCCTGCAGGCCGCAGGTGCCGAACTGGACCTCTCCGTTGAACGACTGGCGTACACCGGCATGACCAGTCGGGCGCTGGTGGAACACCTGGAGCGGACCCGACCGCAAGTGCTGGTGCTGCTCACCCCCACCCCCGCCGACGGGCCATTGGTAGGCGCTGCCCAGCACATGGGCATCCGCTGTGTGGGCGCCGGCTCCTGGGCGGTGGAACTGGGCCTGCCGACGGTCACGGATGACGACGCCCACGCCATGGGGCTGGCGATGGATCATCTGCTCGCCCAAGGTCATCAACGGGTGGCGCTGGGGCAGACGACTTGCGGCAACCCCTACACCTTCCGCGCGCGCTCCGGCTACCTGACGGCGCTGCAGCGGCATGGTCTGGAGCCGGATCAGAATCTCGAACTCTGGCTGGATTACCGGCCGGAGCGGGAGGACGCGCAATTCCCCCAACGCCTGGCGCTGGCGATAGCGCACTTCCTTACCCGGCAGCGCCCCACAGCCATCGTCCTGACCGAAGGCCGGCTTGCCGCCGGGCTGGGCCGGCTGGTCCGCCAGGGCGCGCTGCGCATTCCCGATGACCTTTCACTGATCTGCTGGGGCCAGCTTTACGACCACTACGCCCATTGGCTTGGGGGTCTGCGCCCCACCATCATCCATCTGCCCACCGAAGCTCTGGGGGTGCGCCTGGCGCAACTGGCTGCCGACCTGGCGCGCGGCCAGGAGGTTCCCCCGCTCACCTTGCTCCACGATCAACTGATTCCGGGCGACACGGTGCGCCCCAGTTACGCCGCGGCCCAGACCGCCGCACGCTGAACCGCCGTCCCATCCATCTACCGGAAGCGTCCTCATGCATCGCAACAGCACCGCAACCGCCTTCACCCTCATCGAACTGCTGGTGGTCATCAGCATCATCTCGATCCTGATTTCCATCCTCCTGCCGGCGCTGGGCAAAGCCCGACAGGCGGCGCAGCGCACCCAGTGCCTGAGCAACCTGCACAGCCTGGGCGTCCTCACCGCAGCGTACGCCGCCGATTACGACGGACGCATGATGCAGGCCACCATGTTCATGCAGACCGTCCCCAATCGGTATCGCAGCATCACCGGCCAGTTGATCGTCGGCGGGTATGTGACCCCGTCCGCCACCGCCTCCAGCGCCCTGTTCACCTGCCCGGAACTCGGCGGCGACACCACGTTGCATACTGGATCACCACGCGGCGACACCAAAGGACGCCTGTGGGAAATTCAAGACGCCATTCTGCGCGACACCGCCGAACACAATGAACTGAGCCACTACGCCTGGACTTTGCTCGGTGGGTTGCAACGATCGCAAAACAACGCGTTGGGCTATACCTACGACACGGCCTTTGTTTACGGTTATCGCAACGCCACCTATGGACCCTACCGCCTGGATGAAATCCGCAAGCCCTCCGCCACCATCTTTGCCGCCGAGGGCGCCATCGACGGCACCCTGCCCACCACCCAGCGGCTGCGCCGGTATCTCGATACGCTGGCTGGCAGTTACCACCTCAGCGGCGCATTCCAGGCGCTGCGTCATCAGGGCAGCCACCCGGTCATGTGGGGCGATGGCAGCGGCGCACTGCTCAATCGGCAACTGCTGGCGTCGGAACTGGACCTGAACTGAGCCGGCTCGGTCCAAACCGATTGGGTCGCGGGCCAACCGTCACGTGCTCAAGGCGATGCGATAAACCGCTGGGTCAACTCGCCAAACGCGTCAATCCGCCGATCGCGGAAGAACGGCCAGATCTGCCGGTAGCGGTCGATCTCCCGCAGGTCCACATCCACCCGCAGCACGCACGGCTCATCCGCCGGCGCCTGAGCGAGAATATTGCCCCCCGGGTCCGCCACGAAGCTGCTGCCCCAGAAAGTCAGCTCCCCTTCCTGCCCCACACGGTTGACGGACGCGACGAACACGCCGTTGCTGATGGCGTGCGCCCGCTGCACGGTGATCCACGCCTCGCGGGCACGCCGGCATTCCTCGGCGTCCTCGCTGTCGAGCGCGCCGATGGCGGTGGGATACAGCAATACGTCCGCGCCACGCATGGCGGTCAGCCGCGCCGCTTCGGGATACCACTGATCCCAGCAGATCAGCGTGCCGATTTTCGCCTGATCCGCCGAATGCACCTGCCAGCCCAGATCGCCGGGGGTGAAGTAAAACTTTTCGTTGAAGCCGGGGTCATCTGGGATGTGCATCTTGCGGTACTTGCCGATCAGTTCGCCCGCCGGGCTGAGCACGACGCTGGTGTTGTGGAACAGGCCGGGGGCGCGCTTCTCAAACAGCGAGGCGAACAGGTATATCGACAGTTCTTTCGCCAGCGCGCCCAGCCGGGCTGTGGTGGGGCCGGGGATCGCCTCCGCCAGCGCGAAGTTGGCGTCGTCCTGCCGGCGGCAGAAGTACACGCTGGTGAACAGCTCCTGGGTGATGACGCAGCGCGCCCCCTGCCCCGCCGCCTGCCGGATCATGTCGCAGGCGGTGTCCAGGTTGCGGGCGGGATCGCTCCCACAGGCGTGCTGCACCAGTCCCAGACGCAGCCGTGTTGGCGTGTCGCTCATGCTCGTACTCCCTGCTTGGCGCTGCCGACGGCGGCGAAAATCCACCGCGCAAGCGCGCGTCCGGGCAGTATATGACCTCGGCTGGGGCTATGATCGCCGCCATGAATCGGCTGCTGGCGCGAACGATCATTTTTCTGGTGGGCGTCTACCGCGTGACGCTGGGCCCCGTGCTGGGCGGGCACTGTCGCTTCCACCCCACCTGCAGCCAGTACATGATCGAAGCCGTGCAGAAATACGGCCCCTGGCGCGGCGGATGGCGCGGGCTCAAACGCATCGGTCGCTGCCACCCCTTCGGCGGCAGCGGGTTCGATCCGCCGTGAGGCAGTTCAACCACGCATCCAGAGAATCAGGAACTACTGGTTAGCGTTTAGTGCGGCGTGCCGCCAGAAACGGACGAACATTGGATCGAGGCAAACGGCCCTGCTTGCGCAGATTGGCGAGTTTCCGAAACACCTCATGGCGCGCCGTTCGAGTTTCATCGATGCCCAAATCCTGGCACAACTGTTCAAACTCATCGGTGTAAGGCAAATCATCGACGGATCGCCCGGTGCGAACGTATGCGTCAATGAGCCGCTCCTCCTCAGCAGAAAGCGGCGGCAACGCCCATTCGGCTTCATGTCGTTGCAGATTGGTCATCGGAACCTCCGGTGAATTATAGCGTCATGCGGTCCCAGATGGTCATGCAAGCTCCAGCCACGTCTTCAAACAACCGGGTGGCATTAATGCCCATTTCGTCCAAATCCGCCAGCGCCAAAGCTCGATCTCGCACCGGCAACTGGTAAACCACCAGCGCCTGCCCCAGGCATTTAGTCAACGGCGGCTCGGCCTGATTGACCCGCAGGAAAACGCCCCGCTGCATCAATGCCCGACGATTAAAGCGCAGCAGCTCCGGCTCGTCAATGATTTCGATGGGCGCGTTCTGCTCAATCCGCGCCAAATCAAGCCGCCAGATGGCAACCTTCCTTGCATGCCTGGGCGGGGTACGAAATGCAAAGTAGGCGGCAATCCAAGGCGACCGAGTCCAATCAAGCAAGGGAGAAGGCAGGCCATGATGTCGGGCCAACAACTCCATCGCTGGACCGGCCGGTAATCGAGAAGCATCAGTGATGAGATTGATCAGTTCGCGCGCAAGCTCTTCATGCATTCGCTTGGCAAATTCATTCCGCTCGACTTTGTCCTTGAAAGAACGATAGCGGTCGAGCGTGGTCTGCAGATCAAGCCTGGCGTCGTCCTGCCCGCGGAACAACAGCATATTGCGCCGCTGCGCATCTTCCTGGGCATACCGCAACATGGCCGCGCGAAAATCAGGCCACGTCATGGGCAATTTCAGCACGCGTTGCCGAGGCTTGATCTGGCGTTTGGCCATCTCACCGCACCCCGGCGGTCCCCGTCTGAATCGCTTCCGAGACGAACTCGCGCGGGTCGGTCACCTTGCCGGTCAGGGCGCTGGCGGCAACCGTCAGCGGGCTGGCGAGGTACACGCCGGCTTCGCGGTGGCCCATGCGGCCGGGGAAGTTGCGGTTGGTCGTGCTGATGCAGTTGATCGGCTCATTAAGCCTGCCGAACGTGTCCTGCGGGCCGCCCAGACAGGCAGCGCAGCTTGCAGCGCCCATCTGACAGCCGGCGTCACGCAGCACCTGCTCAATGCTCTTGTCGCCGGGCTTCACCGGCTCGCCATCGAGCCCCAGCCGCTGCATGTCGGCATGCACCTCGGTGGAGCCGGGCACGACGAAGGTGGGAATCTTCACCTTTTGCCCCGCCAGGATATTGGCGGCAAAGATCATGTCCGTGATCTTGCCCCCCGTGCAGGAGCCCAGGTACGCGCGGTCGAGCTTCACGTCCCGGCACTCGCGGGCGGTGGCGGTGTTGTCCGGGCTATGCGGCTTGGCGACCAGCGGCTCGAAATCCGCCAGGTCCCATTCCTTCTCGTACACGTACTCCGCGCCGCGGTCTTCCTCGTACACCGTCCAGTCGGGACGATTGCTGCGGGCCCGCACATAGGTGAGGGTTTTCTCATCCACGTCGCAGATGCCGTTCTTGCCGCCGGCTTCGATCGCCATGTTGGTCAGGGTCATGCGGTCCTCGAGCGTGAGTGAGCCGATGCCTGAGCCGGTGAAGTACATGGCTTTGTAGGTGGCGCCAGCGAAGCCGATGTCGCCGATGACGGCGAGGATCAAATCCTTGGCGGTGAGGTACGGCGGGATTTCGCCATGGAAAGCGAACTTCATGGTCGGCGGAACCTTCAGCCAGGTCTTGCCGGTGCCCATGGTGAAGGCGGCGTCGGAGTTGCCCACGCCGGTGGCGAACTCGCCGAACGCGCCGGCCGTGCAGGTGTGGCTGTCGGTGCCGAGCATGATCTCGCCGGGGCGACAGTGGCCTTCCTCAGGCAGCGCTTTGTGGCACACGCCCTTGTAGGAAGTTTTACGCGGGTCGCGGTAGGGGTTGGGCATGCCCGAGCCGGCGGCGGTGTTGAGGAAGTCCGGGTCGTAGTAATACTTGATGCCCTGCTGCTTCACGAAGTCGCGCAGGATCTGGATATTGCGATGGCACTTGTCATCGGCGGTGAAGATGTAATGGTCGGGGATGATGGGAATGCGGGTGTTGTCCCAGACCTTGGCGTCCTTGCCGAACTGTTCGCGGAAGATGCCGATGGTGCCCGGGCCGCAGACGTCGTGGGTCATCAGGACATCGACATTGACCCAGACGTTGTCGTCGGGGGCCACCTCGGACTTGCCGGCGTGGGCGGCGAGGATCTTCTCGGTCATCGTCATTTTGCGGGCCATGGGCATGCTCCAAATACGCGGTCGGTGCTGCTCAATCCGGCTGACTGCGGAGACATTGAACTCCGCCGGGGCCGGAGCAGGGAAGCACAGCATTGTAGCGGCTGGCCGGCGGCGTGGCTGCGCTGGGGCGGAGATTTGCGCGCGGGCGGTTCATGCGGTTTGGATGGATGTGGCGGCACTTCCCCCACGTCACGTGGGCGCGGTTCCACGCACCCCTGAACGCCTGTAGGAACTCAATAGAAGTGTCACGGTCATTATGACAATAGAAGTGTCAGGGG
>CAZSBB010000072.1:0-10162 GCA_964605235.1 uncultured Phycisphaeraceae bacterium
GTGCTCGGAGGCGTAACGCTGGATCGCCTGGAGGGTGATCTTGAGCGCGTTTTCCCAACATGTACAAGATCGCCGGCGAGCTGCTGCCCTTCTGCATGCATGTCGCCGCCCGCGCCCTGGCGACCCACGCCCTGAGCATCTTCGGCGACCACAGCGACGTCTACGCCTGCCGGCAGACGGGCTTCGCCATGCTCAGCAGCGCCAGCGTTCAGGAAGCCCACGACTTCGCCCTGATCGCCTCGGCGGCGACCCTCGAAACCCGCGTGCCCTTCATGCACTTCATGGACGGCTTCCGCACCTCCCATGAAGTCAATCGCTTTGAAAGCCTCGACGACGACGACCTGCGCACGCTCGTCAGCGAGGACCGCATCGCCGAGTTCCGCAGCCGGGCGCTGACCCCCGACCGCCCCACCGTGCGCGGCACCGCCCAGAACCCCGACACCTTCTTCCAGGCGCGCGAAGCCTGCAATCGCTTTTACACCGCCACCCCTGACGCGGTCCAGCAGCTCATGGACCGCTTCGCCGCCCGCACCGGCCGGCAATACAAGCTCTTCGAATACGAGGGCGATCCCCAAGCCGAGCGCGTCATCATCGTCATGGGCTCCGGCGCGGAAACCATTCACGAAACCGTCGATTACCTGCGCGCCAAGGGCGAGAAAGTCGGCGTGCTGAAAGTGCGGTTGTACCGGCCCTTCAGTCTTGAGTATTTCATCAACGCCCTGCCCACCAGCGTCAAGAAGATCGCCGTGCTCGACCGCACCAAGGAGCCGGGCGCCCTCGGGGAGCCGATGTATCTCGACGTGATCGCCGCCATGCGCCACGCCGGCCGCGACGCCACCATCGTCGGCGGACGCTACGGCCTGTCGTCCAAGGAATTCAACCCCGCCATGGTCAAGGCGGTCTTCGACGAACTGAAAAAGCCCAACCCCAAGAACGGCTTCACCGTCGGCATTCACGACGACCTGACCAACCTCTCCCTGGAAGTCGATGAGTCCTTCGACATCGAACCCGACGACGTCATCCGGGCCGTGTTCTTCGGCCTGGGCGCCGACGGCACCGTGGGCGCCAATAAGAACTCCATCAAAATCATCGGCGAGGAAACCGAAAACTTCGCCCAGGGCTATTTCGTCTACGACTCCAAGAAGTCGGGCGCGATGACCATCAGCCACCTGCGCTTCGGCCCGCGTCCCATTCGTTCGACTTATCTCATCCGCACCGCCCAGTTCGTCGCCTGCCACCAGTTCGCCTTCATGGACAAGCAGGACGTGCTGGCGCAGGCGACGCCGGGCGCGACCTTCCTGCTCAACGCCCCCTACCCGGCGGATGAGGTCTGGAGCCATCTGCCCAAGCAGGCGCAGCAGCAGATCATCGACAAGAAGCTCAAGTGCTACGTGATCGACGCCGACACCGTCGCCGCCGACGCCGGCATGAAGGGCCGCATCAACACCGTCATGCAGGTGTGCTTCTTCGCCCTCAGCGGCGTGCTGCCGCGCGACGCCGCCATCGCCAAGATCAAGGACGCCATCCGCAAGACCTATGGCAAGAAGGGCGAGGAAGTCGTCAAGCGCAACTTCGAAGCCGTCGACGCCTCTCTGGCGCACATGCACGAACTGCCCATCGGCCCGGTGACCGCCAAGCACAGCATCGAACTGCAACTGGCGGACGACGCCCCCAGCTTTGTCAAGGAAGTCATCGGCGTCATGATGGCGGGCTACGGCGATCGCCTGCCGGTGAGCGTCTTCACGCCCGACGGCGTGTGGCCCAGCGGCACCACCAAGTACGAAAAACGCAACGTCGCCCGCGAGATTCCCATCTGGGATTCAAGCGTCTGCATCCAATGCAACAAGTGCGCCCTGGTCTGCCCCCATGCCGCCATCCGCGCCAAGGCGTATGACCCGGCGGCTCTGGCGGGCGCTCCCGAAAGCTTCCGGGCGGTGGATTACAAAGCCCCGGACATGCGCGGCAGCAAGTTCACCATTGCCGTCGCTCCCGAAGACTGCACGGGCTGCCAGCTCTGCACCATGGTCTGTCCCGCCAAGAACAAGGCGGAGCCGCGCCTCAAGGCGATCAACATGCAGCCGCAGTTGGATCACCTCGCCGCCGAGAAAGCCAACTTCGACTTCTTCCTCAAGCTGCCCGAGATCGATCGCACCAAGATCGCCCGCATGGACGCCAAGGGCTCGCAGTTCCTCGAACCGCTGTTCGAATACAGCGGCGCCTGCGCCGGCTGCGGCGAAACGCCCTATGTCAAACTCATGACCCAACTCTTTGGCGATCGCCTGATCATCGCCAACGCCACCGGCTGCTCGTCGATCTACGGCGGCAACCTGCCCACCACCCCCTACACCACCAATGCCGACGGCCGGGGACCGGCGTGGTGCAACTCGCTGTTCGAGGACAACGCGGAGTTCGGCCTGGGCTTCCGCCTCTCCATCGACGCCCAGACCGCCATGGCGCGCAACTTGATCGAGAAACTCCGCGACGGCATCGGCGGGCAACTGGTCGACGAACTGCTCAAAGCCGAGCAGACCGATGACGCCCTGATCAACGCCCAGCGCCAGCGCGTCGCCCAACTCAAACACAAACTCGCCGGCCGAGGCGACCGCGACGCCAAGCGCCTGCTCGATGTTGCCGACTATCTGGTCCGCAAGAGCGTGTGGATCCTCGGCGGTGACGGCTGGGCGTACGACATCGGCTACGGCGGCCTGGACCACCTGCTCAGCCAGTACCACGACGTCAACATCCTGGTCATGGACACCGAGGTCTATTCCAACACCGGCGGGCAGCAGTCCAAAGCCACCCCGCTGGGCGCGGCCGCCAAGTTCGCCGCCGCCGGCAAGGAAGTCCACAAGAAAGACCTGGGCCTGATGGCGATGAGCTACGGCCACGTCTATGTCGCCTCGGTCGCCATGGGCGCCAAGGACAACCACGTCGTGCAGGTCTTCCGTGAAGCCGAGAGCTACCAGGGTCCGTCGATCATCATCGCCTACAGCCACTGCATCTCGCACGGCTACGACCTGGCGTTCGGCATGGACCAGCAGAAGCGCGCGGTCGAGTCGGGCATCTGGCCCCTCTACCGCTACGACCCCCGCCGCACCGCCGCCGGCGAGGCCCCGCTGCAACTGGACAGCAAGGCCCCGACCATCCCGGTCATGGATTACATGCGCAACGAAACCCGTTTCCGCATGATCGAAAAAGCCAACCCCACCCGCTTCAAGGAACTCGCCAAGCAGGCTCAGGTGCTCACCAGCCGACGGGTCAGCATGTACGAGCAACTGGCGGCGATCAACACCAGCGGCAACGGCAACGGCGGCGCTCGTTGAACGCGGGGTACGCCGCTCCCGCCGGCTTGTGTGTTCTGCATACGCGTTTGACCTCAAGGAATCCGGATCATGAATCTGCGCACCAAATACCTGGGTTTTGACCTGCCTCATCCGGTCGTGCCGGGCGCTTCGCCGCTGACCGCCAACCTCGACAGCATCCGCCGGCTGGAAGACGCCGGGGCCCCGATGCTGGTGCTGCCCTCGCTGTTCGAGGAACAGATCGTCGAGGAACAACTGGCGTCCCACTTCGCCGAGGTGTTCCCCGCGGAAACCAATCCCGAAGGCCTGACCTACCTGCCGGGGGTCAACAGCTTCGAGAATGGGCCCGAGCAGTACCTGCGCCTGGTGCAGGCCGCCAGCGAGAAGACGGACATTCCAATCGTCGCCTCGCTCAACGGCTCGACCGCCGGCGGCTGGTTGCGCTATGCCGCGCTGATCGAGCAGGCGGGCGCCGCGGCGTTGGAACTGAACGTCTACGACCTGCCGGTGCATGTGGAAGTGTCCAGCGCCGAGATCGAACAGCAGCAGATCGAGATGGTGCGCGAACTGAAACACACCCTGCACATTCCGCTGGCGGTCAAGCTGGCGCCGTACTACACCTCACTGCCGCAGTTCGCCTGCCAACTGCACACCGCCGGGGCCGACGCGCTGGTGATCTTCAATCGGTTCTATCAGCCGGACGTCGATCCGGAAGACCTGGAAATCGTGCCCTACGTGAAGCTCTCGGACAGCAACGAACTGCTGCTGCGCCTGCGCTGGCTGGCGGTGCTGTCGGGCCAGGTGACTTGTGACTACGCCTGCGCCGGCGGGGTGCACACCGAGTTGGACGTGCTCAAATCGGTGATGGCGGGCGCGCATGTCACCCAGGTCGTTTCCTGTCTGCTCAAGGAAGGCCCCCGGTATATCGCGCATCTGGTCAAGGAAACCGCCCGCTGGCTGACCGAGCATGAATACGAATCGCTCGCTCAGGCGCGGGGCAGCATGAATCTCGAACGCGGCCCCAACCGCCGGGCGTACGCCCGCGCCAACTACATGCAGGTGCTGCAGAGCTGGCGCTCGGAGTGATGAGCGCGCCGGCCCCGCAGGCGCCGCAACCTGAATCACGCTACCCCTGGTTCGCCGGGGGTATTTTTTTCGCGCCCGATCGTGCGCCCCAGGGCAGCGGCGGGAGCGCCGGTTCGATGTCACTTCGTGTCACTTTTGTCGGTGACATCAAGGGCGCGTTTTGTGACAAGTGCCGTGCTCAAAATGGTTTGTTGAATGTCACCTGCGCCGCATGGTGACACGCTTTTCGGCTGCGTCAGCGCCACGTAAATGCGTTCAGGCGGCGGGCGCGTCACTGCTCCCATCGGACCTGGACATCGATTGACAACCTGAGAAACCTGGTCTCTCGGGATAAAAAGACCGCCCTATTTCCGCCGGCATGCGTAGAATGCTCTGGAACGATTCTTTTTGGTGAGGTTTTGATGGAACTACCCCGCCGCGCGCGTGGAGACGAACTGCTTCGTCCTGGTGCATTACTGGACCTGCGGCTGCGGCTGCGGGTGTTGTCGGAACGTCATGACCTGACGAGCGTGATTGCCTGCGCCTTTGACCATCGCACGCGCATGCTGCCCTTCATCTTTGCCGACACCCGCATGGCGCCTGCCGGGGTGCGGGCGATCGGCTCGGCGCTGGTGGACGCGGGATTCACCCGGACGCGCATCGTGCTCCAGCAGTGGAACCGGAACTTTCAGCCTGCGCGTATGAAGCTCGACGGGCGCGTGCCGGACCTGTTCATGGTGTCGAGCATGGGCATGCACTGCCAGCAGGCGATGCAGCTCATCCGCGATGTGAGCCGAATTGACGAAGCCCAGCGCCCGCTGATCATCGCCGGCGGGCCGGCGGCGGTCTACACGCCGTTCACCTTCTTCAGCGCCGACCCCGCCAACCCCGCTTCGGCGGATGTGGTGGTCACCGGCGAGGAATACGTGCTGCTGAGCCTGCTCGAAGCGGTGCTGAGCGTCCGCGCCCAGGGCGAGTCCATGCGCAGCGCCTTCGCCCGCGCCCGCCAGCAGGGCGCGCTCGACGACATCCCCGGACTGGTGTATCCGGTGCTCGATCGCAACCACCGCCCGGTGGAGTTGATCAACACCGGCGTGCAGCGGTTGCTGGGCGATCTGGATGAACTGCCCAGCCCGGTGCTCGGCTACCAACTGCTTGAAGCGCCCAGCCGGGGCACGGAACTCGCCTCGACCGCCCTGCCCGCCAACCGCGTGCGGCGGTACAGCCCGATCAGCTCGGTGGTGCTGACCTTCGGCTGCAAGTTCGCCTGCCCCTACTGCCCGATCCCCGCGTACAACCAGCGGCAGCATCGGCTCAAGAGCGGCGCCCGCATCGCCGAGGAACTCGATCAACTGCAACAGACCTATGGCCTGCGGTATTTCTTCGGCGCCGACGACAATTTCTTCAACGATCATCAGCGCACGCTGGACATCGTCAACACGCTGGCGACCGCCGAACCCGAAGGACGGCCGCTGCGCTCGCGGGTGCGCTGGTTCACCGAGGTGACGGTGCATGACACGCTGAAGCTGCGTGAGCATCTGCCGCTGGTCCGCCGCGCCGGCTGCCGGGGCCTGTGGCTGGGCGTGGAGGACATGACGGCCACGCTGGTGAAGAAGGGACAGAGCGCGGACAAAACGATCGAAGCGTTCCGGCTGCTGTGTGAGGCGGGCATCGGCCCCAACCCGATGATGATGCATCACGACTCCCAGCCGCTGCTGTCGCGGCGCGGGAACTACGGCATCCTCAACCAGGTCAATCAACTGCGCAAAGCCGGCGCGGTGTCGGTGCAGGTGCTGATGCTGGTGCCCGCTAATGGCTCGAACCTGTTCAACGGAACCTATGAATCGGGCCAGGCGTTCGAATCCGTGGCGGGCCGGCCGGTCGAGCCCTGGATGCATGACGGGAATTATGTGATCGCTTCGCACGCGCCCCGGCCGTGGGTCAAGCAGGTGAACCTGATGCTGGCGTACCTGTCGTTTTACAACCCGCTGGCGTTCCTGGCGTCGTTGCTGCGGCGCCAGAAGCTGGGGCTGCGGCCGGCGGGGATGCAGTTGGTGGGCATGCTGGGCTTGACGCAGAACGTGCGCCGGACGCTGGGCTGGACCTTCCGGCTGGCGACGGGGCGTTTTCGCCGCTCGACGCAGCCGCCGGCGTCGCCGCTGCCAGTGCGCTCGTTGCCCGACACCTCGGCCGCGGAGCCGACGACGCCGCCGCGGAGTTATGTGCAATTGGCGGTATCCGCGGGTCAACGTTGAACTGCCCCGCCCGTCATTGGGCCGCAAACCACCGCAGCAGCACGCCACAAAGCAGGATGCGCCACGACCACGCGGGCAGGCTGGTATCCTCGCAGTCGTATGCGTTGACGCGCTTTGGCTGACGCGCGCGAAGCGTTAAGCAGAGGAAGATCCGCGGGCGCCCGGGTCCGCTGGAAGTGAGCTGGATGGGGGAGCCGGGGGAGCCGGAGGCGTCGGGGGAACCGGGGGAGCGGGTTCGGGGGCGAGTGGCGGTGCGGTCAGTGCGGCACGGATATCCGCTTCGTCGGCGGCATGCGCCAGGATGGTCACCTGATCCCAACCTTGCAGACAGGTCCCGCCTTTGGGCACGATGACCTGAGCGCCGCGGGTGATGAGCGTAATCACCGAGCCGGCGGGCAGTTTGAGGTCCGCAATGCGGGGGCCCTGCCGGTGCTGGGGGCCGGGGATGTCCACCACCATGAGGTCCATGTCGCTCTTGGCCATGGTGATCAGTTCCAGGTTGTAGAGCGGCTTGGGGCGCGACTGCGTGGACAGTTTGAGCCAGCGGGCGACCGCGCCCAGGGTGGAGCCCTGAAACGCCACCGACAGGATGACCACGAAAAACACCAGGTTGAAAATATCCTGCCCCACGGGCATGTCCGCAGCGATGGGATAGGTCGCCAGGACAATCGGGACAGCTCCGCGCAAACCCGCCCAGGAGATGAAGATTTTGTGCCGGGGTTCGAGGTTCATGCCCAGGGTGCCCAACCAGACGGCAGCCGGGCGGGCGATGAGCGCCAGGACCAGGAACAGCACCACGCCGTCCACCCACACGCCGGACCATTGGCGGGGAAACACCAGCAGGCCGAGCATGACGAACATGACGGTGTCGGCGATGGTCGCCAGGGCGGAGGTGAAGTTGGCGACGCCCTGGCGGTGAATGAAGGGCCGATTGCCCATGACGAAGCCGGCGATGAAGACCGCCAGCATGGCGCTGGCGCGGGCGAGTTCCGCCAGGCCGAAGGTCAGCAGCACCACCGCCAGGGAGAGGATGTAGTAATGCCCGCGATCCTGCAGCCGCAGCCGATTGAACAGCCAGACGGCGGCATGGCCCAGCAGCCACCCGATCGCCACCCCGGCGGCAAACTTCCAGATGAAGACCAGCACGACGATGTACCAGCGGGTGGCGCCGGCGGTCAGGGCCTGGATGACGGCCACGGTCAGCAGAATCGCCACCGGGTCATTGGCGGCGCTTTCGACTTCCACCGTGGCGGACAGGCGGGGCGGCAGCGTCTGGCGGCGCAGGATGGAAAAGGTCGCGGCGGCGTCGGTGGAGGAAATGACCACCGCCAGCAACATGGCTTTTTCCAGCGGCCAGCGCAGCGCGCCCCAGAGGATGATGAAAGTGGTCAGCGCGGTGAGCAGGACGCCCCAGGTCGCCAGGCCGCCCGCAGGCAGCGCCACGGCGCGAAAGCTGTCGCGGCGAGTGGCGAAACCGCCTTGAAAAAGGATGAACATCAGGGCGATGTTGGCGATCTGGTTGGTCAGGTGGACGTCGTCGAAATGCCACCAGCCCAGCACATCGCTGCCGAAGACGATGCCCGCCGCCAGGGCGATGAGAATGACCGGCACGCTCCAGCGATCGAGCATGGCGGCGACGAGCACCACCACCAGCAGGATCAGCGGTCCAACCAGATACAGCTCATTCATGACCCATGCTCCGCGCGGGGACACCGGGAACGCTTGAGAAACGTCGGTCGATCAGGTCGCGCTGCTGCCAATTATTGCCGGTGGAGGTTGCCCGCGGGACGCCGGCTGCGAAAATATGGTCCTGATTCACACCGAGCCCACGACTGGTCCTAACTTGGCGTGCCGGGGGCACGGCAGGTCAACAGGATAACTGGACCTATGCCCGACCATCATCACACGGTTGCAGATTTAACGGCGGCGCTGCGCCGGCTGGGGGTGCAGGCGGGCGACATGCTGTTCGTGCATTCCTCGTTTCGCAGCCTGGGACCTGTGGCGGGCGGGGCCGGGGTGGTGGTGGAGGCGTTGGAACGTGCAACAGCGCCGGGGGGATTGATCCTGATGCCCAGCTTCAACCTGGTGCCGATGGACCAGCGGCTGGCGACCTGGAACGTGGCGCAGACGCCTTCGACGGTGGGTTGGCTGACGGAATTTTTTCGGCAAATGCCGGGCACACTGCGTTCAAACCACTATTCCCATGCGGTGGCGGCGCGGGGAGACGCGGCAGCGGGATTTCTGGCGCGGGCCGCGGAGCAGGACGGTTTGGCGTCGCCGTGGGATCGGCCGGGCTTCGGGTGGACCTACGGCTCGGGATCGCCGTTGCTGCGGGCCTATCAGGAAGGTGGAAAGCTGCTGTTGCTGGGGGCGCCGTACAAATCGGTGACGCATATCCACATGGTGGAAGTGCTGCGGTGGAATCGGCTGCGGCAGACGGAGCCGGGCGCCCCCTACCGCTTCGCGCTGCGACAGGAGCTGGGGGAATGGTGGGAGTTGCTGGGCCGGGTGCGCTGCGGACGGGTTGGGCAGGCGGATTGCCGGCTGTTTGCGCTGCGGGATTTTGTGGACACGCTGCTGGCGGAAGTGGAAGCAAACCCGGAGCGTTGGTTTAACCCGTTGACGTAGGCGGGGGTTTGAGACCGTTTAGCAAGGATGCGGTGGCGCAGCGGGCAGCACGTGGCGGCATCGGTCGGGTGCTGGCAACAGACGGCCGAGCCGGGTAGATCGGCTGCGCGGGTGGGCAGCTCGGCGATGACGCCAGCATCGTTGAGTGGGTGTCGGGTGAGCGCGACGATGGAGTGAACGGGCTGTTGGGAATGGGATTGGGGTAAAAAAAACAACCCCGCGAGCTTTAGGCTCACGGGGTTGAAAAAGCCGGCAATGACCTACTTTCCCGCTGTTACAGTATCATCGGCGCGGCGGGCTTAACTGCTGAGTTCGGGATGGGATCAGGTGTGACCCCGCCGCTATGGTCACCGGCAAGTCAGGGCGAAGCGGTCAAGCTGCGCCCTGATTATTTGGCAGGTGGTTTGGTTGGGTTGTGCCTCCCGTTGGGGAGGGTGCAATCTCGAAAAAAGATGCTAAATCTTGGGAGCGCCACGGCCGTATGGAACGGTCCGTGGTCGGCATGATCAAGCGATCGACCGTTAGTACGGGTCACCTGAAGGCCTCTCAGCCCTTACAGCTCCCGCCTATCAACCCGGTGGTCTACCGGGGGTCTCTCGCTGACTTGCGTCAACATGCAATCCTGATCTTGGGAGGGGCTTCCCGCTTAGATGCTTTCAGCGGTTATCCCTGCCACACGTAGCTACCCAGCGATGGACCTAGCGGTCCAACTGGCGCACCAGGGGTGTGTCCTTCCTAATCCTCTCGTACTAGGGAAGATTTCCCTCAAGATTGCTGCGCCCACAGCAGATAGGGACCGACCTGGCTCACGCCGGTCTGAACCCAGCTCGCGTACCACTTTAATGGGCGAACAGCCCAACCCTTGGGACCGCCTTCAGCCCCAGGATGTGATGAGCCGACATCGAGGTGCCA
>CAZSBB010000073.1:0-9376 GCA_964605235.1 uncultured Phycisphaeraceae bacterium
AACCCAGCAGCTGGAACTCCCGGACCAACTGGTCAAGCTGTGTTTTGAGCGTGTACCGATAGCACATGCGCTCGATGGTATCGCACGTCGATCGGGCCGGGAACCGCACCCGCGGGGGCAGTCCGCAGCAATCGCGTAACATGGCAGCTCTGCAGTCCTGTCGTCCGGTGCTGCTAAGCATCAAGCGAATGCTCATCCCCTTGCCTGGAGGCGCCATGCAAGCGATTGTCTGCCCCCGCTATGGCCCGCCGGAAGTCCTGGAACTGCGCGAAGTGCCCACCCCCACGCCTGGCCCGCACGATGTGCTGATCCGCGTGCAGGCGGCCAGCGTGACCTCCGGCGATGTGCGGGTGCGGAGTTTTACCGGGTTTCCGCCACTGTTCTGGTTGCCCGGTCGTCTCATGTTCGGCGTACGTCGGCCGCGCCATGCGATTCCCGGCAGCGAGTTGGCGGGTGAAGTCACCGCTGTCGGCACTGCGGTGACGCGCTGGCAGGTGGGCGATCAAGTATTCGGCATGACCGGCCTGCAGTTTGGCGCCAACGCGGAATATCTCTGCCTGCCGCAAACCGCGGTGCTGGCGCTGCGGCCATCGACGTTGACCCCTGAGCAAGCGGCGGCGGTGCCGTTTGGGGCGCTCACGGCGTTGTTCTTCCTGCGGGGGCAGGCCCAGGTGCAACGTGGGCAACGGGTGTTGATCAACGGCGCCGGCGGCGGCGTCGGGGTGTATGCCGTGCAACTGGCGCGGCAACTGGGCGCGCAGGTCACAGCCGTCTGCAGCACGGGCAAAGTGGAGCTGGTGCGGGAACTGGGCGCTGACGAAGTGATCGACTACACGCAGACGGATTTCACCCGCGGCGCTGCCCGCTATGACGTGATCTTCGACACCGTGGGCACGACGACCTTCGGCGCCTGTCGCCGGGCGCTGAATCCGCATGGTGTGTACCTGCTTCTGGTCTTTGGCGCCAAGCAAATGGCGCAGATGCTCTGGACGAAGCTGCGCGGCGGGCCGCGCGTGTGTTGTGCCGTGACGGAGGAGAAGGCCGACGACCTGGCTTACCTGCGCGACCTGCTGGCGACTGGCGCGCTGCGCCCGGTGATCGACCGGACGTATCCGCTGGCACAGGCGGTCGCGGCGCATCGCTATGTCGAACAGGGCCACAAAGCCGGCGGCTTGGTGCTGACCCTGCCACTCCCGCGCGGCAACTGAAGCCCAACGATCTCCCGGCAGCCTGTTTCCCGCCGTGGCTCAGACGCGGCGTGCTTGCATTTTCTGACCACACAACATGTATAAAACGGACATGCCGAGACGGGCTCCAGTGGGAAATCTGATCCGCGCCGAATTTCCTGATCTTGCAATAAAACACGCTGGTAATAATCAGATTGGATGATATTCTGATTGTTCTGGAGGTATGAAAACATGTCTGAAATGACCAGCCGCGAACGTTGGTTGTGCCTGTTGGAAAAGCGCACGCCGGATCGGATTCCCTGCGACTACCAGTCGGTGTCGGAGTTCAGCGCCAAGTTGATGGCGACGCTGGGGTGTCGGGATTTCCCGGCATTGTGTGGGCGGCTGCACATCGACGCGCCGCTGCATGTGGGGCCGCGCCTGGTGCATCAGCCATATCCCGATGAGCCGGACCGCGACCTGTGGGGCGTGCGTTACGCGCCGGTGGACTACGGCACGGGCGTGTACCGCGAAGCAGTGGAGCATCCGCTGGCGCAGGTGCGCAGCGTGCGCGAGGTGGACGCCTATCCCTGGCCGGACCCGGATTGGTTTGATTACAGCACGGTGACGCAGCAGATTCAGCAGAGCGACGGCACGCGGATTATTTCCGCCGGTTGCTACGAGCCGATGTTGCTGTATGGCTACCTGCGGGGATTGGAGCAATCGTACGAAGACCTGTTGGTCGAGCCGGACATCGCCGATGCCATTCTCACGCACCTGTTTGATTTTCACTACGAATACCTGCAGCGAACCTACGCAGCCGGCCAGGGCAGAATCGACACCACCAAACTGGCGGAAGACCTGGGCGGGCAATCCGCGCCGATCTTCAGCCTTGACACTTACAAGCGCTTCCTGTTGCCCAATCAGAAGCGCATGGCGGACCTGATGCGGCAGCACCACCTGTGGATTTTCTACCACACCGATGGCGCCGCCCGGCCGTTCCTGCCGTACCTCGTGCATGAGGTGGGCATCCACATTCTCAATCCCATCCAATGGCGCTGTCCGGGGATGGAGCGCGACGCGCTGGTGCGTGACTTTGGCGCCCATGTGGTCTTTCACGGCGCCATGGACAACCAGCAGACGCTGCCTTTTGGAACGGTGGACGACGTGCTGGCGGAGCTGGACGACAACATGCGTTATTTTGCCGACGCCCGGTGGATTTGCGCGCCGTGTCACAACATCCAGGCGGTGACGCCGCCGGAGAATGTGATCGCGATGTACGACGCCCTGTGGGAACACGGGCGTCTGCCGGCCGGCGCTGCGGGTTGAGGTTGGTTCATGTAGCCGTGAGCTACCCGCCGGAAAATCCCGGCTCCATTAGGATCAGTTGCCAAGGGCATTCCGTGGGGCCGGCTGGGTCGGGCAGTACAATTGCCGTGGCTATGGGAACCACACAACACCTGCTGATTGGCGGATTCATCGCGTTGCTGCTGGTGGTGGTGACGTGGCGGCTGGCTTCGCGGCGCCGCGAATTGCCGTGCCCGGTGTGGCTGCGGTGGATGGTGGAACTGGACAATCCCTTCACCCGCACCAATCGCGCGGCGGTGATAGTCGCGCAGCTTGGCGTGCAGCCGGGCATGGTCGTCGCGGACCTGGGTTGTGGGCCTGGGCGTTTGACCGTGCCGTTGGCGCAGGCGGTGGGCACAACTGGCAGCGTGACGGCGGTGGATTTGCAACCGGGCATGCTGCAGCGCGCCCAGCAGCGGGTGGCCGCGGCGGGGCTGGACAATGTGTCATTTATCCAGACGGGCTTGGGCGCCGGCAAGCTGGGACTGGCACGCTTCGACCGAGCGGTGCTGGTGACCGTGCTGGGGGAAATCCCCGATCAGGAGGCCGCCTTGCGCGAGGTGTTTGCCGCCCTCAAGCCGGGTGGCATTCTGTCGGTCACGGAAGTGATTTTCGATCCGCACTTCCAGACGCAAGCAACGGTGCGCCAACGCGCCGCCGCGGTGGGTTTGCAGGAACAGGCATGTTTCGGCCATCGTCTGGCGTATACGCTGCATCTGCGGCGGCCGGCGCCATGACGTGCGCTAGGCGCCCGCACGAGTCAGGAGTGGGACGGAAGCAGTGGTTGAGCTGGGCAAATCTTGACCAACCTGAAACGCGCAGTTTAAATCTCAGCGCACTGGATGTGGACCAGTTGCGTGAAGGTCAAGCCGGGGCCAGTGTGCTGTCAGGTGGGGTGCGGGATGATGGAATTGCTGCCGACGATCGTGGAGTGGATTGCAGCGGCGTTCGGCTTTCTTTGCGTGGTGCTGACGATTCGCCGGAACATCTGGTGCTGGCCTACCGGGTTGGTGCAGGTGGTGCTGTACATTCTGGTTTTCTTCCACGCCAAGCTGTATTCCGATCTCTTGCTGCATGTCGTTTATGTGATCATGCAGTTCTACGGCTGGTGGGCCTGGTTGCATGGCGGACGTGAAGGTCGGCCGCTGTCCATTACCCGTCTATCCGGGCAGGCGCTGCTCATCTGGGTTGCGATTGCCGCCGTGGGAATCGGCGCGCTGGGCTCGGTGATGGCCGGCGCCACGGATGCTTCATTGCCGTACTGGGATGCCGCCACAACGGTGCTCAGCTTGATCGCGCAGTACCTTCTGGCCCGCAAGGTGCTGGAGAACTGGGCGATCTGGGTGGTGGTCGATGTGTTGTGCGTGGGGATATATCTGTATAAAGCACTTTACGTGACTGCAGGGCTTTACGCGGTTTTTCTGGTGCTGGCGGTTTGGGGGTTCGTGGTATGGCTACGAACGTTGCGTCAAGCGGCAAAGGTGGAACTGGCCTGATTCTGGGCAAGTTCATGCCGCCGCATCTGGGTCATCACTATCTGATTGACTTTGGTCGGCACTATGTTCGTGACCTGACCGTGTTGGTTTGCACCCGGGCTTGTGAACCACTTGCCGGCAGTCTGCGCTTTAGTTGGATGCACGAAATGTTCAGTCATTCGGGGATCCGGCTCGTGCATGTGACGGATGATGTGCCGCAGACGCCGCAGGAGCATCCGGACTTCTGGACCATCTGGCGAGACCTGATCCGGCGTTATGTGCCGGCCGGTCCCGACTACATCTTTGCTTGTGAATCCTACGGCTTTCCGTTGGCGCAGACGCTGGGCGCGCGATACATCCCTGTAGACCGGGCCCGCGAACTCGTGCCGGTGTCCGCCACCGCCTGTCGACATGACCCCTTGGGGAACTGGCAGTATCTGCCTGCTTGCGTTCGTGCCCACTATGTCAAGCGGATCTGTCTGTTTGGACCGGAATCAACCGGCAAAACCACGCTGGCGGCACGGCTGGCGCGCCACTTCAATACGGTATGGGTCGGCGAGCACGCACGCCCTTTGCTTGATCACAAAGCGGGTGTGTGTGAGGCCGAAGACATACCGCTGATCGCCCGGGGACAGGTGGCTGCAGAAGCGGCTTTGGCGCGGCAGGCCAATCGCGTTTTGCTGTGCGACACTGATCCGCTGTTGACCTGCGTGTGGAGCGAAGTGTTGTTTGGCAGTTGTTCCCAAAGTTTGAAAGAGCTGGCGCGGGCACAACACTATGACTTGTATTTCCTGATGAATATTGACGTGCCCTGGGTCAACGATGGGCAGCGCTACTTGGCGCATGCGCGACAGGATTTCTTGGCCCGTTGTCAGGCAATCCTGGAAGCGGAGCAACGTTCGTATGTCACGCTTTCAGGTTCCTGGGATGCACGGTTCGAGCAGGCGGTGGCACACATCCAGCAGTTGATTGACAAGCTGCCGACGTAATGTGCCCGAGCGGTTTGCTATGCCACATGCACCAGACGCTGGGCGCGAGCAATCGTGGATTGGGCCACCAACTCCCCATCCCGCACCAGCACAACCCCACCCTTGAGCACCAGGCGCGGCCGAGTGAACATCGCCTGCGGATCCCCCGGCTCGTCCCGGTAAATCGTCACGTCCGCATCCGCGCCCACGCCCAGATGGCCTTTGCGTTGTTGCAATCCCAATGCCCTGGCGGGTGCGGCCCGGGTGAGGATGGCGATGTCGTACAGCGTCATCTCCCGGCTGACATTCCCCAGATCGCACTCCGTCCGCGCTGCTTTGTGCGCTGTGGCGAGCTGTTCATCGCGGCGGGACTTGCTCATGAGCTGGGCGATCAGCAGCGGATAGTTCAGGAACGACCCGCCGTTGGGATGGTCGATGGTCAGCGCGAATTGCCACAAGTCATCCGCCTTGAGCGCCAGTTCCAATCCCGTCGCCCATTGCAGGCTGTGCGAGGCGCTGCGCGGCGAATGCACCAGCGGCATCAGCCCGAAGCAATCCTCGTTGCCGCTTTCATGAAACACCGCCGGCGTGGAGGGTTTGCCCACGGCCCGGTACAGCGCGTGTTCCAGCGGCAAATCGGCGGTGGCGGTGAACGCCGGGCCGAACGCCACCAGCCCCAGGTCAGCGGTGACTTCTCGGTGGTCGCGCAGGTGGTCGAGCAACGGTTCCACGCTGGTGCGAAAGCTGCCGCGCTTATTTTTGCCGTAGCAGTAGTACTGCAGATGCGCCAGATGGCAGCGTCGCCCCGCCAGCGCGCGCAGCATGGTCGCAGTGATCTCCACATTGCCCGGCTCACCCAGACAGGGACCATGGATGTGGATGGGGTGCGGCAGGTGCAGTTCTTCCTGCGCTTCGGTCAGCAGTTCCAGCATCGCCCGCGGCGACAGGCCGGTGTCCGGCACGGTCTGGTCGATGTCATCCACATGATGCAGCGTCGGCTCCCGTCGCCAGAGCGCGACCGCTGCCGGGTTGACCGCTTTGAGTCCATAGGCGCGATGCTGCTGGATGAGTTGACGCAGCAGGGCGAGGGCGGCTGGGCGATCGCGCTGGCGCAGATGGGTGATGACGCCTTCATGATTGCCCACCAGCAGCAGCAGCCCGGTGTCGAGCTGCGTCATGGCGTCCAGTTGCAGGTGCGCCAGCTCCGCGCCGCCGGGCGGAACCGCCGGCTCGATGGCGGTGGTGTAGCCGAGCGCTGCATAGAGCGCGCTGGTGGCGGACGCGGTGGGGACGACTTCGTGATAGCCCGCCGCCGACTGCAGCCGACGTGCGGTGTTGACCGCCAGCGAAGCGATGTGGCTGTGCATCTCCACGCCGCCGGGCATGATGACGCAGCCGGTGGCGTCAATCTGTTTAGCTGCAGCGCGAAGTTGAGGATCGCCGGGCGGGGCGATGACTTGGCCGTCCTGCAGCCAGAGGTCGCAGGGAGAGCCATCGCATTGCTGGACGGGGTCGTACAGCTTGCCGCCGTGGATGTGGGTCAATGGGCTGCTCATGGCGTCAGCAACCTTTCGAGCAGCGCGCGGGTGGGGTCGGCGATCGGTGCGGCAGTGGAAGCAGGGGAGCGATCCAGCCAGTGGACACTGCCATCGAGTCCGACCACGCGCGCGTGCAGGCCACGGACCAGCCCCGGCGTATGCAGTTGCACAGTGGCGGGGACGTCAGGCGTCATGCAGCCGATGCGGATGAGCGGCAGATCAGGCGTTTGATTTTCCAAGGCGGGGGTGCAGTCGCCAAAGTCGAGGATCAGGTCGATCGCGCCGGCCGAGTGCAGCGTCAGGAGATCGGGCGTTCCCGTCGGCGGCGTTGTGGCGAGGTTGAGGCCCGCTTGAATGGGGCTCCGACCCGTGCGCCACAGCAGGGCTTCGAGCACGCCGCGCCGGTTGCCGGTGGTCGCGTCGGCTTCGCGCAAGACCGCCCAGCGGGCGCGCGTCTGCAATGCGCCAGCCAAGGCGTGCCATTGACCTTCCACCGCGTGGTCGACATCCGACGCCAGCACCACCGCCACGCGCTGGGCGCTGTGTACTCGGGGCAACTGGGCGCTGACTGCGTTGCCTGGTGTCGACTGCCGCAGACCCGCACGCCAGCGGGCGGCCGTCGCCAGATCAGCATTGACTGCCACGGCAGGATCAACGTGCATCGTGCTGCCCACGCACAGCACCAGTTCCGCACTGTCCACCCACGCCCACGTCGCATCCTGACGTACGGGAAAGTCAGCCCACGGCGCGAGCAACACCCGCGCCCGCAGCGCTTGGGCCAGTTGGATCGCCCGGTCGGCGGCTTCCAGAGTCAACTGTTCCAGGCCCACCAGCACGGGGGCGGCCGCGGATTCCAGCAACTGCCGAATCCTCACACATGCCTGCTCCACCGAAGCAGTTTGTCCCGCCAGCGTGGCGGTGGGTTCCAGTGCCGTCGGCGTCAGCAGGGGGGGCAACGCACCGAGCGCCCGGATGAGCGCCTGCTCATGGTCAAGCTGTTGCGCGGCAAAGTTCACGGCGAGAGCATTCCTTGGGGTCTGCAGGAGCGAAGCGAATGGCGCGATGTCAACCCAGCAGCGCCGGCGTCAGCAGGCGAGTGTAGAGGGCAGCCGCCGCCTCCCGCAACCGGGCGAGCACCGCCGCGGCGGATGGGCCGGCCGTCAGCAGCGTGCAGATGGGCCAGCCGCGCAGGATGGATTCGTCGGCATGGGGCACGTCGGCCGACTCAACGCCTGCGGGCAACGCGCTGGCCCAGTCGGCGGGTGCGGGCATGATGACGTCGGCGGGGGCGTAGCAGATCACTTTGCCGTGACACGGTGCTGCGGTTCCAGGGGAACCGGGGGAACTGGAGGAACCGGGGGAACCGGGGGCATGGTCAGGACGCAAGACGCACAGCTGGCTCGCGTGTTCGAGCACTTCCATGCCGGCGGTGTAGCGCGGGTTCACCTCCACCGGCCAAACGGTCTGCTGACGGTCCAGGATGAAGTCGATGCCGAATGGGCCGCGCAGCGTGGTGTATTGCACCAAGGCTTCCCCCAGCGCCGCCAGCGCGATGCGCACGGACGTTGGCAGTTGCTCGGCGATGGCAGAACCCGCCAGCGTGCCGCAGTACCGATAGCCGGCGCCATGGCACCAGCTTGCGCCAATGAGTTGACGGGTGACGCCCAGCAGGCGGCAGCCGCGGTCGTCGGCATGATAGATCGCCGACCAGGATTGCCCGGAGATGTGCTGTTGGAGGACGCAGCGGCGCGGGATGGCGGGCGGGGGAAAATTGGACCTGTCCCGTTTATTGGGGTTGGCGTCAGGTGCTGTGGGTGGCCAGGGGGCGATGCGGTTGCCGCCGGCGCTGTGCCGGGGTTTGCATAGCCATGGACCCGCGGTGGGCAGGGGGGCGTGGGGGAGGATGATCACCGGCCAACGGACCCCCGGCAGAGGGGGCAGGCAGCGCGCCAGGTCAAGCCGCCGGGCGCGCTGCAGCGCCACCGGCTCGCCATGCAGCAGCGGACAGCACTGCGCCAAGGCGCGGACCGTCGCCAGATGGTTTTCCATGGCGCCCGTCAGCAGCAGGGCGGGCGGACGAACCGTAGCGGCCGGGTGAGGCGGGAGAGCCATCGGAGTGGGGCGGTGGGGGTGGGAAGCATGGGCCCCAGACGGTGAAGCGGGAATCGTCGCTGTCGAGGGGCGCGGCTCAGCCCCGGCGGGAATTGCAGCAGTCACCTGCGTGAGCAGCCGCGCCAGCATGGCCGGGAGGTGGCGGGGGTAGTCGGCACGGGGACACACCACGCAGGCAGCGGATTGGCGCAGGTCCACATCGCCGAACAGGTCCACACACCAGGGGCGATAGCCTGCGCGCAGCGCGGATTGCGCTGCCGCCCGCGCCGAAGCGCCGACAATCAGCAGCGGCGGCGCACCCGCCTCCCGGGCGCCAGCATCCACCGTCCCACCGGCGGCCGACACCATCCACGAGCGTCCCTGGGCCTGCGCCTGCTCAGGTGATCGCTCAACTGCTGGTACCGACGGCTGGCTGCATGCCGGTTCGCGGTGCTGGGAACTGCGCCTGAACTTCGCCATGCCGCCATCATGTGCCGTCAGGCGGAACCTGTCCACCTGGCTGGAATCACCTCCGGACATGGATTTCACAGCGCCACCCTTCACACGAGGCAATGTGAAGGTCACGCTGCTTCAGCAACTGGAGCATGTCCAGCAACACCCACCGCGTGTAGTTCTCCCCCCCCTCGACTGCCTCCTGATGTCTGCCCCCGGCAACCCTGACGCGAACCTCACGCTTACCCCTGCCCGCCCCATTCCACCAACCACCTTCCCCCCCCCCCCCCACCCCCCCCCACACCCCCCCCCCCCCCACCCCCACCGCCCCCTCCCCC
>CAZSBB010000074.1:0-8274 GCA_964605235.1 uncultured Phycisphaeraceae bacterium
CGAAGCCACCAACTTCTACCAATGAGCGCCGCGCCCGTGACCAGCGATTCCTCGCCCATTCCCCTGAACAACGGCCTGCCCGAGGACGCGGAGCTGCGCACCCGCGCCGATGCCGCGCTGCGACGCGCGGTTGACGCCCTGCTGAGCAAGCAACACGCCGACGGCCACTGGTGCGCCGAGCTGGAGGGCGATTCGATCCTCCAGAGCGAATGGGTGCTGATGAAGTGGATCTTGGGCGAGGAGGATGATCCCCGCATCGTCCCCGTGCTCAACTACCTGCGCCTGCAACAGCGCGAGGACGGCTCGTGGGGCCAGTACCCCGGCGGCAAAGTGGGCGGCGGCGCGTTCGACCTGAGCGCTGCCGTCAAAGCCTACCTCTGCCTCAAGCTCGCCGGCGACGACCTCAATGCGCCGCACATGGTCAAAGCCCGGCAGCTGATTCTCCAGCACGGCGGCGCCGAGCGCATCAACAGCTTCTCCAAGTTTTACCTGGCGTGCCTGGGGCAGGTCAGCTTCAATGCCGTGCCGCTGATTCCCGCGCAGCTGGTGTATCTGCCCAAGTGGTTTTTCTTCCATCTGGACAAGGTGTCCGCCTGGTCGCGGACGATGATCCTGCCGCTGTCGATCATCACCGTCACCAAGCCGGTGCGGCAGCTGCGCGACGACCAGCACATCACCGAGTTGTTCGCCGACCCCGCCAACCGCGATCGACTGCTGTCGACGGGTTTCCAGACCGGCAAGCGCGCCGGATGGACGCACTTTTTCCTGTGGGCGGATCGTTTGCTGAAATGGTGCGATCGGCTGCACCTGCTGCGGATGGGCGAGGAAACCGCCCTGCAGTGGATGGAAGAATGGATGATTCGGCACTGCGAGAAGAGCGACGGCCCGGGCGCCATCTTTCCGCCTATCGTCTATCTGCTGATCGCCTTCTGCACCTGCCGAGGCTATCGCGCGGACCATCCGCTCATTCAAGCCAACCGGGAGCATCTGGATCACTACATGATCCACGGCCGGGCGGGCTTGCCGCGCAACACGCCCGCGGACAACGGCGGGGACGACACCATTCGCCTCCAGCCGTGCGAATCACCCGTGTGGGACACGGGCATTGCCGCCTACGCCCTCACCGATGCCGGGCTGACTATCGAGCATGAGGCGATGCGCCGCTGTGCCGACTGGCTGCTCGCCAAGGAAGTGCGCACCCGCGGCGACTGGGCGAACAACCTGCATCCGACCGTCAAACCCGCCGGCTGGTTCTTCGAGTACCACAACGAGCTGTACCCCGACGTGGACGACACGGTGATGGTCGCCAAAGCCCTCAAACGCATGGGGGGCAGGGAAACCGAGCAGGCGGGGCAGCGCGGCGTGGAGTGGGTGCTGGCGATGCAGAACAGCGACGGCGGCTGGGCGGCGTTCGACAAAACCGAAGACCGCCCGCTGCTCGAGTGCGTGCCGTTTGCCGACCACAACGCCATTCAGGATCCGTCGTGTCCCGACATCACCGGGCGCACGCTCGAATGCCTGAGTTGGTACGGCTACACGGTCGAGCACCCGGCGGTTCGCCGCGCGATCCAGTTCATCCGCAGTCGCCAGGAACCCGAGGGCTGCTGGTTCGGACGCTGGGGCGTCAACTACATCTACGGCACGTGGCAATCCATCGGCGGGCTGCGCGGCGTGGGTTATGACATGACCACCGACTGGGTGCAGAAGGCGGGCCGCTGGCTCAAGTCCGTCCAGCAGGCCGACGGCTCCTTCGGCGAGTCGGCCGACAGCTACGAGAACCCCGCGCTCAAAGGTCAGGGCCCCAGCACCGCCAGCCAGACCGCCTGGGGCGTGATGTCGCTGCTGACCATCTATGGCCCGCATGACGAAAACGTCCGCCGCGGCATTCAATGGCTCTGCGAAACCCAACTGACCCAGCCTCGCGCCGACACCAATGACCCGGCAGGCAGTTGGCACGAGCCTTGGTTCACCGGCACCGGCTTCCCCAAGGTGTTCTACCTGCGCTACCACCTGTATCGGCTGTACTTCCCCGTCATGTGCCTGGGCCGCTGGCTGCGCCTGCACCGCGCAGCGACCGCAGATGCGTGAAGCATTTTTTTGCCCCCGATGAACCCGGATGCAGCAGCGCGCGATGCAGCGGGGATCAGTCAGTCAAGCAATTCAACCAGCGCCCAAGCCGCGGATGAGCGCAGCGAATCCGGGGGTGGATGTTGCAGTTTGAGCGCACAGAAACAACCCCCGGATTCGCTGCGCTCATCCGAGGCTTGCTGGTGTTGTTCGATATCCGTGACTTGCTTCAATACCCCCACGATCTCGGCGAACTTCCGGGGCTACTTCCGGGGGGGCGCGTTGCGCGCATGAAAAAAGCCTGTAACGTCTTGCTCCGTTTGGTGCATTATGGCCACAAGGGCCTAGCGTTTGGTGTTGAGCAAGTTACAGGCTACTAACATCATCGGCGCGCACACCCCATTTTCAACAGTGCTGCGTTCAGTAAAAATGAAATTTCTGTTATCGCGGACCCGGCTGCTTAATACATGAATCGCAAACCTCGCTGACCGCTGAGCGTGCGGGTGTCCGGGGCCGGTAACGTACTGAACGGATAGCCCGTGAGTTTGCCGTCGCGGGTCCACTGTGCGTCGCAGCCGTAGAGTTCCTGGACCAGCAGTTCCGCCAGGCGCGTGCGCACTTCGGCATGGGCGGGGCTGTGCGCCAGGTCCTGGCATTCGCGCGGGTCTTCCTGCAGGTCGAACAGTTGGACGTGATTGCCTGCCGGGAACCAGATGAGCTTGAAGCGCCCGTCGTGCATCATGCGGTTGGCGCGGACATCCTGGTTGATCTCGCCGTACAGATGCGGGCGCGGCTGCGCGGCGCCGGGCGCCAGCGAATGGCCTTCCACATGCTTGGGAATCGGCAGCCCCGCCAGGTCCAGCAGCGTGGGCATCACATCACGCAGTTCCGCCAGCCGCGAATCACGCCGGCCTTCGGGCATCCGCCCGCTGGTCCGCGGATCCGACACCAGCAGCGGCACTTTGGCGGACATCTCATACATCAGCGACTTGCCCCAGAGCAGGTGGTCGCCGAGCATGTCGCCGTGGTCGGCGGTGAAGGCGATGATGGTGTTGCTGGTGAGCTTCTGTTCGCGCAGACAGCCAAGCACCACGCGAATCTGATGGTCGATGTGGGTGACGGCAGCATAGAACGCCCGCCGCGCCAGCTCGATCTCATGCGGCAGCCGGCGGTGCGATCGATAGAAGTCCTGAAACGCCCGCACCGCCGGCGGCACCAGGGCTGCATCCGCCAGCCACTGCCCGCGCACCGGTTCGTCCAACGGCACATCGCGGTACAGCTCCAGATAGCTGCGCAGCGGCCACATCGGCGGATGCGGGGCCGCGAACGACAGGTAGAAAAAGCCCGGCTTGCGCGGGTCCCGCCGACAAATCTGCCGACACATCTGCTCGGCGGTCCAGTTGGTCTGATGCAGATGGTCCGGCAGATGCCAGGGCTGCACGATGTAGTCATTGTTGCACACGCCGGTGGCGTACTCGCGCCCCGCGTAGCCGGCGTCGGCGAGGCTTTGTTCCCAGTCGTCGGCGCGCAGCCCCAGATGATGGCGCCCTTCCTCGTTGAGCATCACTTCATCGAAGCCGATGCGGTCACGCTGGGGAAACACATGCAGTTTGCCGCTGGCGAACGCCTGGTAGCCAGCGTCGCGGAAGCACTGCGCCAGCGTCGGCACCGGGGGCATTTCCTGCGTTTCATTGAAGCAGCGGTCATGGTGGCTGCGCGTGGTCAGGCCGGTCATCAGCGTGCGGCGGGCGGGGATGCACACCGGACACGCCGAGTAGCAGTTGGTGAAGTTGACCGACACCTGGCTCAGCTGATCGATGGTCGGGGTCATCACCGTGGGATGTCCCAGTCCGCTCTGCAGCAGGCCCGACCAGTGGTCGACGCAGATCAACAGCACATTGGGGCGCGGGTTGGTTTCCTGAGTCATCACAGCAGCACTCCAAGGCGGGCGTTCGGAATCAATCTTCCTCTTTCTCCTGCTCTCCTGCTCACCTGTTCGCCTGTTCGCCTGTTCGCCTGCTCGGACACTACCAGCTCGCCAGTTCGCCGGTGATCGCTTCCACCAGGTCCTTGACGGTGACGATGCCGACGGGCCGCTGGTGCTTGAGCACCACCGCCAGCCCGACATGTGAATGCTGCAAACGGCGCAGGGCCGGCAGCAACGGTTGATCGTGCGGGAGCGTTTCGGTGGGTTTGAGCAACTGGGCGATCGGAGGACATGCGCTGCGCGGGTGCAGCAAGGCATCGTTGACGCTGACAATGCCGCGCACCTGGCCCTGGGCGTCGAGCACGGGAAAGCGCGAGTTGCTGCTGCGGTCCGCCAGTTCCCACAGCCTGGCGGGGGCGTCATCGAGCTTGACCTTCACCACGCGTTCCCAGGGAATCATTTCGTCGGCGACCGTGTGCTCATGCAGCGCCAGCACGCGCTCGACCATGGCGGACTGGTCATCGCTGAGCAATCCCAATCCCACCCCTTCCTTGACCAGCACGCCCACCTGACGCTTGGGATGGAAAATCTGAATCTGCTGGCGCGAGTGCAGCAGTCGGCTGACCATTTCGCTGAACAGGGCGACCACCGGCAGCAGGCCCGTGCAGGTGAACAGGAAGCGCGACACGCTGAGCACCCCGGCGAAGCGATACACCAGACGATCGCTGTAGCGGGCGAACAGGTCCTTGGGCAACGTCTCGCCGAACACAAACAACAGCGGCGTGACGATCAGGACGTTGGCGATGACGATCTCGGTGTCGGTCAGTCCCGCGCCTTCGAGCAGCACCGCCAGACCGGCCGTGCCCAGGTAGTTGGCGATGTTGTTGCCAATCAGCAGCGTGCTCAACAGCACCGTGGGCTTGCCCGCCAGGCGATGCAGGGCGGCGGCGGCGGCGTGGCCCTGGTGCTCCAGGATGTGCAGGCGCACGCGGTTGAGGCTGTACATCCCGGTTTCCAGGCCCGAGTACAGCGAGCTCAAGGTCAGCCCCAGCAGCATCACCACCAGCCAGAACAAGGCGGATTCGAGACTCATGGCGTCTCGCCTCCCGCCGGCGCTTCGCCGCGCAAATGGATGTCCAGCCAGCGCACCCGTGCTTTCTCCATGCGCTGGACTTCAATCTCCACGTTGCCGATCTGGATGCGGTCGCCCTCCCGCGGCAGCCGCCCCAGCCGCGCCATCACCAAGCCCCCGATGGTCTGCAGCCCTTCGCCGCCCTCGACCTGGCCACAAAACGCCTGCCACTCGTGCAGCGGCAGCGCCCCACTGACGCGAAAGCGCCCCGGGCCCCGTTGCATCACGCTCTGTTCGCTGCTGTCCTCATACGGGCCGGCGATCGGACCGACCATTTCCTCCACCACATCCTCGATGGTCACCAGCCCTGCCGTCCCACCGTACTCATCCACCACGATCGCGAACGTCTGCCCGCTCTTGCGGAAGTGCACCAGCAACTGGTCGGCCCGCTGCAGTTCCGGGACGAACTGCACCTGGCGAATGAGCTGCCGCACCTGCTGGCGCGTGCTCGGCGGCCGCAGCAGCACCTGCCGGCTGAGCACCAGGCCCTGGATGTGATCGATATCGCCGCGGTACACGGGAATCTTCGACAGTCGGGTTTCCCGCACCAGCTTGAGCAGTTCCTCGGGCGCGTCGTCCAGGTCGAACGCCTGCACATCCACGCGCGGGGTCATCACGTCACGCACCTTGAGCTGTCCCAGGGTCAGCACTTCCTGCAGCAGACTTTCCTCGGCGTCGTCGATCAATCCCTTCTGCTGACTCAACTCCAGCAAGGCTTCCAGCTCTTGTGCGGACAACTCCTGCGGGGCGCGGCTGGGGGCGATCAGCCGCGCCAACGGCGTGATCACCAGCACGTTGACGGTCGCCCGCAGCGGCGTCAAGGCCCGGTGGACCAGCAGCAGCGGCAACGCCACCAGCGTCGAAAAGCCCTGCGCCAGCCGCGCCGCCAGCAGCTTGGGCAGCACTTCGCCGCACAGGATCAACACCACCAGCGGCGTCACGGAGGCCGCCGCCAGCGCCGTCGCCGATAAATGCTCCCCCCGCTCCAGCCGCAGCAGCAGCACCGTGCTGAGCACGAAATACAGCACATTGACCGTCATGTTGCCCAGCAACAGGGTGATCAGCAGCGGCCGGGTTTCCGCCAGCAGGGTCCGCAGCGCCGTCGCCACCACATGCTCGCCGCGGGTCAGCGCCCGCCGCTGATGCTGCGTCAGGCTGAACAGCGCCGTCTCCGAACCACTGAAAAACGCACTGCACACCACCAGCGCCGGCAGCAGAATCAACAACAGAATGACGGCAGGATCACCCATGCGAACAGATCAAGCCTGGGCCGACTTGCGTCGGCGGAAAGATCTCCGGCGAGCATTCTAGGGCAAATCGCACACGGATCATGGCGCGCCGGTTGCCCCAGCACCCAACGAGCCGCAGGCGTCAGCGACGGGCAGGGCGCGGGACATCCTGCACGCACCGCAAAGCCGGATGACCTTTGACCACCAGGCGCCCTCCCCGTCGCTTACGCTTGCGCCTCATTGCCCAGCGCGTCGCGCTTCGGTGGGCGGTAGGTCAGCCGCAGGTGCGCCAGCGTGGCGAGGATTTTCCAGCCGGCGCGCCAGGAGCCCAGCAGGTTGCCCGAGATTTTGCTCTTCCCGGCGCGGCGACGGCGGTACGGCACATCCAGCTCCACGCACCGCAAACGCCCGGCCGCGGCTTTGTACTGCATCTCCACGGTCCAGCCCCAGGTGCGATCCGCCATCGCCAGTTCGACCAGCCGAGCGTAGCGCATGGCGCGCAGCGGACCCAGATCATGGAAACGCACCCCCGTCAGCCAGCGGATCAACGTGCAGCTCAAGGCGTTGCCAAACCGCTGCACCGGCGTCAGCGCCCCCGGCTGGGCGAAACGGGGACGACAACCGATCACCAGATCAGCTTCATCCGCCAGCAACGGGGCGCACACGGCGGGCAACTGCGCCGGGTCATCCGCCAGATCGGCGTCGAGGAACGCCACCACGCCCGGCGGGGTCGGCTGCTGCGCGATCCACGCCAATGCCGCCAGACAGGCAGCGCCGTAGCCGGGTTGCGGTTCGGACACCACCACCGCGCCGCCCGCGCGGGCGAGTGCTGCCGTGTCGTCGGTCGAGCCGTTGTCCGCGATGACGACATGGCGCAGTGATTCGCGTGGGAGCGCCGCCAGCAGGGCTGGAATGTTGCTCGCTTCATTGCGGGCGGGAATCACCAGGTCCACTATGCCCGCGGCTGGGTTGGGGTCACGCTGCTCCGTCATGCTCGGCATCATAATCCCCCGCGGATTGTGCTAGACTTTTTGGTTTCCACCACTCCCCTGCCATTCCCCGGAGCACCAGCATGAAACTCACCGGCATTGCCGACGAAGCAGGCAAAGACATTCGGACGCAGATCAAGGCCCACCAGGAGCTGGGTTGGCAGGAAATTGAAATCCGCCTGATCAATGGGCAGAACGCTTCGACCGCCAAGCTGTCTGATGCCGACTTCGACGCCGCGGTGGACGCCATTGCAACCGCCGGGTTGACGGTCACCGGCTTCGGCTCGGCGATCGGCAACTGGTCCCGGCCCATCGCCGGCGACTTCGCGGTGGATATTGCCGATCTGAAGATCGCCATCCGTCGCATGCAGCGGGTCAACTGCAAATTCATCCGCACCATGAGCTGGGTCCAGAAGGACACCCCCGAAGCCCAGTGGCGCGAAGAAGGCATTCGCCGCTACAAAGAGCTGACCAAACTCGCCGAGGACGGCGGCATCGTGCTGCTGCACGAAAATTGCACCGGCTGGGCGTGCGGCAGCGCGGAGCAGATGGTCGAGTTCCATGAAGCGGTCAATTCCCCCGCGCTGGGCGTGCTGTACGACATCGGCAACGTCGTGGGCCACGGCTGCCGCGATCCCTGGGGCTTCTACCAGACCATTCGCCCGCTGATCCAGTATGTCCACATCAAGGACACGCGCTACGACCCCCACAGCAATCACAGCAGCAACTACGCCTTCCCCGGCGAAGGCGACGCCCTGGTCCCGCGCATCGTCGCCGACCTGCTGCGCACCGGCTACGACGGCACCTTCGCCATCGAGCCCCACATCGCCACGGTGGTTCACGCCGGCGGCGCCGCCGCGACTCCGCAGGAAATGTACGACGCCTACCTGAAATACGGCCGAATGGCTCAAGCCATTGTCGATGCCGCCG
>CAZSBB010000075.1:0-8204 GCA_964605235.1 uncultured Phycisphaeraceae bacterium
TGGGTCGCTCAACTACTGACAGGCAACCACATTGCGACTTAACTTCGTGACATTCGGGATAAGTACATTATTTTACGTGTAAAATAATGTACTTATCCCCTTTTTTAGCCGGGAACGCTTGTTGCCACCATGAAGCGGATTATTTGGCGGCCAGGTAGCGGTCGATGGTATCGCCATCGGGCGCCACGATGGTGATGCCGTTGGGGCCGGCGCCGGGACGGGTGACGCGCTTGACCATGTCGCCTTCCCGCTTGAACGCCTGATACTCGGCGCTGTTCATGCCCGAGAAGACATACAGCCGGCCGTCCTTCTCCATGGTGTTAAAGCCGAACTTGGCGTAAGGACTGCTCGAGCAACCCGACAGCATCGACAGGCCCAGGACCAGCGTGGCGAACGTCACCAGGGCGAACTTGCGCATGATATGCAGCTCCGTGCAGCGGAAGACTCGGCGGATGTAGCGACCCCACAAGGCCAGCCTCCGCAACCTGCGGCCACCAGTCCCACTGTTGGCGTCGGGTTATATGTGCAGCATTTGAACGCCCGGTTAGCTGGATATGAGAAATCGGTCAGCGCGCAAGGAAATGGTGAACCACGCCGGGACGCTGCGCCCAAGCCGCACTCAGCCGCCGGTGAACAGCCGCCCCGCCATTGGCTTGACGTCCCCGACCTCCGGCGTGAAATCCATGAGCGCCAGCACCTGCGTCCGCACGTCAATCCCCGGTGCCACTTCCAGCAAACGCAGCCCGCGTTCGGTCAGTTCGAACACCGCGCGCTCGGTGACATACAACACCTGCTGACCCACCTGCCGGGAACGCGCCGCCGCGAAGGACACCTGCTCGACCGCCTGAATGAACTTGCGCACCTTGCCTTCCCGCACAATGCGCAACTGGCCATGCTCGACGGCGATTTCCAAACCACTGGCGGTGAAGGTGCCGCAGAAGACCAGCTTGCGGGCGGTCTGGGTGATGTTGACGAACCCGCCCACGCCCGCCAGCGTGCTGCCGAAGCGCGAGACGTTCACGTTGCCCAGCGCATCAATTTGCGCCGCGCCCAGGGCGGCAAAGTCCAGCCCGCGACCGTCGTAAAAATCGAACTGCGCGGGTTGGTCAATGATCGCGTGCGGATGCAACGAGGCGCCGAAGCTCAAGCCGCCCGCCGGCATGCCGCCGATGGGGCCGCTTTCCACCGTCAGCGTCACCTGCTGGAGCAGCCCGCGCTCGCCGGCGATCCGCGCGATGCCTTCGGGCATGCCGATCCCCAGGTTGCACAGCATGCCCGGGATCAGTTCCTCACAGGCGCGGGCGGCGATGATCCGGCGTTCATCCATGGGCAAGGGCGCCAGCGCCGGCGGCGCGTCGTCCAACCCCCCTGCCGTGATGTAGCCCGGATTGAACGGCTCCACGAACGTCATGTCATGCTGCCCCGCAGGCGACACAACAATGCGGTCCACCAGCACCCCCGGCACACGCACGCGATGCGGCGGGAGCGGCTGATCAACCAATCGCTGCACCTGGGCAATGACCAGCGGCTTACCGCGAGCGCTGTTGTGCACCGCCTGAGCGATGGGCAGCACTTCGCCGACGATGACTTCCTCCTCCATCCCCAGATTGCCCAGCGGGTCGGCGCAGGTGGCGCGGATCAATCCGACATCCAGCGGCAGCGCCTTGTACCAGAGCCAGGTTCGGCCGCCGAGTTCCACACGTTCGATCAGGTCGCGCGGACTGCGGGCATTGATCGCCCCGCCATCATGAATGGGATCGATGAACGTTTCCAGCCCGATGTGCGTGATGCACCCCGGCCGGCCGGCGGCAATGTCGCGGAAGAGCTGACACACCACGCCCTGGGGCCAGTTGATCGCTTCAATGCGCCCTTCCAGCGCCAGCTTGCCCAGCTTGGGCGCCAGACGCCAGTGCCCGCCGATGACGCGCTGCACGAGGCCTTCGTGGCCCAGGTGATTGAGCCCGCGCGTGGCGACGTCGCCTTGGCCCGCCCCGTAGAGCAACGTCAGGTTGCGCGGCCGACCGTGGGCGAGGAATTGCCGTTCGATCTCGGCGGTCAAGGCTTCGGGATGCGCGTTGCCGCAGAACCCGCCGCTGGCGACATGAGCGCCGTCGGGAATGGCGGCAATGGCTTGCTCCAGGGACACCAGCTTGGCGTCGCGCGGCAGTGTAGGGGCAGGCTTCCGGGGGGTCATCCGATCCAGCCTCCGTTCACATGCAGCAGTTGGCCACTGACGTAACGCGCCAGATCGCTGGCGAAAAACAGCACCGCGTCGGCGATTTCCTCAGCAGCGCCGAAGCGGCCCAGCGGAATGGCTTCGAGCATTTTCTGGCGCGCCGCTTCGGGAATGCTCTGGCCCATTTCGGTTTCGACCACGCCGGGCGCGACCGCGTTGACGGTGATCTGCCTTCGCGCCAGCTCTTTGCTGAGCACCTTGGTCAGCGCGACCACGCCGGCTTTCGCGGCCGCGTAATTGCTTTGCCCAAAGAACCCGACCACCGCGGCAATGGACGCCAGGTTGATGATGCGGCCGCCGTCCGCCAGCGCGCTTTCCGCCGCCTGACAGACGTGGAACACGCCGGTGAGGTTGGTGTCGATCACCGCCTGCCAGTCGGCTTCGCTGAGCTTGCGCAGGGTGCGGTCGCGCAGGATGCCGGCGTTGTTGACCACGATGTCCAGCCGGCCGAACTGGGCGGTCGTCTCGGCGACCATCCGGCGCACGGCGTCCGGATCGCGCACATCCGCTTCCACCAGCATGACGCGCGTGCTCAAGCCGCTCGCCACCTGCTGAGCGCGCTGGCGATTGACGCCGGCGGGGTCCGCGAAATAGTTGAGCGCCACCTGCGCGCCCGCTTGATGCAGACGCGTGGCAATGGCGGCGCCCAAGCCCTGGCTGGCGCCGGTCACCAGCGCCGCCTTCCCAGCTAAATCTATGCTGATCATGGACCACTCCCGCGAGGGTGATTGGCAAACCCCGTGCCGCACACTTTACCCGCACCGCTGCCGCTGGGGAAAGCTGGTCTGCGGTTACACTTTCACTGTGCGGAATCGCCCCGCCGCCGGACTGAACATGCAGCCAACGCAAGTGAAAATCTGCGGCTTCGCCCCCAACCCTCCGCACGCCGGCTTGACGCCCGAGCAGGTGCGGGAACTGGTGTGCGCCCAACCCCGCGCGGAACACGTGCTCAAGTCCGACCAGCGCTCGCGGGTGTGGAAAGTGCAGACCCAGGGACGCTGGTGGGTGGTCAAGCAATATCACCTGCCCTGGCTCAAACGGGTGCTGTACCACTGCCTGCGCGCCACCCCCGCCTGGCGCGAATGGCGCGGAGCCCAGCGGCTGGCGGCGCTGGGCGAGCGCGTCAATGTGCCCATCGCACTGCTGGACGGCGCGCTGCATGGCCTGGTCCTGCCGTGGGCCGATGGCCCCACGCTTGACGCGCTGGTGGCGGACCCGGCGCTGGCGGCGCGCGTGCTGGGGGTCAAGGGTTCCATCCCCCGGCGAACGCTGGCGCAGCGGGTGGGCGATCATGTGGGCGCGATGGCTGCGGGCGGGTGGATCAACCGCGATTGCAAACTCACCAACCTGATCGCCGACGCCGCCTGCGTCAACGAACACCAGGCGCCGCTGGTGATTGACGCCGACGGCTTGCGCCGCCGGCAAAGCGATGACGATGTGCTGCGCACGCTGGCGATCCTGCGGCGCGGCGCGCAGCGGGTGGGGCAGGTCAGCCGGGCGGAAATGGTGCGCTGCGTGCGGGCGACCTTGCAGGCCGACCCTTCGCTGGGCCCGGACGGCGATTTGCGTGCGCGGCTGCGCTGGGCGACCGCACGTTTGCAGTCGATGCACGACGCCCGGCCGCTGAGTTATGACCCGGTGACCAAACGCTCCCTGCGCGCCAACGCGGGCAGCCTATAATCGCCTCATGCTCGAACTGACCCGCACGGTTCGCCTGGCGCTCAACGATCAAACCGATCTGACCGCGCCCATTCACAACGGCTACGCCGGCTGGCCCGCCGGGCGTGGCTTGGCGCGGCATTACGCGCTGGATGTCCACTGCGTGGGCGAAGCCGACCCGGTCACCGGCTACTTCATCAACATCAAACACATCGACGCCGCGGTGCGCCAGCACGCTTTGCCGGTGATGCAGCAATTCCTGCGCACTGCCGACGGGGATCATCAGGTTCCATTGGGCGCGCTGCTGCGCGCCATGCTCCAGCGCCTGCAAGCCCCGCTCAACCAGACGGTCCAGCAACTGACGCTGCACCTTTCCGCGTTTCACAGCCTGACGGTGGAGACTGCCCTGATGGATCACGCCCTGTTGCGTCAGCAGTTCGAGTTCTCGGCCGCGCATCGCCTGCACGTGCCCAGCCTCAGCAGCGACGAAAACCGCCGGATCTTCGGCAAGTGCAACAACCCGTCCGGGCATGGGCACAACTATCGGCTGGAAGTGGCGCTGAGCGCTCCGATCGACCCGGCGGGTCAGGTTCTGGAAGCCGCCGCCGTCGACGACCTGGTCAGCCGGGTGGTGCTCGACGCGCTGGACCACAAGCATTTGAACCATGATGTGCCGCAGTTCGCCCAGCTCAATCCCAGCGTGGAGAACATCGCGAAAGTGATCTTCGAGATGCTGGCGCCCCCGGCGGCGGCGCTGGGCGCGCCGCTGCGCGAGGTGACGGTGTGGGAGACGGAAAAAACCTGCTGCACCTACCGCGGGGTCACGGCGACACCGAGTCCGTCGGCGTAGCCGGGGAAGCAGCCGGGGCCGCGGATTGCTGGAGCAGCTCGCTGACTTTCTGCACGTTATGCCGGGCGTCTTCGTTCTGCGGATCGATTTCCAGCACTTTGAGAAACACGCCGCGGGCGCGGATGAGATCGCCCTGTCGCGCCAGCAGCACGCCAAAGTCGTTGGCGATCACCAGCTCGCGCGGATTGAGCAGGTAAGCCCGCCGGTAGAGAAACGCGGCGGTATCGGCTGCGCCCGCGCGGTCCCAATAGGTCGCATCGCGATGGACCGCCGCCGCGTCGGTGGGGTCCAGCAGCGCCCGCATCACGCTATGCAATCGGGCGGCCGCCGTGCGCTGGAGTTTGAGCAGACAACCGATGCTCGCCTGGTGGTACGCCCCGCGCCGCGGCACCTGCGCGCTGAGCGGAAGGAACACCCAGGCCGCCGGCTGAGGCTGGGCGTGGAGCTGCTCCAAACCCAGCGCCCAGGTCGCCGTCGCCGCATCGTGGCCCGCCAGTTCGAGGGCTTGGCGCAACTGTGCCCCAGCCGCCCAGGGCTGGTCCAACTGCAAGAGCAACTCAACGTACTGCTGTCGATACTGGACATTCCCGGGGTCGTGAGCGATGGCTTTTTCGATCCACGGCTGGGCGGCGGCGGGCTGGTCCTGTTTCACCAGCGCCAAAGCGATGGTGCGCTCGGCGCGGCCGGAGTCAGGGTCGTGCGCCAGCGCGGCGTGCATCGTGGCGATCGCCCCGGCATAGTCGTTCTGCAGGTATTTGACCGTCCCCAGATTCTCCAGCGCCTGGACGTCGTGGGGCTGATGGCGCAGGACGGCTTCCAACTGCGCCTGGGCCTGGGACAGCTGGTTCAAGCTCGCCAGGCACATGGCGCGATCGGTCATCACGACCGCCGATCCCGGCGCGAGTTTCAGCACGTGATCGTAAAGCTGCAGCGCCTGGGTCCGCTGGCCCAGGCGTTCCAGATCCTTGGCGCGGTAGTAATTGGCGAAGGCGGAATCCGGGCTGACCGCCACATTGTGGGCCCACATGGTCGGCAAGTCCTGGAAGGCCGGGAGCAGCCGCCAGGTGGTGGCACTGAACGCCCCCAGCACGCCCAGGCCCAGGAGCAGGCCCAGACGCCGCGCCCAGACGGGCCGTTCGGGACGCAGGCACAGCCGCCACCCCAGCAGCGCCAGCGCGGTCAGCGTGCCCGGCAGCGTCAGGTATTGCAGGTGATCGGAAACCCACGCCATGCGGTGGTACACCATCCGGATCACGCCCAGCACCGGCGCCAGCGTCACCAGCAGATAACCCAGCCAAAACAGCAGCAGACGGCCGTACCACGACCGCCGGTATGCCCAGCCCAGCGCCACCGCCGCCAGCAACAGCGCATTGGGCAGATGATGGGTCCAGGCGGTGGGGTCCACCTCCCAGCGGGCGTAGATCATGCACAGGTCAGTGGGCAGCACGGTTTTGAGCACATAAAACCAGACGATCCAGCCGACGCCCACCAGCCGCACCGGCAGGGATTCGACCGGCAGGCGGCGCACCTGATCGATGCCGATGCCCTGCTGAAAGATCACATGGATGACGGAGGTCGCCAGCGTGATGAGGAAAAACACCGCGGTGCGTTTGGCGATGAGCCGCCCGGACCGCTGCCCCCAGAACCATTCGAGCAGCACCAGCAAGGCGGGGAGCACCACCACGGAGGCTTTGCTGAGCGTCGCCAGGGCGAAGAGCAGGACGGACCAGACGTAATCCAGGGCTCGGCCGCGCTCCCGATGGTCCATGTAGCACCACAGGCTGGCGAACAGGAAGACCTGCGCCAGGGTGTTCTTGATCTCCGAAATCCACGCCACCGTGGCGACCGTGACGGGATGAATGCCAAACAACAGCGCGACCCACCACGCCACGGGGCAATGCAGTCGCCGCAGCAAGCGCCAGAGCAGCACACACGCGAGCAGGTGCAGCAGCAGGTTGACGCCGTGGTAAGCCGGATAGGACGCGCCGACGGATTGGTGAATCGCCCAGAACAGCGTGGCGGTGACGGGGTAGTAATCAAGCCGACTGGTCTCGGTCCACGCCAGCCGCCAACCCTCGGATGACAGCGTGATGGGGTCGTTGTGGACAAAGATGGGGTCATCCCAGACCAGACCCAAACCGACCGCCTGTTGATAGACCAGGAGTATCAGCGCCAGCAACAGGCAGAGCCGGGCGAATTCCAGTTGCGGAGCCTGGTTGGGACGCGGTGACGACAGGAGCGCAGGCGGGGGTGCGGAATCAGTCGTAGGCGGCTGAAGATGCATCTATGCGTCGATGCTCCCGGACCGTGCGGTCCCTGACGCCAACCCGTTGCGGGCAGCGACCGCCGTCAGGCATGGCGGGCACGATTGTAGGTGGATGGTTGGGGGATGTCATGCGCAGACCGCCGACGTCGCGCGGCAGCTCCGTGAAAATGAAACCCGGCATGGCGGTTGCCCGGGGCGTGGCTGCCCTTGCTGGCGCGGCGTCGGTGAACACGCCAGACCACGCCGGTGACAGCGCTGTCATCAGCATGACCAGGACTCAGGGTGAAGCCGAGTTGCCCGTCACCCACGGTTGCCCGGCGGCATACCGCGCTGCGCGCCGGGCGATGTCCTGCGCCAGCGTCGTTTGCTGGTGCTGCAGCGCCTGCAGCTCGGCGGCGTGGGCGAGGCGCACCGCCTGGTCATATCGGCCGACCCGCGCGTAGGCCGCCGCCAAAGCATCGAGCGTCAAGGCGTCAGGCGTCGCCTGCCCTGCGCATAGCTGCTCCCCCAGCGCGACCGCCCGCTGGGCGTCAGCCAGCGCGGTGTTCGGCGCCGTCGCCAGCACCCACACCAGCCGCCGACGGCTGACGGCAGACGCCTGCGGGTGGGCCGCCAGTTGTTCGAGCAACGGCAACGCCGCGGCCGTCTGTCCCATCTGCAATTTCACGACGATCAGCGCATCAAGCAACGCCGGGTCTTCCGGCGCCAGTTCCCGCGCCTGGTGCAGCACCTGGGCGGCGCGCGGCAAGTGACCCGCCTGCGCCAGCGCCTGTCCCCAGCGCAGCCGCAGCCCGGCGTCATCCGGATCGAGCAGCACCGCCTGCGCCAGATGTTCCGCGGCGGCGGCGGGCTGGCCCTGCGCCAGCAGCGCCTGCGCGAGCAGGCCGCGGGCCGCCCCATCGTCGGGCGCCAATTCCACCGCCCGGATCAGGCGCGGCAACGCTTGCGCCGCTCGGTCCGTATCCAGCAGCAAGGCTCCCAAATTGCGGTTGGCGGTGGCGTGCGCGGGAACCTGCGCCAGTATCCGGCGGTACAGATGCTCACTGGCGGGCCGGCGTTCTGCCGCTTGCAGCGCGTTGGCGTAGTTGAGCATCATGCCAATCACCTCCGAGGTCAACGGCGGACGCCCGTCGGACGTATGGACCGCCAGATCGCTGCGGCGTTGTTCGAGCGCCTGATGCAGCAGCGGCAAC
>CAZSBB010000076.1:0-7158 GCA_964605235.1 uncultured Phycisphaeraceae bacterium
AGGTGACACTTCTATTGAAAGCAAGCCCTGTCATTTCTATTGGAGTTCAACAGCATTGGCGCGCCGCGCATTTCAGCAGTCAGATCACCCCGGCGCGGTTGCCGACCAGGCGGTCGTCGATCAGCCCGCGCTGGTCGAGTTCCTTGAGGAAATGCAGACGCCGCAACGGGTGGCCGCCGCGCCGCAGCAGCATGGGGATGGCGCTGCGGACGCGCTCGATCACGTCCTCCATGTCGCCGGTCATCCGGCCCAGCGCCCACGCCGCCAGGAAATCCATCCCACGGATGTCATTGACGGAAAACGACCCGGGGCGCACCGCTGCATCGAGGAGCTCCACCGCCAGCTTGCGGATGGCTTCATCGCCGGTGACTTCCCACAGCCGATACAGCCCGGCAAAGCTGGACCAGTCGCCATAGCCGGTGATGAGCTTGTGCGGCACGCTCTGCCAGGTTTGCGGATAGGGATATTTGAAGGAGCCAAACTCGTTGATCCAGCGCTGGTAGAAATGCTCGATGATGTGCCGGGCGGCAGCGAGATACTTTTCATCCTGCGTCAGTCGGTACGCGGCGGCGAGATTGACCAGCGGCATGCCCGCCTCGCGTCCATCGCAGCAGACCATCTGCGTGTTGTGGTAGATCCACCACACATGGTTGTCCGCGCAGCCGATCACCGCGGTCTTCGCGCGGTCATCACCGCTGAGGTAGTAGTACGCCAGCAGCCCTTCGACCCATTGATGGCTGGGATAAACGCAGCCGATGAAGTGGTTGCCGGTGTGCGGGATCAGTCCCCCGCGCTGGCGGTCGTCGGTGCTCCAGCAGCAGAAGTCGACCTCCATGTAATGGCGGGCGGCCTCCTTGCCGTAGTCCCAGCAATAGGTGTGGCCGGTGCGGAGGAATTGCTGCAGGGGGAAGAAGACCCACAGATCGTCCTCGTTGTTGATGCAGGTGCCCACATCAGTGCTGCCGGCGTTGGCGCCGACCTGATCGCCGAAGTGGAACATGCCGATGGCGGGCAGGCGGTCGTAGGTGTGCCGACTGGGATTGCCCGCCGAGGGCGCGACCTCGATCAGGTTCTCCAGCAGGGGGTACTTGTCCGGCTGATACGGCAGCAGATGTTGACAGTCGAGCACTTGGCAGTACGTCGGCCACGCGGGGTCAAAGGACACATCCACCGGCTCGACGTAGCCGTATTCCCAGCGGTAGAGCGTGTCGATGACTTCATCCATGTTGAGCGCTTTCGTCGCGCCGGTGAGCCAGATGATGTGACTCTTGGACACGCCCTGCACCACTTCCATCGGCGTGGACCAGCTGGGCCAGATCGACCAGGTGATGAGGTTTTCATCGATCTCAATGCTCTTGGGGTGAAGCTGACGGAAATGCTCGAAGGCGGTGACGAGCGTGAAGTCCGCCTGCTTCCACCCCACCACCGGCAGCACCTGACGCAGCCCCGCCACCATCGCCCAGGTGCGAAAGCCGGTGCTCTGGCCGGGGCGCATGTGCCAGGCGTACTCACTCCAGTCCTCGTGAAAGCTGTCGCCGTTGCGGAGGAACACCTGCCCGCCCGCGCCGGGATGGGCCGCCTTGCCGCTGGCGTCGGCATAGTGATCCAGATCGCCTGACGCGGAGGCGACGACCTCCACGTTCTCCCGCACGTCCAGATCATGGGCGACGTAATCGCGCCCGCGGTTGAGCTGGCGCATGAGCTTGCTGGCGGCCGGGTCCATCGCGGTGGGCATGACCAACTTCATGCTGCGCACGGGGATTTTTCCTTCGCGCGCTTCCCGGCAGTAGAACGTGTGTTCGAGCTTCACATCCGGGCTGTTGGCGGTCAGTGTGAAGCGCAGGGCGAAGTCCATGAAGGTCGCGCCGTCGCGGGCGCGGTGCGTGCCGGCGAGCATCACCGTGGTGCGCAGCGGATTGGCGTGCAGCACCGTCAAGGTATGCGGCCCCGCCTGGCTGGCGCGGTACAGCTTGCCGCCCAGGTCCGCCACCTGCAGGTCGACCAGATGCGAGGTATCGACCAGCGTGCGGCCGTGAATCGTGAGCTGGCGCATCAGCGAACCGCCGGCTGCGCTGACAGTGATGGAGGTCAGCCCATTGCTCAGCGTGGCTTCCGCTTCGCGTTGCACCAGCGTGACCGGATGGGCGACCTCTGGAGCGGGAGCATCAGTGCCGCGCGGCTCCACATCAATCGACGTCTGCTCCTGCCCGTCCAGTTGCATGAGCACATCCAGCAGCAGCCATTCGATGCTGCCGTCGGGGCGGCGCTGGAGCACCTTGCCCGCGCTGGGCAGCAGGTGGCCGGCGGCATCGCGCACCGTCACCGCATTCGCGTCGTGCACCACGCCCGGCGGCAGCGGAATGCCGCGCGTCAGCAGGTAGGCGTCGAGTTTCGCCAGCGTTTCGTTTTTGATATGCAGTTGGCCGCGTTCCATGCCCGGTGTCCTTTCTTCGGGAATGAAACGATGTGTACCAGAATTGTCGCCAACGCGCCACCGCCGGCGGGCCATTCCATGTAGGGAACTTAGTCGCCGCAGATCACCGTCATGGTGGGGGGGTGACGCGGGCTGCTGCGCCCGGTGGCGGTGGCGGGAGCGGGAAGGAAATCGCGGAGCAGCCAGAGGTTGGCGCCGGGCAGACGCGACCAGGGGCCCAGGCACAGGTCATACGAGCCGTCGTTGGCGGGATCAGCGACGAACACCGCCACGCCGCCTTCGAGTTGGTGGAGCGCACTCACCGTCGGCGCATGGATGGCGAGATGCGGTTTGAGCGCCAGCCTCCCGGCAGGGGAGATATCCAATTCGTAGAACGTGGCGGTGTCCGCATCCTTCGCGCACACGCATAGGAATATCCGGCCATCAGGCGCGACCTGAAACCGCTCATCGGGCCGAGTGAATTCCCACACCGTGGCGGGCAGCGTGTAGCCATCCACATAACGCAAGCGGGTCAGGTCGAACGACAGCAACCGCTCCTGATGCAGCAGCACGAGATAGCGTCCATCGGCGCTGACCACCATCCCCTTCACGCCGCCGCCGCCTTCGAGCAGGGGCAGGCTCAGGGCAAAACGATCAGTCGGCTCGCCGGCTTGCGGGCATTGGTAGAACACCAGTTTGGGCCCCCGGATGGGCGGTTCGTCCTGACCATTCATCTGGGCCAGATATGCGGGAATGGTCGGTGAGGCGGCGAGCACCAGTTCCTGCGTGGCGCGGCCGGCGGGGTCGTAGCGCACCCGTCCGCGCAGCCAGGCGTTGTTGCCGCCCCGGGTCAGGCGGCTTAACCGCAGCATTTCGTCGGCCGCGGGGAACGTGAGCGTTTGCAGACCATTGCTCCACGGCGTGCCGTTGCGACTGGGAGAGTTGGTCGCCAGCAGATGCACGCGCTGGTCGAGTCCGGGCAGAGGATACGTGTTGGTCATGCTCATCCCGCCCACGGCCGCGTCGAGGTTTCGTTCCCGGGGACGTTTGTCCACGGTCACCCGATGCCGCGGCAGCACCTGCCCGTCCTGGCTGTACAGCATGGTGGCGATGCCGGTGTAACCCGTGAGCAGCAGACTCAGGTTGTTGCCATCTTGCTGCCAGAGATGGCCATAGGGCCCCAGTCCGGCGCGCAAGGGCAGGTTGAGTTCACGGCCGCCGGCATCCAGTTGCAGCACGCGCCGTTGCACCACGCCTGATGCGGCAGCGCGCAGGTCGTACTCCGCCAGGTAGTAGCCGTATTCGCCCACGCCGAGAATCACGCCCGGCCGACCGGGAATCGCCGTCGCCATGTAGCACGGCGCCAAAGCGGGGCCTTGCTGCTGATTGAGGATGTCGGCATAGCGCGCCGGCTCCAGGCGCATCGCCCCCAGTGGATCGTAGAGGATGCTCAGCGCCGGCTCGTTCGCATCGGCCGGAGCATTGCCTGCTTGCGCGTCCGTGCTCATGCCCAGGACAAGGGCGAGCTTCGCGCGGGTGGTAGTCAGAATGCCATAGTCGGTCCAGTGGAACACACCGCCCGCCCAGGTGCGCAGCGCGGGACGCGGCCGGGGCGGGGCACGGGTCACCTCGTCATGTGTCACCGGCGTCACAGTTGCCGCCACGCCGTCGGCCGGCTCCGCTATCCGCCAGGGGCCCATCTGGACGAAGGGCGGGTAAGCCGTGACGTACAAGCTGTCCGCGCGACTGAGCAGCGGCGCGATCTTCCACGGCGGATCGTCCGGTTTGGGCCAGTGGTCGTACAGTGAATGCGGCTGCCCAGGCGCGCCGAGCGCCAGCAACCGAGCGCCGGCGGCAAATGCCTGCGGGTGGTCCCACTGCGCGAGCGGGAATGCAATGATGCCGTTGAGCATCACTTCATCCGTCAGCACATCGGTGCGAAACGGGCACAGATACAACTGGTCGCCCGCCACGTGGACATACATGAGCGGGTCCCACCGCAAACGCCGTTTGCTCAGGGCTTCGGGCACTGCGCTGGCGGCGGGCAGCAGTGGATTGAGCGCTTGGGCCAGATCGGCTGGAGGTGCTTCGAAACAAGCCCGGGCAATGTTGAAGCGCACCAGGCCCTGATCGCCCAGGGAAGCGGAGTAGTACAGGTTGCCCTGGTCGTCCACCGCCGCCGAGCCGATCAATTGTCCCAGGCCGCCGGGGCCTTCCCCGGTAACCCACTTGCCATTGGTCCAGGTGGTGGTCGGCACATGCACGCGCACTTTTTCCGTCGGCGCCGTCAGGGTGTCAGCAGCGCCCGCCTGCATCCATGCGGGATCAAGCGGCACTTCCACCAGGTAGTGCATCTGGCGGGTGGGGTTGCCAGCCGCATCGAACAACTGGCTTTTCATGGGCAGGTAAATGCTGCGCTGCGCGGGGTCGTCAGGATGGGCGGTCTGGCGGGAAATCAGGCAGTTGTTCTCCGCGCTGATCAGGGGATAGCTCACGTCGCCCACCACCGGCAGACGCAGGTCATTCAGTTCCACCACGCGCGCGGCCGGGGGCGTCGCCAGCACCGGCAGGGCCGCCAGATCTGGTTGCTGCACCACGGGCAAGGAGCTGCCGGGTTGCTGGCCGGCTTCCACCTCAGCGCGCAGCGCGGTCAGCGGCAGGTTCGGCTTAGCCTCATCAATGCGGGCAATCGACACCCGCTGGCGCAGCAGCAACAGGTCGCCCTGATGCACGCTGACCTGGGCGTGCTTGAGCGCCGTCGGCTTGGTCTTGCCGATCAGCACCGCCGAACCCACCGCCGGGGATGACAGGTCAATCGTGTAGCGCTGCCTGACTCCCGCCAGCTCAATGGTTGCCGTCAGGTTCTGGCGTGTGGACAGGCGATCCAGATGGGCAATGCGAATGACGACATCCAGCTCGGTCTGATTGGCTTCCAGTTCAATGACGGGGGCCGGCGCAGCACCCGCTGGCTGCGCCCCGAGCAAAGCGGAACCCAGCAGCAGGAGCAAGCCAAGTGGCTGCAGCGCGACGAGCAGCGGTCGAAGCGGCATCATGGGCTCCTGGGTCTGGACGTGATCTCGCCGCAGCAATTCTACGGGCGCGCTCCACAGCGTTCGATCCCCCGGCTATGGCTGCAAGGGCGCTGGAAGGCACGATTCCGCAGCCTCAAGCGCGGGCGGGTCGTGCGTTCGAGTGCGTTGCCGCCGGACTATACTCGGTGATTAGCGCAGTAGCCATGCTTTTATGCACGGCGCTGAATCGTGCCCGGAGCAATCACCATGCAGGCAGGCGCCGCCACCATCGTCATCACGCCAACTCTTGGTTCGTTCATTCAGGGCGCGGGCAAACCGGAGCAGCGCGCCGAGTCGGTGCACGATGAACTGGAAGCCAACGCGCTGTATCTGGCAGGCGATGGCGCTGGCGCCGACGCCGCTGCGGTGCTGCTGGTGTCCTGCGATCTGGTGGGGATGGAGCCGACGTTTGCTCGGCGCTGCGGGGAAGCGATGGCGGGCGCGGCTGGTCTGGAAGCGCGCCAGATCATCATCGGCTGCTCGCATACGCATGGCGGGCCGGTGATGATCCACTCCTGCTACCAGAAGCCGATCGATCAGGCGTATGGCGATCAGCTTGTGCAATGGCTGACCGCGCTGGCGCAGCAGGCGCGGCAGGCGGCGCGGCCGGCGCGTCTGGGCTGGGGCATGGGACACGCCCGGCTGGGTTACAACCGGCGCGTGTGCTATGCCGACGGCAGCCACGCGATGTATCGGCAGGCGGGGCGCGATCAGCAGTTCACCGGCGTCGAAGGGCCGGATGACACCCGTTGCCTGGCGCTGGCGGTGGTGAATGAGCAAAACCGCGTGCAGGCGGTGTTGCATCAGGGCACCGGACATCCGGCCGGCTCCTATGGTTTGCCGTACTTCACCGCCGATTACCCCGGCGTCGCCCGCCGGCTGGTGCGCGAAGCGCTGGGGCCGCTGCCGGTGCTGTTTTTCAATGGCGCGCAGGGTGACATCGCCATGACGTGTCAGACGCAGCGACGGGTCATGCCGGAGAACGCCACGATCCAGGCCATCCGTTTCGGCAGCACGCTGGCGGGGGAGACGCTGCGGCTGCTCCATGAAATGCAGTTGCTCGACCACGTACCGCTGCAGCATTATTGCGACGAGTTGGAAGTGGCGGTGCGCCTGCCCAGCGCCGAGGAAGTGACGCGCTGCGAAGCCGTGCTGGCGCGGGTGCGGGCGGGCGCGGACATCCAGGGCCAGGAACTGATCTCCGCGTGGGGGCCCTACGCCCTGATGCAGCAATTCGGCTCCCATCCGCGCGAAACGCTGCCCTTCCACACGCTGCGAATCGGCGACCTGGCGATCAGCACCGAACCCTTCGAGCTGTTCTGCCAGTACCAGCTTGATCTCAAACGCCGCAGCCCCTTCGCCAGCACGGCCGTGTTCGGACTCACCGGCGGCTGTGCGGGCTATGTGCCCACGCTGGCGGCCCAACTGGGCGGCGGGTACTCCGGCTCGCCGTTGCTCTGGGCGCGGCATGAGCCGCAGGTGGGGCAGCAGTATGTCGACCATGCCGCGCGTCGGCTCCATGAATTGTGGCGCGGCAGCCGGTAACGCGTCTGCAGCGCGCAAAAAAAAGCGGACGTCCGAAGACGTCCGCTGGGGGGTTGATGCACAAGTGAGCGGCGGGGGGCTTAGAGCGATTCGCGCCATTTGCGACCGGATGTCATAATGCGTCATCCC
>CAZSBB010000077.1:0-6740 GCA_964605235.1 uncultured Phycisphaeraceae bacterium
CCCCTGACACTTCTATTGTCATAATGACCGTGACACTTCTATTGAGTTCCTACATCTGCAGCGGCGTCCCTTTGCCCTGCCCCCCGGTTGGCGGTACAATACGGGGCTACTTCCTTGCCATAGGAGATCGCTCGGATGATTGAAGCCTTGAAGGACGACAAGGTGGTTCACGCCCTGGGCGGCCGGTTCAAGTTTACCGCTCTGGTGCAGCACCGCATCCGCGAACTCATGGACGGCGCCCGCCCGCTGATCGAACGCCAGGGCCGCAGCGATTTTGAAGTCGCGGTCCAGGAGATCGTCGAAGGCAAGATTTCCTATCGCCTGCTCGATGACGACGGCGTGCCGCTCGCGGAGCAGCCGATCAAACAGCAAGTCGACGAATAACCGCCGACCGGCGGGACCCGCGCCCCGCGTCCCGAATTGCCATGACTGCTCCCGATTCCACTGCGAGTCTCGACCCGGACGCGCTTCGCGCTGCGTGGTCGGGGCGCTCGGTGGTGGTGGCATTGGGCGGGGGGATCGCCTGCTACAAGATTGCCGGGCTGGTGAGCAAACTGACCCAGTGCCAGGCCACCGTGCAGGTGCTGATGACTGAAGCCGCCACGCATTTTGTGGGGCCGCTGACGTTTCAATCGCTCTCCGGTCGGCCGGTGATCACCAGCATCTGGCACAGCCACGACCATCCCGAAGCCCCACACATCGGCCACGCCCGCGCTGCGGACCTCATGCTCATCGCCCCGGCGACCGCGGACCTGATCGCCAAGCTCGCGGCGGGCATCTGTGACGATGTGGTCAGCCTGACCGCCTGTGCGCTGCCGCGCACCACGCCGGTGTTGCTGGCGCCCGCGATGAATGAGCAGATGTGGGAGAACCCCATCACCCAGCGCAACGTGGTTACGGTCCGCGAAGTGCTGGGCTATCACCAGGTGGGCCCGGACAGCGGCTGGCAGGCGTGTCGCACGCTGGGCTCCGGGCGCATGAGTGAGCCGGAGGCGATCCTCGCCGCCGCGACGGCGCTGCTGCCGACACGGTAGTTGTTCCACTTAGCGCACCCATGACACTGGGCAACGAGCCGGAAGCGTAAGCGACGGACCGGGCGCATGTCCGCCGGAACCGCACCGATCAACTAGACACGTCTTCGGCCACCAATCCTGCTTTGCGTCGCTGACGCTTCCGGCTCGTTCACCGCGCGCAACTCGCACGCTGGCGCGCGGCCGCGCCCCGTCACGCCAATTCCCATTCCTGTTTGAAGCCGAACTTCTGGCGGTTGTCGCACCAGCGCACCCAGGTGGGGATGAAGCGGTACAGCCCGTCGCGTTCGAGCGCTGCCCGGATGGTCAGCGAGGCGGCAATGAAGGGGTAGCGCTGGAGATAGACATTCAGCGCGGTCACCGCCGGCTCACTCTCGGGTTCCAGGGCGACGCAGCGGCCGCGCAGCTGCACGCCATGAATCTCCGCAGCCTTATGGGTGGGAGCGAAAACCGTCAGCGCCAGCAATCCGCTGCGCGCAATGTCGCGGGCGTGGCGGGTGTCGTGCCCGGAGGCGAAGTAGAGCGTCAACCCGCGCCCGCGCGCATACCACACATTGCAGGCATGCGGCACGCCGGCGGCGTCAACCGTCGCCAGCCCGGCGGTGTTTTCACCATCCAGAAACGCACGCACCGCCGCCAACGCGGGATCTTCCGGGGAAATGGACATGTTGCATCTGGTGATTTGTGGATCTGGTGATTTGGAGATTTGTGCTTGTCAGCGACGCTGCGGTGTGGTCCTTGATCTCACGTCCACGCCTGCGCCGCTGCATCCCCGCCAACCCCAACTCCGCAACCTCACCCTCCCAAACACAAATCAACAAATCACACATCAGCAAATCATCAAATCCGAAGCTGTTTCTGCATCCGCGCCACGGCTTCCTCGACGTTCTGGCGGCTGTTGAACGCGCTGATGCGGAAGTAGCCTTCGCCGCTGGCGCCAAAGCCGCTGCCGGGGGTGCCGACCACATGGCATTCGTTGAGCAGCTTGTCGAAGAATTCCCAGCTCTTCATGCCGTTGGGCGTCTGGAGCCAGATGTACGGCGCGTTGATGCCGCCGAAGACGTTCAGGCCCATACCGGACGCCGCCGCGCGGATGATGCGGGCGTTTTCCATGTAGAAGTCGATGGTGGTCTGAATTTCCTTCTGGCCCACCGGGGTGTGCGTGGCTTCGGCGGCGCGCTGCACCACATAGGACACGCCGTTGAATTTGGTGGTGTGCCGGCGGTTCCACAGCTTGTGCAGTTCGACCACCGTGCCGTCGGCGGCCTTGCCCTTGAGTCCCTTGGGCACGACGGTGTAGGCGCAGCGCGTGCCGGTGAAACCCGCCGTCTTGGAATAGCTGCGGAACTCGATGGCGACATCCCTGGCGCCGGGGATTTCATAAATCGAGCGCGGGATATCCGGCTGGGTGATGAACGCGTAGTACGCGCCGTCATACAGAATCACCGCATCATGGGCCTGGGCGTACTCCACCCACTGCTTCAGTTGCTGGCGGGTGGCGACCGCGCCGGTGGGATTGTTGGGATAGCAGAGATAAATGACATCGACCTTGCGGGTCGGCAAGGCGGGGGTGAAGTTGTTCTCGGCGGTGGTGGGCAGGTAGACCAGCCCGGCAAACTCGCCGCGCTCATTGGCGGCGCCGGTGTTGCCCGCCATGACGTTGGTGTCGACGTACACGGGATACACCGGATCGGTCAGGGCGATGACATTGGCGTTGGTGGCGAAGATGTCCAGGATGTTGCCGGTGTCGCATTTGGAGCCATCGGAGACGAAGATTTCGTCGGGCGCGATGTCGCAGCCGCGCGCCTGGTAATCGCACTGGGCGATGGCCTGGCGCAGGAAGTCATAACCCTGCTCATCGCAGTAGCCCTTGAAGGTGGCGCGGGCGGCCATCTCGTCCACCGCCTTGTGCATCGCGGCGACCACGCTGGGCGCCAGCGGTTCGGTCACATCGCCGATGCCCAGCCGAATGATTTTGGCGTCGGGATGCGCAGCCGCGAAGGCTTTGACGCGCCGACCAATTTCGGGGAACAGGTAGCCGGCTTTGAGCTTGAGGTAGTTGTCGTTGATCCGCGGCATGTGACATTCCTGCTGCAACGAGCCCCGACCGTGAGGGAGGGGTTGCCTCGTCTGGTTACTTGTCCCGCAGAACCCCTGGCTCACGCGCGGGGCTCGTGCTTCTTTTCATGACTGCACAAACGTCCGGGCGAACTGGCGCCCGGCTTCCAGCGCGGCATCGAGCTTGGCGGGGTCCTTGCCGCCGGCCTGGGCGATATCCGGCCGACCACCACCGCTGCCGCCGACGACCAGCGCCGCCTGCTTCACCCAGTCGCCCGCTTTCATCCCTTGCTTGATCCGCGCTTCGGGCACTGCCGCGACCAGCGCGACTTTGTCGCCCTCGGCACTGCCCAGCAGCACTGCCGCCGCCGGGCGGGTTTTGCGGATCACCTCCAGCGCGTTGCGCAGCGTTTTGGTGTCCGTGCCATCCACACGGGCGATGATGAGCTGCTCGTCGCCGGCTTCGGCGATCCGCTGCGCGGTGCTGACCACATCGCCCAGCGCTGCCTGGCTGCGGGCTTTGTCGCGCTCCTTGACGATCTTCTGCAACTCCGTCAGCTCGGCGCGGATCTGGCTTTTCATCAGCAGCGGGAGCTGAGCTTCGTTGACCTCGGCACTGACTTTGGTGATGCCCGCCGCCAGTTGCTCGTCTTCCGCCTGCTTCAGGGCCGTCACCCGCGCCAGCAGCCGTTCGCCATGTGCTGCCGCCTGGTGGGCAGCCGCGCCGGTGAGGGCGGTCAGACGCCGGATCCCTTTGGCGACGGCTTCTTCGCCGACGACCACGAAGCCCTCGGCATCGCCGGTGGACTTGAGATGCGTGCCGCCGCAGAATTCGATGGAGAAATCCGCCCACCGTTCGTTGCCCGGCTCCGCCAGCAGTTGCGTCACCGGGACGCCGATGCTGACGATGCGCACCTTGGGGGGATACTTTTCGCCAAACACCGCCCGCAGGCCGGAGATCGCGCGACCCTGTTCCACCGGGGCATACTCAAAATACACCGGCAAATCCGCCACGATGTCGCCGTTGACCCGCTGTTCGACCTGCTCGATCTGCTCAGGGGTCACCGCGCTGTTGTGCGAGAAGTCGAAGCGCAGCTTCTGGTCATCCACCAGCGAGCCCTTCTGGTCGGCTTCGGGATTGACGAACTTCCGCAACGCGCGATTCATCACGTGCGTGGTGGTGTGATTCGCCATGATCCTGGCGCGACGATCGGTGCTGACCGCCAGTTGCAGCGTCTGGTTGTCGCCGGCGGTGATCGTGCCCGCCTTGACGACGCCGATGTGCAGGAACACGCTGCCGACTTTCTGGGTGTCCTGCACTTCAAACGTCGCGCTGCCGACGGTGATGATGCCGGTGTCGCCCACCTGGCCGCCGGACTCCGCGTAGAAGGGCGTCTGGCCGGTGACGAGGGTGGCTTCCTGCCCGGCAGTGACCTGGGGCAGCACGTCGTAGCCATCTTCGCGCACGGCATAGAGCTTCACAAAGCTGGTGGTTTGCAGCTCCGTGGCGGTGTAGCCGGTGAACTCGGTGGCGGGGGGATTTTCCTTCTGCACCAGGTCGAGCAGCGCCTGTCCGGAGACTTTGTGCGTGCCGGCCGCGCGGGCTTTTTCCCGGGCTTCTTCCATGAGCTGGTTGAAGCCGGGCACGTCCACGCTCAGCCCGCGCTCTTCCGCCATGACCTGGGTGAGGTCCAGCGGGAAGCCGTAGGTGTCGTGGAGCATGAAGGCATCGGCGCCGGTGACCTGCTTACCCGCAGCGCGACTGGCAGCCTGCTCGAACAGGGCGATGCCGCGGTCGAGCGTGCGCCCGAACGACTGCTCTTCCTCGTGGATCAGGTCGATGACGTGCTGCGGATTTTTCTTGAGTTCCGGGAAAGCATCGCCCATGGCGCTGACCACGGCCGGCACGAGCTTGTGCAGGAACGGCTCGGCGACGCCGAGCGTCTGACGCCCATGACGCACCGCGCGACGCAGGATGCGCCGCAGCACGTAGCCGCGCCCTTCGTTGCCCGGCGTCGCGCCATCGGTCAGCGCGAAGGTCAGGCAGCGCAGGTGGTCGGCAATGACGCGGTACGCCACGTCGATGTGGTCCTCGAGCTTCGCGGTGTACGCGCGGGCGCCGGTGACCTGCTGGATGGCGGTGAACAGCGGGGTGAAGACGTCGGTGTCGTAGTTGCCCACAGCCGCGTCGTAGTTGCGATCCTTGCTGGCGATGACCGCGCAGAGCCGTTCAAAGCCCATGCCGGTGTCGACATGCTTGTTGGGCAGGGTGGTGAGCTTGCCGCTGCTGTCACGGTTGAACTGGATGAAGACGAGGTTCCAGATTTCCATGACGCGGGCATCGCCGCCGTTGACCATCGGGCCGCCGGTCTGGTCGGGGGTGCGGTCGATGTGGATTTCCGAGCACGGGCCGCATGGGCCGGTGTCGCCCATTTCCCAGAAGTTGTCCTTCTTGTTGCCCGGATGAATGCGCTCGGCCGGCAGGTACTGGAGCCAGAGCTGGCGCGCTTCCTCGTCGGGGGCGAGGTTTTCGTTGGGATCGCCCTGGAAGTAGGTGGCGTGCAGGCGGTTGGGATCGAGCCCCCACACGTTGACCAGCAGGTCCCACGCCCAGTCGATGGCTTCCTTTTTGAAGTAGTCGCCGAAGGACCAGTTGCCGAGCATTTCGAAGAAGGTGTGGTGGTAGGTGTCCTTGCCCACGTCTTCGAGGTCGTTGTGCTTGCCGCCGGCGCGGATGCACTTCTGGGTGTTGGCGGCCCGGTGGTACTCGCGTGTGCCGGTGCCGAGGAACAGTTCCTTGAACTGGTTCATGCCGGCGTTGGTGAACAGCAGCGTGGGGTCGTCATGGGGCACGACCGGCGAGCTGGGCACAAAGGTATGCCCCGCCTTTTTGACGAAATAGTCGATGAACTGCTGACGAATCTCACGGCTGCTGAGCATGCAAGCGGACTCCTGCTCCCGAGCGGTCAAGGGATTGCCAGCCGCGCCAGACAGGCGACGGCGAGCGGCAAAGTATAACGGAAGGGCAGGGGAATGGCGGGGCGAGCGCAGCAAAACGAGCGGGAAGCGCCAGCGACGGGAAAGGCGTTCGGCGGACGTTGACCTACCGGTTTTACCGGTGAATGTCTGGCGTCCCTGCGCCCTTTCCGTCGCTCACGCTTCCGGCTCGTTGGGGAGATGGGACGTTGTCGTCGTTGCTTGTGCGCCTGGTTGATTGGGAGCCGTCTTGAGCCGTTGGGCAAGGCGCGCCCGATGTGCCTGATACTCCTGCTCCTCGCGCACCAGCTTGGCGCGTCCGGCATTCCACAGCAGGAAAACAACAGCCCCCAGCGGAATGACCAGCACCACGATGAACCAGAGGATTCGGTCGGTGGGTTGACGGAAATGCGCCTCCGGCAAGCCGAAAATGACCACCAGTTGCCAGAGCCAGATGACACCCAAGGCTAGCAGCAGCAGGCTCTCGGTATGCCCAAACATGACAAAACCCCCAGCGACAGGTTGACGATAACCCCGTACCACGACCAAGTCCGACGAACTGGCATCAGTATCGTCGTTGTCGATGGCGCGTCAATCGTGAGTGATGATATTCCGGGGGCGGGGGCTTAGAGCGATTCGCGCCATTTGCGACCGGATGTCATAATGCGTCATCCC
>CAZSBB010000078.1:0-6574 GCA_964605235.1 uncultured Phycisphaeraceae bacterium
TTGGCTGATCGCCAAACGGCAGCGGCAAACGGCGTGATGCATAAAGTTGGTCAGCAAGGGGTGGCGGCGCAGCCGCAGACGCCAGGCGTTGAATGAAGAACCCCTCCCTCACGGTCGGGGCTCGTTAAGAATCTGGACATTCGTCGTCGGTATCTGGACATTAGATGTATAGCGTACCAGTGCCTGCAGATTCTGCGGACGGCGTTGCGCAGCCAATCCAAACTGCTCTCAATTACCTGAAAATAAATCACTTGCGAGCACTACCCCGACCGCCGCCGCCGCCCCGGTCAATCCCCGCCGTCTCTGGCACCGTGCTTGTTCTAAGCAAAGCGTCAGGCTGGTTGCGGCGACTGCTCTGGCGGGCTCGGCGCCGCACCGCTGCGTGAGCGGACCAGCCCACAGCAGGAGGTCGGCCGGCGTTTGGATGATGGGCCCCACCACCCCGGGGGAGGGGGACGAAATCCAACGCCAGTCCGACCTCCTGCCTTTTTTCTTCTGACCCGCCAGCCGCGATACTGGAGCCCGCCATGACCCAGACCGCTCATCCCATCGTCACCCCACCCGACCGTCACCCGCTGCGCGCGTTGCTCGTTGGCCAGTTCACCGGGGCGTTCAACGACAACGCGCTCAAGTTCATGCTGCTGGTGCTCATCCAGCGCCCGTTGCTGGCGGCAGCACTGGGTGATGTCGAAGCACAGCAGCGCATCACGCAACAGCAATCGACTCTCGCGCTGACGGTGTTCCTGCTGCCGATGATCCTGCTCTCGCCGCTGGGCGGCTATCTCGCGGACCACCTGTGCAAACGCCGGGTGCTTCTGCTCGCCAAGGGACTCGAAACCGGCTTGCTCACCGCGGCTGCGGCGCTGCTGTTTTATCAACCTGACGCCCACCTGCCGCTGCTGGTGATCCTCGGCGGCATGGGCGCACAAAGCGCGCTGTTCGGCCCCGCCAAGTACGGCATCCTCCCCGAACTGCTCCCCCACCAACGCCTAAGCTGGGGCAACGGCCTGCTGGAAATGTGGACCATGCTGGCGATCATTGCCGGCACCGCGCTGGGCCCCGCCCTGCTGCTGCCCGATCATCAAGGCGAGCTGACGCAGTGGACCTTCCTCGCGCCCGCCCTGCTTGCGCTGTGCTCGGTGGTCGGCTTCATCGCCATGTGGTTCGTGCCCACGCCCCAGCGCCAACCCAGCACCGGCGAAACCCGGCAAGCAGGCCTTGCGAATGCCTGGCGCGCGGTGCGCCAGGATCGCCCGCTCACGCTTGCTTTCCTGGGCCTGACGCTCTACTGGCTGGCGATCAGTCTGGTGGGACAGAATGTGTACGTGTTCGCCCAGTCCATCGCCAGCAACGGCGCCAGCCGGGAAATCATGGGCGGGCTGGCGGCGGGACTGTTCGGCATCGGCCTCGCCGGCGGCGCAGTGCTCGCCGGCCGCTGGTCGCGCGGCAAAGTGGAAATGGGCCTGGCGCCGCTGGGCGCGCTCGGCTTCGCCTTCGCCGCCCTGCTGCTGGGACTGCTGCCGACCACCATCCCCGGCGGCATCGTGCTCGTGGCGTTGCTGGGCGGCGCAGCCGGCTTGATGGTGGTTCCACTCAACGCTTTGGTGCAGTGGCGCAGTCATCCCGATTGCCGGGGTTCAGTCATCGCCCTGCTCAACATCGTCACCCTGGCCGGGGCGCTGCTCGGCTCGCTGGGCGCGGGCATGGCGACCGCAGCCGGGGTGAGCCAGCGCTGGTTGATGCTCGGCAGCGGCATCGGCGTCACGCTCGGAGCGCTGTGGGCGCTGTGGCTGCTCCCGGCAGCGCTGGTGCGCCTGGTCATGGTGCTGGCGACGCACAGCGTCTACCGCGTCCGCATCGCCGGCCAAGAAAATGTCCCCGCCACCGGCGGCGCGCTGCTGTGTCCCAATCACATGTCCTTCGTCGACGGCCTGCTGCTGATCGCTGCGCTCGACCGTCCGGTGCGCTTTGTCGTCGACAGCTTCTACTACCGCCAATGGTGGCTGCACCCGCTGGCGAAACTGCTGGGGGCGATTCCCATCACCGCCAGCGAAGGACCCCGCGCCCTGCTGCGCAGCCTCAAGACGGCAGGCAAAGCACTGGATGAAGGCGAGATCGTCTGCATCTTCCCCGAGGGCCGCATCACCCGCACCGGCGCGCTCAACCCCTTCCGGCGCGGCTTGCAACGCATTGTGCGCGGGCGCGACGTGCCGATCATCCCCGTGCATCTGGCGAACCTGTGGGGCAGTCTGTTCAGCTACGCCGGCGGCCGCTTTGTGTTCAAAGCCCCCAAGCACCTGCGCTATCCCACCGGCGTGTGGTTCGGGAAACCGCTGCCGGCCGACAGCTCCATCGTCACCGTGCGCCAGCAGGTGCAGGACCTGGGCGCGGAAGCGTGGATCGAACGCTACCAATCCGGCGTGGGGCTGCAACGGCGCGTCACGGCAGCGCTGCGCCGGCGCGGCGGAAAAATCCTGCTGCGCGACAGCACGGGACAGGCGGTCACCGGCTACGGCCTACTCACCCGCGCGGTGTTGCTGGCGCAGCGACTGAAAACCGAACCGGGGGTCGGCGACAATCTGGGCATCCTGCTGCCGCCGTCCGCCGCCGGCGCCGCCCTGAACCTCGCGGCCGCATTGAGCGGACGCACCGCGGTCAACCTCAACTACACCATCGGCCCGGCTGCGCTCGAATCCGTCTGCCAACAGGCGAACCTGCAAGTCGTCATCACCAGCCAGGCCTTCCTCGAAAAACTCAAAACCCCGCTGCCCGCCAGCGTGCGCCCCTTGTTGCTCGAAGACCTGGCGCCGCAGTTCACCACCGGAGCGCGCCTGCGTGCCGCCCTGCAGGCGCGCTGGCTCCCCCAGCGCTGGCTCGAACGTACCTGCGGCATGGAGGGCCCGCGCACGGTCGGCGATCGGCTGGCGATCATCTTCTCCTCCGGCTCGTCCGGCGCGCCCAAGGGCGTGGAGCTGACGCATGGCAATCTGCTGGCGAACATCGACCAGGTGACGCAGATCATGCACCCGCTGCGCAACGACCGCATGCTGGCGCTGCTGCCGCTGTTCCACAGCTTCGGCTACCTGAGCTTGTGGTACGCGCTGTGCAACGGGCTGGAACAGGTGTGCCATCCCAACCCGCTCGACGCCGACGCCGTGGGCCGGCTATGTATGCAGCATCAGACGACCTTGCTGATCGCCACGCCGACGTTTTTGCAGCTCTACCTCCGGCGATGCGATGAAGATCAACTGGCGTCGCTGCGGGTGGTGTTGACCGGCGCCGAGAAGCTCCAGCCGCGCTTGGCGGACGCCTTTGCCGGGAAATTCGGGATTCGTCCGATTGAAGGCTACGGCGCGACTGAGTGCAGCCCGGTGATTGCCGCCAACATGCTGGACGTGCGCTATCCGGGGGTGTACCAGAGCGGCCAGCGCGTGGGCAGCGTGGGACGGCTGATGCCGGGCATGACGGCCAGGATCGTCGATTCCGACACCTTCGCGCCGGTGGAGGAAGGCAAGCCGGGCCTGCTGCTGGTGCGCGGCCCCAACGTGATGCGCAGCTACCTGAACAAACCGGAGCTGACTGCCCATGCGCTGCGCGACGGGTGGTACGTCACCGGCGACATCGGCAGATTTGATGACGATGGCTTTCTGCATCTGACCGACCGCCTGAGCCGGTTCAGCAAAATCGGCGGGGAAATGGTGCCCCACGGCACCGTCGAGCAGGCCTTGCAGGACGCGCTGGGCGAAACACGCCAATGCTTTGCCGTCACCGGCGTGCCCGACGCCCGCAAGGGTGAAAAGCTGATGGTGCTGCACACGCTTGATGACGCGAAGCTGGAACACACGTTGGCGCAGTTGCAGGGGCGCGGCTTGCCCAACCTGTTCGTCCCGCGCCGCGACCAGTGCGTGCGCGTGGAGGAACTGCCGTTGCTGGGCAGCGGCAAAATGGACCTGCAGAAGATCAAGGAGATCGCCCGGCAGGCGGCGGAGGGCGCGGCGGAATAACCGCTTAGCCGACGAGCTTGCTCGTCGGGGTTGGCGCGGGGCGTGAGACATGCACGTGGGGTGCGCTCGGCGAGCAAGCTCGCCGGCTAAGCGCGGGGGGGCCAGCCTTTGCGCCAGAAGGTCAGCGTCTTGGCGGTTTCACTTGGTTGATCAATGTCTTTCCAGGTGAAGCTGGCGTGCAGCTCATCGCAGCGGGTGTAGCCACGCTTGCGCCAGAAGCTGTCGAGCGGGCGGTAGTCGCGGGGGCGCAGCGGATGAGCGCCAGGCCGATGCACCGCACAGAAAGCGGTCCATTGCAGATGCGGCTGGGTGCGGGCGAAGGCTTCGCGTTCGTCAAAGAAGCGATGGCCCAGCCCGTGGCCACGGTAGGCGGGCAGGAGCACGGATTCGCCGAAGTAAAAGATGCTGGAGATGTCAAAGCCCCGCTGGCGGAAGGGAAGCTGAAAGGCTGCATCCTCGGCAGCCATCGGCATGCCGGTGGACGCGCCGACCACGCGGTTGTTGCCCGAGGGATCGAACACCAGCACGAACAGACTTTGCGGGCAGTTGCTGTAGGTCTGCAGGTAGTGGCGTTCGTAATCCATGTCGCCGTCGTACAGGTAGGGAAAATCGCGGAAGACGGCGATGCGCAGGCGGGCGAGGTCATCCAGGTAGGGCTGGATGGCGCTGCCGATGCAGGTTTGGACGATGAGCTGAGGCATGAAATTAGCTGACCTGGCTCAGCCAATCCTGCAGGTTGTAGTAATTGGTGATGCGGGCGACCTTGCCATCGCGCAAGGTGAAGAACGCGCCGCACGGCAGCACGTACTGCTGGCCATGCGCGGGGGGCAGGCCTTCGTCAGCTTTCAGATACGTGCCATGCACCACGAACTCCGCGGCAGCGCGGGAGCCGTCGGCGTGCGCCATCACCACGATGTCCTTGAGCTGTTCGCGGTAGCAGGCGTTCATCTGCTGCATGAACGCCGCGAAGGCCGGCTTGCCGACTTGGGCAGCGCCCTGATTGATGTGATGCACCACATCATCGGTCAGCAAGGACAGGAAGGTGTCCATGTCGCCGGCGTTGAAAGCGGCGTAGTAGCGGGTCAACAGCTCAACAGCGGCAGCTTGGGCGGTGGTGGCGCTCATGGGGATTCCAATTTCAAGACGGCATCACAAAGCAGATTTACCACCAAGTCACAAAGACACAGAGCAAAGTCAGAAGGATCAGTTTCCCAGAAAATGCCGCCGAAGCAGCATGATTGATCTTCTCTGTGATCTTTGTGTCTTGGTGGTGAACAATTCTTCAGCTCAACCGCACCGGCTGACCCGTGGCGGCGGATTGGTACAGCGCTTCGAGAATCTGCACGGCCTTGCGGCTCTCCACACCGTCGAGCGCGGGCGTCTGGCCGGCGTCGAGGGCGGCAAGGAAGGAGCCGATGTTTTTGGTGTGGCCGGTGTAGCTGATCGCCAGCGGGTCCGACGCGCCGGTGCTCCTGGTCTGCTGGCTGTACTGGGCGAGCGTGGCGTCGTCGCTGGCGAGCTTGTTGCGGAAGGTGAAAACGCTCAGTTGTTCCTCGATCACCTCAGCGGTGCCATCCCGGCCGGCGACCCACACGCGGCGATTGGTGCCGGGGAACATGCTGGTGGCGCCCAGCAACTGGCCCAGCGCGCCGTTGCGGAACTTGAGCACCGCCATCGCGGTGTCTTCCACTTCGATCAGCTTGGGGTCGTGCCCGCGCTTGCCGGTGTAGGCGAAGATTTCCTCCACCGGGTTCTCATGCGGCTGCAGATGCTTGAGCGCCGGGTCGGCGCTGAGGATCCATTGCAGGGCGTCGACGTTGTGGATCGACTGATTCATCATCGCCCCGCCGCCGTCGAGCGCGAGCTTGCCCTGCCAGCGGTTGGGCGCGTAGTACGCATCATCGCGCCACCACGGCACATAGGCAGCGCCCACAGCGAGCTGACCGAACCGGCCGGCGGCGACGGCGTCGCGAATGAGGTTGACCACCGGGTTGAAGCGCGACGGGAAAATGCCGCCGAGCGTGACACCAGCTTTTTTGCACACGTCGATCATTTCATCGACGCGGGCGGTGGAAATTTCCAGCGGCTTCTCGCACAGCACATGGATGCCACGCTTAGCGGCAGCGCGGGTGGGTTCCAGGTGCGCGCCGGAAGGAGTGGTGATGCAGACCACATCGGGCTTCTGCTCATCCATCATTTTTTCGTAGTCGCGGTAGTCGGCACACATGAACTGCTGGGCGAACTTGGCGCCCTTCTCGGCGGTGCGGCAGACGCCGGCGACGACGGTGGCGTTGGGCAGGTCGCCGATGGCTTTGGCGTGCATGGCAGCGATGCCGCCGACGCCGATGATGCCGATGCGATAAGTTTTGCTCATGGGAGGCCTCTGAAGGTAAGGAAAGAAAAAGCCCGGCAAAACCGCAGGGAAAATGCCCTCGTCGACCCGCCGAACGGGCAGCTATAATAGGAAGTCCCCGCCCCGTTGGCGACCCCCGGCCCCCCCGGACCCCCGCCCCCCGCGCCCCGGACCCCCCGCAGGTGCCCCGCGCACCCGGGGCGCCCAACACGTAGCA
>CAZSBB010000079.1:0-5925 GCA_964605235.1 uncultured Phycisphaeraceae bacterium
CTCCAGCGTCGGCATCGCACCGCTCAACCCCAACCTCCCGCTCCCCCCACCCGCCACAACGAGCCGGAAGCGTAAGCGACGGCCCCGGGCCAGCGATCCACCCACAGGCCTGAATCCGACCCACCCACCGCCGAACCACCACCAGTCCCTCCGCCCCATGTCCCGCGCGACGCTCGCACAGCGAGCCCGACACCTGCTGCGCTGCTCGGGCGCGCTGTGCGCGCCATTACCGCCTGACCGCCCGTACGTCATCACCCCGGCCACCCCCGACGCGCAGGACGCCATTTTCAAATACTTATCAAAGCAAAAACCGCCCAAAACCTGCCTCAGAGCCGCTGAGACCGGATATTGGCTGGATATCCAGGCTTTGAAAACCTCCGCCCGGCTGGAGAATTGAAATAGGCAGACCAGCACCACTCCGTGACCCAGGAGGCTTGACATGGCTCAGCACGCACCCCGGCAAACCGCCTTCACGCTCATCGAACTGCTGGTGGTCATCAGCATCATTTCCGTGCTGGTGGCGCTCCTGCTGCCGAGCCTCGCCGCCGCCCGGGAAAACAGCCGCCGCCTGCAATGCGCCGTCAACATGCGCAGCTTCGGCATCGCCGCCACGCTCTACGACGAGGTCTACCGCGAACTGCCCTACAGCGACACCAACAGCAACGCCATCAACTACCTCTCCGCCACCGCCACCGCCGAGATGCGGCTGAACTACGGCCTGAGCAGCAACTGGTTCCGCTGCCCCTCCCAGGAATGGCCCAACGCCAGCGCCAACCGCACCTGCTACTACTACTTCGGCGGGCGCAGCGGCTACACCGGCTCCGACAACGTCAACGGCTGGCGCCCCCTGCGCTTCCCCGGCGCCACCAAGAACTGGTACCCCCAGCTCTCGATCAGCAAGGCCGACCCCGACACCCGCATGCCCGCCTTCATGGGCGAAAGCTACTACGACACCTGGTGGACCGGCGCCGTCTCCGTGCGCCCCGCCCGCGCCAACCACGCCGTCCCCGGCACCCCGCGCTCCGCCGCCTCCAACTTCCTCTTCCTGGACGGCCACGTCGCCACCGACAAACCCCAATCCGGCAGCTGGCGCCTGGGCGGCGACGCCTACGGCACCCTGTACTGGAACCCCCGGGGCTACGCGCCGTACGCGGGGGCGACGGTGCTGCCGTGAGGGGGGGAGGGATTAAGTGTAGGCATTTGGTGGTCTTCGGTATTACGGCCTGTCAATTTCAGTATGCATACGTAAAGTCGGGTTTTCGAAATGCATGAGCAATCATTTCGGCAGCCCTAGGGTTATCTTGCTCATATCGTTGATAAGCCAACCGTACGGTCCGATACGATCCTCGACCGCCAGAATATTTGGATCCGTAGGTTGTTCGATAGCCAATTTCGTTGGCTAAATGAAACAATGTTGGAACACTCATGAACGCTTGTCGCTTGGCGAGTTCTTCGGCGGTCCAGGCAATGAAGGAATAAATATCCGAATGAAACCCGGTTGGGCGCGGACATGAGTTCCCGAGAAATGTTACTACCGAAGACGACTGCTCGGAATCATCAACGAATTCAGGAAACGCGGGCGATATCCCACTGTCCTGCAAGCTCTTGCGGATCTTGTTCAGAAAGGACCATGGGCCGCCAACGTTTCGCATGTAGTTGGGGTGATAAGTGTGAAACAAGTCAACATTGTGTTTATCAAACCTATATTGTTGCAGACCGTCTTGTGGATTTGGTATTTTGCGCCAATCCAGACCCTCGAAAAAGCGAGTCAAATTGGGCGATTTGGCTGTTAGTATGACCACTCTTGGGCTAACTGTGGCGATCATATGTCGCAACCGGTTGAAATGCTCCCCTGCGTCGAATGCGGCTTTCCATGTATCGTAAGGTACTTCTTTTGTATGCTTGTTAAGGGATTGCCACAGTTCCACCGCGAACGAATTTGCCCAGGCAAATGAGCTTAGAATACCTTGGTATCCCTCCTGTCCCTTCAGAACCTTCCAGTCAGGTAAATTGTGGATATTGGCGAGTAATGCCATTGTGAATCCCCAGAAGGAATTCGTTGATTTTCCCCACCCTCTGAAATTTAAATGTTCTATCTCGTCGAATACAGCAGAGATCATTTTCCCGGGCGACTCTGTTTCTGTTTGAATAAAGTGCTCAGTGTTGCCCCAGCTGCGCGTGTCTTGTCCGATGATAAGTAATCGTAGTGCAGATGATTCATAATTTTGCCCAAACAGTGGAAGAAAAGGCATGGGCATTAAGGCAAGGTTCTGGTAGCAGCCTTGCGACATTGATTCGCAAAACGTTTGAACTAATGGCTTGTAGTACTCAAGATAAGACTCTTTCAGCATCGGAAATTCCCGAAATTCAGGATTATGGAAAAACTCAAAGATATACGCAGATATTAACCGGATTGTCGCGTATCAATCAAATCTACCGCCCGACTCACCCCTCCTCCCCCTCCTCCAACAACAAATCATCCGGCTCATGCCCTGCGTGCATCCCTGGCCCCTGCGTGTCGGCCAGGTTGGGGATTTCCTCCACCGTGCAGGGGAACGCCAGGGTGAAGGTGGAGCCGGTTTCGGGTTCGGATTCCACGTCGATGCTGCCGCCGTGCTCTTCGACGATCTTTTTGGTGACCACCAGACCCAGGCCCGTGCCTTTGAGGCCTTTGGTGGAGTTGAAGGGCAGGAACAGGCGTTTGACGCGCTCCTTGTCGATGCCGTGGCCGTTGTCGGTCACGCGGATGCGCACGCGCTGGCTCGGTTCGTCGTACTCGCAGCGCATGGTGACCACGCCCTTTTCCGCTTCCACGGCATCGAGCGCGTTGTTGAGCAGATTGAGCAGCGCCTGATGCACGCCGTTGACGTCGATGGGGGCCGGCGGCATGTCCGGGGCGAAGTCGGTGATCAGCGCCACGTTCTTGTTGTCGAACTGGGTCTGCATCAGCTCGGCGATCTCCTCCAGCAGCGGCGGGAGATTGGTCATCTCCAGCTCGGGCTTGCGCTGCTTGGAGTAGGCGAGCATGTTCATGGTCAGCTCGTAGATGCGTTCGAGATTGCGCGAGACGATCTGCCAGCCGCCCTGCACGACCTTCATGCTGTTTTTGCGGAAGCCCAGTTCCACCACGTCCGCCCCGCCGCGCATGCCCTGGAGGATGTTCTTGATGGAGTGCGACAGGGAGGCGACGGTCTGGCCCACCGCGGCGAGGCGTTCCTGATTCAAGCGGTCGGCATACAGCTCGGCGTTCGCCAGGGCGAGGCCCGTGTGGACGCCGATGGCGGTGAGCAGGCGGAGCTGGTCGTCGGTGAAGGTGTAGTTGGCGATCTGGCTGTCGATGTGGATGACGCCGAAGATGCGGTCTTTGTACTTGATGGGCACGCACAGCGCCGAGTGGATGCCCAGGCCCTGCACGCTGTCGCCGCCGGCAAAGCGGGAGTCCGCCATGGCGTTGGAGCTGAGCACGCCTTCGCCGCGTTTGAGCACATGCTGGACAATGGTTTTGCTGATGGGGATGGGGCCCGCGCGTTTGGCTTTTTCCGGGTTGCGGTAGCGCACGACGCTCGGGTCCGGGCGGTCCTCGGGGTCCTGGATCAGCAGGATGAAGCCGCGGTCAGCTTCGAAGTAATCGAAGATGAGGTCCATGACCGATTCGAGCAGCGGCTGCCGTTCAACGATGGAAGCGATGAGCTGGGTCAGCTCGTAGATGACGCGCAGTTGCAGCATGGCGCCTTCGCTGGGCTCGGGCACCGCCATGATCATGGAATCGTCATTGGCGGAGGAAACGGACTCGACGTTGATGTCCATCTCATCCTTGCGGGCGACATGGATGCCGCTGTGGCGCAGGGGGCGGGGGTCTTTGCCGAAGACGAAGAGGGTCAGCCCGGTGCGAATCTGATCGCCAGGTTCGAGCAGGCGTGGGCGGGTGACGCGGTGGCCGTTGACGAAGCTGCCGTTGCTGCTTTTGAGATCGTTGATGTACCACTTGCCATCATCGGGAGTCAGCTCGGCATGCCGGCGGGAGATGGTTTGATCCGCCAGGGGGAGGGCTTCACTGCTGCGGCCGATGAGCTGGGGTTCGTCGTCGGGCAGTTCAAAACGTCGGCCTTTGTCGGGCCCTTGAATGACGGTGAGAATCAGCATGCGTCATGCGCTCCGTAGGTCGCGGGAAAGACAATATGCACCACCGAGACACAGAGAACACCGAGTGGATGACCAACAGGCGCTGGGCGTTTGGTGGTCACTTAGCCCCTGGCGAGTCGCCGGGGGCTAAATGGGGGCGCATCATGCGCGTTGATTCCCTCACTGAATGACTCTGTGTTCTCTGTGCCTCGGTGGTGATTCTTCTGTTTTTGCTTACCCCAATCGCTGTTGCCACGCCTTGAGCTGTTGGGCGAAGCCTTGCACGCCGGCGTTGCCCGCGCTCTGGTAGCGACGGACGACGTTGGCGGCGCCGAGCCAATCGTAGACGCCTGCTTCGCACACCGCCTTGGCGCCGGCGTCTTTGCAGGCGGCGTTGAAGTCTGCGAGCTTCAGTTCGTTCAACTGCACCGCTGCGCGGGTTTCGCACAGGCGCACCAGGCGGCCGACGATCTGATGGGCGGTGCGGAAGGGCACGCTGCGGGTGACGAGGTAATCCGCCAGCGCGGTGGCGTCGAGGAACCCGCGCGCCAGGGTGCTGGCGATGCGCTGTTCCTGGAAGCGGGCGGTGCGGACAATGCGGGCCGCCATTTCCATGACATCGAGCGTGCAGTCGTAGGCAGCGAAGAGGTGGCGTTTGTCTTCCTGCAGGTCGCGGTTGTAGCCGACGGTGATGCCTTTGACCATGGTGAGCAGGGTGACCAGTGAGCCGTAGACATTGCCGCAGCGCCCGCGGATGAGTTCGAGCATGTCGGGGTTGCGTTTCTGGGGCATCATGGACGAGCCGGTGGTGTAGCGTTCATCGAGCTTGAGGAAGCCGAACTCGTCGGTGCAGTAGATGATCCATTGCTCAGCCCAGCGCGAGAGGGTCTGGGCGATCATGGTCAGGGCATAGACGAAATCGAGCGCTGCATCGCGGCTGGCGGTGGAGTCGATGCTATTGGCGGTGGGGGGGCCGACTTCCAGCAGGCCGGCGAGGTGCGCCCGGTCCAGCGGCAAGCCGGAGCCGGCGATCGCGCCGCTGCCCAGCGGGTTCTGCAGGTTGATGGTGCGCAGGGCAGAGACGCGCTGCTGGGCGCGGTCGAGCGCCGCCAGCCACGCCATGAGTTCCCCGCCGACGACGATGGGCTGAGCGCGTTGCAGGTGGGTGTAGCTGGGCATGACGATCTGGCCATCGCGCTCGGCCAGCTCGACGAAGGCGCGGAACAGGTCGGCAAAGCGTTGTTGCAGCACCGCGGCGGCATCGTTGATCCAGAGCTTGAGGTCCAGCGCCACCTGGTCATTGCGGCTGCGCCCGGTGTGCAGCTTTCGGCCGGGGTCGCCGACTTTGGCGATCAGCGCCGCTTCGACGCACATGTGGACGTCTTCGAGTTCCATTTTCCAGCCCGCCCAGGCGTCGCCCTGCTGATCGATCTCCGCTTCGATGGCGCGCAGGCCTTTGCGGATGGCGGCCAGTTCTTTGGTGGTGATCAGGCCGACTTTGGCGAGCATGTCAGCATGGGCGAGCGAGCCGCGGATGTCGTGGCGGTACAGCCGGCGATCGTAGCTGAGCGATTCGACGAAGCGCGCCGCCAGCGGATCGGCCGCGGAACCTTCGCCGGCTTTGGCGTGCTCCCAGGGCTTGGCGGTGGAAGTAGTGGCGGTAGGCTTTGATTTGGTGCGTTTGGCTGCTGACATGGGGATAGTGTATCGGCGGGGGCGGGCGAGGGGCGGGGGCGTGATTGGTCGGGGCAAACGCATGTACGCGCATCTTGACGAGCCCCGCGCGTGCGCAAGGGGTTGCCG
>CAZSBB010000080.1:0-5341 GCA_964605235.1 uncultured Phycisphaeraceae bacterium
GGAGGTGACACTTCTATTGAAAGCAAGCCCTGTCATTTCTATTGGAGTTCAACACTGCCCCGGGCCAACGCAGACACCCCAGGCGCCTTTGCTCAACGAGCGCAACCGGCAAGGAGGGATGGCATTCATGGCGTCACGCTGCGGCGGCTGCGCCGCAACCCCTTGCTCCCGCGCGGTTTCGTTACCAGGCGCGGACAGGCATTTGCCCGGCGCCGCTGGCGTGGTCGTTTGCCTAACCTGCCCCGCCCCGGTAAAAACAAGGATTCGACCACCCCCCAGGGAAGGATCAGCCGCGCATGAGCGCTCAGTTCTTCGTCAGCTTGATCGTCGTTCTGGTGATTCCCAACGTGCTGCTGGGCCTGGTGGCTTACGGCATTCTGCTGGAACGCAAGATCGCCTCGTGGATTCAGGACCGCATCGGCCCCAACCGCGTCGGTCCCTTCGGCCTGCTCCAACCGCTGGCGGACGGCCTCAAGTTCCTGCTCAAAGAAGACTACATGCCCCCCGGCGTCGATAAGGTCCTCTTCTGCCTCGCGCCCCTCGCGGCCGTGAGCACCGCGCTGATCGGCTGGGCGGTCGTGCCCTGGGGCGGCTACTGGCATTTCCCGGGACTCGACCTGCCCGGCTCGCTGCTCGATGTGCCCGCCGGCGAGGTGCTCGTCACCGCTGCCCCCATCAGCATCGGCGTCATCTACATCCTCGCCGTCGGCGCTCTGGCGGTGTATGGCGTGGTGCTCGGCGGGTTCGCCTCCAACAACAAGTACTCCTTCCTCGGTGGCCTCCGCGGCACCGCCCAGATGGTCAGCTACGAAATCCCCATGGGCGTGTGCGTCCTGTCCGTGATCCTCATGGCGGGCAGCGCCCGCGCCGACTGGCTGGTGGAACTGCAAGCCAACAGCGTGTGGAACATTTTCTATCAGCCGGTGCTCGCGTTCATCTTCTTCACCTGTGCCCTGGCGGAATGCAACCGCGCCCCGTTCGATCTGGTCGAATGCGAACAGGAACTGGTCGGCGGCTTCCACACCGAGTACAGCTCGATGCGTTTCGCCCTGTTTTTCCTGGGCGAATACCTGCACATGATCACCGCCTCGGCGTTCTTCACCATCCTGTTCCTGGGCGGCTGGGACCTGCCGTTCCTCAAGGAGCCGCAGGTCGGGCAGGCGGCGGGGCTGGGCATTGTGCTGCTCAAGACCGTGGTGTTCCTGGGCAAGATCGCCGGCTGCATCGTGCTGATGATGGTGATTCGCTGGACCTTGCCGCGCTTCCGTTTCGATCAGCTCATGAAGCACGCCTGGCGCTCGCTGATCCCGCTGACGCTGGCTCTCATGCTGCTCACCGGCGTGGTGGTGTTTCTGAACCTTTCGCACTGGTGGCTGCTGGGCGCCAACGCCGCGACCATGTTGGCGCTGTACGCCATCGGCCCGTCGATCCCCCAGGGCCCGCCGGTCAACCGCCGCGTCCCGTTGGCGGGTTCACGCTTCAGCCCCCTGGAAAGCTGAGCAACCATCGCAAAAGAACAGAAACCACAGAGCCACAGAGATCCCCCGAGCAAGACTCACAGAGAATGCGGGGAAATCCAGCGAATTAGATGGCTGCTTACGCTTGCTCTCTGTGTCCTCTGTGCCTCTGTGGTGAGTTTTGCGATGATTTCGAAGCGTCCTCACGCCCCCGGCACCTGCGCCAGATACAGATTCACCCCATCGGGCACGGTGCAGTAGAACACCACCAATAGCCCGCCTTCATGCTCGACCGCATGTCCGTAGGCGCAGTCGCGCATGCACGGAATCGCGCAGTGCAGTTGCAATTGCTCGTCGCGCCAGCGGTGGATGTTCAGCGCGTTGGCTTGCCCGATCCGATTGAACCCGCGCGTGATGAGGTACGTCTGTCCCGCCATCTCAAACACGCCCGGCCCTTCAATGCGAAACGGCAGCGTCGCGGTTTTACGCCAATCGGCATAGGGCGGCTGCGCCTGCCACACTTCCCCCCACGCCGGCTCCTCGGGACGTTGCACGCTGTACTTCATGCGCACGAACGCCGTCATGCGCTGCTGGGCGTCGATGCAGATCGCAGTCTCGCTCCACAAGCCGGGCGGCGCGCCGATGATGCCGACGGCCTGCCAGTTCAGCCCGTCGTCGGACCGCAGCAGTTCCAGCCGGCGTTCCTCGGTGGGGCCGTTGGTGTAAGCGGTGCTGTAAAAAACATCGGCATGCCGGATCGGCCGCCACATGACCAGGCCTTCGGCAAAGATCGGCCGCGGCTCGGTGAACGTCCGCCCATCGTCCGTCGCGCAGCCCCAGGACTGCAGCCGCTTGTTTTCAATGGTGACGCAGTACAGGAACAGACGCTCGGGCGTGGCGAGCAACGCCGGGTCGCGCGTGTCCGGGGCCACCTTGACGCGACGGACCTCGCTCCAATGCTGGGCGTCGGCGGAACTGAGCAGCACCAGTTCCCCGGGGCCGGCGTGGCTGTCAGCTTCGCGGTAAGCAATGTAAAACCGCTCGCGCCAGCGGGCGATGACGGGAAAAGCATTGTGCCGCCCATTGCCCACCAGCAGTCGACAACGCGCCTGCACCACGGGCGCGTTTCCGGACGCTTCATGCAGGGCAGAGGGATTCATCGCGCGCAGCCCGGCTTGCGGATCGGCGGCATGGCTCATGATTGGTTTCCCTGAAGATGATGCTCGCGCTTGGCGCGCATTATCACCTCAGGGCATGCTGGCTTCCGTTGTCTTGGCATCCTGATACCAGTCGACCAACCGTTGCAGCGGCAGCGTCACGCACAGCCCGCCGTGCTCCTGCGCCAGGGTGTTGAGCACCGGCGCGTCCCGGTCGATCAGCACCACAAACAGCTTGGTTTCCGCGGCAGCGCTGATTGCCTGCTGCAAAGCAGAGGCGCGCTCTGAGCCCGGCGCCTGGCTGGTCACCAGCACCACCGCGCCCGGCTGCGACTTCAAGGCCTGGGTCAGCCCGGCCGCCAGATCCGCCCGGCCGACGGCGTACACCTCGTCCAGATGGCTGGCGAGTTTCTGCTGATCTTCCGCGGTCAGCGCCCGCAGCGCCGGATCAGGGAACGGCGTGCCGCCTTCCTCGCTCCAGAACAGCACCTGGACTTCCTGCCCCTGAGCCTGCCTGACGCAGGACGCCACCGCTTCCCGCGCCAGCTTGAGCCAACGCTGGCTGTCCATCGACGCATCGACCAGCAGCACCGTGCGGCCGACCACCGGCACGCCCAGGAAGTTCAGCTTGCCCGCCAGGAAAGGATTGACGTTCGGGTCATATCCCCCCAGCACATCCCGCGTGATCGTCTGTGCCTCGCGCACCCCGCTGCCGCTGGCCATGAGCATGCGATACGCCAACCAGCACACGCCCCCGCCCGCCAACGCCGCCGCGATGAGGACCGCCACCGCCACGCCCTTGCCTTTGCTCCCCTTGCTCGAACGCGCTGCGGGCGCTGCCGCTGGCCGTGGCGCTGCCGGTGTCGCAGACGCTGATGCTTCCTCATCACCCTCCGCCCCCCCGGCCGCCAGCGCCGCCAACGGATCCGCTGGCGCCTCCGCATCCACCGGCGCTGCTGCTGGCGCTGCGGTTTCACTGTTTGCAGATGTCGTTGCCGCGCCCGGCACGCGCAGCAGCGCCCCGCACCTGGAACACCGGCACACGCTGCCGGCAAACGCGGCATCGATCGCCAGATGCTCGTTGCAACTGGGGCATTCCAGTTCCAGTTCAGACATGGCAATTCCTCCGGTCGAACTCACGCCAGCGTAAATCAATCACGGCTGCAGCGTCGGCTCCCACAGATAGCTGAACGTCACCGGCGCCGTGTGGTAGTTTTCCGGCAGATTCACCTGCAACAGGTTGATCTGCGTGGTCTGTTCGGCGCGACCGGCGCCGGCGGGAGCGCTGGCGTAGGGCGAGCCGACGTACTGCAGCGGGCGATGGTAACGCACGAGGTTGGCGCGCTGGACGCGCGCCAATTGCTTGGCGAGGGTGAACGCGTCCTGCAGGTCGCCGGTCTGGTCCACCAGGCCGCACGCCGCCGCCTGGTCGCCGGTGAGCACGCGCCCATCGGTGACGCGGGGCAAATCCTCCGCGCTAAGCTGCGGCCGGGCTTGCTGCACCACCGCGACGAAGCGGTGATAGAAGTCGTCGACCATGGTCTGGAAAAGCGCCCGCTGCTGCGGTGACAGCGTTTCCAGCGGCGAGCCGGCCGCCTTGTTGGGGCCGCTGACGATTGCCTCCGGCTCAATGCCGATGCGGTTGAGCGCCGGCCGCAGGCTCACGAGCTGCATGATGACGCCGATGCTGCCGGTGATGCTGGTGGGATGGGCGATGATCTTTTGCGCGCTGCAGGCGACATAGAAGCCCCCGCTGGCGGCGACATCCATGAGCAGGGCGATGACGGGTTTGCCGGTGTCCTGTTCAAAGCGTTGCACCTCGCGGTAGATCAGGTCGCTGGCGGTGACGGTCCCGCCGGGCGAGTTGATGCGCAGAATGACGGCTTTGACCCGGCGGTCGTGGCGGGCGCGTTCGAGCTGTTCGTGGATGAAGCTGACGGGGTTGTCGCCGCTGCTGAGCAGGCCTTTGCGCTGGCTGTTGGTGAGGGTGCCGGTGATGTCGATGAGGGCGACCTGGCTGGAGCCGAAGCCGGGGTCGCGCTGCACGACGGTGGCGGTCAGCGGCATATCGCCCGGGCCGGCGCCGACGGTGAAGGTCAGTGGGCCGCAGGCGGCGGCAGCGAGGACGAGGGGCAGCAGCAGGGCGATGCGGAGCAGGCGCGGGCAGATTGGCATGGAGTCATGATACGGTTTGTGGGCGGGGGCAAGGGTGGCCATGGACTTCCCCACAGCTGGCGGGCGGATGACGCGGGCGGTCTGGCATCCTGTGAATTGCATTTGCAGTGCTGCGGTTGGGGTGTTGCGACTCTGTGACTGAAGAAAACGCCCACCGATGAGCCGCAGGCGAATCGGCGGGATTCACCCCCGCACAACACCTCCGCACCACTTGCATACCGCCTGGGCTGCGGCAAAGCCGTACATGAGCGCAGCGAATGTGGGGGTTCGCCACAGACATCTTGAGCGCGGATTTCCCTGCGCTATTATTGATTCAGAAGTCAGCATGCACAGAATGCACGGAGCGTGCCCCCAGCACAATGCGTCCCATTCGCGTCGCGAAAGCAGGAATTCCGCCAATCGGGTTGATGGCCGCCTGGCTGACCGTTCTGCCTGCATGGCGTGCGGCAATATGGGCGCATGAAAAAACCCCATCAGTGATGGGGTTTTTCAGAAGTCAGGTTGATCCGTCGGCGGATCGCTGACAAGTGAACAGACAAGCTCTTTGGTCTG
>CAZSBB010000081.1:0-5319 GCA_964605235.1 uncultured Phycisphaeraceae bacterium
ACAGCGGCAGCGCCGGGGTGATCTCGGGAATGCCCCGGTGCTGCCCGGGCCGATCGGCCCGGAACCAGTGGATCACGGCATCGGCGGAAACCTGGTCGTGATTCGATTGCCACGACGCCAGGCTGCCGAGGTCACCGGGATGCTCACGCAGCACGGTGTAGGCCTGCGGATTGCCCCAGGCATCCAGCTGAATCCCGTCGACGTCGTTGGTGGTTGGCAGCAGGGACCATACGGGTGAAGCCACGCGCTCGGCTTCGACGAGTTGCATATCGAGCATGACCGGCGAGTCGATCAGCGGGTTGGCTGTAAGCACGGCAAACGATTCGCCGTCGGTCACCTTGGCCATCTGCATCGTCCGCAGTTTTCCAGCCAGGTTGACCGCATGGGCCCACTGAGCGAATGCCGATTCCACCTGCCGATTCACCTCGGGGTGTTTGGTGAGCAGTTGCAGACGCGGGCCAGTGCCCACGCAATCGTTGGCCAGCGTTAGCACGATGCCCTTGGCGTAGGAGTTGTTCGCCACTTCGTAGCGGGCGCGCTCCCGCAGCTTCTTGCGAACCTCAGCCGAGGCGGCGCTGTCAGCCGAGAGGGCATCGGCCATCGCCCAGTGCCGGGCGTTCTCGGCCGTGGTCTGGGCCGCGTCGTAGCGGGCCCGGATCACCGCCGGCGTCCGCGGGATGAACCTAGCAGCCTTGTCGTTCTTCCGGGGGCGGAACGGCCACATCAGACGGTCCCTCCCGGCGCCAGCTTCGCGAGTTTGACGCCCAGGCCCCGGGCACGGCTGGCCTGCTTCGACGCCAGGTGCTTGTCGGCAGCGATCTGGTCGGCAAGACTGTGCTGTTCGACGGCGCCCGCATCACCACTGGCCTTCCGAGGCCCGGTGGCATTCTGCTTGATCGTGTTATCCAGTTCCTCAGCCAACGGCGTCTCCAGGAATCGACTGTTCCCTTTCTGGTTACCTATGCGTTTGCGGGGCGCCCGGCCCGCGCGACGACGCGATTCCATGCCATGACGCGGCCGAGGCTGCGTATCCGGAACGCGATGAGGCAAAAAACTGATCGATCGACCGGCACTGGCATATTGCCTATGGGGCGCCACGCGACAGTTGCGGCAACGGTGACGCTTGCGCCGCCGGATGTGGTCGCTTGGCGCTCCGCGGGTGTGGAGCATGCCAGAACGACCGCAGGACATGGGCGATCAAGGCAGTGCTGCCTGTGGCGTGGCCTCTGACGTGCGCCCAAGCAATTACCGACGACCCCGTTGGACCTCCGACAGGCGCAGCCGCTGCCGCGTCGGCGCGGCCTTGGTCTCGATGCCAGGCAGCACCGCGCCCTGAATGGACGCCGCCACCGCGCAGCCCACCAGGCAGTCGAACCAGTGGTTGTCAGGTCCGCCGACCCGCAACTTCCATTCATCCACGACGCGGCCCCGCGCCTCGGTCTTGACCCGGTACTCCGCCGTGAGATGCTCGGCAATGAGTTGATGCTCGGCGGGCTTGCGGCCAAACAGCGACAGACTGCCCGGATCGCCCATCGCCACCGCCAGCCGGGCATGGATGAAACTCTTCCAGTAGTTGGTGTCGATCAGGGCGTGGCGCACCTGGCGACGGCCCTGCACATTGGGGATGCGCCAGTGATGCCCCACGCGTTCACCCCGCTTGCGCTTGTACTCGCTGAACGGGATGCTCGAAGCCCCGACGTAGCGTCCGTGGCTGGGCATGACCAGACTCGCGTGGGCGCTCTGGCGACAGAATTGATACACCACGTCTGTGGACTGACCCCAGTTGGCGTCGATCAAACATCGCTCAATCCGCATTTCCGCGCCACCCCCGCCCCCGCCCCCGGAAGCCCCGGAACCCCCGGAATCATCCCGCCGCCAGCGACGGGTTAGGTAATCGTTGGTGAGTTGCTCCAGGCCGGCGTAGATCGAACCCTCCAGTCCTGCCCCTGGGGCGGCGCGCGCCAGCGTCTTCTGCACCTCGCGCAGGGTGAAGTAACTTCCGGGAGGTTGTTGCGGATACGTGCCGTAATCGACGACGTAGCCGGTGAAGTCGTCCTCCCAGGCCACCACGGCATGGAAGAGCAACTTGCCCTGCACGTCGATGAACATCGTCAGATGGCTTGCGCCAAACGGGACGACGGCTCGGGAGTGGCCGTTGGTCTTGGCGGCAATCATCTCGGCAGTGAGCTGATCGCCATCGCCTTCGTCCTGCGGCAGCGGCTCGTTCTGGTACTCGGCCCAGAAGGCTCGCTCATCCTGCAGCCGCAGGTTCATCGCGTGCTGGATCGCCGACAGTTCATCCTCGTTGTAGCGCTGCGGCCAGGCGATCACTGCCCCCGCGTCCATGGCCTGGCGGTGCGCACGGTAGAACTCGGTCGCCTCGTGGCCGTCGCCGTCGTTGCGGAAGCTGTCGGCGCGAAGCTGAGCGTACTGTTCCCAGAGCTTGGTGTGGGTCGGGAAGGCATACACCAACTTCGTGCGCTCACCTTGCCAAGCCGGGTGCTTGTCGCGGTCGAGGATCTGGTCCGCCATGTCGCCCGGTCGGATTACCGTGCAGGGCATGATGCCGGAGATCTTCTGGCCCGGGCCCGCCAGGTTCAGGATCGCGCCGCTGAGCGTCTCCATGCGGGCCCGGACCTGCTGATCGCTGCGGGCCGACTCGTCGGTCTGTGGGTCATCGAGCACCACCAGCGACGGACGCACCGCGCGGCCATCGGCGCGCTTGAACTTCATGCCGCGAATCCGGCTTTCGATGCCCGCCACCCGCACGATGGCTCCCGACGACACACTTCCGGCGGTGGTCGGCAGCACGATTTCGTCGGCGGTCCAGACGATGCGTGTCGGCTTGCCAGCGCAGAGCTGACCTTTGGCTCGGTTGTGAATGCGCTCCAGAGCATGGATCGGATAGACCGCCTCGGGGTAGTCCTCCAGCAGGTGCTCGTTGGTCTCGAACTCGACCTTGATGCTTTCGAGCATGTTGCGTGCGTGGCCGGCGTCCGAGCCGATCAGGCAGACGAACTCGCGAGCCCCGGTGAGCAGCGCCCAGATGCAGGCGGTCTCGGCGAGCGTGGTCTTGCCGCTGCCGCGCGGCATGGCCATGGCGAACAGCCCGCCACGCAGCACCGCCGTCTCGATCTTGCTGATGACCTTGAGATGGTCGTCCGACCAGGGCAGGCAGAAGGTCTGCGGGAAGTAGGACTCGCAGAAGAAGCGGAAGTCGGTCGCGGCCCGCGCCCGGCGCTGCGGATCAACGACCGCCGGAAGCTCGCCGATGTCGCGTCCGGTCGCGGACAGCTCGGCGTTGCGGGCCCGGGCCGCTTCCTTCACCGCTTCGTAGTCGAGCGGCTCTCTTTCCGGCTGCGGATTGTGGCGTGACCAGACCAGCCAGGCGGCGTAGCGCAGCAGGTCGATGTGCTTGTCGTTGCCAATGCGGTAGCCGGCCCGGTTGCGGTGACGGCGCAACTGCCGCTCGCTGATCACCTCGCCCAAGGGCGTGGAGTTCAGCATCCGCGTCAGCATCGACGGTCGCAGTTGGCGTGGATCAATCATTCTTTGGGCCAGCCATTTCTCGCACCAGCCAGGCGGCGTAGTGCATCAGGTTCACAGAGCCGTCAGGGTTGGTCGGAGCGCCGGCGTCGATGTCGGCGCGGACCATGGCTTCGGTGATGCGGCGGCTGCCGGCCGAAGCCAGCACCCGGGCCACCTGTTGGGGCGTCAAGGCCGTGATTCTGGGCGTTTCGGCGGTCATATCGCTAGTCCCCGTGGCAGCTTGTGACGAGATGCAAATTGTTTTGCAACAGGTGCTTACTGGCCTTGATGTCCGCGCCGGAATCCGGCTTCATGTGTCTGTCAAGACCACCAGCCCAGGAGACCAGGCCATGACCAATGACCGCAACAACAACGACGACCAGAGCACCACCCAACGCGACTGGCACGACCTCAAGCCCGGCGACCGGGTCTTCTTCGCCACCGGCTGGTATGAGGTCTTCGACGCCTATCCCACCGGCCAAGACACGGTCAAGGTCAAGCTGATCGTCAACGGCCGTATCGAGACGCACCGCGTCCGCACCACCGGCGGCAAAGCCACCTGCCGCGCCTGAAGCCAACGCCTTTAGCCAAGGAGCCACGCCATGACCATCAACGACCAAACGCTTACCCAGATCGCCAAGGACCACCTGCAGATCGAGACGCTCGAAGCGCGCAACAACGACAGCCTGGATTTCCACACCGTCGCGGTGTGGGAAGCCAAGAGCGCCCTGCAGGCCGCCTACGACGCGGGTCGCGCCCACGCGCCCGGGAAAGCAATCCTGGTCGACGCCCTCCGCGAAAACCTTTCGCCTGAGGCTGTCGCCACCATCGCCGCACGCCTGACACCCACACCGGCCAGCGGTCACCGCGAACTGGACGCAGAGGTGACATGGTTCGCCACACTGCTCGCGGAAACCCTCGGCGGCTGGAGCCGGCAGGAACAGATCGTCAAAGAACTCGGCCTGTAAGGCCCTACTCCGGAGGTGGACCTGGCCAGCCCCCCGGAACCAACCATGGCCAAAGGAGCATGCATCATGAAGAAGAACGAGATCACCATCGGACAGACCTACACCGCCAAGGTCAGCGACAAGGTGGTGCCCGTCCGCATCGACGCGGAGAACCCGCGTGGCGGATGGAAAGCCACCAACCTCGTCACCAACAAGGTCATCACCATCAAGTCGGCCCAGCGGCTGCGGACCCGGGTGACCGCACCGGCCAAGCCCAACGCCGCACCCGCAACGGACACGCCGGCAGCGACGACGCCCAACGCCGACAAGCTCATGGTCCACGTCGCCCACGACCGCCAGGACCAGAAATGGTTCTGGTCGATCCGCGAAGGCAAGCAGGAGCACCACGCCGGCGACGACGCGTTCGACCAGGAAGCTGACGCCAAGGCAGCGGGCGACAAATGGCTCGCCGGGTACGCCAAGGCCAACGACGCCAAGCGCCGCAAGCTGCTGGGCTGGAAGGCGATCGCCCCCGAGGCCCGGCAGACGCTCAAAGCCCAGGCCGCCGCCGACCAGGAGAACGCCCGGCTCCGCGACGAGCGCGAAGCCAGCGCCGACGGCATGACTGCCAGCGAACGAGCGATGACGACCAGCGCCCCGAAGAAGCCGCGCAAGGCGGACGTCACCGCCAAGCCGAAGAAGCTCAGCCTGCTCGACGCCGCCGCCCAGGTCTTGGCCGACGCCAAGGAACCCATGAACGCCAAGCAGATGATCGAGGTGGTCACCGCCAAGGGCCTGTGGACGCCCGGGGCCGGTAAGACCCCGCACGCCACGCTCTACGCCG
>CAZSBB010000082.1:0-5143 GCA_964605235.1 uncultured Phycisphaeraceae bacterium
TGCCAACTACTTCCGCTCCTGCGGGTACGGCCAGAAATGATGCGAAGTGCTCTAATTTGAAGCCGATGCGGTTCATGACGTCTGTGCCGCCCGGTTGTCAGGCTGAGAACGGGTCGCTACCATCCCCCCTCCACGAAATTGCTCACGTATTGCTCATTCACCCTTTGGGAGATCGCTTCCATGGCCAACCTGATTGCTCCGCACGGCGGCACGCTCGTCAATCGCATCGTCGACGCTGGCAAAGCCGCCCAGCTCAAACAGCAGGCGGCAAGTCTGCCGACCATCACCCTGAGCGCCAAGCAGGCGTGCGACCTGGAAATGATCGCCATCGGCGCCTTCAGCCCGCTGACCGGCTTCGTCGGTTCCGCCGACTTCGACAGCATCTGCAAAACCATGCGGCTGGCGACCGGCCCGGCGTGGTCCATCCCCATCACCCTGGCGGTCAATGATGCCGTCAAGGCGAGCCTCAAAGTCGGCGGCCAGGCGGCCCTCAAACACAAAGACGGCACGCTGCTGGCGGTCATCAACGTCACCGAAATCTATCCCCACAACAAGAAGCTGGAAATCCCCAACGTCTTCGGCACCGAAGACCCCGCCCACCCCGGCGTCAAGCAAGTGCTCGATGAAGGCGACTGGTGCGTGGCGGGCCCCATCGACGTCCTCACCGTCACCCCGGAGAAGGAGCCCGGCGAGCAGTTCACCGAGTACCGTCTGCCCCCGGCCGCGACCCGCGCCGCCTTCGCCGAGCGCGGCTGGAACACCGTCTCGGCGTTCCAGACCCGCAACCCCATCCACCGCGCCCACGAGTACCTCACCAAGTGCGCCCTGGAAATGACCGACGGCCTGCTCATTCACCCGCTCGTCGGCGAAACCAAGGAAGGCGACATCCCCGCCGACGTGCGCATGGATTGCTACAAGGTGCTGATCAACGGCTACTACAACCTCAAGCGCACGCTGCTGACCGTCATGCCCGCCGCCATGCGCTATGCCGGCCCGCGTGAAGCCATCCAGCACGCCCTGACCCGCCAGAACTACGGCGTGAGCCACTTCATCGTCGGCCGCGACCACGCCGGCGTGGGCAGCTACTACGGCACCTACGACGCCCAGCGCATCTTCGACAACTTCAAGCCCGGCGAAATCGCCATCGAAATCCTGAAGTTCGAAAACACCTTCTTCTGCAAGAAGACCGGCGGCATGGCGAGCGACAAGACCACCAACTCCGCCCCCGAAGACCGCATCTTCCTGGCGGGCACCAAGGTCCGCGACCTGCTCAAAGCCGGCCAGCGTCCCCCGGCGGAGTTCAGCCGCCCGGAGGTCGCCGACATCCTCATCAAGTGGGCGCAGAACAGCAAGTAAAGCGCCCTGATTTGCAACTAACTCCGACAACCGCACCGGCGTGGGCAGTTCGCTCACGCCGGTTCGCTATCATGACCCACCATGTCCGACGCCTCCCCGACCGAGTGGTACGCCGATGGCCTGCGGTTCTCCTGCACCCAGTGCGGCAACTGCTGCACCGGGCCCACCGGCTATGTCTGGTTCACGCCCGCTGAAGCCCAGGCGATGGCGGATTACCTCAAGATTCCCCTGAGCGAGTTCAACCAGCGCTACACCCGCCGCGTGCTCGCCCGGCGGTCCCTCGCCGAGACGCGCCAGCCCAACGGCGAGTACGACTGCGTGTTCCTCACCGCGCCTGATGAGCAGGGGAAGCGCGGGTGCAGCATTTATCCGGTGCGTCCCCAGCAGTGCCGGACGTGGCCGTTCTGGCCCGAGAATCTGCGCAGCGCGCATGACTGGCGCTATGCCGCCCAGCGTTGCCCGGGCATGGCAGCCGGGCAGACGGGGCAGGGCGATTTCTATCCCGTCGAATACATCCGCATCGTGCGCGACAGCCATGATGAATGACCCCACGCGCCCACTGGCCGACGCGGCGACCTGGCGCGCCTGGTGGGACGCCAGCGTGTCCTGCGATGCCGCGCTGCGCGCCATCTACCAGCAGGTGCAGGATGCCATCATCGCCCGCGCTCCGACCTGCTGGACCAGCGGCAAGTGCTGCAACTTCGACGCCTATGGCCATCGGCTGTACGTCACCGCCCTGGAAATCGCCTGGGTGCTGCGTCAGGTCGGGCTCCCATCCCCCGCAAGGGCTCAGTCCCTGCCGATCCTCACCAGCCCAACCTGTGCGTATCAGCACGACAAGCTTTGCTCCATCCATGCCGTGCGCCCGCTGGGTTGCCGCATCTTTTTCTGCCAGGCGGGCACCGAGCAGTGGCAGCATGAACTGTACGAACGCATGCTCACCGACCTGCGGCAACTGCACGACCTGCGCTCGTTGCCGTACTGCTATGTCGAATGGCGCGCCGGGCTGGATGAAGCTGCCCGCATGTTGCCGATGTAAATCGCCCAAGTAGTTCACCCAGGCAGATCATCACCGAGGCACAGAGGACACAGGGTTGAACAGCAGGGGATAACTCGACCAACGTCATCCATCCTGACTGCTCCGTGTCCTCTGTGCTTCTCCGTGTCCTCCGTGACCACTGCATACTCAGTGTTTGACCGTCAGCGTCGTCTGCACCCAGAACACCTGGCCGGCGTCTTCCACGAACACATCGCCATCGACCGCCAGCAGGGCCTGACGATTCTGCTGCGTCAGCCGCTGCGCCAGCGCGAAGTACTCCGGCGACGCCAGCCGTACGGGCACAGCCTCCTGCATCAGGTTCTTGCGCTCCACCAGCCGGCTGTCGATCCACTGGTTGTTCCGCTGGAACAGGGCGCCGTCCGCCAGTTGCTGCACGTTGCGGATGACCTGCTCGCGCATTTCTTCGTCATAGAACCGGTTCACCGTCGGCGCTGCGACCGCGCTCTTGCGGGCGACCGCATTGACTGACTGTGCAACGGCATCCAAACCCGTCCGCTTGTCCATGGCCTGACGCTCCAGCCCACGGGTTGCTTCCATACGCACGGCCCCGGCGGCTGCGAGGTCGGTGTCTTCCCGCGCGAGGAAAGCGGTGTATTCGGTGAGGATGCCGAACTCCTGCGACAGCGCAACGATGTCATCCACCAACTCCTTGAGCCGGGGATCGCTGGGCTTGTTTTTCATCCGTGGGTCAGCGCCCAGTTGCTTCACGGCATCGATCAACTCCGCGATGCGCCGCTGCGCCCACAGCCGGCCGACGTAAGCATTCGCCAATGACGCCTGCGCCAGGTCGGTGCTCAGCGTCAGGTGGGTCGGATCGCCATACAGCTTGGCGCTCACGCTGACCGTCAGCGTGCCGGTGGTTCCGCGGTAGCGCCCCAGCGCGATGAGCTGGTCGCCGGCAAACAGGTCGCGCATCTGCCGGGGCATGATTTCCTGCAAGTTGTTCTGGTCCTCACCAGGTCGTTGCCCATGGACCTGAATATCCGTCAGCACCGGGCCCTGCAGCTTGGCGAACACCGCCCCGACTCGCGCTTCGACATCCTCGCCGGGCAGCACAAACGTCGCGCCGCCGCGCGCGTCGTCCGCCAGCTTTTCCAGCAGTGGCGTGTTGACGTCCGTGCCCACGCCAAAGGGATATACACGCTTCTGCTGCGGGTTCTGCTTGCTCGCCAGTTCGCGGATGGCGATCTCGCTGGTCTGGCCCACGGTGGGCAAACCATCGGTCAGGAACAACACCAACGGCAGACTGCCCTCCGGCGATGCCACCCGCAAAGCTTCCTGCAGCGCATCATGCAGATTGGTGCCGCCCCGGGCGACAATCTGCTCGATGAACTGACTCGCCTCGCTGGCGGTCTGGTCGTTCTTGATCACGCTCTGCGCTGCGAAGGTCTGCAGGTCCTGCGCGTAGGTGATGAGGTTGAATGTCTCGCCCGGCTCAAGTCCGTGCACGATCTGCTGCGCAGCCGCCTTGACCTGTTGCAACTTTTCGCCGGACATGGAGCCGGAGCGGTCGAGCACCAGAATGACATCGCGCTTGACCGTCTGCTGCGCCGTCGGCGGCAACGCCGGGGCGCCGCCCAGCAGCAGGAAGTAGCCGCCGGTGTTCTCGCGGTCGGGGCAGGTCACCAGCGTGCCGCTGAGGCCCGTTTGCTGCGACTGCGCCAGCGCCAGCAACCGAAACGCGCCCGGCTCGCTGCCGGCGGGACCTTCCAGCGTGACGCGCCAAGCGCCGGGGCGCTGCTGCTGCGCCACGATCTGATGACTCGGACTGTAGACATTGCTCAGCGGTTGCTGCCCCGACCACTGCACATCAATCGTCCATGGCACCTTGTAATCCACCGACGCCGAGCGCGGCAGCACATACTCGATGCGCTCGCCCTCACGTTTGAGCAGCGTTTCATAACCCACCCGCACCCATTGCTTCTGCCCCGGCTCGACCGGAAACACGCTGGTCTGCAACAGGTTCAGGCCGGCAAACTCCAGCAACGCCGGGTCGCGCATCTTCCGCACGATGTCTTCATAAATCTTCCGGGCTTCATCGCGCCCCAGCAGTTGCACGCGCGGCTCCGCGCCGGCTGGTCCCAGCCCCAGTTCCTTGACGGCTGAACCCTCGGGCACCGGCAGCAGCACCTGCGTTTCCACCCGCTGCCGCCCGGGGTTGAACAGCTCCACCTCCAACTCGGTGACCGCCAGCTGATCGACAATCCGCACCTTCGCCCGCACCTGCTCCAGCCGCACCGTCTGGTCCGGCAGCGGTGCGCGCATCACCCGCCGCTGCGGCAGCACAATCACCGGCGGCTCGGGCGCGACAATCGTTTGCCCGTGGGCCACCAACGCCCAGCCCCCCAGCACCACCATCAGCACACCATTGACCCACTTGGCGATCCGATCCGCGCGGTGCAGCATGACGCACCTCCTTGTCCAGTTGGACGCGCAGGTGGAGGGCGGGTTCCCGAGAAAACAGAAAATATTTAGTTGGCGGTGAGCAACGAGCCGGAAGCGTGAGCGACGGGCTACGCACCCGGGCGTCGTTTCATTCCACCGGCACGCCAGCAGCGCCCCGGACGCCAGGAAGCCAAACCACCACACGCGAGGGGTGTTCGTCGTGTTCGAGCGCCAGGCAGCGCGCTGCCCCTCGCTCACGCTTCGGGCTCGTGGGGCGTCCTGGCTTGACGAGCCGGAAGCGTGAGATGGGGATGAAAGTCCGTTGCGCCGTTAGGCTGACAC
>CAZSBB010000083.1:0-4947 GCA_964605235.1 uncultured Phycisphaeraceae bacterium
CCCCTGACACTTCTATTGTCATAATGACCGTGACACTTCTATTGAGTTCCTACACTATTGTCGCGCCACGGTGGGCAGGGCTGCGCTGATGGGCTACCATGCTTCATTCCGCATAGGAGCTCTCGACATGACCACTGCCATCAATGATGTCGCCGCCTACTGTCAGCAGTTGGGCGAACGCGCCCAGGCGGCCGGCCGGCGACTGGCGCGCTTTTCGGGCGCGCAGCGCGCTGACGCCCTGCGCCGGGTGGCGCAGCGCCTGCGCGACAGCGCTCCCGCGCTGCAGGAAGCCAACGCCAGGGATCTGCAGGCGGGGCAGGAAATGGGGCTGTCGAGCGCCATGCTCGACCGCCTCAAGCTCGATCAGAAACGCATCAACGCGATGGCGGATTCGGTCGAACAGATTGCTGGCCAACCCGACCCGGTCGGCCAGATCATTGAAGGCTACATCCGACCCAACGGGCTGCGGCTGCAGAAAGTCCGCGTGCCGCTGGGCGTCGTGCTGATCATTTTTGAAAGCCGGCCCAACGTCACCAGCGACGCGGCGGCGCTGTGTCTCAAGAGCGGCAACGCCACCATCCTGCGGGGCGGCAAGGAGGCGCTGCATTCCAACGCCGCCATTGCCGCGTGCGTGCGCGGGGGGCTGGAGGATGCGGGCCTCCCCGCCGATGCGGTGCAACTCGTGGAGACCACCGACCGCGCGGCCGTAGGGGCGCTGCTCAAGCTCGACACCCTCATCGACCTGGCGATCCCGCGCGGCGGCGAGTCGCTCATCCGGGCCGTGGTCGAGCAGGCGCACATCCCGGTCATCAAGCATTACACCGGCAACTGCCATGTGTACGTCGACGCCCAATGCGACAGCGCGATGGCGCAGCAAATCTGCGTCAACGCCAAGACCCAGCGCCCCGGCGTGTGCAATGCCGCCGAAACCATCCTGCTGCATCAGGCGTGCGTGGACAACGGCCTGCTCCGGCAGATCGCCGACGCCCTGCTGGCGAAACAGGTGGAAATCCGCGGCGACGCCACGGTCTGCCAGCACATCCCCGGCGCCAAGCCCGCGACCGCTGACGACTGGGGCGCCGAGTACCTGGACCTGATCGTGGCGATGAAAGTCGTGGCGGACCTCGATGAAGCCGTCGCCCACATCAACCGCTACGGCTCGCGCCACACTGACGCCATCGTCACCACCCAGCTCGCCAGCGCCCAGCGTTTCGTCGACAGCGTGGACACCGCCAACGCCTTCGTCAACTGCTCGACCCGCTTCTCCGACGGCGGGGAATACGGCCTGGGCGCGGAAATCGGCATCAGCACCGACAAACTCCACGCCCGTGGTCCCATGGGCGCGGCCGACCTGACCACCTACAAATGGATCGCCTGGGGCGATGGACAACTGCGCGGCTGACAGCGTGCAGCAACCAGCGCCTGATGAAGCAATTTTCACCACAGAGGCACAGAGAACACAGAGAAAACCAGTAACGTGACTGCACCTACCATCCGGCTGAAGTAAAGCTCGACTCTGCATTCTGACTCTGTGGACTCTGTGACTCGGCGTTCTCTGTGACTGATGCTTTATGACTTCTGATGCTGCTATCCAACTCGTCTGCTTTGACCTGGGCGGCGTGCTGATTCGCATCTGCGACACCTGGCAGCAGGCGGCGGGGTTGTGCGCGGTGCGGTTGCCGCGGGATCCGGTGCTGGGCGACATTTTGCCGGTGCTGCGGGAAATGGAGTGCGGGCGGATTACCCCGGCGGCGTTCTGCGAACAGGTTGCGCCGCTGCTGGGCGTGCCCAGTGAAGATGTGCGGGCGATGCTGCGGGCGTGGCTGCGCGGGCCGTACCAGCAGACGGATCAGTTGATTGCCCAGCTCCGGGAGCGCGGGGTGGCGACGGCGTGCCTGTCGAACACCAACGCGGAGCACTGGGCGATGATGCAGACGGACGGGCCGAACCTGCTGCCGCTGGCGCAGCTCACATTTCGGTTCGCCAGTCATGAGCTGGGGGACATGAAGCCGGCCACTGGCGTGTTCGCACAGGTGGAGCAGGCGACGGGCATCGCGGGGCGGCACATCCTGTATTTCGATGACAATGCGGACAACTGCGCGGCTGCGACAGCGCGGCAATGGCTGGTCACGCGCATTGATCCAACGGGCGACCCGGCGCGGCAGATGGCGGGCGTGCTGCGGGCGCGGCGGGTGCTGGATTGAGCGGTAAGCCGGGGAATGGGGCAGCATCGTTGCGCTTGCACAGCGAGCGCGTTGGGCGAGGATTTCCCGAGCCGTTTCAATCAAACTCGAAGCGATCCATCCACGCGCTGACGCGCGCCCAGATCCAGCGGCTGGGGAAGAAGCACAGCAGCGGCAAGAGCACGCCCAGGGCGACGGCAGTCCACAGCACGGCGCGCGGGGAGCAGAGCCAGGGACCGATGAAGATGCACCAGATGGCGATCGGCGGCATCGACAGGATCATGTTGATGGTGATCGCGCCGGTCATCTCGCCGTGACGATCTTCCTGTCCGGGTTCAGCGGCGTACTGCGGCATGGGGGAATGATAGGCGGTGCGCACCGGCGCAGCAGGACGTTGCATGGGGAGGGATGGCTTACCGTTGCGAGTCGTTGCGGGGAGCGACCAGGGCGGCATAGCGCCGGCGGCGGATGACCCACTTGGCGCCCAGGTACAGGCCGACCACCGCCAGCCCGGCGATCAGGCCGATGAACATGGGCAGCGGGCTTTCGGATTTCGCGCTGGCATTGGTGGGCGTGGGGCGCGCAGCGACGGGTGGCTTGGGGCTGGCGTTGCCGGTCACGCGGGGGGTTGGCGCCTGGAGATAGCTGGGGCGGGCAACCAGGGGTTTGGTGAGTTTGACGGTGCGCTCGGCTTTGGCGAGGAGTTGCCCGGCGGAAGTGGAGAGGGTGTAGGTGACCTGGGCGGCGATGTCGGCGTCGGTTTTGACCCAATCCGTCAGGGCGGTGTCGAGTTTGTCCTGATTGGTCTGGCCGATGGATTTGCCGGTGACTTCCAGTCCGATGCCCAGGCCGGTGTAGATGATTTCATCCGCTTCCGTGGCGGCGGGTTCACCGTTGGAGAGCACCACGTCATCGGCGGTGCCGCGCTGGCGATCCGGGCCATAGTCCAGGCCCTGGCGGTACTCGTTGTAGGTGGCGTTGGTGAAGTCTGCCTGCAGCGCCAAGGCGTTGCGTGGGTCGCTGGTGGTGACAGAGCCGCGCAGGTCCGCCAGGCGGATGCGGGCGCCGTTGCCCAGGACGCGCAGGGGGAAGTGCAGCCGGCTGCCAAACTCGCCGGCGTAGGCGCCCGCGGGCTCGGCGAAGCCTTCCCAGGAGGGAAAGCCGCTGACCACAATCTGGCCGCGGTGGGCGGTGTCGAGGGGGCGGTAGGCGGTGGGCAACGGCGTGGCTGAGCGTTTGCCGGCGGTGGTTTGCGCCAGGTGCTTGAGGCAGTCATCGCGCCACGCGGTCCACGATTGCGACGAGCCTTTGGTCGGTGCGATCGCCGACTCGACCTGCAACGTGACGGAAGCCTGCACACCAGCGGTCAGCGCGAAAGCAATGAGTCCTGCTAACGCGATCTCTCGGCCCTGACGCGACATGAACGATCCCTAGGTCCATGCGCTTCCCGACGCATGGACAGGTTGAGCCAGCGATGGCGGCCGCTGCCCGGCGCTGCGGACCCACGCCACTGGCTGGAGGATCATTGTAACGGCAGGATGCAAGGCGTGTGAGCAACCCGATAGAACCTGGGTGCTCCACCGACGCCAGCGACCGGCGGCTTACATTTCGACCGGCTTGAGCCAGGGCATCATCGCCCGCAGTTCCTTGCCGACCTGTTCGACGGGATGGTCGTGATCCTTCTGCCGCTGTTCCTTGAACCACTTGAAGCCGTTGGCGTAGTCATCGCGGAAGGTCTTGGCGAACTGGCCGGACTGGATGTCGGCCAGCACTTGGCGCATGACCTGTTTGGTCTGGGCGGTGATGATCTTGGGGCCGGTGTGGTAGTCGCCGAACTCGGCGGTGTTGCTGATGGAGAAGCGCATGTAGTTCAGGCCGCCGCGCTCGATCAGGTTGATGATGAGCTTCAGTTCGTGGCAGACTTCAAAGTACGCCAGCTCGGGGGGATAGCCAGCTTCGGTGAGGGTTTCAAAGCCGGCTTTGATCAGGGCGCTCAGGCCGCCGCACAACACCGCCTGTTCGCCGAAGAGGTCGGTTTCGCACTCATCCTTGAAGTTGGTCTTGAGCACGCCGCTGCGGCCGCCGCCAACGCCGATGGCCCACGCCATGGCGATATCGAAGGCTTTGCCGGTGGCGTCCTGATGCACCGCCAGCAGGCAGGGCACGCCGCCGCCGCGTTCAAACTCGCTGCGGACGGTGTGGCCGGGGCCCTTGGGGGCGACCATAATGACGTCCACATCCTTGGGCGGGACGATGGTTTTGAAATGCACGTTGAAGCCATGGGTCGCGCCCAGCGCCATGCCGGGGCGCAGGTTGGGGGCGATGTGCTGGCTGTAGACCTCGGGCTGCACTTCGTCGGGCAGGGTCATGATGATGACATCCGCCTGCTTGACGGCTTCGGCGACGGGCAGCGGCTCAAAGCCATGCTCGGCGGCGAGCTTGCCGTTGGCGGAATCCTTGCGGTTGGCGACGATGACCTTGACGCCCGAATCGCGCAGGTTCTGGGCGTGGGCGTGGCCCTGGCTGCCGTAGCCGATGACCGCCACGGTTTTGCCTTGCAGGGCGTTGATCGAGCCGTCTTTGTCGTACAGGGTTTTGATCGCCATGATCCGCTGCTCCTGATGCGTCGGGGCTGCCGACGGGGGGAAATATGTCGAGCCAGACAATCTAGTGGTGCGTGGCGGGATGGTCAAACCTGCGGGTGGTGAAGTGTTGGGACTGGGGTAGAACTGTCCCCTTCGGACCGAAGTAGAAATGTCCCCTC
>CAZSBB010000084.1:0-4925 GCA_964605235.1 uncultured Phycisphaeraceae bacterium
CCCCGCCACCCCCCCCGCCTCCCCCACCGTCCCCCGGCAGACCCGGGGGCTAACGGAAATCTATCCCCCCCTTTAGCCCCGGGCTCTGCCCGGGGACGCCGCCCCCCCCAACCGGAACGAACCGCTAACCGCCCCCCTCCGCCCCGCCTCACCCCAGCGGCTTACCCACGCGATACCGCCGGGTGGCGAAGGCTTTCACCAGGTCTTGAGCGGGTTCCGCCAGCTCGCCCCGGCCGATGAAGCGCGCCTGGAGCTGGGCGCGGCTGTTGACTGCGAAGTGACGCAGCAGTTGGGTGACGTACTTGTGCAGCGTGCCATGGCTGACGCCCAGGGCGGTCGCGGCATCGCGTTCGCTGTGGCCTTGCAGGAGCAGGCGCAGGGTTTCACGCTGGCGCAGGGTCAGGCGGTTGACCGGGTCCAGAGCGTCGGCGAGTGCGCTGCCGATGAGCGGCTGGAGGCGCAGCGCCAGGTAGCGCAGCAGGCGGCGTTGGCGTGTGTTGAACGGGGGCGCTCCGAGCTGGCCATGCAGGGCGATGATGCTGGTGCGGTCGTTGGGCAGGTCGGTCAGGCAGAGCAGGGAGTCTTCCAGGCCGCTGATGGCGTAGTGGTCGCGGAAAATCGGCTGGGCGTGCCACTGGCGGCGGGTCATGAGCTGATAGCGGCTGACGCAGACCACCGGCGCCCGCAGCGGCTGGAGCAGTCGATTGGTTGGGTCCGCGAGGTAGCCGCCTTTGAGCAGATAGGCGTGGAAGGACTGGCGCTGGTCGGCGGATTCCCAGCCGACTTCGACCAGTTGCAGGCCGCGGCTGTTTTCGTCCCAGGCGTGCTCGATTTCCCCGGTCAGGCAGACCCGCCCGCCGACCAGATCAAGCACTCCCTGCGCCAGTCGCCGGCGCCAGGCGTCCGGGTCGGCGCCCACCTGGCGGCAATGGTCGAGCAACTCGGCGACGGCGCGAAGCTCACGCAGGCTCGGATGATCGGCGCGCGGCAAGACGGGGTTCCTTCAACTGCGGCCAACCGGTGGACGACCGACGTGCCCAGCCCCCAAACCTCATCGGGATATTCCGATCCTATGTATGCCCGTCCCTACCCGCCATTGGGGATAACCCTACCTTGCTCGAAAAAAAGTTGCCCCTGAAAAGACCATTGACCCGGTGATGCCGGAATGCCATTCTGTCCGTTCCGGCTCGGTCCGGGCAATATCGAGCTGCTTATGGTGCGTGCGTAAAGGAGCCGTCATGGCCCGTCAATGTGGGTGGATCGTGTGCCTGGCGCTGCTGGTCAGTTCGGCGGCGGCGCAAACCATGCCGCCGGCGGGCACATCGCTGGGCTATCAGCCGCAACCGGGCCAGGTTCAGCCCCGACCGTGGGATTTGTCCGTCCGGCTGTTCTTCATCTACAACGACAACGTGCAGACCATCCCCGATGGCACCATTTTTTTTGCCGGTGATCGTTCCAGCCCCGGTCTGGGAATGACGGTCAATGGCGCGTATCGCTTTTTCCAGAGCAGTGATGCCGAGATCGGCCTGCGCGTGCGCTTCGACATCCAGGGCTACACCGACAGCAACGCCGGCGCGACCCCCTTTTCCCACTCCAGCCCCAACGATTATCTCACCACCGCCATCGCGCCCACGCTGTACGGCCGCTACAAGTTTGAAATGTTCGGCCGGGACGCCTCGGTCGGGATGAGCTATGACTTCCGCCACGACTGGCTGGAGCAGGAAGCCTTCAGTGCCAACCACATCCTCAGTTGGGATTTGAATGTCGAGGTGCTGCCGAGCCTGTTCATCGACACGTACTACAAGCTGGGGTTCCACGGTTACAACAATGAAGACTTCTTTGTTCCCAGTTCATTTTCGCGCGACAGCCTGCGGCAAACCGTGGGCGTCAGCGGCGTGTACTGGTTTGATCGCAATCGCCGGGCGGTCACGCTGGGTTACCAGTTCACCGACAACGAAGCCGACGGCGACAATTATGATTCCACAGGCCACACCATTTCGGTGGGGGTCAAGAGCCACTTGGTTGGCCCGCTGTGGGGTAAGTTTGACGCGGCCTTTGGTTTTGAGAATTACAACAGCTTCCTGGCTTTCGGCGTGGTGCCGCCAGGGCGAACCCACACCGACACCCAGGATTACCGCCTGACCATCGTCTGGGTCGTCACCCGCGCCGTGTCCATTGACGCCTTCTACTCCCACAGCCGCTGGGATTCGAATCAGGCGATCTTCGACGGCAGCCGCAACACCTACGGCCTGGGCATCACCTACAAGTTCTGAACCGGAGCCGCCGCGCTCCCCCCGGAAGGATCATCGCCATGCGTGGTCGTCTGTTACGTCATCGGGTCTTGCCCGCCTCGCTGGGCTTGCTGCTCGCTTTCACGCTCCCCGGCTGCATCGCCAATCAGCAGGCGCACAATGACCGGGTGCTGGGCGAAGCACGCCAGGAAGCCGTCGCAGCTTCCACCGCCGCCGAGCAGTGTGCCGCCAACACCAGCGACCCCGCCCGCGCCCAGGCGCTGCGCCAAGCCAGCCAGAACGCCAAGGATGCCGCCAATGCCGTCGGCACGGCGCGCGAGAACCTCAGGAACCTCACCAAAGAACTCGCCACCGCGACCGACGCTCGCCGGCAGCTCGAACAAAGCATGGCGCAGACGCAGGCGGCATACGACCAGGCGTCGACCAACCGCAGTCTGGCGGTGCAGTCGGCGGGACAGGACCACGACCCGATCTATGGCCGGATGACCTTGCCCTATTCCCGGGAGGAGGGGTTCACCTACTCCGCCGACATGAACGCCAGCGCCGCCAATGCGGTGGCGCAGTACGCCGCCCAGACCGCCAGGAACGTCGCCGACAGTCTGGCGAACAACTCGCTGGCGACCCCCGAGGAGGTCGCCGCCGCCCAGGCCGCCGCTGCCCGCACCGCCGAGATCGCCGCCCAGACGCAGCAACTGAGCGACCAGGCGAGCGCCCACAAATACAGCGATGAAGCCAAGCAGGAAGCCCGCCAGGCGATGAACATTTCCCGCCAGGCGCAGATCCTCGGTTACGAAATGGAGCAACTGTCGAACAAGGTGACGCTGCGCCGCCAACAGGCGCAGCTCGATCAGATGCTCGATCCCAACCAACCCAATAGCGAAGCGGCGCTCGCCGCCGCCAAGCAGGCCGCCACGGAAGCCGCCACCGCCGCCGCCGACAACGCCCGCGCCGCCGCCGCTGCCGCCGAAGCGCTCGTCAGCGAATCCTGCGGCTCCATGCCGGACTTCCCCGACGCCCCGTGGTACGACGAAGGCTGGTGGGACGTCATCTCCTGACGTAGCCCGCGTCAGCCGCAGCCGCCCAGCACCCGCATTTCCGGGAGCCACACACCGTTCTGCAAAGGCGGTGTGTGTTTTTGTGGGTTGATCACGCCGTGGTCAGCGGCCGGGCGCACCCACCGTGTTCACCAGACCGGCGGGCCGCCGGGGCGGGTCATTTCGAACACGCCGTGATCGCCTTTGGACTCATAGGTGCTTTGGAATTGCCTGCTGTCGGCGGTGCCGTCGTACTGATAGACGCCGCCCGCCATTTCGCCCAGGTCCGCCGTGCCGGTGAAGCGCACATGGGCCGGGCCCAGTTCGCTGACCTGCACCCGCGTTTCATATTCGAACTTGAGCGCTCCGCCGTAAACCGCCTGATAGGCGATGAGGTAGCTGTCTTTGCTGACCCGCTCGACCAGCGCCCGCAGCCGCCCGGTGTGGCCGGTTTTGTGGCTGGTCCAGGTGCCTTGCCAGGCGCCCTGCAAGGCGTCGCGCGGGGTGGCGTCCTGCGTGGTCTTGCGCCAGCGGCTGTCGAAGGCGCTGCAACCGCCCAGCAGGGGCAGCAATCCCAGCAGCAGCAGGCCGACGGCAATGCGGAGCGACAACGGGGAACGAAAGCAGTTCATCAGCAAGCTCCATGGCGCCGCGCGCCGGCGGCGGGGGAAACAAATCCAATGCGGCAGGGGGCGACTGGCCGACATAGGTTACAACGTCCCAAGGTGTTTGGAACCGGAAAAAGGCATTTCCCGCATGTTGTGGATGCAGCGCAAACCCCAGCCGCGCACCAGGCGCATGAGCTTGTACCAATGGCATCAGGAGCTGGGCCAACCGGTGCCGCTGGAGATGTTGCCTCGGCTGATGAAGATGGACGCCGCAGCCGTGGCGCGGACGCTGCGCGCCAGCTCGATCCGCGTGCATGCGTTCCGCACCGCGCAGGGCAAGACGCTGCGGGCGATCCGTTTTGACGACTACCGCAAGCTGCGCCGGCAATGCGAAGAAGCCCAGCGGATGCGCGAGGCGATGCGGATGGTGTTCGCAAGGTGGGCAGGCAGTTGAACCAACCCAATCCTGCCGATCCCTGCAATGCCACGCTGGTGGCGCGGGAGCTGTTGCACCCGTGCCTGGCGCGGTTGCGCGTGCAGCCGGATGCCGGCCGGATTGAACCCTTCACCCCAGGGCAATTTCTGGAACTGGGCTTGCCCGCGTTGCCGACGCCGGCCGACGTGAACAGTCCCCGCGCGCGGCGTGGGTTGGGGCCACGGCTGACCCGACGGGCGTACACGATCATCGCCGCGCCCGACGGCGGCGCGACGGTGGCGTTTCTGCTGGCGCGGGTGGAAGGGGGCAAGCTCACGCCGCGCTTGTGGGAGGTGCCGGTGGGCGGGCGGGTGTGGATGAGCACGCAGCCCAAGGGCACGTTCACGCTCGCGCCGGTCGCGCCGCAGCGACTGGTGTTGATGATCGCCAGCGGCACCGGCCTGGCGCCCTTCGTCAGCATGTGGCAGCATCACGCCGGCAACCCGCCGTGGCGCCGCTGCGTGTTGCTGCATCAGGCGCGCACGCAGGCGGACCTGGCGTATCGCCACGAACTGCTGGAACTGGCGCGCACCGACGCCCGCCTGCAATACGTGCC
>CAZSBB010000085.1:0-3990 GCA_964605235.1 uncultured Phycisphaeraceae bacterium
ATGGACCGCCAGATCGCTGCGGCGTTGTTCGAGCGCCTGATGCAGCAGCGGCAACGCCTGCTCCGGTTGGCCCCAGGTTTGGTGCAACGTCGCCAGGTTGTTCTGCGCCAGCCAGGCGTTGGGATTGCAGCACAAGGTCTGTTCATAGAGCACCAGCACGTTGCGATAGCTGCCGATCTGCCGCCAGGTCATGCTCGCCAGCACTGCCGCCAGCGCCAGCAGGGCCGCAACCACCAGCGTCACGGCTGCCCGGCCGCGACGACGGGTGGCATTCATCAGCAGGCCCACCAGCAGGGCGGGAACCGCCGGGAGCGCCAGGTACTGGTAATGATCTGCTACGAAGGAATAGCGCAGGTAGTAAAAATGCACGAACCCCGCTGCCGGAAACACCGCGCCCGCAAAGTACGCCAGCGCGGTGAACCAGCCGCGTCCCAGCCGCTGCCGCCACGCCCAGGCGCCCAGCAGGGCGCCCGCCAGCAGCGCATTGGGAACATGCGTCCACCAGCGGGCGGGATCAATCACCCAGCGGGGATACACAAAACACAGCTCCACCGGCCAGCAGGCTTTGATCCAGTAAAACCAGGTGATCCACCCAATGCCCGCGATCCGCGCCAGCGGGGAATCCTGCCGCACGATATCGCCGGCGACGACGTTGTGGGTGCTGAACCAGGTCTCGGAAATGCTCATCAGGCCGGCCACCACCAGCAGCGGCACGCCATAGCGCAGGCTGCGCCCGCGCAGCCGGCCCCAAACATGCCAACTCAGGAGCAGCGCGGCGGGGGCGAGGATCACCGCGGCGCCCTTGCTGAGCATCGCCGCCAGAAACGCCGCGGTGGCACAGGCGATCGGACGCCAGCGGCGTTGCCGATCGCCGCGGAGCCATTGGTCCAGGGCGATCAGGAAAAACAGCATGGACAGCAGATTCTTCCGCTGGGTGATCCACGCCACGCTTTCCACATTCACCGGATGGACGCCAAAAAGCAGCGCCGCCACAAACGCGCCGGGTACGCGCAGGCGTTGCAGGACGCGCCAGACCAGACAAGTGTTGACGGCATGCAGCAGCACATTGACCAGATGGTAGCCGCGCGGATGAAATCCCCAGAGCTGGTGTTCGAGCCAGTAGCTGGTCCAGGTGATCGGGTAATACATGAACTGGTCCGTGCTGAACCAGGTGCGCCAGAGTCCCCCGGGCTTCAACACGAGGTTGTTGAGCAGGTGGAGATCGTCATCCCAGACGTAGGCGCAGTTCCAGACCGGCAGGTACGCCAGCACGACCAGGGCGCTCAACAGCGCAGCTCCCGCTGCGGGGCGCGGGGTGCGGGCCAGGTTCGGAATGCCAGCGCGGCAACAGCGGGTCATGGGGACGGGTTGGCAGCGCCTGCTGGGCGCCATTGGGGTGCATGATACCGGGTGAGGCCAAAAAGAAACCGGTCGCCCTTGCAGGCGACCGGTTTCGATCAGCGTGATCCGCAAGCAGAGTTGAATCTGCCGGCAGGATATTTGTCGCAGCGGATTAGCCGTTGTCAATGACCACGTTGGAGCCGCTGTAGATCATCAGGGCGTCGTTGCTGCCGGCGTCGTTGCTGTCGTTGTTGGTGCCGAACAGGTTGTCGTTGGTGATGGACGACGAGCCGTTCTTGACGTCGACAGTGTAGTCAGCTTCGAAGGTCACGTGGTTGTCGTTCCAACCCACGCTGCCGCGCCATTCGGTCTGGTTGGTGGCGGAGGGGTTGGTGTGGACGGACTTGAGGCCGGTGCCGTTGGCGATCGAACGGTCGCTGACGACGACGGCTTCGCTGTTGCTGGTTTCGCGCCATTCATTGCGCCGCTGGCCAACGTCTTGCAGGGTCAGCATGGAGTAGCTGTAGTTGGCGGAGGAGACGCTGCCGGTGGTCCACTCGGTCTTGGTTTCCGAGGGGCTGATGATGTATTCACCGGTGAAGTAGTTGTCGTCGAGCAGTTCCTGAAAACGGAAGTGAACGGTGCCGTCGGTGACCGTACCGCTGGTGTTGATGCCAGGGTAGTAGGTGCCGTTGCCTTGGGCGAACAGGACCAGACCGCTGTGGATGCCGCGGACCTGGGTGCTGTTCTGCATTTGGCGGGCGGTACGACGAGCAGCGCCCAAAGCCGGCAACAGGATGCCGATCAGCAGGGCGATGATCGAGATAACAACCAGCAGTTCGATGAGGGTGAAAGCACGCTTCTGCATTCCAGAGACTCCTAAGTTAGAACCTGACCAAAGGTTCTGTACGAGGCGTGCTCCGCATGGCGAGGGGGATGACTTGCGCTGTTGAACTGGCTGCCGCTTCAGACGTGCACACGTCTGAAACAAAGGTAGGAACGATGACAGGGATCCTGATAAGGAAGTTGACGCACCAGGCAAAACACCCGGTCGTCGCAGCAGCCTGTCGTGAGGGCAAGTTCTCCTTCCCGTTGCTCGGAACCGCCGCAAACCTGACAGAGGCGAACCATTCGCCTCTTGACCGCACGTTGCGGGGCCTGGTCAGGAACCAGAACCCGACTGGTGCGAACGCTGTCGCCAGCGCCCGCTGTCACCCGTTCCGGTTAGCCCCTTGGGGCAGAACCTGAACGTTCCCCGAAAGCCCGGAAAAGTCGTCAGGGGTGACACTCGTGATCGGCCTTGGCGTCCGAACAACCGGAAAGATATAAGGGCGTTGATTTATTTGGGACGCCAAGTCGAACAGGTAGGCAATCGCGGAGTGTCTCAACCCACTACACCCAATTATGCATAATCCGGGTTCCCCTGTCAAGGGTAGTCAGCAAGATATTACGCGGGGGGTTCGGGAACGCGACGGTTGACACCGCCTGCTGGTGCATCGGTCAAACAGGCACGGGAGTTCACCTGAAGCGATGAACCTTTGGCGCAGCCCTCGACCCCCCCAGGGCAAGCCAGGCGGATTGGTAATTAAAATTAATTATAATAACGGTTTACAGATTGTGTCGTGGCTGCAAGGCCACCTTCACCGCCTGCCGGCCGCAGAACGTGGCGAACGCCGCCTGCGCCTCGTGCAAGGGATAGCGATGGGTCAGCAGCAGATCCGCCAGATGCGGGGCCCGCTGAATAAAGTTCAATAAATCGTCATGGTCCAGCACATTCATGTGCCACACGCCGGTCACGGTCAGATGCTTGCGGATGAAATCGTCCGACGGGGTCACCGGCAACGGCTGCTTGTTCTCCCCCACCCACGCCAGCTGCGCCAGCGGAGCCGCCAGGTCGATGAGCATCCGCTGCGCCGCCGGGGCGCCCGAACAGTCGATGCCGAACTTTACACCATGACTCGGGAGCGCCGCCTTCAGCCGCGCCACTGCCTGGGCATCACGGGGATCAAAAACTTCTGCCGCCCCCAGCGCCAGCGCCCGCTCCCGACGCCAGGCGTCCATCTCCACCCCCAGCACCCGCACGCCCATGAAGCCCGCCAATGCCGTCGCCCCCAAACCCACCGGCCCCAGCCCCGTCACCACCAGCGTGTCGAACGCCCGCACGCCCATCGTCCTGAGCGCGCCATACGCCGGCCCGAGCGCACAACCCAGCAGCGCGCCATGCTCATAGCTCACCCCATCAGGCAGCAACGTACACACCGACTCATGCACCCGCGTGTACTGACTGAAGCAACCGAGATAGCTGGGGCGATGTCGGCACAGGATGGTCTCGCCCCGCCGACAGTAGTCGCAAACGCCACAGGCATTCAGCGGCGAGAGTCCCACGCGATCGCCCACCTTCAGCCGCGTCGGCTGCGCTGCCGCCACCACTTCCCCCGCGCCTTCATGCCCGCCGACCAGCGACATCTTCTCACCCCGGAAGGGCCCGACATTGCTCCCGCAGATCAACGCGGTGTGGATGCGAATCACCACCTCCTGCCCGCGCGGGCGCGGCATCGGCTGCTCGATCAGCTCGGTGCGCCCCTGCCCGATCGCCAGGCTTTGCATGACTTTGGGTAACGTCGGCCGCGGCTGGGCATCCAGCATTTT
>CAZSBB010000086.1:0-3896 GCA_964605235.1 uncultured Phycisphaeraceae bacterium
AGGGGACATTTCTACTTCGGTCCGAAGGGGACAGTTCTACCCCAGTCCCAACAATGCGCCTCCCCCCGGCGGTTTAGCCCGCCGTCCGCGGCGTCAGGCGACGAGCGGGGGGCCCGCCGGCTCACGGTTAAGCCCAATTGAATTCCCGGCTTGGGCGCGGTACGGTAGGACATGCCCACCAAAGATAACCACTCCGCAGACCTCCCCTCCTCCGACGCCTCCACCGAGCAGCGCACCCTTGATCTGCTGGCGGAAACCGGCCATCAATCGCACGAATCCGAGTTTTTCAACCCCACCCCCCCGGGCTATCAGCGCGGCCGACACAAGTATGTCGCCGTGCTGGGCACCGTCATGTCCGGGCTGGGTAAAGGCATCTTTTCCAGTTCCCTGGCGAAGCTGCTCAAGGACAAGGGCTTGCGGATCGCCCCGATCAAGATGGAGGGCTACCTCAACGCCGACTCGGGCACGCTCAATCCCTACCGCCATGGCGAAGTGTTCGTGCTCGACGACGGCATGGAAACCGACATGGACCTGGGCACCTACGAGCGCATGCTCGACCAGAACCTCACCGGCGACAACTTCGTGACCTCCGGGCAGATCTTCCGCAAGGTCATCAACAAAGAACGCAGCGGCGGCTACCTCGGCCGGGATGTGCAGATGATTCCCCACGTCACCGGCGAGGTGAAGTACCGCCTGCGCGAACTGGCGATGAAGCAGAAGGCCGACGTGGTGTTCGTCGAAGTCGGCGGGACCGTCGGCGACTACGAAAACGGCTTCTACATCGAAGCCCTGCGCGAGCTGGCGTTCGAGGAAGGCGACGACAGCACCTGTTTCGTGGCGCTGACCTATGTCATCGAACCCCACGCCCTGGGCGAGCAGAAGTCCAAAGCGGCGCAGCTGGGCTTGAAGAAGCTCATGGAAGCGGGCATTCAGCCGCAGCTTGTCGCGGTGCGGGCCCACAATGAGGTGCAGGCCTCGGCACTGGAAAAAATCGCCATGTTCAGCAACGTGCCGATTCGCCGGGTGTTTTCCATGCACGACCGCGCGTCGATCTACACCATTCCCGAAGCCATGCGCGAAGCCGGGCTGGACCGCGAAGTGCTCTCCATCCTGCAGATGCACGATCGCGTCAACCAGCGCAACGAGGACCAGGCGCGGCACAAATGGCAGGGGTTCGTCGATCGGCTGGACCGCAAACGCAAGTTCAAAGCCCGCATCGGCATCACCGGCAAGTACGCCAAAATCCGCGACGCCTACGCCTCCATCGACAAAGCCCTCGAACACTGCGGCGCCCAGCTTAATGTCGAACTCGACGTGCAGTGGATCGACACCACCCAGATCGACCCCCACCGCGTGGCGGAAGTGCTCGAATCCGTGGACGGCGTGATCGTGCCCGGCGGCTTCGGCTTCCGCGGCACGGAAGGCAAAATCGCCTGCGTGCAGTATTGCCGGGAGAACGCCCTGCCGTACCTGGGCATCTGCCTGGGCTTCCAGATGGCGGTCATCGAGTACGCTCGCCATGTGTGCAATCTCAGCGAGGCCGCCAGCACCGAATTCAACCCCGACACCCCGAACCCGGTCATCGATGTGCTGCCCGAGCAGAAGAAAATCGAAGGCTTAGGCGGCAACATGCGGCTGGGCGGCAAGGATGTGCAGATCAAGCCCGACACCCTCGCGTCGTTCCTGTTCGATGGAGCTGCGAAAGTGCGGGAACGCTTCCGCCACCGCTATGAAGTCGATCCCCGTTACATTGAAACGCTCGAAAGCCACGGGCTGATTTTCTCCGGCCGGCACCCCACCCAGCCGATCATGCAGATCCTCGAGCTGCCCACCAGCGTGCACCCGTACTTCATCGGCGCTCAGTTCCACCCCGAGCTGACCAGCCGGCCGCTGCATCCCCAGCCGATGTTCATGGGCCTGGTCGCCGCCGCCATCCGTCACGCCAACCCGCAGGTGCCGCCGTATGAAATCAGCGAACGCTGGCTGGCGCCATTGGCGAAAGCGGGCGCGGTGTGAAAGCGGTGGCGTGGTTTTTTTGCCACGGATGAACCCGGATAAGAGCGGGGATGAGGATGCTTGCGGGCACAGCGTTTTCGCGTGCTCGCGGCGCGGTTTGGTTTTACCCGCGACTTGCCTGCTGGCTGCGGCGGTAGCCCCGTGGTGATTGTCCCGTCGCCTGCTTGAAACGCCGGGCGAAGTAGCGCGAATCCTCAAACCCCACCGCCTCCGCCACCACCGCCACCGGCTCCTGGGTCATCCGCAAAAGCTGGGCCGCCCGCGCCAGTCGCTGCGTCTCCAGCCACGCCATCGGCGCCTGCCCCACCTGCTGGCGGAACACCCCCGCAAAGCGTGCCCGCGACAAACCCACCCGGCTGGCCACCGCCGGCAACTGGAGCGGCGTCGCCATCTGCTGCGTCATGTGCTCTATCGCCAGCCGCACCCGGTCATCCAGCGGCTGCGGCCCCGCCTCCTCCAAGGCGGTGCGACACCACCACAACGCCTGTTGCAGCAGCGCGTACTGCAATTCCGCGCGGTGCGTCAGCGCCAGCTCGCACACCCGCACCATCTCCTCCAGACACTGACGAATCGGCCGCTGCCACCTTCGCCCCGGTTCCAGCAGCGCGTGGCCGGGCATCTGGCGCGGATACCGCAACAACTCCACCCAATCGCCCGGCGCCTGGAACGTGCAGTACACCACGTCCCACGGCGCCTGGACCACTTCCCAATGCTGCGGCGCATGGGGCGACACCAGCGTCACCGCCCCCGCGCCCGCTTCCATCTGTTGCTCACCCGACCGATAGCGCACCCGCCCCCGCCGGGTCAGCCCCAGCACATGCACCGGCAACGTGCCCTTTGCGGCAGCACCTTTGGCGAAGGTGTGCTGACGGGTCACGATCTCCAGCGGCCGGAGCGGGGGACGCTTCATGGAATGAGATGATAATCCACCTTACTGCGACATTCTCCCCTCCCCCTGCCCCCAACGCCCGCCTAGCATGGCAGCCAACCTTTTCCAAGGAAACCCGCCATGATCGCCACCGCCCCCGTCAGCGATGTCCAACCGGGCGTCGCCCTCGCCCCGGAACACGCCAAGCAGATATTGCAGCAGTACAACCAGGAGGGCTGTGTGAAAGTCGGCCCGGTGCTGACCGCCGACGAAGCCGACGACCTGTGCCGCCGGGTGGATCGCCTCTTTGCCGACCCCACGGCCGCCGAGCGTCACATGCTGTACGGCACCTTCGTCGCCGTGCGGCTGTTCGAGCATGATCGCGCCTTCCGCGACCTGCTGCTGCGCGAGCCGATGCGCAGCCTGCTCGACCAACTGCTGGGCGACAACTGTCATCTGATCGCCAACAACATGGTGCGCAACGCGCCGGGGCAGGCGATCGATCGCTTTCACGTCGATGACTTCATCTGGATGCCGCTGCCGGACGACATCCCGCGCCATGATGCGCGGATGCAGATACCCAACTTTCTGGTCAATGTGCAGATCGCGCTGACCGACATCGAAACCGTCGAACACGGCGCGCTGCAATACGTGCCCGGCAGCCACTACTCGGGAAGGCAACCCAACGACCTCAAGGAACCAAGCTTTGCAGGCCGGGGCCCCGTCACCGTGCTGGCGCGCAAAGGCGAGATGTACCTGCAGCATCCGCAGGTCTGGCATCGCGGCGCCCCCAACTCGTCCGACCGCACCCGCTACCTGCTGCAGTACGCCCACGGCATGCGCTTCGTCGCCCAGCGCTTCTTCCCCTTCCTCAACTACCACATGCCCGACTACGTGCTGCAAGGCGCGGATGAAACCCTGCTGCGCGTGCTGGGCAAACACCCCAAGGGCGCGTACGGCTAGAGCACTTCGCATCATTTCTGGCCGTACCCGCAGGAGCGGAAGTAGTTGG
>CAZSBB010000087.1:0-2168 GCA_964605235.1 uncultured Phycisphaeraceae bacterium
GCCTTCAGGCTTCCGGGGGCTGCGGTCGCCCAGGCGCTGCCGCCCTGGCCGTTGCTGGAGCCGTCCACATAGGGCTTCAGTTCCAGCGGGCCGGGCGAAGTCCCGATGGCCGTGACGGTGACCGTGCCTTCGCCGCCGCCGGTCGGGCCGGGGCCGAAGACGGTGTCCTGGGTCGGGTAGTCCAGATCGGTCGCGGAGTTGTGGCGGAAGATCGACTCGATCACCACCTGGCCGCACGACTGGGCTCCGGCGTCGGTGTAGAACAGGCTGGTCGGCGCGTGGTCGGCCGTCACCGTGTCGTCGGAACTGGCCCACTCCGCGCCACCCGCCAGCGGGTCCTGCAATCGCCAGCGGCTGCCCTCCCAGGCCAGCACCTGGTCCGTGATCGTGCCGAAACGCTTGGAGTAGACCCACGTGCCGCTGGCCCGCACGCCGATCTTCTCCATCACCATCGCCCCACCGGCGACACCCGACTGGTCGGGCCAGTAGATGTAGTCCGGCCAGTAGGCGGCGGCGGCGCTGAGCGTGGTCGCACCGCTGGTCCGCACGGTCGGGGCATGAGCCCACGGGCTGCCGGGTGCCAGTTCCCACGCGCCGCCCAGGCCATCCACCCCGGTGGTCTGGGCCTGGTAGATCGGGCCTCCGAATCCGTCGTCCTGCATGATCCAGCGGGTTCCGTCATAACGGATGTAGTAGCTGGAGCCGGCCCAGTACTGGGGCTGACCGTTGAACGACCCGCGCTGGAAGTAGATGCCCGTGGGGTTGAAGCTGGTCTGGTCGGACCCGAAGTCGCCGTTGTCGATGAACTCGACGTAGGGGCGATCGGACAGGGCCTTGGGAGCAGTGGCGTCAATCAGCCAGAACTGAAGGCTGTCGGACACCCGGGCGCTGTAGAGGAACCGGGTTCCGTTGGACCAGACGGGATGGCCGTTGTAAACCTGCCCGGTCCGGGTGTAGTCCCCGTTGACGTTGGGCGGGTAGGTCGCGCCGCTGATGGTCACAGTGGTTGCGTTGCCGGTTCCGAAGCCGATGGTCTGGTCATCGACGCTGACGCTCCAGGTCGAACCCGCCACCGTCAGCCCGTCGCCGGCGATGATCTCGGTAGTGGTCACGGCGGCGACCTGGCTCTGCAGCTCGTCAATCGCCGCCTGCACATCCGTGGCGGTCATCCCGCTGGCGGTGTTGTCGAACGTGATGGCGTCGGCCCCAGGGACCGGTGGGGATTCCAGGGCGCTGAGGTCGGCCGCCAGTTCGTCGATGGCAGCCTGGGTGGTGGTGGCGGTCAGGCCGGACGTGGTGTTGGTGTAGGCGACCTCGGCGGCGTTCTGGAGGTTCAGGCCATCCAGAAAGGCCCACTGCTGGGACTCGTTGACGCGATACAGGCCGTTGCCGGAGGGAGCGCCGGCGTCCTGCCGCACGACGTACAGCGCTCCTATCTCCAGCGTGGCGGGGTCCGGGAGCTGGGCGTAGGTGTCCACCGCGCCCTGGATGCCCGTGGCGGCGGCGGTGACTTCGCTGGTCAGCGCCAGCACCCGGTTGTCCGGGTCGACCAGGCGGTCACTGCCGGGGGCCCACTGGCTCTGCTGGTGGACGATGATGCCGCCCACGCTCTGCCCGATGAGAATCTGTCGGTCTGCCATGACTCAAAGACCTCCTTATTCAAAGCTCGGGGATCGGTGCCCCGAGATGCTGCTTCAACACACGCGCCAGTCGCGCGATCGCTTCGTCCTTGGTGGCCGGCACACTGCCGGCCCAGTCGTCATCCACACCCGCTGTGAAGGCCGCGATGGCCTGTCGTTCCTCGTCGGTGATGACCTGCCCACTTCCGGAGCCGGTGATCTGGTCCAGCACCGCCTTGTTGGGGTGGGTATGTGTCGTGCCGCTGCTTCCGCTGCCGTAGTAGCCCATCCCTCACCATGTCCCACCCATGAGCGTGACCAGATCGCCGGGATTGCCTTTGGCCTCGATGAGCGACAGGTCCACACTCCGCAGTTCGTGGTATTCGCCCGGCACCCACGGCACCTCATGCGCCGGTTCGCCCCTGGTGCGGAACAGCGTGGTGGCCGCATTGGTCGGCGGCGTGCTGATCGTCACGGTGCCGACCAGGCTGGACGCCGACAGCGGCTGCCAGTCATCGGTAAGCACCAGCTTGCGGAGGATGACGTTGT
>CAZSBB010000088.1:0-2106 GCA_964605235.1 uncultured Phycisphaeraceae bacterium
TCCTGCAGCCGCCAGTGGTCGGTCTCCCACGCGAGCACCTGGTCGGTGATCAGGCCGTTGAGCTTGGCGTAGACCCAGCGCCCGGCGCGGACGCCGATCTTCTCCATCACCACCGCGCTGCCCAGCACGCCCGAAAGGTCCGGCCAGTAGATGCGGTCGGGCCAGTAGGCAGCGCCGCTGCTGAGCGACGTCGCCCCGCTGGTGCGCACGGTCGGCGGGTTGGCCCACGGACTGCTGGGAGCGAGTTCCCAGGTGCCGCCCAGTCCGTTCAGGCCGGGGGTCTGCGCCTGGTACATCGCACCGCCAAAAGCGTCGTCCTGCATGAACCAGCGGGTGCCGTCGTAACGGATGTAGTAACTGGAACCCGCCCAGTACTGCGTCTGACCGTTGTGCGTACCCCGCGGCAGGTAGATGCCGGCCGGATTCATGCTGGTCGCGTTGGAGCCGAAGTCGCCGTTGTCGATGACTTCGACGTAATCGCGCGCCGAGAGCGGAACCGGAGCATAATCCGTCAGCAGCCAGCGCTTGGTCAGGGCGCTGATCTTGGCGCTGTGGATGTAGCGGTTGTCGGGATTGACCCAGATCGACTTGTCATTGAAATCGAGGTTGGTGTTGGTGTACTCGCCGTTGGCCTCGGTGGGCGAGGTCGCGCCGGCAATGGCCACGGTGACCGCCCCCGGAGCAAAGCCGATGGTGGCGTCGTCGACGTCGATGCTCCAGGTGGAGCCGGAGACGGACAAACCATCACCAGCGATGAGCGCGCCGGGCAGCAGGCTGTGCAGTTCATTGATCGCTGCCTGCACGTCGGTGGCGGTCAGCCCAGTGGCGGCATTGTCGAAGGTGACGTCATCAGCCCCCGGAGTGGCGGGCGTGCCCAGGGCGCTCAGGTCCGCCGCGAGTTCGTCGATCGCGCCCTGCGCTGTCGTGGCGCTCAGGCCCGAGGTGGTGTTGGAGTACGCGACCTCGCCGGCATTCTGCAGGTTCAGGCCGTCCAGGAATGCCCACTGGTTGGACTCGTTGACGCAGTACAGGCCGTTGCCCGAGGGAGCGCCGACGTCCTGCCGCACGACGTAGAGCGCGCCGATGTCCAGCGTGGCCGGGTCGGGGAGTTCCGCATAGGTGTCCACCGCGCCCTGGATGCCGGTGGCGGCGGCGACCACTTCGCTGGTCAGCGCCAGTTGCCGGCTGTCCGGATCGACCAGACGATCACTGCCGGGGGCCCACTGGTTCTGCTGGTGGACGATGATGCCGCCCACGCTCTGTCCGATGAGGATCTGTCGGTCTGCCATGACTGTTGCCTCCGTTCGTTACTCGGGAATCTCGATTCCGAGGTGTTGCTTCAAGACCCGTGCGAGTCGCGCAATCGCTTCGTCTGTGGTCGTCGGCACCGTGCCGGACCAGTCGTTGTCGTCGCCGGCGGCGAAGCGCCCGATGGCCTGCCGCTCAAGTTCGGTGATCACCTGCCCGCTGCCGGCGCTGGTCAGTTGGTCCAGCACCGCCTTGTTCGGGTGCGTATGGCCCCCGGGTTCGGTGCCACCGCCTGTCGATCCGCCGCCGTAGTAGCCCATGGTTCACCATGTCCCGCCCACCAGGCTCACGAGGTCGCCGTCGGCCGTGCCCTTCACTTCGATCTGGGCCAGGTTCACCCGCTTGAAGTCGTGGAACTCCCCGGGCACCCACGGCACTTCGTGCGCCGGCTCGGACGTCGTGCGGAACAGCACCGTGCCCGCGTTGGTCGGCGGCGTGCTGATGGTCACAGAGGCCACCAGCTTGCTCGCCGACAACGGCTGCCATGCCGTCGTCACCGCGATCTTGCGGAGGACCACGTTGTTCACGCTGCAACCCTCCAGGTAATAGTCAGGACGCTGGTGAACTGCCGGTACTGCTCCAGGTGCTCGGTCGAGTACACCGGCTTGTTCTCCGTCTTCACCCACACCGCCTTGGGCAGGCCGTCGAGTCGGCGGTGCCGGAACAGTTCCCCGATTCGCTCCACCAGCCCCATCAGTTCGTCCAGAGAGGCAAGGTCGGCGTCGTCAACTTTGCGTTGCACCGCCACGTCGATCTGTACGTCGTGCTGGTTGGCCTGGCGGTTGAGCGGTGTGATCG
>CAZSBB010000089.1:0-1829 GCA_964605235.1 uncultured Phycisphaeraceae bacterium
TCGCCGCCGGCGTGCAGCACGCTGAGCATGTGAAGCGCGTGCTGGAGCGGATGGGATTCGAGTGCGGGTTCGTCTGCGGTGAGACGCTGCCATACGACCGGGCCGAGACGCTGGAGCGGTTCAGGACTGGCGACCTCAAGTACCTCGTCAACGTGAACGTGCTGACCACGGGGTTCGACGCGCCCAACATCGACTGCGTGGTCCTGCTGCGGCCGACCAACTCACCGGGACTCTACTACCAGATGGTTGGTCGGGGATTCCGGCTGCATCCGTCGAAGGAGAACTGCCTGGTCCTGGATTTCGGCGGCAACATCCTGCGCCACGGGCCCGTTGATGCGCTGCAAGTCCAATCTCCAACTTCCGGGGGTGGCGAACCTTCCGGGGGGCCGGCGAAGGAATGTCCGCGGTGCCAGGCGGTCATCCATGCGGCCTACGGCACCTGTCCCGAATGCGGTCATGAATTCCCGCCCCCGGAGAGGCAGAAGCACGACCAGCAGGCTACGACCGCGGGCATCCTCACTGGCGAGGTGACCGAGACGGACTACGAGGTCGACGAGGTCTACTACAGCGTCCACCAGAAGCGCGACGCGCCGCCGGAGCACCCCCGGACATTGCGGGTGGACTATCGCGTGGGGCTCAACGACTACCGCAGCGAGTGGGTCTGCCCCGAACACCCCGCGGATGGATACGCCCGGCGGAAGTTCGAAGCGTGGTGGCGCATGCGCTCGCGCGAGCCCTACCCCGCCACGGCCCAGGAAGCGGTCGATCTGGCCGAGGCCGGCGCGCTGGCGGCGGTGACGGGCATCACCGTCCGGTCGGTCGCCGGCGAGAAGTTCGACCGCGTGACCGACTACCAGCTGGGCCCGATCCCACCGCGCCTCGACGGCAGCGATGAGCGTGATGACGCCGACATGGTCGTGCCGGCCTGGACTGAGGACGACATCCCGTTCTGAGAAGGATCGCCAGCCCCGTGACTGCATGCTCCTCCATCCAAGACGCCGCCCAAGCCTACCTGTCGGCGGGCCTGTGCGTGCTGGCGGCCAACCGGGCAGAGAAGCGCCCGGTGGTGGGACCTTGGAAGCAGTATCAGACCCGCCAGCCCACACCGGCCGAGTTGTCCGCGTGGTTCGTGACCCAGAGCGGCACACCCGACGCCATCTGCATTCTCTGCGGGGCGGCGTCCCACAACCTGGAGATCATCGACTTCGACGCTGGCGGCGAACTGTTCGAGGTCTGGTGGCAGCGAATCCCCACCGAACTCCGCGAGCAGCTGGTCGTCGAACGCACCCCGTCTGGGGGCTGGCACGTCATCTACCGCTGCGCCGTGCCCATCTGCGGCAACCTGAAGCTGGCGCAACGGAAGGTGGGTGACGCCGTCACCACCTTGATCGAGACCCGGGGCGAAGGCGGGCTGTTCCTATGCGCTCCGACCGAAGGGTACGAGATCACCCAGGGCGATCTGTGCAACCCGCCGCGCCTGACCGAGGCCGAACGCGATCTGCTGCTGCAGACCGCCTGGGATCTGAACGAGTATGCGGCACCCGGCGCGGATGTTCGCCATGGTGCGGCGATCTCGGCGAATGTCGGCCACAATGCCGCATCGTCGGCCGCACAAGGCGACATCTCGGCGAACATTTCGCACAGCGGCGATTGTCCGCCGCACAATGCCCAGGTGCGACGGACAACGGCGGATCTCTCGCACATCAGCGGACCGTCCGCCAGAGATTCGCACATGCCGTCAATGTCGGCGGACAATGCCGACCGCCCCGGCGATGACTTCAACATCCGCGGCAACCCCCGGAAGGTGCTCGAACAGCACGGCTGGGTGC
>CAZSBB010000090.1:0-1771 GCA_964605235.1 uncultured Phycisphaeraceae bacterium
TCCTTGGCCCGCATCTTCTTGTGGGTTGCCTTCGACTTGGTCTTGTGGCGGGCGAGGTCGAAGCCCTGGTGGTGCATGCCGCGCGCGTCGCTGGCCGCAATCGCATCGGTTGCTTTGCCGGCAGCGGAGAAGGATGACAGCCCGGCCGCGATGGCGTTGTTGCTGCGCGGCTCAACCTTCACGTTATACGGGGGGTCGGTGTTGCACAGGTGGATCGTCGCGCCCCCGAGCAGGCGATCGACATCGGCGGCGCTGCTGCTGTCGCCGCAGAGCAGGCGATGGTCGCCGAGCACCCACAGGTCGCCGGGCTGCGTGATCGGATCGTCGGGCGGCGCGGGGATGTCATCGGGATCGGTCAGCCCGCCTTGGACATCGCCGTGCAGCAGGTCGGCCAATTCCTGCTCCGCGAACCCCAGCAGGTTCATGTCGTAGTTCATCGCCTGCAGGTCGGCCAGTTCCAGCGGCAGCAGTTCGTAGTTCCACTCAGCGATGGTGGCGGTCTGGTTGTCGGCGATGCGGTACGCCTTGATCTGCGCCTCGGTCAGATCGGTCGCCACATGGACGGGCACCTCCTCGAGGCCCAGCTTCTGCGCCGCCTTCCAGCGGGTGTGCCCGACGATGATGACGCCGGCGCTGTCCACGACGATGGGCTGCCGCCAGCCGAACTCTTTGAGCGACGCCGCGACGGCATCCACGGCCGAGTCGTTGAGGCGCGGGTTCTTCTCGTAGGGGTGGACGTCAGTGATCTTGCGCTTGATGATCTTCATGGTTGCCTCCGTGCAGGATGTGGTCGATGGCCAGCACGACCAGGAATGGGTTCTCACGCACCGTGGCCACGGTGCAGCCGGTGATGCCCAGCCGCTCGCAGTAGGACACCAGCTCGTTGGCACGGAGCGTCAGCGCCGTGCGGTAGGCGTGGACAAACTCGTCTTCCTTCTCGAACACCGCCCGGACGGCTGGGTCTTCGAGTTGCTCGGGCGGCATGGCCATCCAGCGCTGCACGCGCCGGAAGGTCCGCACCGTCCAGAACACAAGGTCATCGATCGGAACGGTCATCTTGTCGTCAGGGGTCACAGGCATGTCGGGCCTCCGTGGTTGGGGCGTGTTCGCTTTGATCTTCGAAGGCGGCGGATCGCGGCGCTGTAGCTCGTGCCCCGCCGCTTGGTGGTGTGCTGGGTGGGCTTCCAGCCCTCGGGGAAGACCAGGATCGTGCCGTGCTTCAAATCGAGGATGTCCAACTCATCGACAGAGGCCGCGTCCACCCGCACGACAGGCAACTCGCTGTGGGCCGGCTCGCCGGGTACACACGCGTCACTGGGGTTGGTCATCGCCACGTCGGACGGCGCGGGTGCGTTGTCGGGGATCACAGGCATGGTGTTGGCTCCGGGCTTGGGCATGTTCAACCTCGATCCTCGAAGCGGCGGACGGCGTTCTCCCACGCGGGCGACGGCTCGTCGCGCGTCGCGTCGCCGCCGCTGACGAAGTGGACGTTCTGGTCACGGACGACGCCGTGCGCGATCTCCGCATGGCAGTCGGCGCAGCAGTTCCAGGGCTGGCGGTCGCAGATCTCGCAGGTGGATCGCGCGATCGGGTCGCCGCAGTGCTTGCAGGTTCTCTGGGTCATGGGCATGTCTCCTGGTCGAAGGCCCCGGGGGCCGGGGGTTGTTTTCCATCCGCGAGCGAATCAATCGCATAGCGCGTCCGTTCCCGCCGCCATCTGGTTTCATCTGTTGCGTTCCAAGTACCTACGCTCATCCCGTTTCACTCCTTG
>CAZSBB010000091.1:0-1629 GCA_964605235.1 uncultured Phycisphaeraceae bacterium
GGCGCCTACGGCCTCTTGGGCACCGAAATGATCGGCGCGCTCACCCACCTGCAGCACGTGCGCGACAAGCACGTCATCTACGTCTGCATCCTGGAAGAGAAGCTCGACGACTTCAATCGTCGCGTCTACCAGCTACAGCTCGAAGGGGCCAAGACCTCGGCCGAGCTGCCCGGTGTGCTCGATGAGGTCATCACGCTCGCGATCTTGAAGGCCGATGACGGCACCCCGTACCGAGCCTTCGTCACCGGCGCGGACAACACCTGGGGCTTCCCGAGCAAGGACCGCAGCGGTCGGCTCGACCCCATCGAAGAACCCCACCTCGGAAAGCTGATCGCCAAGTGCCTCGGCCGCGATGCCGCAGCTCGCCCAGCTACGCCTGCCGCGCAGACCAGTCCCGCTTTCCCGACCGCCAACGAATTTCAGGAGTAACCCGCCATGTCCAACTGGAACGATTTCAACGACGCTGAACAGCAGCAGTCCTTCGACCTCATCCCGCGCAACACGGCGGCCAAGCTGCGCCTGACCATCAAGCCCGGTGGTTTTGATGACCCGGCACAGGGCTGGACAGGCGGCTGGGCCACCCAGAGCTTCGAGACCGGTGCGGTCTACCTGGCCTGCGAAGGTGTGGTGATGGAAGGCCCGTTCGTCAAACGCAAGATCTGGTGGAACGTCGGCCTGCACAGCCCCAAAGGTCCGACCTGGGGGAACATGGGCCGGACCTTCATCCGCGCCGCGCTCAACTCCGCCCGCAACGTCCATCCTGCTGACAACAGCCCGCAGGCCCAGACCGCCCGTCGCATCAGCGGCTTCGGTGATCTGGACGGCCTGGAGTTCGCCGCGCGCATCGACATCGAGAAGGATGGTCGCGGCGAGGACCGCAACACCGTCAAGGCGGCCATCGAGCCGGATCACCGCGACTACGCCCTGGTCATGGGCGTTGCACCGAAGAGCAATCCGGGTGGTGGCAACTCCGGCGCACCAGCAGCCGTCGCAGCCCCGAGCTACACGCCGCCCGCTGCCGCACGTCCTGCTCAATCCACCGTCCCCAGCGGCAAGCCCGCCTGGGCGCAGTGAGGGAGGGCGTGACGATGATGAGCACACCTATTCTCACGACCAGCCACTACGGCGTGGTGCGCTTCGGTGATCTGGCAGTAGAGGCCGTGGTGCTGGAAGACGGCACCCGGGGCTATGTCCAGCGCCAGCTGGCCACCGCCATCGGTCTGCACGAATCGCGCCGGGGCAGTCAGCTCAAGACGCTGCTGTCCGATGTCGCGCCCGGTGCAGCTGAGGTCTTGCAGGAAAACGCCTGCAGCATCCGCCTGCCCTCGGGCCAGACCACAGCCTTTTTCCCCGCCGGGGTGATCAGCGAGGTCGCCTCGGGCGTGATCGACGCGGCGTTGGAGGGTCGCCTGCATCGCAAGCGCCAGCACCTGGTGCCCAACTGCCAGCGCATCTTGAAGGCATTGGCCAAGACCGGCGAAGTGGCACTGATCGACGAGGCCACGGGCTACCAGTACCACCGCGCACCCGATGCATTGCAGGCCTTGATCTCGCGGCTGCTGCGCGAGCGCGTCGCCAGCTGGGAGCGGCGCTTCAGCCCCGACTACTACCGGGCGCTGTTTCGCCTCT
>CAZSBB010000092.1:0-1563 GCA_964605235.1 uncultured Phycisphaeraceae bacterium
TGAGGATCGCAGGATTCCCGCATCCGGTCGTGGTCGACCTCGAGGGCCTGGCCATTGACCGGCAGGACATTCCGGTCCGCCTGGATCACAACCCGCGCCAGGGCGTGGGACATACCCAGCGTGTGACCGTTGAGAACGGTCAGGTCGTGGCGGAAGGTCTGGTCAGCCGCGACACGTCCTGGGCCCGCGACGTGGCCAGGAGCGCCAGCAACGGATTCCCCTGGCAGGCCAGCATCGGCGCGGCAGTGGTGGACGCCGAGTTCATCCCCAACGGCCAGACCGTCACCGTGAATGGGCGAACCTTCAACGGTCCGCTGCATGTGGTCCGCCAGGCCGTCCTCAAAGAGATCTCGTTCGTCGACAGCGGCGCGGATGCGGCTACTTCGGCCCGCATTGCCGCCATGGATAAGGAGTCCAGCACCATGTCCGACACCCAGACCACCCTGGACCACGAGGCCCCGGATACCACCGACAAGTCCGCGACTGAGCCGGAGACCCCGACCAGCGCGACTGTCGAAGCGGCGGCCGCCGCCGCCCCCGGCCCCAAGGCGACGCTCAACGCGTCGGCCGATGCCGCCGACCACGCCGCCGATCCTGTTGTGGCCATGCGACAGCGGATGGCGGCCGAGACTCGGCGTATCGAAGCGATCCGCAGGATCTGCAACCCTTCCGGGGGTGGGAAACATCCGGGGGTCGAGGCCAAGGCCATCGAGGAGGGTTGGGACGAGACCCGTACCGAACTGCACATCCTCCGCGCCTCGCGGCCGCGTGTGCCAGCCCCGGGAAGCTCGTCGCAGCCCCGCAACACCAGTCCCCAGGTCTTCGAGGCCGTGGCGATGATGGCCAGCGGCCTGCCCAACTCGAGGATCGAGGCCATCTACGCCGAGCCGGTGCTCGAAGCCGCCGACAAGCTGCGTGGCGTGGGCATCCAGGAGTTCTGCGAACTCGCCGCCGGCGTGCATCTGCCGCGCTTCCGCCGCGACGCCTCCGGTTGGCTGCAGGCTGCGTTCAGCACCGCATCGCTGCCGGGCATCCTCAGCAACATCGCCAACAAGATGCTGCTCGAGGGCTACAACTACATCGAGGACACCTGGCGTCGTGTGGCCCGCATCGCCAGCGTCAACGACTTCAAGGAGCACACCCGCTACCGGATGACCGGCAGCTTCCAGTTCCAGCAGGTGGGCCCCGACGGCGAGCTGAAGCACGGCCAGATCGGCGAGCAGAACTTCCGCCAGAAAGCCGACACCCACGGCATCATGTTCGCGCTGACCCGCCAGATGATCATCAACGATGACATGGGCGCGTTCACCGACATCCCGCGTCAGATCGGTATGGGCGCGGCCGAGGCCATCGCTGACGCGGTGTGGGGCCTGTGGATCGCCAACCCCACCCAGAGCGATGGCAAGGCCTTCTTCCACACCGGGCACAAGAACTACGCCGAGGGCGCTGACACGGCCCTGACCGTCGATGGCCTGACCGCCGCCGAGGTGCTGTTCGCCCAGCAGACCAAGCCCAACGGCAAGCCCCTGGGCATCCGGCCCAGCCTGCTGCTGGTGCCGACGG